>JAFTWA010000031.1 GCA_017465565.1 Tyzzerella sp.
AAATGCAGGAAAGGCAGCTGGTGGTGCGATTTGGTTAAATGTAGCACAGGCAGAAATAACGGACACTACTTTTATAAATAATACTAGCGAAAAAGACGGTGGAGCAGTATATGCAAAAGGTAATTCGAAACTTACACTTAACGCATCAACAGCTCCTCAGAAAGCGAAGTTTGAAGGGAACACAGCAACTGGTAAAGGTAGCGCAATCTATTTAACTGCAAGTACATTGGATGGCAGTGGATATACATTCACACCAGCAGCTTCAGAAAGTATCGTTGCAGAAAGTTCAACTAGTAGTTATTAAGTAGAAGGAGTGATAAAAGATGAAAAACAATGAAAAGAAAAATAAAAAGAAGGTTCTTTTACCTATTATTATTTTAGTGGCGATTATTACTATCCTTTTACTTGGAATTATAGTGAAACTCTTAAGCGGTGGGGACGATGTCCCTACCGTAGCAGAAACGAATACTGCGATTGAAGTCGAAACTCGTTCATTCTTGTTAAAAGCAGGTGAGTCACAGAAAATTTCTTTGAAAGAATCTGATGTAACATTTGAATCGAGCAACACAGCAGTAGCGACTGTAACAGAAGACGGTACAGTAACAGCAGTTGGCTCCGGAATGGCACTTATCACGATTACAAAAGGTGATAACACTGGATATTGTGGCGTCATCGTAGATGGTATTGGAAGTATTGTTGACATAACTTCAAAAAAAGCGAAGTCTATAATCAGTGAAATGATGCTGAATTCACAGAGAGAGATTGAAGGTATGGCTGTTGATACAGCAAATAATGCAATGTTTTTTTCGCAAATTTATGGTACGGAGATTTATGATTCCCTGTACTCTGACTATATTGTGTCGAAAGTAGAGTTGCAAAAGGATAAATGGACAAGAGGCGGATTTATGCGTTTCTACGAAAGCGGAGAAGGTCATCTTGACGTAGAAGATGGAAAGATTTGGATGGAAAGCAATGGAGAATATGGAGTTGGTACAACCATTTCCTGTGTGGAATGGGAAGACAACGGATTTGTTCAAGGTTCATTCGGTCAGACTTATAACATTGGAGAAGTCTCTGGAACAAAGCTTGCAGTAGATTCAGAAAACAACATGATTGCTGTTTATGATGTGGCAAATAAACAGTACTTGATTTACAGCCGTGATACGTTGGCAGAAGGGACAGAGAATGCATATATTCATGCAGTTGCGTGTGCTTTAGATCAGAAACCAGCTCTGGGCGTAGATGACAGTCAGAACTATTATAATGCTTCAATCCAGGGATTTGCTTTAGCAGATGGTTATATTTATCAGATTGTCGGCAGCAGTAATGCAATGTATGTCAGTGTGTTTGACTTGAGTGGTCAGCTTCAATACTGTTCAGAGATTGAATTTAAAACAGATTTAGAGGATTGCACACCAGCAGCCATCGCAGTGGAAGATGGAGAAGTATATGTATGCCTGCAGTCAGGTACTAGCACTTGTTACTATGCAAATGTATGGAAATACTAGTTGGAGAATGTTATGAGTAAAAAATTGAGAATATCTACATCAACGAATATCTGTAATCATATACGTTGGACGACAGAGTATTATAGCAGCGAAGAATCTATTAGAGAGATTGGTAAGGCAGGCTTTGATTCTGTAGATTTGGACATGTCATTCTGGAGCCTTAGTAAAGACCCAATGGATGCGGATAACTGGAAAGACTGGGTCGAAAGACAGATAAAGGCAGCAGCAGAATACAATCTGTCAATTACGCAGGGACATGCCCATTTCTTCAGCAGAGAACATTGTGAACTTTTGGCAGAAGATGAAATGAATCGTCGTGAAAATTTAATCATGCGCGATATTGAAGCTGCTGGCATGTGTGGGATTGAATGGCTCGTCTTTCATCCGGTTTCTTATTGTGATGATGTTTATTATTCACGCAAGATTTCAATGGAGAAGAATTTAGAACAACTTAAGCGTTTGGGCGAGGTGGCGGCAAAACACGGAGTTGGTCTTGCGATTGAGAATATGTATATTCATAAAATGCCTTGTTTTGCAGCATCTTCGGATGATTTGGTAGAGCTTGTGGACCGTCTGGGAGATGATAAAGTGTTCGGTATCTGTTGGGATACCGGCCACGGAAATTTGAATCACGTAGATCAGGCGGCAGCTGTTCGCCAGATGGGGAAACGTTTAAAGGCATTGCATGTCAATGATAACAGAGGGGAACGAGATGACCATATACTTCCTTACCAAGGAACGATTGTGTGGGAGCCGTTTATGAAAGCACTTGGTGAAGTGGGTTATGAGGGAGATTTTGCATATGAAATTCATAACCATTCTAAGGGGTTTGATGTAGCTTTCCATCAAGAAGCAATGATTTTTGCAAGGAAATTAGGCGAGCATATGCTTACACTGATGTAGTTGTGTTAGAAAAGATTTGAAGAGGAGAAGTGAATTATGCCTGTACTTGATATGCCAATCAAGGAGTTAGAACGCTATAACGGAGTAAATCCAAAACCATTAGATTTTGAAGAATACTGGAACAAAGCAATTGCAGAAATGAAAGCAGTTGATCCGCAGATTGTTATGACTAAATCAGAATTTCAAAGTCCAGTTGCCGAATGTTACGATATGTATTTTACAGGGGTCAATGGAGCTAGAATTTATGTAAAACATTTACGACCTAAGAATATCGCAGGCAAAATACCAGCTGTGTTGCAATTTCATGGCTATTGTGGAAACTGTGGTGAATGGTATGAAAAAATGGGTTACGCAGCATCTGGAATGGCGGTCTTTGCCATGGATGTGCGGGGACAAGGTGGAAAGAGTCAGGATGTAGGCAACGTAATCGGGAATACAGTGCATGGCCATATTATTAGAGGTCTGGATGAAGAAAATCCCCATAAATTATTATTTCGTGACATATTCCTCGATACAGCAGAACTTGCAAGGATTGTGATGAGTTTGGACTTTATTGATGAAGCAAAAGTTTATGCAATGGGCGGAAGCCAGGGAGGTGCATTAACCTTGGCTTGTGCATCCTTAGAACAAAGAATTGCAAAGATTGCCCCGGCAGAGCCATTTTTGTGTGATTATAAGCGCGTATGGGACATGGATCTTGATATGGAAGCGTATGGTGAATTGAGAGATTATTTTAGATTGTTTGATCCTAGGCATGAAAGAGAAACAGAAATCTTTGAAAAATTAGGATACATTGATTTACAATATCTGGCACCACGAATTAAAGCTGATGTCATAATGTTTACAGGACTCTTGGACAATATTTGTCCACCTTCAACACAGTATGCTGCGTATAATAAAATGCAATGCAAAAAGAAGCATGTGGTATATCCTGATTATAGGCATGAATATTTGAAGGACGTGAATGATATTACGTATGATTTCTTTGTGAATGATAAGTATTAAAATAATCAAGATGGGAGAACAGAGAGATGGAACTGCAAGGGATTAAAATGGCTGTCATGGGAGACAGCATAACAGAAGGGGTCGGTGTAGAGGACCTTAATAATTTATATTACAGACGTATCGCAAAAGAGTGTGGTATGAGGGCAGTTTATGCCGATGGGATTAGCGGTTCTCGCATTGCACGTCAGAAATATCCAAGTGAAGAACCGCGGTTCGACATGGATTTTATTTCCAGAGTAGACGAAATCGATGAAGATTGTGATCTGATCATTGTGTTCGGAGGAACGAACGATTTCGGTCATGGTGACGCGCCACTTGGAACACCAGATGATCATACGCCATATACTTTTTGGGGAGCTTGTAATGTTTTTTTTGAAAAATTGATTACACGCTTTCCAAAATCTCAAATTGTTTTCATGGGAGCACTTCACAGGCTTTCAGAAAATAACCCACATGGAGATAACAAACCAGATTCGGTAGCGACTCTTTATGAATATGTTGACATTTTAAAAACAGTAACAAGAAAGTATTCCATTCCATTTCTTGACCTGATGCAGGTGTGTGGAATCACACCGAGAGTTCCAATACAACAGCAACTTTTTATGCCGGATGGATTGCATCCAAATGATGCGGGACATGCAGTGATTGCGACAAAGTTAAAGAGATTTTTGGAAACATTGTAATACACAAAATTATAAAATTCTGGGGGACAAATAATGAAATGCTATATAAAAGACTATCCGAGACCACAGTTTGTAAGAAATCAGTGGGAAAATCTCAATGGAGTATGGGATTTTGGATTTGATGATCAAAATATAGGTGAGAAAGAAAGGTGGTATGAAAATTTTAAAGGTAATCTTCAAATTCAAGTACCATTTACTTTTGAAACAAAACTTAGTGGTATCCAAGATGAAACTCGCCATGACAATGTATGGTATCGCAGAACAATTCGAGTGGATGAAAGTAAGTTAGAGGATAACAATTATGTTCTTCATTTTGAAGGTTCTGATTTTGTAACAAAATTATGGGTAAATGGACAATTTGTAGGAAGCCACAGAGGTGGATATTCCAGATTTTCTTTTGATATTACTAATTTCGTGAAAGATGGAGAAAATGAACTGGTTGTAAAAGTGGAAGATTCGTTTGATATGCAACAGCCACGTGGAAAACAACGTTGGATGAATGAAGTATATTTGTGCTGGTATATTCCAACAACAGGCATCTGGAAAACGGTTTGGTCAGAATATGTTCCAAAGATTAGTCTTTCTTCTGTGAAAATGACTCCGAATTTGGAAGATTGTGTTCTTGAAGTGGAATATAATGTGAATGCGCCAGAAAGTCGTTTGAATGGTGAATTATTCGTGGAAGCTGTCATTTCTTATGATGGGAAATTGATAAACAAAACATTTACTGCAGTGACATCAAGTCATGTGTGCGCAAAATTGAATGTTGCTGCGCAAATCACGATATGTTATGAAAATCCAGTATGGCTTTGGACACCAGAGAATCCACACCTGTATGATATAGAGTTTAGAATTTTGGATAAGCAAATGGTAATTGATGAAGTTGGTTCTTATTTTGCTATGCGTGATATACGAATTGATGGATCTAAGGTACTGTTAAGTAATGCTTCTTTATATCAGAAATTAATTCTTGACCAAGGCTATTGGAAGGATTCGCATCTGACACCACCAAGTGAAGAAGCACTTATCGAGGATATTGATAAAATTAAAGCACTTGGCTACAATGGACTTCGTAAACATCAGAAAGTGGAAGATGAACGCTTCTTGTACTGGTGTGACGTGAAAGGTATGCTTGTGTGGGGTGAAGCACCGTCAGCTTTCCAATATTCGGATTATGCAGTTACCGAATTTACTACAGAGTGGCTGGAAATTGTGAAACAGAACTACAATCACCCATGTATTATTACTTGGACACCTGTGAATGAATCATGGGGAGTGACAGAAATTCAGACAAAGAGAGAGCAACAATATTTCACAGAAGCTATTTATTATTTGACAAAGAGTATCGACAAGATGCGTCCAGTTATTGTAAATGATGGATGGCAACATACTATTTCAGATATTATTACACTTCATGACTATGTGGCAGAAGGAAGCATTTTTGCAGAACGTTATGCTGATAAAGACAGAATTGTAAATAATGAAATTGCATTTAATGAAAAAATGTTGGCTATGGCTGACGGCTATGAGTACATAGGTCAACCAATTATGATTAGTGAATTTGGAGGAATTGCTTTTAATAATGATGATTCAGGCTGGGGATACGGCGGAAAAGTGGAAGGCGCAGAAGCCTTTATTGCACGTTTTGACAGTATTGTGACAGCTGTAAAAGAACTTACATATGCATGTGGTTACTGTTATACACAAGTAACCGACGTGCAACAGGAAATCAACGGTTTGATGGATATTGATAGAAACTTCAAAATTAAACCGGAAATTATTAAGGAGATCAATGATAGAAAAGTAAATTGTTTAGTAAAATAAGATTATCCTAAAAAGATACTTAGTCAAAACTTGGCTAAGTATCTTTTTAGGAATTGACATTTAGAACTGTGAATCGTATAATCAAAGAACATTTCGAATATTCAAATAGTTACATTTCTTATTTTCATGGCAGTTCGCCAATTTATTTCAATGTTTGAGAAAAAGAATATGAGAAAGAGGCGGGTGCTTATGATTGTAAAATCCTTGTTTTTTACTGTTACATGGAGATAAAACATGCTATAATACAAGGAGAGTAAGATATGATAGAAACTAAAAAATCAAATACACCGTATGATGATGCGCATCGGACGCTATTGAATGACTGTCCAAAGCTAATTATACCGGTGGTAAATGAGGTGTTTCAAAAGAAACATAGCGATAGTGAAAAAGTAACTCTTTTGAACAATGAATTCTTTATTAACAAACAAGACGGAGAACAGACAGAACGTATTACAGACACACACTTTTTGATTGGAAAAGACCATTATCATTTAGAGTGTGAAAGTACGGAAGAAATTATCTGAATTGACACGAATCTATGAGGAGATTGTTGAGAAACTGAATGAGTGTGCAAGGGCGCAGGTTATTGACGAGTATACAAAGGTTACCATTATCGATATGTCGAAGAAGGTATTGGAGCATCTAGCAAAGAAGTATTCCAACGTGATAGAAGGAGTAGGTGCAATTATGGGTGGAAAGATATTGGATTATGAAGCGAAAGATATATTGAACAGGGGACGTGCGGAAGGTCACGCGGAAGGACAACGGGAAGGTGATAGAAATCGACTTGTTTCTATTGTTCAGAAGAAACTGAAGCGCGGTGATTCTGTAGAGAAGATTGCAGATGATTTGGTGGAGGATGTTGCGGAGATTCGAGAAATTGTTGATAATTTGCGGGAGAATGGTTAAACATTTATTTGTATTTATTGAAGAAAAAGATACTTAGTCAAAATTGGGCTAAGTATCTTTTTTTGCTTATAATGATTTTAAGTATGCCTCTGCATTGCGGTACTCAATTCCATCTTCTGTATCGCAGTCAATTCCACAATATAATACACGTCGTTTGGAAATTGTACCGAAGCGACGCTCTGTTTCTGCACAACGTTCATTATCTAATAGGACATGATATTGTTCGGGCACAACTTTATGGCTGTGTTTAATTTCATAGAGTTCACAAGTATCATTTTCTGAATTGTAAATTACCATATCAAATTCACCTCTGCTAAGGAGCAGCTTAAAGGCACGTTTGTGTTGTGGGAGAGATTTTACAGTTTCTAACAGAATGATTTCTTCCATCATGCGTCCACGCACATCCTCAAGTATCTTGTCAGTAGCTAATTTTCTTTCAGCTTCGCTGGCAGAGGCGAACAAAGGGTCTTTCATGAGAGAATGGACAAGCGCTTGCGCTTGACAATATCGCATGCCTGGCTGGATAAAAAGTACACGTTCCAAAGGTTCTGCATTTATCTGAGTTGTCTCAGTTGGGCAATCTACAATCAACTCCAAAGCTTTCAGATACTCTTTAATTTCTGCCACATGTGTATTCGTTATTCCAATTGAAAGATTTTCTTTATTACGGATATCCAATAATTCCATTAGGCGAGAAGTTACGGATTCTTTATCAATGTGATCAAGAATTCTTGTGCTATTCTGTTTGCGAAGCATCTGAGCTGCGGAACCTAAATCATGTGATTTGAAGGTGCTTGTGAGTGTCTGAATTAAGAATGCATGGTTCATGTCTTCGATAATTCGATTAATGGCACTGGTCAGTTCACCTGCATGATACAGAGACTGTAAATGACGAAAATGTCCGCCATTTTCACAGCATGCAAGAGAGTGTTGAATATTCTTGCAAATTGCAGTGTCGATATATCTTCTTGTGGATTCGTTATCGTGGAAAGAGGCGTCAGGACTTAACATATCCTTATCGTCAAAAGCAGTTTCGCCAGCACGTAAAGTTCCACCATATCGGATATACTCATCAATACTTTCAATACCAAGGAGACGGCTGTGTTCCTTGAATGGGATAAAGGTTGTGTGTATCGTGTAAGCGCGGTCATATAATTCTTGGTCGAGTGCAAACCAAAAACCGAGGGAATCTGTTCCAGATAATACGATTTTCATCCCCATCATGGCATATACATCAGAAAAGAGCGCAGCAGAATCGATAAAATCAGACATCAGCGTGACTTCATCGATAAAAATATATTTGTAATTAAGTTCTGATAGTTTTCTCAAGTCTTGGTCCATGTCTGCCATAGTGTCGGAAGTACGGGCCTTTATATATGCAACACGGTTCAGTTCAATATCAGATAATTCAGACATTGCCTGAAAGAGCAACGTGGTTTTTCCGGTACGGCGAAGACCGTATAAGAGGCAAACCCTACCGAAGACAGAACTTCTTAAATATTTTTGAAGAATATCAAAGCAATCTCTTTTTTGGAATTCGGAAACACTTTTAATCATATTTCTCAAACTATTTCCAGTGGTTACATTTGTCTTAAAGTTAAGAGCGGAGAAGATGGAAAAAGATTGGTCATATGATGTGAGGCGTTTGAGTTCTTTGAGTTCCGTAACTATTTTTTTTCGAAGTTGTACTTGGCTCAAGACAGTATCGCGTTCATTTACTTTAATATATTTTGATTTTGACTTTCCGTTTTCTGTCCACTGCAGGTAAGGCTGCTTCTTGCCCTGGATTGTTTTATACACGAGTGTTCCAGATGGCAGAGTGGAAAGTTGTTGTTCCAACTCAGTAATTCTGTTTGTAATTTCGTTATGATTCATCGCAGCACCTCCTTTAATTAGAGTATAACCAATTACAACCAATTCGTCAATTGGTTATAATTGGTTATGAAGATGTTCTTAGGATTTAGTTGCATACTCACTTGGACTCATTCCCACAGCCTTTCGAAAGGCTTCTGAAAAGTATTCAGGAGAAGAGTAGCCGAGCTGCTCCGCAATCTTATTAATGCGATTCCCCTTGATTTTCAGCATATCCTTCGCATGACACATCCGTATTTCCGACCGGTATTTCAAAGGAGATACGGATGTGATTTTTTTGAATTCTCTTAAGAAGTGGTATTTACTCAGACCACACATTTCCGCATATTCTTCCAAAGAAAGATTTTCCGCGTAGTTTTTGTTGATATACTGAATGACTGAATTTAATTCAGGGGCGATTCGAAAATTTGCGCTATTTGAAATCTGGCGGTGAACCTTAACAAAGAGTTCAGAAACAAGACTCTGGCAAATAATTTTATAGTCATCGTTTTTGTGCTGTAGTTCAGAAATAATCTCTTCAAAAATATCACACAGCTCAGCAGATGGCATAGAGTGATAAGGCTTTGAACTTTTCATGTGTAATAATTCTGCCAGCGGCTTTTCTGTAGTGAAATGAACGTAGTAGAATTCTCCAGAAGCATTTGACTCGTATATATGATGCTGTGGTTCATTCGGTGCATACAAAATAAAATCCCCATCGGAACACATTACTTCGCGCTTTCCGAAGAAAAATTTCGCTTCTCCATGGTAGATGTAGAGCAGCAAATAATTCGGTCTCCCATTTGGACGGTTGATTTCACGTCCCTGGAAAGTGAATATGTGTCCACTACTGTCAATAATCAATTCTTCATCTGGGAATCTGTCGCCCCAATATCCTTTAATAACCATATAACCCTCCCATATTTAAAAAGCAATAATTCTATGTTTAACAGCAATTCTTCGGATTCTTTTCCTAGATTCTAGCATTATAATGAAATTAAATCAAGAGAAAAGAGGAGAAATAAACATGGCACTTAATTCAGACATCGCCTTTAAATTCGGATGTGGAAGATACATCCAGGAACGCGAGGCAATCAAGAAAAATTTAGACACAGAGTTAAAAAGATTTGGTAAAAAAGTATTATTCATTTGCGGCGTAAATGGTATGAAAGCCGCAGGAGACAAGATTAGGGATGCGTTAAAGGATTCGAGCATCGAATATGAAATGATAACATTCACAAGCACACCTTGTCTGGAAAATGCGGACGAGCTTGCAGAATACGCCAGAAGCAAAGGCTGCGATATGGTTTGCGGCGTTGGCGGCGGTGTTGTAGGAGACGCTGTGAAGCTCGTTGCAGAAAGAGGAGATTTTCCATTAATTCAGATTCCTACATCTTCAGCAACTTGCGTTGCAGCAACACCTTTAAGTGTTATGTATAACAGAGATACACATGCCCACCTTGGCAGCTTAAAGCTTATGAAAGAAGCGAGCTTAGTAATCGTTGATATGGATATCATGATTGCACAGCCATCAAGACTTTTCTGGGCAGGCGTTATGGATTCCATGGCCAAGATGATTGAAATTACACATCGCCTGCAAAAGATGGACAAAAATACAACACCAATTGGATTCGATATGGCGTATGTGATTGCAGAAGATGTATATAGATTCTACGATGAAAAATACGATGCAATTTCAGAAGCCATTGCGAAGCAAGAAATTACGAAAGATTTTGAACTCGCAGTATTTTACGCAATTGCAGTGACTGGCATTATTAGTGGCGTTTCAAAAGGCTCAAATCAATGTGCACTTGGACATAGATTTTATGAGGAAATCAGAAGTTATTTCTATGAAGAAGCAAAAGACTTCGTGCATGGTGAACTTGTGGCAATGGGTAATATTATGCAGATGGCATATGACGGTTTGGATTATAAAGCAATGATTGCACTTCTTGAGAAAATGAAATTGCCAACCACATTGTCAGCAATCAATATTCCTGTATGTGAAGAGTCAATGAAGATTTTTGTGGACAGACTTTGCGCATCGGACGTCATCAAAGATAACAGTGATGCTTCCAGAGCAAGAGTTAGAGAAGCGTTAATGAGTATTTACAAATAATAATCTGAAATAGAAGGTGAAAATATGGCAGAAACGAATATATTTCATCCATGGGAAGGATATGTGAAGCCTTTTAAAATTTTTGGAAATCTTTATTTTGTGGGAACAATTCCAGCATCTACACACCTGATAGATACGGGGGAGGGGTTAATTGTGATTGACCCAGGATTTCCACAAAGCTTGTACTTGGTGATTGAAAATATCCATGAATTAGGATTTCAAGTGAAGGACATCAAATACATAGTCTGTACACATGGACATTACGACCATATTGGTGCAGTAAAAGCGCTTGTTGAGCTGACTGGTGCGAAGACGTTTCTTGGAAAAGAAGATTTGGAATACGCAAACGGCACGGTGGATTTGACATGGGCAAGAGAGCTTGGCGCAGAATATCACGAGGCTTTTGAGCCAGACGTATTGCTTTCAGACAGAGATGTAATCAGACTTGGAAATACTGAGATTCTGTGCAAATCCGCGCCAGGTCACACGCCTGGGACTATGGCATTTTTCTTTGATGTGACAGATGGAAAGAAGACATACCGGGCAGCCATGCATGGCGGCGTAGGAAGAAACTCTATGTATAGAAAGTTTTTGGAAGAGTATGGACTTAGTACGGAGATTAGAGATAAATTCATTCCTGCGATTGATTCTATGATAGATGAAAAGGTGGATATCCTGCTTGGAAACCATGTGGGAAACAATGACACCGTTGGGAAGAGCCAGCGGATGACGGAGGATTACAATCCATATATTGATGAAAATGCATGGAAGGAATTTTTGATATTAACCAAACAAAAGTACAATCAAATGATAGAGGAAGAAGAGAATGAAAGAGCAAGTAATTAACAAAATTTTAGAAGAAAAAATTGTTGCGATTGTAAGAGGAATCAAGAGTGAACACATCATTCCTTTTGCAGAAGCCGTATATGAAGGCGGCGTGAGAGCTTTAGAGATTACATATAATTCGTCAAATCCAGATGAGGATACAGAGGTTGCAGCGAATATTCAAAAGTTAGTGGAACATTTTGGGGACAGAATGATAATCGGTGCAGGAACTGTGCTGAATACAAAGCAGGTTGAGCTTACAAAGAATGCAGGCGGACAATTTATTATTTCACCAAATGTGAATAAGAAAGTCATTGAAAGAACCTGTGAGCTTAACATGGTTTCCATTCCAGGTGCACTTACGCCTACAGAAGCGGTTGATGCACATGAGGCAGGGGCAGATTTTGTAAAACTTTTCCCAATCACCAACTTGGGAAGCGGCTATGTGAAAGCGATGAAGGCTCCTTTATCCCATATCAGATTCTTGGGAGTGGGCGGTATTGATGAAAATAATATGGACGAATACTTAAAAGCAGGTGTGGATGGTTTTGGTATCGGCTCTAATATCGTGAACAAGAAATTGATTGAAGCAGGGGATTTCTGCGCAATTACGGAATTGGCGCGTGCATATACAACACAAATGAATTCGTAAAATATGAGTGTGCCCTAAATGTTCGAGCGGGTTTTGGGATACACTCTTCTTATACGACCTATAAAGGAGGCTTGTTTGAGAATGCAATTTATGATGGAACCAGTATTTGATTATGAGGATGTGAAGAGTTTTGTAAGACCTTTAGAATTACCTCCATTTTGGATTGAGATGGCAGGTGTTTCACGTTGTGACGAACGGTATCGTATCATCCGAAAAGAATCCCATGTTGTAGTATGCGAGTATATTATCAAAGGTTCGGGAACTGTGCATATCAATGGTCAGACATATTACCCAAGCGCCGGAGATGTTTATATTTTGCCAGAGTATTACCGCCACGAGTACTATACAGAACCAAGCGACCCGTGGGTCAAGATTTTCTTTAATGTATACGGGAGCGGGGTTTCTTCATTGCTAAAGACCACTGGATTAAAGGAGCAGATTTTATTTACAAATTGTGAAGAACTCTATCCATTGTTTGAAGCATTTTTTGCAAAGACAAAAGAATCGATTCCGATATCGGAGATTATGGAGGAGTGTTACACGTTGTATGTGAGACTTCTAATGCGATTATACAACAAGGTTCAAGGGATAAATAAAAGCTCAATGGAAATTCAGATGCTGAGAGATTTTATTGAGCAAAATATTCACAGAGAACTCACTATAAATGAGATGGCAGCTGCTATTTTCCGTTCGAGGGATTACACGAATAAGCTTGTGAAAAATCATTATAACGTTTCGCTGTATGCATATTATATTAATTTGCGAATCGATAAAGCAAAAGCTTTACTGCAACATACGTCGTTGTCAGTTCGTGAGATTTCGGAAAGACTTGGATATCAAAATAGTCAATATTTTTCAAAACAATTTCGCAGCGTTACTGGGGTAACTCCTTCTTACTACAGGAGTACGGGAATGTTGATAGAAGAAAATAAAAAAGAAAAGGAGAATTAAATATGTTAAAAGCCGCAAGTATTCCGTTGGTGTTACATGATCCGTTTTTTTCAATATGGTCATCTTCAGACTGTTTGCATAATTCAGATCCTGTACACTGGAGCGGTGCAAGGCAAAAATTGACTGGGTACCTTACCATCGATGGAAAAGATTACAATTTCCTTGGAAGAAGAATACCATACGCATTTTTGCCACAAGTGTCGCTGAAGGTAACAGCGACAGCAACTGAGTATATTTTTGAAGATGAAAAGGTTGTGTTAAAGTTACGATTTACATCGCCGCTTTTACCAGATGACATGGTACTTGTTTCACGTCCATGTACTTATGTGGATTTTGAGATAGAAAAAAAGACAGCAAAAGAAGTTTCGCTTCATCTAGAAGTGTCAGCAGATTTGGTGCGTACGGGGAAGGAGGCCGTAATTGGACATCATAGTATTTGCACAAAAGAAAATGTTACATATTCCTATGCGGCTATGGGTCGTGAAAACCAGGCGCCACTGAATACCAGTGCTGACCACATTACTATTGACTGGGGCTATGTATATCTTGCATCTGATAGAGAAAATGCAAAGTTTGTTTTTGACCATGTCAAAGAAAACATTTCAATGGCCATTGAGATAGAAGAAAAAAAAGAAAATATCAGTGCAATTCTTGCATATGATGATTTGCTTTCTATCAATTATTTCGGTGAATGGAGAAAAGCATATTGGACAAAAGCATATCGTACTATTTTCGATGCAATTGGGGCGGCATTTTCTGATAAAGAAGAAGTGCTTAAGAAAGCAGCAGCGCTTGATGAAAGTGTTGAAAACAAAGCACGAGAGATTGGCGGCGAAGATTACGCGTATCTCTGTAATATGAGCTTTCGGCATACAATTGCTGCACACAAACTAATTACAGATGAAAATGGAGAAGTTATTTTCTTATCCAAAGAAAATGATTCGAACGGATGTGTCGGCACTGTCGATGTAAGTTACCCATCCGTGCCTCTATTCCTTATGTTCGATACAGAATATGTAAAAGGGATGTTAAGACCAGTATTCCGATTTGCAGAAATGGATATCTGGAATTATGATTTTGCTCCACATGATGTGGGAAGATACCCTTACGCATGGGGACAGTCTTATGGAGTTAGGAGAGAATGGGATGGAATCCATTATCGTATTTCAGACCCTAATACATATCCATCTGTATATCCGCCATTTTATATGTATCCATCGACCTATGATGTTTACGATTTGAAATATCAGATGCCGGTGGAAGAGTGTGGAAATATGTTGATTATGACTGCAGCTGTCTGTATACAAGAAAATTCGGTTGAATTTGCAAAACCATATTGGAACACTTTAAAACAATGGAGAGAATACCTCATCGAATTTGGTGCAGACCCTGGCGAGCAGCTTTGCACGGATGATTTCGCAGGGCATCTTGCACATAATACAAATCTTTCAGTCAAAGCCATTATGGGTATTGAAGCATATGCAAAACTTGCCAGACTCATGGGTGAAGCTGCAGAAGCAGAAAAGTACCATGAATTGGCAAGAGAGATGGCGAAAGATTGGGAAGCCCGTGCAAAAGCAGACGACCACTACATGCTGGTGTTTGGAAGTCCAGAAAGCTGGAGCTTAAAATACAACATGGTATGGGATAAGCTTTGGGCAAGCACCCTCTTTTCAGAAGAAGTGTTTGAAACGGAGCTTGCATACTACGAAAAGAAAGCAGCATGCTATGGTGTACCTCTAGATAGCAGAGGAAGCCTGACAAAGAGCGACTGGCAACTATGGTGTGTGGCAATGTCAGAGGATAAAGAACAAATGAAACGCCTGATTGCACCAGTTGCAAAATATCTTGTTGAGACAGAAACAAGAGTACCATTTTCAGATTGGTATGATACAGAATCTGGAAGATATTATGAATTTATTGCGCGTAGTGTACAGGGAGGTATTTTTATGCCGATGCTGAGGAACGAACGTTTACAAGGGTAGTAGATATTACACTATTTATAGCAGATATTTCATTGTTCAAATAGACGAAAAATGCGAAAATAACAGTGTGAATAATGGTGCAAATATCCAAATGATATGGTTATCTATGAGATTATTCAAAATAAAAGAAAAGGAGAAGGAAAAATGGGAAAGAAAAACAAAGCAGTGACAGTACCTAGGAAAAAAGAGAAGTTTAGATTGCTTCCGTATTTACTTCTTGTACCGTCGCTCATTCCGTTTGCTTGTTTCACGTACTATCCATTCATAAAGACAATCATTTCGTCTTTTGCGATTACAACTGAAACAGGAGAATTTATCAAATGGGCGGGATTCACAAACTGGGCGAGACTTTTTGATAGTGATTTATTGGAAATACTGGGAATTACTTTTAAGTTCGCGGCATGGAATCTTGTTTTGACGTTTTCGATTGCAATGGTTTTTGCATTAATCAGTGCTAATAAGGTGAAAGGGTCTAAGATTTATCAGACATTATATGCGCTTCCAATGGCGATTGCATCTTCACCGGCAGCGGCTATCTGGATTTTCGTTTATAGAGAGAATGGAGGTATTTTAAACCAGATTTTTGGAACGAAAATAGCTTGGCTCAATAATCCAGATACAGCACTTTTTGCAGTAGCCCTTGTAACCGTATGGACACATGTTGCATCCAGCTACATATATCTTTTGGTAGGTTTCCGTAACGTGTCAGATGATTTGATTGAGGCGGCAAGAATTGATGGAGCAAATGCTTTGGTAAGAACATTTAAGATTATGATTCCAATGGCTTCACCGCAAATTTTCTTTGTGTTATTCCTCAATATTGTAAATGCATTTAAGGCATTTGCACAAATCAAACTGTTAACAAATGGTGGACCAGGTGGTGCAACAAGCACTTTAATTTTTGAAATTTACTATAGAGTAATGAAGCACGGTCAGTACGAATACGGATGCTGTCTGGCTATTGTATTATTCGTGGTAATCTTCACTATTACGAGAATACAATTCTTATTTGAGAAAAGGATGGTGCATTATCAATGATAAGAAAGACGAGGCAAAGTATCTCACTTATTTTAAAAATTTTGCTGGGTGTTGCGTATGTCACTCCGATTATTCTTGCGGTATTATTCAGTTTTCAACCGAGTGAAGAGATTGGGGCAATTCCGTTACATCTGATATCCGATAATCCAACCTTAGAGCATTTCAAATATGTGTTGGAACATATACCGGTTCTGAAATACCTGAAAAACACATTTATTATGATGCTTATATGTATCCCATGTCAGGTGTTCTTGGCCAGTCTTGCAGCGTATTCCTTTGCATTTTTTAATTATAAAGGAAAAGAATTTTTGTTTTCAATATACTTGGCTGCCATGATGATACCAGGTGAAGTTGTTATTATGACCAACTACATGACGGTTCAAAATCTTGGATTAGTAGATACATATCTCGGTATGACAATTACATCATTAGTTGGTGTTACAGGTATTTTCATGTTGCGTCAGAACATGAAATCACTTCCAAAAGAGCTTTGGGAAGCTGCAAAAGTAGATGGATGTAAGGAAATGACATATTTCTTTAAGGTTGTCTTTCCTTTAAGTACACCGGTTATTTCTTCCATGGCAATTAATTCCTTTATCCATGTTTATAATGCATACTTCTGGCCAATGCTGGTTACTAGCGATGACAGCATGCGAACCGTACAGATTGGTATGGCAACATTAATGTTATCCGATTCGTCGAGATATGGAGAAATTCTTGCAGGAGCTGTACTGTGTATGATTATTCCTGTGATCGCCTTCTTAATTGGGCAGGACTATATTATCAAGGGCATGACAGCGGGAGCTGTAAAAAGTTAATACAAATATTTTTATAAGAGGAGGAAGAAAAATGAAAAAGATGAAAAAACTATTAAGCATAATTTTAGCAGGGGCATTGTGCCTTGGACTTTGTGCATGTGGAGGCGGCGCCGGTGATAGCGGTGACAAGAATGCCGACGGAAAAGTGGAAGTTGTATGGTGGACTTCTTATTCACAAGAAAATATGGAATATGTTAATACAATGGTAAATGATTTTAATACTAGCCAGGACAAATACCATGCAACTTTGGTAAATCAGGGAAGTGTATCAGAAATTCGTACAAAGCTTGCAGGTACAAAGCAGGAAAACCTTCCATCACTGTTTAATGGACAGCCTATCACAACAGGCTATTATGCTAGTTCAAGCTTTACAGCACCAATTCAAGATTTCTTAGATGCTGATGAAGACAAGTGGTACGACGAGATTTATGACGTAGTACGTACGAGTTATTCTGACTTGGATGGCAACGTAATCGGTGCTCCTTGTGGTGTGAGCTGCGCAGGATGGTTTGTAAATGTAGAGTTAGTGGAGCAAGCTGGCTATTCGATGGATCAGATTACAAACTTCGAAACTTTGGCAGAGGTTGCTACAGCGATTAAAACAAAAGGTTTAGCAGATTACGGAATCGTATTTGGTGCAAATGGTGTCGATCTTTTCGATACATTGACACTTCAGGGTGTTGATATCTTAGACAAAGATAATGGTTATGATGGGGAAGCAACAAAGTGTATTTTTGGAGAAGGCGAAACTGCAAAGGCATTAGACAAAACATTAAAAATTTATGGCGAACTTTATAAGAAAGACGTTGCTCTTACTTACGGAAGCGATACGAACGGAGAAAAAGTTCCGCAGTTTGCGGCTGGTAACTTAGGCTTCTTCTATGCAACAAACTCTTACGCACAGAGAATTATCCTACGTAATCCAAATTTTGAGTTTACATTTATTCCTTCTGTTCCAACAGATGCAAATGGTACATATGTTGGTCAAGCCATGAGTGAAGGTACAGGAAACTATATCTGTAACACAGGTAACGAAGAAGAGATGCAGGGAGCATATGAATTAATCAAATTTATTTGTAAAGCTGAAAATCAATCTTATTTTGCACAGAATACGGGATATGTTCCATATACGGAAGCAGGGTATAATCAGGAAGACTATCAAGCATGGATGACAGCAAACTTCCCAGCAGCTGCTAATGTAAAAGAGATGCTTTTAACTAGTGCTAAGGATCTCCGTGGACCTTACACAAGCATACCAAATGCACTGTTATCCGCATGTGGTAGTTTATATTCTGATATCGCACTGGATCCTACAGGAAACTATTCTGATTTCATACAGTCAGCTATTGAACAAATAGACGAAGCTATCGAGATTCAAGCACTCCGTAAACAATAAAGGAGGTTCGTATGATGAATTTCAAAAAATTATTACACACTCTGCCAGCATTTGTGCTGGCATGTGTACTCTTACTATCGGGCTGTCAAAGTACTACAGTTGACCAACAGAGCAATACAGAGCATATGGGGACTGACGTGGTAATTGAAAGCGGTGTAGACGAAACAGATGAAGAACCGGAAATCTATGGCGATAAGCTCTGGGACAGAAGTCTTACAGAGGGTAAACTGGCAGTGTATGCTATGCGTGTGTCTAACGATTATCCATCAGATTCTTCAGTGTCTCATGCGGGGGACTCCCAGCTTATCATTACCCCTGATGGGAAGACTATGCTGATTGATATTAACACTCCGACTAACGCATCCATTGTGGTTGCAACGCTACAGAAGCTTGGTATTGAAAAACTGGACTATTTTGTGCTTTCTCATCAACATATCGACCATTTAGGTGGCTGTGCCATTCTGTTTCGTTATATAGAAATTGGTGAGATGATTACCAACGACCACCTGAATACAGGTAGTGGTCCATATAGAGATATGCATAAGCTAATTGAAAGATACAACATTCCAGTTACCTATGCGTATGAAGGTGATGTTTTAGAATTCGGAGAACAGGTGCAAGTGAAATTTTATAACCCACCGAGAGATTTTGACTATGCAGGCGGAACAGCACAACAAAATAATGGTTCTCTTTTAATGAAAATGATATACAAGGATTCTAGTTTTCTCTTTGGTGGAGACTTGTATGCAAGTCAGGAAGATGTCATTCTTGAGAAATATGCAGACGAGCTTCAAGTAGGTGTTGTAAAGATGAATCATCATGGTTATGGAACTTCAAACACGAAAGCGTGGGTACAAGCAGCATCGGCGAAGCTTGCTTATGGACAGATGACCGATGTTGTAAGTGATGTAGTAATGGGGCGTTATCAGGCAAGTGGAGCCACTATTATGCATACTGGTCTGGATGGTGCTTTTGTGATTTATACCGATGGAGACGACACCTATGAGGTGCAGGCAGCCAGAGACAGATGGAACGAGGCCTTTGGTACGAATGACATGGAAAATGGATACATGGTTGTAGAATGATAGTGGAGAAGGGAGGAAAAAGATGGATACGATAAAAGAAAAGAAGAAAAGGAATCGTAAAGCATACGTCCTTCTGGCAGTCTTTGCAGTATTTGCGATTGCCTTCGTCAGTTTGGCGGCTTCTGGTACTCTCACGAATTGGGTTGCAAAATATGAGGCGAAAAAGAATTATGAAGCAATCATTGCAAGCGTGTCTGACGTAAAGGACGAAAACACACTTCGCCAGCTTCTTATACTGGATGAAGAATTGGACATTACAGTGACTGAAGATATAGAAGTTAAGACTGGGTTTACGGTAAACGGAACAAAAACCCTGCACGGAGATGCCACTATTTCGGCAGATTTGGGCATATTTAAGGTGACAACTCTTTTAAAAGTAACGCCAGAGACCAAATTGACAATGGACGGCTTGGTGCTGGATGGAAATGCAATTGCAAACGGTATTACGGTTGAGCAGGGCGGCGAATTGACTTACGAATCTGGTGAAATTACATATGCCGCTGTTCATGGTATTACCACAAGCGGACTTACAACGATTGAGGATGTTACTATTTCACGTTCTGCCACATCTGCAATTGATGCGGCATTTGGAAGTGAAGTATATCTCAAAGGTGGAAATTTGGTGGATAACGCAAATATTGCAATCTATGTAGAAGCAAATGCTTATATGCAAATCACTGGAAATCCTGTGATTGACGGCACATCGCATAACGCGATTCGTAACCGTGGTAAATTGGAGGTTTTTGGTGGAACCTTTTCTAATATTGGAAACTACGTAATTGCAAATCATAAGGACCTATTAGTAGAGTATAAAGGTTCTGATGATGGGTATATTGAAATGAAAGACATCAGACAAGGGGTGCTTTATAACAACAATACTGCCTCCTCTGTGCTGAGAGACATTCATGCCAGCAACATGACTCTGGATGGAGTAAAGGCAGCTGGCGGAACAGTTTTGGTAGAAAACTGTGTATTTGATACAATGTCCGGAAATGGAATTTATATGTCAGCCGGAGAAGTGACAGTGAAAAATACTGCATTCAGTAACACTGGAAAATGTGCTACTTATTCATTAGGTGGCTGCAAGCTGAATCTCGAAGATGTTACATTTGAGAATATCGGAACAAGAGGTATTATGAATAAGGGCGGTAACGTAACAGGTACAAATGTTACCATCAAAAATGTGGAGCGATTTGCTGTATCCAATGAAAAGAGCGGTGCAGGAGTGGTGGGAACCGTCGACCTCATCAATCCACATATTTTAGAATGTAACTTGACCAACATTTACAATACCAGCGAAGGAACAAAGCTTACCATTACAGGCGGCGTGTTAGAGGAATCGCCACGTACCAATGTTTATGTCACTAACGGTGAAGTAATCCTAGATGGTGTAGAAATCCTTGGTACAGCAGCGAAGGACAAGGCTGCAATCAGTATTGGAGAAAAAGGTGTAGTAACGTTAAGTGGAAAGAGCAAAATCCATGGAAATGGAATTCGTGGCGTTAACATCAGCGGTGTTTTCAACATGAAAGGTGGAGAAATCTACGGATATAACGCAGATACAGCGTCTGGCGGAGCAGTAAGACTTTTCACAAAGGGAACATTTAACATGTCAGGAGGCGCTTTGCGTGATAACAAGACCTCTTATGGAGGCGGTGCAGTATACATGGGTAAAAATTCCGTATTCAATATGAAAGGCGGGAAAATCCATAATAATACTGCCCAAAATAACGGTGGTGCGGTACAAGTTGAAATAGGTGGTACGTTCAATATGTCAGGCGGCACCATCTCAAACAATCAGACACAAAAAGCATCTGCCGGTGCAGTTTATGTTTACGGTAAGATGAAAATGAGTGGTGGAACCATTACTGGAAATAAGAGTGCTACCTACGGTGGTGCTATCAACCTGAATAAGAAAGCAGATTCCAAGACAAAAGAAATGGTCTATGGCGAATTCGTTATGACAGGTGGAAGCATTACAGGCAATTCATCCGTTAAAAATGGTGGTGCAGTCAATATCAGTAGTGATACTACTTTTACAATGAGTGGCGGAAGCATTGCGGATAATACAAGTAAAGGAAAGGGAAGTGGTGTCAACCAGAACGGTACATTTATCGTAAGTGGCAGTGCTTCTATCAAGAATAATGTTGTTACATTGGGTGGTACTTCAAAGGTTGTAACCATAAAAGGAGATACACTCAGTGCCCACAACGCAAAGGAACCTTTCCAAATTGAACCATCTTTTGGTGCGGTAAAAGGAACTGTCCTTGCGAAATGTGAAAGTGCAGATATCGCTTCCAAAGTGTTAGGAAGCCTGGCATCGGGAAGCAAGTCTTATACTTCTTTGGGACAATTGGCAGAAACCATTGTCATTGGTAGCTACAAAGAAACCGCTGATATGGATATGACAGGTGCAGATACTGTATACGTATCTAATTATCAGGAGTTAAAAGAAGCAGTAGAAAGTACTACTTCTAAACGCAACGTAATTATCTGTGCAAGCATTGAAATGGAGGGTGTTATCACAGTTCCAGACGGATGCACAGTTGCAATTAAGGACGATGGAACAACCAGAGTGCTCAGTCGAGCAGATAAAAATGTTGGCACATTCTTTAGAACAAACTATGGTACAGGGCTTTCTATTGCAGCTACCGAAAAAGGAAAACTTGTTTTTGATGGAGAGATTTCGAAAAATGCTGATGCGTCAAAAGTAAAACAGCTTCTGGTTGTGAGAGGAACGACGGAAGTTGCGAATATCACATTGAAAGATAATCTCGCTTCAGGTGAAACAGGAGCATTGATTCGTCAACATTATGGAGACATGACCGTGACAGGCTGTACGCTCAGTGGGGCATACGGAAATACTGGCGGTGCTATTGCAGTAGGAACTGGCACAGCAACGATTCAGAGTTCGACCTTCAACGGAAACGATGCAAAATATAATGGCGGAGCAATCCGCGTGGAAAAGAACGCAACAGTTACAGTAGATTCTTGTGAGTTTAAAGAAAATACTGCAAATTCAGTAGGTGGGGCAATCAACAGTGACGTTGGAACACTTATTGTTAAAAATTCAGTGTTTGAGGGAAATATCAGCAAGGGAACATCAGGTGCGATTAACCTTACTAATAATTCCACGGCAAACATTACAGATTCTACTTTTAAAGGAAATAGCAGTACAGAGGACAGCGCAGGTGCTATCAAGGTTAATAAGAGTGCGTTAGTATTAGAAGATTCAATCTTTGAAGAAAACACAACAACCCAGAGTGGTGGAGCGATTTTCTTACAAGGTAAGATTGATGAGAATACCTATTCTTATGTGACGGCGACAGGATGTACCTTTAAGGCAAACAGTGCTGGTAAGACTGGCGGTGCAATTAAGGGTGAGACAGGTGTTGTCATTACATTAAATGACTCTGAATTTATAGAGAACGTGATTGTCGGAGAAGGCACGACAGGTGGTGCAATTGATGCATACAAATCAACTGTCAATGCTACAGATGTTATATTTGAGAAAAATACATCAAATACATACGGTGGAGCTGTTTATTTAAATACAGGTGCAGTTGCAAATCTGGAAGGATGCCAATTTAGTGAAAATGTGGGCGGAACATTAGGTGGTGCAATCTATCTACAAAAAACAGCAACGGCAGTTGTTGATGATTGTAATTTTACATCAAATAGTTCTGGTAAATATGAAGGCGGCGCAATTGCGAACAAAGGTAATCTGACCGTGTCAAATTCTATATTTGAAGCGAATGTGGCAAAAACACATGGTGGTGCCATTTATGCGGCAGAAGAAAGTACCTTAAACACAGTGATTGGCTGTACATTTGGTGGAAATAACGCTGTTTATAATGGCGGAGCAGTTTATGTAAATACTTCTGCGAAAGCAACGTTAGAAGATTGTGCTTTCGAAGCAAACTACACCGATAAATGGTCCGGCGGGGCTGTTTATAATAGAGGAAACCTTACTGCAACAGCATGTAGCTTTACAGAAAATAAAGCAGGTTCACTTGAAGGTACTGCTGCTGTAACAAACCATGGTGGAGCTATCGATGCTTATAGCAACGATACTTTTTTAGATAATTGTACATTTAGCGCTAACGAAGGTGTTATTGGTGCAGATATTTATATCAGAAATGAAAAAACAATTACAATAAATGGTGGAACATTTACGGACAGCGTAGTAGGATACCAGACTGGTTCTAAGGTAGGAAAAGCTGTTCTTTCAGGAAGTTTTGTAGGAAATGTGACATTTAAATATGAGTATGCAGACAAAGCAGGTGTTGTAATTGGTGCTGCTGGTATTAGCGGAACAGGTGTTTATATTACACCAAGCGCATATATCGAAGGTCATGAATTGATTACAAAAACAGATGATGCATCAGAAGGTACTTTGAAAGCAGCAGCAAATCTTATTCAAATTACAAATAATGATGATGAGTTAGAATGGGTGGTTGAGTCTGATGGAACCATGAAACCATTAGGCACACTTCAAGTCAATATTGCACAGAATGCTTCGACAGGTGTGAAATATACATCTATTCAGGCTGCTGTAAATGCGGCTCAGAATGGTGAAACAATCTACATTCTTTATGATAGGGAATTAAAGGAAGCTACTACGATTTCTGAAGGAAAGAATGTAACTATTACAAATGCACCTGGCAAGAAGGTGACGCTTTTCAGAACATTTGAAGGTACTCTGTTCACGGTAGAAAAGGGAAGTACACTGACACTCGGAAGTGATGTGACAGAAGAGATAAAAGATTCTGTCGGTACATTGACTGTAGATGGCGGATATGATGAAACTTCTACAGATTCGATTATTGCAAAATCATTGGTAAATAATGCAGGAACAATTAATTTGAAAGCAAATACAACACTTCAGTATGCAAATGCAGGAACAAGCAACAGAGAAGATTGTTATGGTGGTGCACTGTACAATACAGGTACAGCTAATTTGGCTGGTAACTTTATCGGAAACAGAGGTTACAATGGTGGTGCAATCTACAATGCTACTGGTACATTAAATATTACGACTGGTGTTTATAGTCAGAACCTTGCTTCAAACAAAGGTGGAGTAGTCTTTGTGGCAAAGAACACAGAGAAGGCAACGATTGCAAATGCAGAAATGACGGGAAATGATGTTACGAATAAAGATAGTCAAGGTGTGGCTATTTATCTGGACGGTGGAGACGTTGCGAATGAATTAACCTTAGAGGGCTGTAATATTCATGAAAATACAGTGGATTATAAGGATGACAAAGATTGTGGAAGCGATGTTTTGTTGGGAGACAATACGACGCTTAATCTGAAAGATAACATCAGTTTAGGTGTGATTCACCAAAGATACGGATATGCACAACCAAGTAATTCGGGTAATAGTTGGCCTTATGCAGTTATCAATGTAAAAGAAAAATACACTGGAGAAATCATTATTGTTCCAAATGGTGGTAACTTTACAAACGAGACAAAAGGTGTAGGCAGAGCTCAGATTGTAAACTTTGATGCTGACATGTCGGCTGCTGACATAGCAACTTCAACTGAAAACATTGTGGTACGTAAAGTCGAAAATGGTGTTCCAAATGATGATACATATTGCGTAGATAAAAACGGAATTTTACAGTATAAGAATGTAAAGATTGGAGATAAAATTTATAATACATTGCAAGATGCCGTAAATGCAGTAGAAAGCGGAAAATCGGAAACGACGGTAATTGAGGTGCTTCATAGCAAAGTGCTTAGTGAAACTGTCGAGATTAAAGATAGTAAGGATATTACTATCACAAATGTAGCAGGAAGCAATATTACACTTACGAGAGCATTTGAGGGTACTTTATTTACTGTAGATGAAACAAGTAAGTTGACACTTGGAAGTACGGATACTGCAAACAAATTTATCATAGATGGCGGTTCTGTGGCCGATGCTGCAACAGAAGTAGAGGTGCCAACTTTAATCAACAATGCAAATGAGTTTGTTCTTCAAAAAAATGCCGCATTACAAAATGCAGATGCAGGTGAAGATGTGAATGGTGGTGCCCTTTATACCACAGGAACTGCTAAGATTTACGGAACGGTAAAAGACAATAGTGCTGAAAATGGTGGCGCTATTTATGTAGAAGCGGGAAGTCTGGAAGCAGAAGGTGCAATCTTCTCAGGCAATGAAGGCTCAGGCAATGGCGGAGCAATCAATTCTAACTATGGAGCAACTGTTATATTAGATGCATGTGCATTTTACCGAAATAAGAGTGTAAATTCCGGTGGTGCAGTTTACTCAAGATACAAACTAGAAACAAAGAATAATTGTATTTTTGAAGAAAATGAAGTTACAAAATCAGGTTCTTCCAGCGGTGGAGCTATCTGTGTTTATGATGGTGATAATAATAATGCTATTACAATCATTTCAAATACACAGTTTACAAAGAATATATCTAAAAATCGTTCAAGCGCAATTGATATCAATGGCGGAGAAGATAAAGATAAAGGTGCTTTCACCATCATTTCAGACTGTACTTTTAGTCAAAATGATGCAAATGGAACAGATTCTACAATCCAGTTACGTGTAACTGGTTATGTAGAACTCAGTGATTGTACATTCAGCGGAACATTAGATGGCGGACAGGATATCATTTATTTCTATGACAAAAATAGTGCTAAACCTACGATGGGAATCGAAGGAGTGATTTCAAATGTTCAGTTTAAAAATGTATGGGCAGATCAGATTATTGTAAATGGAACAATTGATGAAAGCAGTATTACAGTTGCACCAAAAACTTATACAGAAGGAACTTTACTTCTTAAGGAAGGTGCTGGTGCAGAAGCTGGACAATTAGAATCAGCGACAAGTATTATAAATGTAGCAGCTGATGCAAATGGTAATGAGTGGTTTATTGGACACGATGGAAAACTTGTGAAAGCAACGACAGTAGCACAAGTTGGAAGTACCTATTATACAGACGTCAACTCCGCAATCAATGCAGCAATTGAAAGTGAAGATACGCAAGCAACGGTTTATGTTTATAACAGTGATGAATTAGACATGGCAGAGGCAATTTCAATTGCCTCTGGAAAAACACTTATAATCACTAACGTTTTAGGTAAAGAAGTAACGTTAACCAGAAAAAATACCAATCAATTGTTTAGTGTTGCAGAGGGTGCTTCCCTGACAATCGGAAGTGCTACGGCTGGTGGAAGTATCATCGTTGATGGTGCTTATGATAAGGATGAGAAAAATTATCAAAAAGCTTCTTTGGTAAATAATGCAGGAACATTTACCTTGGAAGCAAATGCGACGATTCAAAATGCCGTATCAGAAGGTAGTGCTACTTACGTAGGAGGTGCTTTGAATAACGTTTCAGGAGCAACCGCAACTATTTATGGCAAGATTCAATATTGCAGTGCATACAATGGTGGAGCAATCTATAATGAAGGAACTGTGAACATTGAAAATAGTGCTTTTCTTACATACAATACTGCTAATGAAGGTAATGGTGGTGCTATCAGAAATAAAGGAACGTTAACGATTACTGGTGCAACCTTCTCAAATAATGGAGCTAGTGGAGCTTATGGTAACGGTGGTGCCATCTATAGTACGGCAACTTTAGAGATTGACGGCACAACATTTAGGAAAAATACAGCGGAAACAACATCGACTAGTAAAAATCGTGGTTGTGGTGGTGCGATTTGGATTGAAGATAAGAACGAAATAGCAACAATTACAAATGCAACATTTGAAGAAAATAGTGCAGGGAATGGTGGCGGTGCCATTTTGATGAATCGTTCGGCTGCTATATCTAATACTACAATGACAAAAAATAAAGTGTTAGCGAATGCAAAGTATAATGGTTCTGCTATATACATTCGAGAAAACTATGAATTGACGCTTCGAAACTGTAATATATACGATAATGAATTTGTGTATAATAGTGAAGGCAATCCAGGTTGTGATATTTCACTTGGTAGTTATGATTATACTTCAGAAACGACTGCTAAAATTAAATTGTACAACAATATATCGGTAGGAATTGTACATTTTAGTAACAATAACAATGTAGGTTCTATCGAAATTATGAAGTCATCTGATTATGAAGGTGAATATAGTAATTATGTTGGTAAGTTGGCATTGCGTCCTTATTATGATAGTGGAAGCAGAACTTACGGAAAAGTGCTAATATCAAGTGATTTTGACGCTATCGAAGGTGCAAGAGATGCTATCGCTGGTTCCATCACTGCGCACGAAAACATCACTGCTGCAGCCGTTTATGATAAACATTCTGTATCGATTGCAGCAGATGGAACTATTACTGTAGGAAACAAGATTACAGAATAATACGAGGTGACAATCAATGAAACACAAATTAACTTCAATTCTCTTAATATTTATTCTGGTACTGACATGCATCAGCATGTCAGCCTGCCAGACTACCCCAACATCTCAGGATGACAAAGAGAAAGAGTCAGTCGAGAAAGAGCAGGAAATCGACGAATCTACAGATGACGCAAAATATTTGCCAGAGGAATCTATCGAAGCAGAGGAAGACGAGATGCTTGGTGAAGAGGTGGAAGACGAAACTATGGATGAATCATACGAAGAGGAAATGCCTGATGAAGAGGTAGAAAACTTTGAGGATGAATCATATATGGAGGATTCTTCAGAGGTTCCTGACGAGTCAGACCCAGAAGCAGAATATTAAGTATTATAGAAGAAGTGAATGAAACTGCTGTTATCAATTTGTGGGTGTGTCACAACTGATAGCAGCAGTTTTCCTTAACAAGAAGAGAGGGAAAATTATGTATAAACCAAGTTATAAATATGCAATATTTGACATGGATGGAACACTGCTGGATACTATGTATTTGCAGCGAAACGCCGCCGTCGAATATTTGAGAAATCATGGACTGATTGACTTGGCAGATGAGATGCAGGATAAGTTTTTATATCTGCCTCATTATCAAGCAATGGAAGCCATTCAGCCGTTATGCAAAGAACGAGGAATACCTGTAGTAACCAAGGCTGATATCATGGATATCAAGCGTGGACATTATAAGAATCCAGGGGAAAAGCCAGGTGCACGAAAGTTCTTACAGCTATTGAAGGAAAATGGAGTAAGAATGTGTGTTATGACTGCTTCTGAGCGGGAACTAGTTACTGATGCCATGAAGAATGCAGGCATGGATGAGTATTTTGAATTTTATCTTACATCGGATGAATTTCCAGAAGGCAAGACAGGTACAGCCATTTTTGAAGAGGCACTGAGAAGGTTTGGTGCAAAAGCAGAAGAGGCAGCAGTGTTTGAGGATGCCTTGTATAGTATGAAGCGAGCAAAGGCTGTCGGCATGTATATTGTTGGTATTGAGGATGATACTGCTATCAATGAGCGCGAGAGAATCAAAGAAATGGCAGACGAATATTATGTGATGTATCCTGTGGAATAGCAGTCGTGAAGTGGAGGTAAAGACAATGAACACAATTAAGGTAAATAAGAAAAACACACTTATGGTAGCCCACAGAGGTGTTTGCGGATTAGAACCAGAGAATTCAATTCCGGCATTTGTAGCAGCAGGTAACAGAAGTTATTATGGAATTGAGACAGATGTACACGTAACAGCAGATGGCAAGTTTATTTGCTTTCATGACGAACAGACAGCTCGTGTAGCAGGAGATGATATTAACGTAGAGACTTCTTCATACGGATTAGTTCGTAAGATTGTTTTAGATAATATCTGTCTCATGGAGAAAAAAACAGGTGAAAAGATAGGTGAGTTAAAAGGCCGCGATGATTTACTCATTCCACGTCTTGAGGACTATATTAATATTTGTAAGAAATATGAAAAGAAGGCAGTTTTGGAAGTGAAGAACCCAATGGTGCCAGAGGATATTGCGAGACTTGTAGAAGAAATCCGGGCACTCGACTATTTGGAACATGTAATTTTTATCTCTTTCCATCTTGAAAATCTGATTGAACTTCGAAGAATACTTCCAAATCAGAAGCTTCAATACATAACATCAAAGCGGTTCAGTGATGAAATGCATCATGCACTTATCGAGTATAAGCTGGATTGGGATGCATATCACCCAACTATCACAAAGGAAATTATGGATATGCTTCACGCAGAAGGTATAAAAATAAATTCTTGGACAGTGGATGATGTGGAAGTGGCAGAAAGACTTGTTGAGTGGGGAATTGATTATCTTACCTCAGATATTTTGGAATAGAATAGTAGAATATCGGAGGGAAATAAGATGGATAGAAAAGTTGGTCTTTCTATAGTCAGACTTCAAAATGTATACGGCGATAGAAGAGCTTTAGAAATCGCAAAGGAAATTGGTGCTGATGCAGTAGATTTTAATTTGGATAACAAAGATTATCGGAATCCAGATTGCATCTATAGTAAGGGCGATGAGGCTGTGATTGAATATTACAAAGGCTTAAAAGCATATGCAGATGAACTGGGACTTATGATTTCCCAGACTCATGGTAAGCTTCCAGGATTTATTAATAATAAGGAAGAAGATGACGCATTAGTTGAGAATTCACGTCTTGACTGTCTGGCAACAGCAGTACTTGGTGCGCCAGTATGTGTAATCCATAATGCGAGTTCTATTTCTATGGGAGCAAATCCTGATCCAGAACTTATGCATCGGTTGAGCTTTGATATGTTTACGCGTATTTTGCCTTATGCAAAAGAATATGGTGTGAAGGTTGCAACGGAAACCTTTGGCGATGCAGTGGAGTACGAGTCTTGCGATTTCTTTGGAAATATTGATGAGTTTATGAAGGCTTACGAAGATATCAAGGCAATCGAAGAGTATCGTGATTACTTTACGGTTTGCGTTGATACAGGGCATTCTAATAAAGCAATGCGCTATAATAATCCGACTCCAGGAGATGTAATTCGTAGAATTGGAAGCGATATTGATGTGTTGCATCTTAATGACAATGATACATTAACTGACCAGCATAAAATGCCGATGACAGGATGCATTGATTGGGATGATATCTTTGATGCGCTTGATGAAGTGGGATATAAGGGAGTCTATAATATGGAAGTGAAATTAGCACATTTCGGAGATGACTTCCTGATTGAGCATGCAGAATTTGCAGTGAAGCTCATGAAATATATGTTGAAAAAACGCTACAAATAGAACCCGATTTTTAAATGAAATATTTTATTGAACAAAATGCTCAAAAGGAGTAAAATAGTTTCAAGAGAAAATAGAATAAGAAGAGGGTGAAAAGATGAATGATTTTATGAACATCCAGTGGCAGGACATACTGGATGCATTTATCAAAATGGCGATGGCGCTATTTTGTGGCGGCGTTCTCGGTATCGAACGTGGCCGTAAAAAGAGACCGGCAGGTTTCCGTACATATATGCTCGTTTGTCTGGGTGCGACATTAGTAATGATGACAAACGATTACATATGCCAGATTTATGGTACAGGTGATGTAGCGCGTATGGGAGCACAGGTTGTCAATGGAATCGGTTTCCTGGGTGCGGGTACAATTATTACCACAGGACATAACCGTGTAAAAGGTCTTACAACAGCAGCAGGATTATGGGCATCAGCCTGTATTGGACTAGCTATTGGAAGCAGCTATTATGTAGGAGCTCTTATGGGAACATTTATGATTTTCATAATCATGGTAGTTCTTCACAGCTTTGACCGTCGACTGCTTTCGTCAACAAAGGTTGTTGTTTTATATGTTGAAATGAAGAAGATGTCAGTCATTAGACGGTTGAATGCGTTTGCTAAGGAACACAATATCATAGTAGATGACGTGGAAATGGAGACACCAGATCCTACACGTTCATCTAGAGTGGCAGCTTTAGTGTCACTTAGATTACCGAAGAAGAGTGCGCATGCAGAACTGATTGATCAGATAAATGCAATCGAAGGCGTGCATTATGCAGAAGAAATGTAAATGTGCTTTATAAAAAGGTGTGATTCGCAAGAATCACATCTTTTTTACTTTTTGCATATCTGGAGATAGAAAAATCATTTGTACCACATATAACTACTTTTTCCACAATTTGGAACTAAAAAAGGTCGATTTTGAATAGTTTACAATTTTATTTCCTACATTTTGTATATTATTACCAATTTTATTCATGGAACTGCTATTGTATAATACAATCACAATAACGTATGATTTATATCTATTTAGAAAGCAAGGAGGAATTCTCATGAGCAATACAATTAAAATTGAGAATAAAAATGGTACCTTAATAATTGCACACCGTGGACTTAGTGGTCTGGAACAAGAGAATACGAATGCCGCATTTATCGCCGCAGGTAATCGCTCGTATTTTGGTATTGAAACAGACGTTCATAAAACAGCAGACGGTAAATTTGTTCTTATGCATGATGCCAATACACTTCGCACAACAGGCGATGATATTGAGATTAACAAAGCTACATATGAGACCCTGCGTAACATCCGTGTACTGCAAAAAGACGGTATGAGAAGCAGAACAGACCTTAGAATTCCTTCTCTTGAAGAATATATTGGTATCTGCAAGCATTATGAAAAGTATGCAATTCTGGAACTCAAGGACGAGTTTACTGCAGAAGATATTGATGCAATCTGCAAGATTATCGAAGCAGATGATTATATGGAAAAGACCGTGTTCATTTCTTTCAAGTTCAATAACATGGTTCTTGTGAAAGAAAGAAATCCAGAACAGACTGTACAGTTCTTGTCATGGGAACCAGTGGGTGATGAGAGAATTGAAGAATTAGTTAAATATAAGATGGACTTGGATGCACATTCAAGATTATTTACGAAAGAATTTATTGATAAATGCCACAGCAAAGGAATCAAGGTGAACGCTTGGACGGTAGATGATTTAGAGACTGCAGAACGCCTTATTAAAGATGGTATAGATTTCATTACTACAAACATTCTGGAATAGGAGGGCGTACAAAAGATGAAAGAAGATATAGTTCATTTTTATGTACCTCAGACAAGAGTGCCTTTATATTTGGAAATGGCCGGTATCTCTTATTGTGATGGCAGCTACAGGATGAGCAGATGGGAAAGTAAGGAAACGGTAATCGAATATATCGTTGAAGGTACGGGATATCTGAATGTGAACGGAGAGCATTACACCGCATCCGCAGGGCAGGTATATATTTTACGTAAAAGAACCACACATACCTATTGGTCAGACAGTAAGAAACCTTGGGTAAAGATATTCTTTAACTTTAGAGGAACCCTTGCTGAAAGAATCCTTGACGAATATCAGCTTGGCGGCAAGAATAAGGTTGTGTTAAATGGAGAAGGCATGGAGAAGGATTTCCGGGAGATGTTGGACCACGTTTCAGATGGCACCATTGTTCAGTCGGAGCGGTTTGACAGAGCGGCAGTTGATTTTTTGCATTTAATCACAAAGCTGTCAAAACTGGATAAGATGCGCAACAATTCAAGCGGCGATTTGATGAGTGTGGAAGATGAGATGAATACACTGATTGAATATATCACTTTGAATCCAAAGAGAATTGTAAGTAATCAGGAATTGGCAGATGCTATTTTCCGTTCGAAGGATTATGTAATTAAGAGATTTTCAACAAACTTCGGTGTTACACCTTACGAATATCAGATTCAGCAGAAGATATTTAGTGCAAAAAATATGTTGGAAAATACGAAACTGTCTGTGAAAGAGATTGCGTCCGCTGTGGGATATGATGATCAACATTATTTCTCGTATATGTTTAAAAAGAGGTGTGGGCTTTCACCGACACAATATAGAAAAAAATCACATGACGAATACCCATCGTAAGGGTATTCGTTTTTTGTTCAAGAGAAGATGTTTGATTTCGCATATCCTCTTGGTGACATCTTCATGTACTTCAAAAACACCCGGTTAAAGGTTTTTGTAGACGAAAATCCTGAAGCATACGCTGTCTCCGTCACACTAACATTTTTCTTCAGCAGCTTACAAGCATGCTCCACACGCAGCTGTGTAATAAAATCCTTATAACTAATGTTCATTCTCTCACGAAAAATGTGTGAGATATAATATTTATTCAAATACAATTCTTTAGCCAGAGATTCTAAGGTGAGTGGTTGTGTGTAGTTTTCCAAACAATAGGTAAGGAGCTTTTTGATTGTTTCCTCATCGCCAGGTTTATCAATCAATTCCTTTTGTGAAAACATTTCGGCCATAAGGGTAAGAAGATAACCCTTTGCAGCAATCTGATCTATTGCAGCTCCCGTTTCTAATCTTTGTGTAAGCTTTTCTAAAAAATCTTGAACATCCACAGGAAGAACAGCAGATTTCCAGATTGGTGTTTCTGGTATCTTGGATTGAAAGACTTCTTTAAATTCGGCGAAAATTTCAGGTGCAAAAATAATTAAATAACCTTCTGTAGCCTCTATATCATGATAAAAATGAAGCTGGTTTGGAAATGCTAAGAAAATATCACCTGCTTCTAATTCATATTGTCTGTTGTCCAGGGTTGCGATACTGTGACCTTTTTTTACATAAATCATTTCCAAGTGGGGATGGATATGTGGTCTTGGTAGTAATTTGTCGATTCTTTGAGCTGTAAAAGCAAATTTTCGCATTTCTATATGATATAACATACTTATCTCCTTGATAATACCGCAAAAAATGAGGCATTTTTATATCTTTAATGCCTAGTATTATAGTATGTATAGATTAAAATGTAAAGTAAGAATATAAAAACAAAATGAGGAGGCATTTTGAGATGGAAAAATGGGCTAGAGCACTTTACACACCTTGTTTACCACTTGGAGACAACCGTTCTCTCATTACAGGGTGTGAGAAACACATTCAACTTTCAAGACAAGCAGCTGCAGAAGGAACTGTACTTTTAAAGAACAATAACGGGTTACTTCCATTTGCAAAGGGTACAAAGGTTGCAGTATTTGGATGCGGACAGATTGATTACATCAAAGGCGGCGGTGGTTCGGGTGACGTTCACACTGCATACGTACGCAACATATATGAGGGCTTAAAACTGAAAAAAGGTTACATCAATGTATTTGATGAACTTTCACTTTTTTATCAGGGATACGTGGAAGAGGCTTATAAAAATGGTGCAAGTATGGGAATGTTCGAGGAGCCACCTGTATCAGAGGAACTTGTGCAAAAGGCAAAGGATTTCACGGATACTGCAATCATTGTAATCAGACGTTATTCAAGAGAAAATTTTGACAGAAAAAATGATGGAACAGATGATTATTTCTACCTCAGTGAAATGGAACAAAAAATGGTAGAAGCTGTGAAAGCAAATTTCGAGCATATTGTTGTGCTCCTTAACGTAGGTGCAATGATCGATACTGCGTGGTTGGCTTATGAAGATGGTATTGAAGCAGCATTTTCTATCTGGCAGGGCGGTATGGAAGGCGGACTTGCAACAGCAGACATCTTAACTGGTGAAGTGAATCCATCTGGTAAAATGGTAGATACTTGTGTAAAATCTTTTGATGATTATCCATCTTCAGAAGGCTTTCACGAGTCAGCAGATTATGTAAAATATACAGAAGATATTTATGTGGGATATCGTTATTTTGAAACAATCCCAGGCAAAAAAGACTGCGTAGTTTATCCATTTGGTTATGGTCTTTCTTATACAACCTTTCATTTGTCTGAAATGCAGGCCTGCAGCATCGGAAATAAAATCATCCTTTCTGTAACTGTAACAAATACAGGAGATGTATCAGGGAAAGAGGTAGTGCAAGTATACTACAGTGCACCTTCTGCTAAATTAGACAAACCAGCAAGAGAACTTTGCGGATTTGCAAAAACAAAAGAATTGGCTCCAAGTGAGAGCCAGGTTCTGACAATTACATATGATGTAAATGATATGGCATCTTTCGATGAACATGGTGTAATTGCAAAATCAGCATTTATACTTGAAAAGGGTGAATACAAAATCTATGTTGGTGCTGATGTGCGCAGTGCTAAGGCTATTGAGTATACATATGTGGTGGATGAAGACAGAGTGACAGAACAGTTACATTCTTACTGTGCACCAGAAAATTTGGACAAGCGTCTGAAAGCAGATGGAGCATATGACACAATCGAATGTAAACCGGCAGTAAGAACCGAATTCCCATGTGAATACAAGTGTGCAGAAAAGCCAGAAAAAATGTATCGTTTAATTGACGTTGCAGAAGGAAAAATTGATTTAGATACATTTATGGCACAGCTTACCGATGATGAATTGATTTATTTAGTAGGTGGTCATCCAAACGTAGGTGTGGCAAATACTTCCGGTTTTGGCTGCCTTGGCCTTTACGGAATCCCACCAATTATGACAGCAGATGGTCCTGCAGGTGTTCGTATTAACCGTCCTACAGGTGTCCTTACGACAGCATTCCCTGTAGCTACAGCCATTGCATGTACATGGAACTTAGAGCTTATGGAAGAGATTGGAAAAGCTGGTGCATTAGAAGTGAAGGAAAATAACCTCCATATCTGGTTAACTCCAGCACTCAATATTCACAGAAGTCCTCTTTGCGGAAGAAACTTCGAATATTTCTCAGAAGATCCATTTGTATCAGGTAAAATGGCGGCTGCCAAAGTAAATGGTATTCAGTCACAGAATATCGCAGCAACACCAAAACATTTTGCATGTAACAATAAAGAAACAAATCGAAAGAATTCCGATTCGGTTGTATCAGAAAGGGCACTCAGAGAGATTTATCTCAAAGGCTTTGAAATCTGCGTGAAAGAATCAAAACCAAAGACAATTATGACTTCTTACAATATTATCAATGGAGTTCGTGCTTCAGAAAATACAGAACTTTTAGAAGGTATTTTAAGAGGCGAGTGGGGATTCGATGGCATGGTGACAACTGACTGGCATACACGTGCGGAACACTGCAAGGAAGTGCTGGCAGGTAATGACCTTAAAATGTCACGTGGCGATGAACCGAACTTGAAGGAAGCTATGGAAAATGGCAGACTTACAAGAGAAGAACTTTGCGTTTGTGTAAAACGAATCTTAGAAATGATTTTATGGTTAGAATAGTAGAAAAGGTCATCCAATTAAATGTTGGATGGCCTTTTTAATATTTCTGTTCACAAATAATGTGGTATTCTTTTGGTGACTATGTTATAATATCTGTAAGCATTAATATTTCTATATTTCTAGTGAGTTATCACATCTATTATCTTGCCGTTATGGCGTCAAAAGAAATCTCGATGCTTAATATCCAGTAAATAAAAGCAGAGAGGTTGAAAATAGTGTGATAAACCTCCTGCAGGTAATCAAAGGAGGAATTTCATGAAAGTAAAAGAAGTATTAGCAGCATTTAAACGTGTTTTTGTGAAGCGAAAGTATAAGGATATATTGTTTCGCTTTGTGTTTCGGGAGAAGAAAGAAATTTTACAGTTGTACAATGCCATGAATCATACAAATTATACGAATCCAGATGATTTGGTGATTACTACGATGGAAAATGTAATTTATATTGGAATGAAGAATGATTTAGCATTTCTCATTGCCAATGATATGAATCTGTTTGAGCATCAGAGTACATTAAATAAAAATATGCCGTTACGTGGACTATTGTATTTTGCAAAAATGTTTGAGACCTATATCGAAACACATGGGTTGAATAAGTACCAGAAAACACTCATTAAGTTACCCTTTCCTAGGTTTGTTGTCTTTTACAATGGAGAAGAGGATATCCCTGAGGAATTATGTATGAGACTTTCTGATGCATTTGAAAAGCATGAAGAAGAGCCTGCCGTGGAATGTGTGGCTAAGTTTATAAATATCAATTACGGACACAATCAGGAATTATTGAATAGCTGTAAAAGATTACATGATTATTCATATTTTGTGAGTTGTGTTCGAGGATATTTGAAGAAAGGCTTTGGACAAAAAGAAGCGGTAGTCATGGCAACGGATGAATGCATCAATAAAGGAATTTTAAAGGATGTTTTGGTAAAACATCGTGCGGAGGTAGTAGATATGTTTTTGACGACGTTTGATAAGAAAATGTATGAGGAAGCTGTACGAGAAGAAGGTCGAGAAGAAGGTCGAGAAGAAGGTCGCGCGGAAGAACAAGTCAATACAGAACGCGAGCGCCAGCGGGCAGAAAGAGCAGAAGCCGAAAACAAAAGACTTCGTGAGGAACTTGCGAAAATGAAGGGTGAAGCATAACAAGATAATGAATGAAGGAAAAAGTTGGATGGTGAAATTATCCAACTTTTTTGGTATTTTTATATCAAACAAAGAAATGAAAAATCAAAAAAACATGCCTAAAAATGTGAGGAATAGAATTAAGAATTGGAAATTCGTTTATTCCTCACATTTTTAATGTTTTTTTCACCTTTTTTAAAATTTATATCGAACATTTTGTATATTATAACTGATTTTGCGTCGAAAAGGTGCGTTGTATAATAAAAATAGCACAAAAGATATTTTGGATGTTGCTGACAAATCTGAAAAAAATAAAAGAAAAGGAAGGGAAAACTATGAAAAAGAAAGTATTAAGAATGATTTCAATGATACTCGTAATCGTGATGCTTGCAGGTCTTGTCACAGGTTGTGGCGGTAGTGGCAGTGGAAATGAAAGTAACAGTGATGCAGTTACTGTTTCATTGCTTGTACCATACGACTTTGAAGATGAACTTAAGACAGTAGTAGAAGTTTTTGAAAAATCACATTCAGACATTAAAGTGGATTTAGTTTTGAGTTCAGGTGATGGAGGCCAGACTCCAACAGAACTTAGTAAGCTTGCTGCAGGCAGCAATTTACCAGACGTAGCAGTGGGGGTTGAAAACTTTGCTTATATCTTAAGCCAAGGTCTTGCATATCCATTAGATAATTTATATGCAGCAGACGGAGACGAGGATAATGCACTGCAGGCAGGTATTGATAACTATACTTATGACGGACATTTATATGCATTACCATACCGTGTTCAGTTTAATGGTATGTTAATCAACACAGATCTTCTTGAAACAAAGAATCTTGATACACCAGATTATGATTGGACAATCGAAGAGTTCATAAGCCTTGCAAAAGCAGCTACAGATAGTCAATATTCAGGTATTAACATCGTAGTAGGTGATGATGATACTCATGCGCTGCAGACAAAATTAATGGGGGCTATGATGGATGAACCATATCAAATGTATGGATACAACATGGAAACACATGAGTTTGACTTTACAAGCGGTGCTTGGACAAAAGCACAAGAATATATCAAAGAATTACGCAGCGTACCAGGACTTGTTTCTGACGAATTGAAAGAATGGGATAAGCGTAATAACGGTATTGCAGATGCTTATGATAACAAGTTTGGTGGTAGTGCCGATGCTCTTGCATCAGGTAAAGTTCTTTTTGGTAACCATAACACATGGGAAACATATTGGATGGCAGATAAATTCAACTTTGAATGGGATATCTATCCAGTTCCACACGCAGAAGATGTTTCAGAAAGAATTCAGACACATATTGACTACGTATTTATGACACCAGCAGTGACAGAGGAAAAAGCAGAAGCAGCATATGAGCTTGTGAAATTCTTAAGCTACAGCGAAGAAGGATGCCTTGCCCGTATGGAATATTCAGCAGAAAATGCTTCTACATCTGCACTTTATACTCCAGCATCTTCTGACCCAGAAGTATTAAAAGCTTATAATGATTCTGATATTATTCCAGAAGGTATGAAATATATGTTGAATACCGTTTCTGAAAATCCAGAAAAAATCTTTATTGCAGATGCGAATAAACTCATTCCTAACTTCTGGAACGATGTAAATGAATATTTAGAGCAGACAGAAGAGCAAATTGAAAATGGTGGAGACGCACATGCTTTAGCTCAGGATTTACAAAATAAAGTAAATACTGCTGCAAAAGATACATGGGCAAATTTTGAAACAAAATTAAAAACAAATTTAGAACAGTTCTATAAAGATCACGCTTACGAACAAAAATAGGAAGGAGTGTGAATCCTATGCGTTTACGTCGCATAATATCATGGACTTTAGCGGGAGTGATGATGCTTGGTCTTGTTTCTTGTGGAAATAATGAACAGGTGGATTCAGACAAGCAAAAGGAAGAAGTAAAACAACAACAATACATCATTGGCGAAGAACCGTTAGCATTCGTTTCTGATGCTGATGTAAAATTCGTGAAACAAGAAGCAGATTATATTCATGTTTACGACAAAAGTGAATTAGATGACAAGAGTGGAATCATTATCGAGGTTGATGCAGAGGCGGCAAAGCAGACGATTGACGGGTTTGGCGCAAGTTTTACAGATACAGCGTCTTATCTTTTTATGGAACTTCCAGAAGATAAACGAGAAGATGTAATGGTGAAACTTTTTGACGAAGAAAAGGGAATTGGTCTTGATCTTATTCGTAATCCAATCGGCGCATGTGACTTCTCTTTAGAGTATTATACATATGACGATATGCCAGAAGGACAAGAGGATTTTGAATTAAATAATTTTGATTTTTCCAAAGCAGCAAATCAAGTAGCCTTGACAAAGAGAGCAATGGAATTGAATCCAGATATTAAATTGTTCCTGGCACCATGGACAGCACCACTTTGGATGAAGACAGAGTATGAATGGCTTGGAACAGCAAATGCTAGTCTTCGTCGTGATTGCTATAATGCGTATGCAAATTATTTAGTAAAATGTATTCAGGGCTATGAGGAACAAGGAGTTCCAGTATATTCTATCTCTGTACAGAATGAACCATTCTCTTCTCTGGATTGGCCAGGTATGATGTGGAACTGGGAACAGCTTGCCAACTTTACAAACGACCGTTTAAGACCAGCACTTGACGCAGCAGGTCTTACAACTAAGATTCACAATCTGGATTATAACTGGAGCCGTATTGCTGACGGTGGAGAACAGATTATGGCGTCGACGATTGGAAATGCAGACGGTATGGCTTTCCACTGGTACTACGGAGAACCAGAGCAAATGGCTGAGTTTGCAGAGAATTTCCCAGGCGTGGATATGTATGTAACAGAAGCATCTTACGACAGACCTTCAAGTTTGGCGCAAATGCTTAAGATTACATCCTATGCAGCACGTAGTTTGCGTTCGGGTGCAAATGGATATATTATGTGGAATTTGGCTGTAGGACCAAATGGTGGACCAAGCTATAGAGATATTAACTTACACAATTCAGGACTCCTGACAATTGATGAAGAAACAGATTCTGTAGAGTTTACTGGAGACTTCTACTCGATGGCACATTTCAGCAAATTCATTCATCAAGGAGCAGTGGTTGTAGATTCTACAGACACAGGCATTGACAGTGAATATAAGCTTGTGAATGTCGTTACACGCAATCCAAATGGAACAATGACAGCAGTTATTGTAAACAGTAATGCAAACGAGGATGCTGTGTGTAAGTTTGTAATGGGCGACAAGGTAATGGAAGCAACGGTTGCAGCCCGCAGCATGGTAACCATTACTTGGAATGCAAATTAGATTTCATTATTAGAGAAAGGAGGAATTCCTAAATGAAATTAAGAAAAATAATTGCTGCAGTGCTGGCCTTTGCGCTGGTGGTGACAGCAGTGCCGACGGAAGGTCTCACAAAGGTAAAGGCTGCGGGAGAGACAGACACCTATTCTGCAATTGACCCCCAATATGTTTATAGAAGTGATAATATGCAGGAATCAAATGGAAATTTGGGGTGTATAAATCAAAGTAATGTTAGAGCTGATAAGCCAACGATTGAAACTTTACGTATGGATGTAATTGAAGAGTTTAATGCAAGTGGCACAGCGTGGAATTGGTTTGCATATAAAATTGATGTGGATGAAGCGGGTACATATGAACTTGGCGTAGAGACAAATGGGTGTAAGAATAGTAAGTTCAAAATACCTTTATGTGTCAATAATGAAGTATACACTTTAAGTTATACAAATGCATCTAGTTCGGCTAAAGTTAGCGTTGATTTACCGATAGGGGAACACGTGGTTGTTATATTTTCACCAATGCCAGAAAATAAAGCTGCGATTACAGGAATAGACAACGTAGATTGGGGTTGGTGTGATTTTAAAAATGTTATAGTAGATTCTAGATTGACTGTTCTTGACAATGCATTAACAGATGCAGATGTAGTTTCTAGTTTCTATACACGAGTAGAGGCCGGCAATACGACATACGCAACTTCAGATCATATGGGTAGTGATGGGTATAAACTTAGCGGTAATAATGCAAAAGATGCAAATAAAGCTAAGATAACACAGACTCTGTCAGAATTAGTAAAAGAGGATGGAAAACTGAATTGTTTGTCCAAAAATGGTATTCCATACGTTCAATATATTGCAGAAGTTTCGGAAGATGGAGAATATTTTTTGAATGTAGGATATCAATTTGGCGGAACATATGCAGATGGGATGGATTGCACCGCTTTTGCAGTAATTGTAAATGAAAACGTGTATAAGGTTGAGCAGACATATGGTAGTAGTAATGTGTGGGAAAATAAGACACTTGCAGTTGAGTTGAAAGCGGGAAGAAATGTGATTCGTACCACAGGTCTTATCAAGGATACAGATTGGTTTAATACTGCCTGGCTGAATCATGATTATCTTGCTGTCGAATCAGGAGTAGAAATTATTCCAGTTAGTCAAACTTCAGTAAATGGTGGCGATGAAACAAAAGTTCTTGCAAATAAATTTACTGATAATGGAAATTCTTTAAATAGTGTTTCTGCTGGTGATATGCGTACGGATTTGCCTACGATTGCAACTCTGCCATATGGAGGCAATTTAATTGAACGCTGGCCTTTTGCCTCTGTAAAAGTAACTGCAGAGAAAAATGGGTATTATGACATTACAGTAAATGCTGGAATGAATACAGGGACAGTATCTCCACAACTTGGAGTGCTTGTAGATGGCACCTCATATAGTATGCCTTTTAAAAAGGTCTCACCAACAGGGATTGACGCATCGTTGTACTTAACTGCTGGAGAACATATAATTACATTTTTTATTCCTATGCCAGAGGAAATATCTACAGATGTTCAGTCCGATGGTACCTATTATTCATGGATGGATTACAATACCATCGTATTTGGTACGGGGCTTACGAATATTTCAAAACCGAGTATAGATGACATAAAGGCGCATCTTGGTACAACTTACCATGCAGGGGATGAGAATTATGTTTTATCAAACCACTATACCGATAATGGAAATACATTAGGTGGTGCTTCGCGTGGTGATATGCAGTATAGCAAATACACTATTGAAGGATTAGAGATGTCACAGCTTTCTCGTATCCCATACGCAGCAGTTATGGTCAATGCGGAAGCAGATGGCAGCTACGATATTTGCCTGGAAGTAGCTCCAAATACTGCAGCAGAAGCATCATCTCAGATCGCACTTTTGGTTGATGGGGATGTTCAACAGTTGAACTTCACAAAAAATACAAAGACAACCATATCTACAGAGGTTAAATTAACACAAGGGCTTCATCTTTTGATATTTACTAGTCCTATGCCAGTCAATGCAGAAAAAACTATAGTAGGAAATGGCAATGAATATCCTTGGTTTGATTTTAATAAGATTCATCTTGATAAAGGTTTGAGTATCTCAAATAACATGAATGTAGCTGCTCAATCGGTAGAACTTTCAAGTGTTTCTAAGAATTGGGTTACCTACAAAGATGATGAGATTGATAATGTTGAAGTTGACTATTTGGAAGCATATAGAGAAGATTTGAAAAATGATACAGACAGAGTATCTGTTGAAAATGTGTTGGAACATGGTCTTACTCGTGTACCATACATGTCTGTAACAGTAACTGCACAGCAGGAAGGTTGGTATGATATTTATGCTACAGTCAACGCTAGAGCCAACCGAACATCCCAATATGCAGCAATGATTGTTGATGGCACAGAAGTGTATCCAGTGCAGCTTGCTTCAGGTGATGACAAGCAAAAAATAGGTACATTTATCAAATTAACTGCAGGAACTCATACCATTGCAGTTACAACGGCCATGCCTTTGACAGAGGAAGAAGCACAGGCTATCACTGATCCAAGTACAGATAGCTACGCAGCAATGAATAGCGCCTATCCATGGCTCAATTTCTATTCATTTACAGTGAGCGGAAGACTCAGTGTAGAAGAGAATCCATTGGTTGATAAGAGTATCCTCTTTGTGGGGGATAGCATTACCCATTCTGAAGTTAGCTGGGCTTCCAAAATCGGAACCTGGAATCAAATGGATTGGACCAATGCTGCGATTAAAGGTGCAACCATAACTACAGTGAGTGCAAGGCATATTGTTCATCAGTTAAAAGCAAATGCTGCGAATAACTATGATTATGTAATTATGCATGGTGGAATCAATGATGCAATGTCAAAGGCGGAAATAGGTAAGGTTTCTGAATCGTGGGATGTAGCTGCCTTTGATAACGAAACTTATATTGGCGCATTGGAAACCATGTTCTACTATGCTTATGAGAACTTTGAGAATGCAAAATTAGGATATATTATCAACTATGCAACTCCAAATTCTGATTGGGGTGGTCATACGCAAGATATGAAAGCATATTTCGATGAGGCAAAAAGAGCTTGTGAGAAATGGGGCATTTCTTATATTGATTTATATGAGGGAACTGTTGATGTAAATGGGCAGGAATTATCATACAGCTATGACATTTTACAGGTTGATAAGAAAGCCAGCATTTTTTCAGGAGGAAAAGCAAATGAAATTCATTTGAGTGACGAAGGATATCGTTTAATTACTCCTTATGTGGAAGCTTGGGTGAAAACACTAGAAGCAAATGATAATCCGTTAGAAGAGCGTGAAGAGAATCGTCGCAAATACGTAGATGCAGGTAATGAAAGCAAAGTATTCTACAATGGTTTCACCAAAAAAGAAGGTGTATTGCAAGATAGAGTCTATACAGATATGGTAGAAGACGAAGCCAATATTGCACTTTTACCATATGCAAAAGAATTGTTAGGCGACTGGGCATTTGCATCTATCAAAGTAAATGCGAAGGAAGCTGGAAACTATAAGATTATACCTGAGATTTCGGCAAAAATTCCTACTCAAATAGGAATGCTTGTTGATGGAGATGCTTATACACTAAACTATACTAAGGCGTTAGAAGGTTCTTGTCAGTTTATAGAACAGACCGTATATCTGACAGAAGGAGTCCACTATATCACATTTACTGCGGCTATGCCAAAAGAAGCGGTTGATGTAGTGGGAAATGCATGGGATATTTATCCATGGACCAATATTTTCACAATTGTGGTTGAACCGGGACTCGAAATAATGGATAAGCCTGAATTATCAGAAGTAACTGCTTTATTAGGCACATTAGACGACCTGGGAGAGACAAAGGTAAACGCTGGTGATGAAACAAAAGTGTTGTCAAATTATTTCAAAGATAATGGTGATACTTTAGGAAACTTAGATGCAGGTGATTTGAGATATGACAAATTGACCTTAGACAAAGTTTCAGTAGACAATACACCATATATGCCATATGCAGCCATAAAAGTAAATGCGGAAGCAGATGGAACATATGATATTTTATTAGAAATTGAGACAAACACAAAAACAATTTCTGACCAAATCGGACTGATTGTAGATGGAAAAGACGTGCAGGTATTGCCGTTTAAATTGGTATCACCAACTAAGATTAAGGCGACAGTTGCCCTTCAAAAGGGCACGCATATTCTTACCTTTACATCTCCTATGCCGGAGACTGCAAAAGAGTATGATGAGTATGCAAAACAGAACGAGTTAACACAAGGTAACGGAACGACACATCCATGGATTAACTTTAATACATTTATTTTAAGTAAAGGACTAACCATTGAAAATGTTCCGGCTATAGCAGAAGTGGAGAATCCACATTATACTCGTATTGAAAGCGAAAATAGTAAATATGTTGTATATCAAGGATATACAAATAAAACGGAAGCAGCTCCGAAGGCTTCAGGCGGCACTGTAATTGGTGGAGTGAATCGCTGGGAAATGGAACAGACTTTTGAGGAACTGAAGGTTTGGATTGATGGAAGTAGCAATCACACGCCATATGTGGAATATGCAGTAGAAGCACCAGAGGATGGCGAATACACCATTCGTGCAGGCTTCCTTGCAGATGTGAATAAGAAAGTTGAAAATAGAGGCGAAATTGCAAAACCATTCGTAGCTGTACTTGTAAATCATGATATTTATAAAGCACAGTACACTGCAGATTGGGGAGAATCTGAGGCGGTAGCAGTAGATGTTACTCTCAAGAAGGGACTTAATATTATTCGTGTAACATCTTATACAACAGATCAGGAAATCTTTACAGTATCTTCATGGGTGAATCAAGATTTCTTAGATATTGATAAAAGACTTACAGCGGTAGAAAGAACTGCAACAGTTGTGGAAGCAGAAAATAGTGAATTCTACAATCTGATCGCTTCGCAGGCAGGTGCAAAGGAAGAGAAGGCATCTAATGATAAATTGCTGGGAAGTGCGAAAGTCATTCGTGCCAAATCCATTGGACTTACAATGGAAAACTTTACAGTTGAACAAATAAAGATGATCCCATATTTTTCATTTACTGTAGATGCACCACAAGATGGTTATTATAGCCTTTCAATGAATTTCTGTGGAGACGGACGATTAGCAAAGAGCCAAATTGCTATGATTGTTGATGATGAAATCAGTGTTGTAAAATACAATAGAAGTGGTAAGGCGTCGGAACAGAATAAAGCTATCATTACTGTTTATCTTGAAAAAGGGGAACACACAATGACATTTACCTCCCCATTGCCAATGGATACAGAAGAAATGGCAGCAACAGATTGGTCACATCGCTGGATGAATTTTGACTATTTAACACTATATGATGGACTTGTTCTTGCGAAGACACAAAAATCACCAACAAATATTGAAGATTTGGTAAGAATTGAAGCAGAAGATGTTGGTCTTCCAAATATGACAAAGGTGAATGCGGCAGCCGAAGGTAAGGATGCAAAAGAAGGATTTGTCGGAAGTGCAAAATACAGACGTTCTCAGACAGTTGCACAAATCCAAAAGAATGGAATTGATGAGAGAACAACACCATTCGTACAATATACAGTAAATGCAAAACAAGCAGGAACATACACGGTATACTTCGAAGCATCTTATGGTATTTATAAGCCTACAGTGCAGGAAATGGATGCGACAGTAGCCATTGAAGTAGATGGCAAAGTATCCTTCCATACAGTTCATTGCGTAAAAGATAAGACAAATTCAAGTCTGATTCCAGTCACAATGGAATTGTCCAAAGGAAACCATGTGGTTCGTTTGTCACACTTAACGGGCGATTCTATCAAGGGTGAAGGATATTGCTGGATTGACTACAACTACATTGAAGTTACAGCAGCAGACAGCAAGAATATTGCATTTGTACCAACAAATGGTGTGGTAGAAGCTGAACGTTCAGAGGCTGTAACTTATGTAGGTAATTCTTCATCAGGTTCTTCAGGCGGACAGTGTCTGGGCAACGGAGATTACAAGTATGTGGACGAAAAAGATGTGACTTTTGCAAACCTTGATGTGAAAAACCTTGGTGAGCTTTCACGTGTAACTTATACGGTAATTGCAGAAAAAGCTGGAACATATTATTTGTCTGTTCAATTTAATGGTGGAGTTATCAATTACACCTTTAACGAGCTTGTAGAAAAGGGTACTATCGGTTTTGCGGTATCTGTAAATGAAGGCGAAAAACAGTTAGTGGAATTTTGCCCAGATGCAGGTACAGGTTCTATGTCTAGAATTATAGAAGTGGATTTACAAGAAGGTGAAAACAATATTATGGTTACCACAACTTTGGCAGATTACATTTCAGGTGTAAGTCCAAGAGTGGAAGACGAGTATAGATTATACTGGATTGATCATGATGCTATTCGTTTGACTGCAGGTGTATCTTCTACTAATACAGAAGTAGAGCCATATGATGTAAATAATACAGATATTGACCATACACAATTGAGTGCAGAGGCATCTAATGTGATTGAAATTGAAGAAGACAATGAAACGAACATGGTTGCAGTAGCGACAATTGTTGGTTCTGCATTGGCGTTAGCTGTATTGTTTATTATTCTAATATTCTTGAAAAAGAAAAAGAAAGAAGACGCAGAACAATAAATGAATGATAACTGTCGCGTTGGCGAATGAAAATTCGAGAGCGCGACAGTTGCTTTTTCACGATTGTGCATGAGAGGAGAAGGAGAAAATGAATATTTATCTTTCAAAAGAAAATGTGAGATTTGAAAAGCAATCAGAAGAATTTGTGAAAATCTATGACAGAAAAGATTTGGATATTTCAAGCGGTTCTATGATTGTTGTAGAGCCAGATAAGGAATATCAGGATATTCATGGATTTGGAGCTTCTTTCACAGATTCGGCTGCAATTGCAATGTCAAATGTGGATAAAGAAGAAGTGGAAAAGGCAATGATTCAATTCTTTGATAAGGAAGAGGGAATTGGACTTTCTATGATTCGAAACTGTGTTGGGGGCTCGGATTTTACACCAGTATATTATACTTATAATGATATGCCAGAGGGAGAAGAAGACTGGGAATTAGAACATTTCGATTTTTCACACGATATGAAAGAGATTGTGCCTTTTACACAATGGGCGAAAAGAATTAATCCCGACATTCTTTTAATGCTATCGCCTTGGACAGCACCGCTTTGGATGAAGGATAAGTTCTGCTGGAAGAGTAAAGACCATCCGATTCTTCGCAAGGAATGTTACGATGTGTACGCAAAATATATTGTAAAAACAATTCAATCTTATGAAGAACAAGGATTGCCTGTAGATTTTATGACTGTACAGAACGAACCGTTTGCACATTTGAACTGGGCGGGGATGTACTGGGAGCCGGAAGATTTAATTGCATTTACCAATAACAATATGAGACCGATGTTGAATCAAGCTGGTCTTAGGACAAAAATTCTGAATTTGGATTATAATACATGCTATTTCCCGAAAGGAAATAATATTATGAAAGAAACGATGGATACAACAGAAGGATTTGCATTTCATTGGTATAATGGGCTGCCTGAATTTATGCAGATTTCAAGGGACCTTTTTCCGAATAAACTGTTTTATGTCTCAGAAGCATCTTCAGATAATCCAGACACGCTTCAAAAACTTACAAGTGTATCAAGAAGAATTACAAAGTATCTGCAAAGTGGTGCACAATGCTTCATTATGTGGAATATTGCTCTTGACCAGAATGGTGGACCAACATTTGAAAATATTAATACCCATTGTTCAGGGCTTATTACATGCAATACAGAAACAGGAAAAATCATGTATGGAAAAGATTTTTACGCGTTGGCGCATTATAGTAAATTTATGCAGCGTGGTGCCCGTGTATTGTATTCGACAGATACAGACTTAAACAATTATCAGCTGGTTAATGTAGTAGTGAAGAATCCAGATGGAAGTTTAGCAGCGGTTATTACCAATACAAACCAAGATAATGAAAGAACATGTAAACTTGTGATAAATAGTATGGTTATAGAAGTGAATGTTCCTGCAAATGGTATTGTGACCCTTCACTGGAAATAATAAATATATTAAAAAAATGGAAAATATGATGTATAATATAAAAAAGTGTTTCTAGAAAGGGAGGATACAAATGAGAGAAGATATTATACATTTTTATACCGCGCAGACGAAGGCTCCTTTTTATTTAGAAATGGCAGGTGTTTCTTATTGTGATGAAACCTATGAATTGTCAAGAAAAGATAGCAAAGAAACAGTTTTGGAATATGTTGTTAAAGGCAAAGGATATATAAGTATTGATGGGAAGAACTACACAGCATCTGCAGGACAGGTGTATATTTTGCGTCAGAAAACGAACCATAAGTACTGGACAGATGCGAAGGATCCTTGGGTGAAAATATTTTTTAATATAAGAGGGTCTTTATCAGAAAGAATTTTGGATGAATACAAACTTGGAACCAGAGGAAGTGTTGTACTTCGCGGTGATGGATTGGAAAGAGATTTTCGAAATATGCTGGATAGACTCTCTGATAGTTCTATAAATCAGTCGGAGCGGTTTGAACAGGCAGCTGTTGATTATTTAGAAATTATCATTAAACTTTCTAAACTCAATAGAGGAAATGTGAAAAGTGGTTTAATGGGAGACGAAGATGAGATGAATCAATTGGTGGAATATATTGCCATGAATCCGAAACGTATTGTTAGTAATCAGGAGCTGGCGAATATGATTTATCGCTCTAAAGATTTTGTGATAAAAAGATTTCATTCCAGCTTTGGGGTGACTCCTTATGAGTATCAGATACAGCAGAAAATGATTCTTGCGTCCAATTTATTGCAGGAAAGTGACTTGTCTGTAAAGGAGATTGCGGCGTCCCTTGGATACGAGGACCAGCACTATTTTTCGAATTTATTTAAAAAGCGATGCGGGGTATCACCGATTCAGTATCGAAAGCAGAGGAGGAGTTGAGTTTGAAGGATACCATCAAGGTGAAAAATAGAAATGGTACTCTCATGGTGGCACATCGTGGACTGAGCGGTATTGAGCGTGAGAATACCAATGCAGCATTTATCGCGGCTGCAAACCGTTCTTATTATGCCATAGAGACAGATGTACATAAAACAGTCGATGGAAAATTTGTTTTGGCACATGATTTTAATCTGTTTCGCTATAGCGGGGATGATATCGATGTTGAGAAGGTAACCTTTGAGACCATGAGTCAAATGCGTCTCAAAGACAAGGACGGAACAAAGGCACGTTCGGATCTTCGTATTTCTACAATCGAAGAGTTCCTTTCCATTTGTAAACGTTATGGGAAAGTGGCAATTTTAGAATTAAAAGGTTCATTTTCTACAGAAGACTTGGAAAAGGTTTGTGAAGTTGTAGAATTATTTGATTATATGGAGAAGACTATATTTTCGTCCTTTGACGTGGACAATCTTATCTATATCAAAGAAAAGTATCCAGAACAGGAAGTACAATTGGCAATCTGGAAAAAAATCAGAGCAAGTGAGTTGGAGATTGTTGAGAAATATAAGATGCAGCTGAATACAAAATATGATATATACACCAAAGAAATGATTCAGATGTTTCATGAGAAAGGAATCAAATTGGCGGCATGGACGGTGGATGAGCCGGAGGATGCAGAGCGTTTGATGGAATATGGAATTGATTATATTTATACAAATATACTGGAATAAAATGAGAGGCTGGCGCGTTAGCGTTCAGCCTCTTGTCATGTCCTAGTACTTCTTATCCTTCAATGCGGATTCTGTATCTCGAATTGCCTTCGATGCTTGTATATCGGAGTTGGCCACAATATAGGTATAAATGGCGTCGAAAATTGTAAGCTGTGCAATTCTGGAACTCATACCTAATATAGAATGCTGTGTTTCCTCTGATTGTGTGAAAAGACAAATATCAGCAACCTCTGTAATCGGACTTGTTGCGTGGTTGGTGACACAGATAGTAGTAGCACCACAAATCCGGGCAAGCTTTAGCGCCTCCACAATATCTACAGAATGTCCAGAATGAGAAATACCAATAGCAACGCAATCTGGTGTCAAATGCGACGCAATAATTGTCTGTAGGTGATTATCGGAGCACGCGGCGGCATTGAGTCCTACACGCAGAAATTTGTGCTGTGCATCGTGTGCAATGGCAGCTGAGTTACCAAGTCCGAAAATAACAATTCTTTTTGCGTTCATAATTTTCTTCGCCGCAAGGTCCATGGCTTCTGGTTTCAAAGCAAAACGCGTCTTCTGCAAAGTCACCTGAACATCTCTCAGTCTTTTCGTAAACATGGCATAGCAGGTATCTGAAGGTGTAATTTCCGTCTGGTCCTGTGATAGGGTTGCCATTTCCTGTGCCACAGCAATTTTTAAGTCTTGATATCCGTTTAATCCCAGTCGTTTTGAAAAGCGCACCAGAGTTGCGTTTCCGCACCCTGCTTTTTCGGCGAATTCTGTAATGGAAAGCGGAAGAATCGAACTTGGCTTGGCGGTTAAAAGGTCTGCAATCTTGCGTTCTCCTGGTCCCATTTCATCGTATTTTGCTCGAATATTTAGAAAAATTGACTTCATAAATTTCCTCCATAAATGAAAATAATTTCCAAAATCAACTAAAAAGTGAAAATGACTAAAAAAATATTGGAAATAATTTTCGCGCATGAATTGAATTTTTGCCCTCTAATCGCTATGATGAGGGCAAAGATGTGATTTAAATATAGCACAAATTCTAAAATTAGGAAAGAGATTTCTGATTGGAGAGAGGAGAAAGAAAATGAACGAATTTTTACATGCAATGATTCTGACTGAGTTAGAAGACGCAGTTGGAAAAGAAAACTGTTCGGTAAAACAGATTGACAAAGTAACACACAGTGTTGACTACTACTGGTTATCACGTATGTGGGCTGACCGCGGAAGAAGAATGCCAGAGGCAGACTTCGTAGTAGCACCTAAAGATGCGCAAGAAACATCTAAGGTTTTAAAAATTGCGAACTATTACAAAATTCCAGTTACTACATGGGGTGCCGGCGGCGGAACACAGGGCGGTGCTATCCCAGTTTGTGGCGGCATTATCTTAGATACAAAGAGAATGAACCAAATTTATGAAGTAAATACAGACAGTATGTACATCGAATGTGGTACAGGTGCTATTTACAAACATATTGAATGGGCAGCAAACGAAGTTGGCAAGGCGACAATGCACTATCCATCTTCACTCACATGTTCAACAGTAGGTGGTTTCCTTGCTCACAGAGGTATCGGTGTTGTTTCTACAAAATACGGTAAGATTGACGACATGGTACTTCAAATGGAAGTAGTACTTCCAAATGGAGATATTATCTATACTTCTCCAGCACCAAAACACGCAGCTGGTCCAGACCTGAACCAGATTTTCATCGGTTCTGAAGGAACACTCGGTGTTATCACAAAAGCACAGATTCGTATCTATGACCAGCCAGAAGAAAGACGTTTCCGTGGTTTCTTATTCCAGGATATGAGCGGTGCGTTCAAAGCTTCAAGAGAATTATTACAGAAATTCAAACCATCGGTTATGCGTTTATATGACCCTGCAGAAACAGCTTCTTTAATTAAGAAGATTGTCGGAGTTGAAAAGCCAGGTGCATTCATGAACATCGCATACGAAGGATGCAAAGAAATGGTAGAAGTAGAAGAAAAGATTCTTCTTGAAACATTTGCAAAATATGGTGCAGAAGACCTTGGAAGTGAATACGGTGAAAAATGGTGGAATGAAAAGATTACATTCTTCTACCCAGGACACATGATGGATATTCCGCAAATGTTCGGTACGATGGATACGATTGCTCCATACGATAAGATTGAAAAAATTTATTGGGCAATGAAGGAAGCCATTGAAACAAACTTCCCACAAGCCAAATTTATCGCACACTTCTCACACTGGTATGAATGGGGCTCTATGATTTATGACCGCTTCATCGTAGATGGAAAAGATGTACCAGAAGATCCGGTAGAGGCTTTAAGACTCCATCAGGAAATCTGGACCTGCGGCGTTCGTGCAGCGCTTGCAAATGGCGGTGTTGTAAATGACCACCATGGTGTAGGTATTAAGCTTGGACGACTTATGAAAGAACAGTACGGACCAGCTATGCAGGTATTTGAAGGAATTAAGAAATCACTTGACCCTAACGGAATCATGAATCCGTTTAAATTAGGTCTCTAATTCTGTAGGAGGTAAATGGTTATGATGTCAGAAAAAAGTAAACAACATGTCGAATCTTGTCGTTTTTGCTGGATGTGTCATCACATCTGTCCAATTGGAAATGCAACAGGATTAGAAAGAAATACAGCGAGAGCGAGAGCTCTTGGACTTTCACTTGTAAATCGTAATGCAATTGAATTAAGTGAGGTAATTGATAACGTTTATGAATGTGCATGCTGTGGTGCATGTGTGCACGATTGTACAACAGGCTGGGACCCAGTTATGTTTACAAAAGAAGCCCGACTTGATGCGGCAATGGAAGGTGTCCTTCCAGAATACATCAACGCATTAGTGGATAACTGCTTAGAAACAGGAAATGCGTATGGCGTTACTGAGTTGGATGGGGCATTAGTATCTGAAATCGAGAAACATGCTGACAAAAAAGATGTTTTATTATTCTTAGGTGTAGATGCAAGATGTAAAGTGCCAGTAGCTGCAGTGAATGCAATCAAAGCTTTAGAAAAAGCAAATGTAGAATTCTCAGTACTTGCAGATGAGCCAGCAAGCGGATGGCAGTTAGAATATTTAATCAGTGCGGCAAACGAAACAAAAGAACAAATGGAAGCTTGCGCAAAAGTATTAAATGACTATGCGAAAGTAGTTGTATTTGACCCACAAGACGCAAAGGTATTAAAACGTGAATACAAAGAATGGGGCGTTGAGGTAAATGCTGAAGTAGTTACATATACATCTTACGCAGCAGAATTACTTGCAAATGGAAAACTCACTGCTGTAAACTGTGGTAAAGAGATGACTTATCAGGACCCATTCCAATTAGCAAGAGATTTGGGTGAAACAGAAGAACCTAGAAAAGTAATTGCTGCATATGCGGATCTTAAAGAAATGTTATGTAACAGCGGAGATACCATGTGGGCAGGTAACCTTTTGATGAAAGAATGGATGGCAGACGTTATCGTTCGTGTAGCGCAGGCCCGTATCCGCAATGCAAAGGGTGTGGGCGCAGATACAATCGTAACAGCAAGTGTATCTGAATATGCTTCATTAAAAGCGGTAGACCAGGACGAAGTGAAAATTGTTTCAATCGAGGAATTAATTCTTGGCGCATAGGAAAGGGAGAAGAAAATGTTAGTTTCATTACAAGAGATTATCGCAATGGCGGAAGCTGGGAATTATTGTATCCCTGCTTTCAACGTATATAATATCGAGACAGTCATGGGTGTCATCAAAGCTGCAGAAGAACAAAAGGCACCTGTGATTATGCAGGTTTATCCAAGACTTTTAAATGAAGAGGTTGGATATTACTTAGCACCTGTAGTCATTGCAGCTGCAAGAAAAGCATCTGTACCGGTATGTTTCCACTTAGACCACGGTCCTTCGGAAGCAGAGGTTATGAAGGCAATTCGCTGGGGAGCAACAGGTATCATGCTTGACGGTTCGGCTCACTCATTTGAAGAAAACGTAGCCTTAACAAAACATATCGTAGATTCCTGCGCGGCTATCGGAATTGGTGTGGAAGGTGAGCTTGGACATGTTGGCAGTGTAAATGATGACTGTATGGAAGAATACACAGACCCAGCAGAAGCAGCAGAATTTGTAAAACAGACAGGGGTAACTTGTCTTGCAGTTTTAATTGGAAATGCACACGGTCACTATAAAAAGACACCAAATCTTGATATCGAAAGAGTAAAAGCAATCAGAGAAGCAACAGGCGGACTTCCACTTGTACTTCACGGCGGCTCAGGTATTCCAGATGATCAAGTGAAGGCAGCAATTGCAGCTGGTATCCGTAAAATGAATATCGGAACAGATGTGTGCTGTGCATTTGCAGATGGCACAAAGGAAACTCTTGATGATCCAAAGAGAAGCCTTGCAGTGGATTTATTTATGAAACATCCAATTGAAACTGTAAAAAAATTAGCAGTTGATAAAATTAAACTTGTTGGTGCAGACGGAAAGGCATAAAATATGAATAGAATAGTAGGAATTGGAGCCTGTGTCATGGATACCCTGGTGACGGTTCCAAATTATCCAAAAGAGGATACAAAATTACGGGCATTATCAAGTAAAGCAGCAGGCGGTGGTCCAACAGCCACCGGCCTGGTTGCGGCGCAGAAATTAGGGGAGCAGACCGCTTATATCGGTGTGCTTTCTGACGATAATGGCGGCACATTCCTCAAAAAAGATTTTGAAAAATATGGCGTTGATACTAGCTTCATAGAAACCAAATCAGGCTATCGTTCCTTTACATCTGTTATCTGGCTTGCGAAAGATACGGCAACTCGTACCTGCGTATTTGACAAGGGGGATTTGCCAGCACTGGTTCTGGGCGGTTTACAAAAACAGGCGATTGCTGATAGCGAGATTTTGATGGTGGATGGAAATGAGATGGATGCCGCCGAAGCTGCCTGTATGGTGGCAAAGGAGAACGGAACAAAGGTACTGTATGACTGTGGTGGCCTATACGAAGGCGTGGAGCGTCTTTTAAAACTCACAGACGTCATGATTCCTTCCGAAGAATTTTCCTTGGGGCACACAGGATGTGACAACGTTTCGGATGCTGCTGTGAAATTATATGAGTTGTATCATCCAGAAGTTGTGGTTATCACTTGCGGCAAAGAAGGCGGAATTATTTTTGATGGAAATGAAATAAAAGAATATCCTGCGTTTTTAGTAGACGCGGTGGATACCAACGGTTCAGGAGATGTATTCCACGGTGCGTTTGCAGCGGCAATGGTAAAAGGATATTCGTATATGGATTGCTGTCTGTTTGCCAGTGCGACTTCAGCGATTAAATGTACGGGAGTAGGTGCAAGAGAGAGCGTGCCAGATGAAAAGACCGTTTATCATTTCTTAGAAAGCAGAGGAATTAAATTATAAAATTGACAGCAGAAAGGCTGATTCAGAATGAAATATTTACTTGGCGTTGACTTTGGTGGGGGTTCCACCAAAGCAACACTCATAGACACAACAGGAAAAATTATACAGGAAAATACCGTAGAGTATCCAACCTATTATCCTAATCTGGGATGGTGCGAACAGGCACCCGCAGATTGGGATATTGCGTTTTCAGAAAACGTGAAAGGGCTTCTTGAAAAAAGTGGTATTGATGCGAAGGATATTCTGGCAGTTGCCATAGATTCGGCGACGCATACATGGGTAATGTGTGACGAAGAGTTTAGACCGCTTCGCCCTGCCATTCACTGGACAGATTCCCGTTCACGCAGTCAGGTTGAGGCTTTGCGTAATAGATACGGCGACCTGATTTATGAAAAAAGTTTTCACAGACCTGACACCATATGGACGTTGCCACAGATTTTGTGGGTAAAAGAAAATGAACCGGAAAATTTTAAAAAGCTGCGTTACATTTTCTTTGAAAAAGATTATATTCGTTATGGGCTTACTGGTGTATATTGCACGGACTATATTGAGGCCCAGGGCAGTATGTTATTTGACTGTAACACGAACAAATGGAGCGAGGAACTGCTTCAGATTGCAGGAATTACAGAAGAAATGCTGCCGCCGATTGTGAAGCCGACAGACGTTATTGGTAAGGTGACAGGGTCAGCCTCCTTACGAACAGGTCTGGCAGAGGGTACACCGGTTATCTGTGGAACAACAGATACGGTTATGGAAGTATTCGCTTCAGGAGCAGTGCATCCGGGAGATGTGACGGTGAAACTGGCAACAGCTGGGCGAATCTGTGTGATTACGGACAAACCTTATCCGAACCAGCATTTGGTAAATTATGCCCATGTTGCAGAAGGACTTTGGTATCCGGGAAGTGCTACGAAAGCGGCGGCTAGTTCTTACCGCTGGTATCGTGATACCTTCGGCGGTGATTATCAGGAACTGAATGTGGGTGCAGAAGAAGTGCCGATTGGAAGTGAAGGACTTATGTATCATCCTTACATCAATGGGGAACTGACTCCATATGCAGACCCGACATTATGCGGCAGCTTCATTGGAATCCGTGCAACTCACACAAAAGCACATTTTACACGCAGCGTGTTGGAAGGCGTTTCCCTTTCCTTATTACATTCGAAAAAGACATTGGAGTCTATTGGCATTTCTCCATCGGACAAAGCAACCATTATTGGCGGTGGAGCAAAGGGCGAGCTTTGGAGGCAGATTACAGCAGACTGCCTTGGGATGGAGCTTGTGAAAACCGTGAGCAGCGATTCATCACTTGGTTCCGCGATGCTTGCAGGAGTTGCAATGGGTGTGTTTGCAGACTATGAAGCGGCGGTAAAAGCCTGCATTGAGGTAGAAAGTGTAACAAAACCAATCAAAGAAAATACAGAAAAATACGAACGAATATTTGAAGAATACGTTGCCGTACATGATGTACTGGCACCGATATATCAGGCAAGAAATAAATAACATAGGCTGAGAGGATAGGAATATGAGAATTGTAGTATGTGTAAAGCAGACAGTTGCAGGTGAAATCAATCCTTTCGATGCCTGTGCCTATGAGGCGGCGCTTCAGATACCAGGTGCGGAAGTGATTTTGCTCTCTATGGGTCCTGAAAAATCAAAAGACTTTCTCTTGAATTTGACAAGACTGGGTGCAAAAGAGGCTTATCTTTTATGTGACAAAGCATTTGCAGGAGCTGATACTTTAGCCACAGCATACGCACTTTCTTTGGCAGTGAAGAAACTAAAGCCGAATCTAGTAATCTGTGGCCGACAGACTGTCGATGGAGATACGGCACAGACCGGACCGGCACTTTCAGTTGTGGCAGGATTATCTTTGATTACAAATGTAATGGAGATTAAGCAGTATGAAGGTCAGCTTACTTGCCTGACAAGAGCGATGGGAGAGCAGACCGTCGATTATCCGGCACTGATCACCGTTGAGAGAATCAATCATTTACGTCTGCCAAGTATCCGTTCCAAGCGCGGTGAAGTCATCGTGTGGGGCGTAGGTGATATCGGAGCAGATGTTAGTCGCTGCGGTTTGAAGGGGTCTCCAACGAAGGTGTTAGCGTCTTTTCAGAATGAGGACGGCAAACGAAAGTGTAAACTTGTTGATGCTTCCATGCTGGATAGTCTGATTGCGGAAGGTCTTCAAAAAGAAAAACAAAGAATCGCACCTAAGAATCCAGAGGGAAACAAACTGAGAAATGTTTGGATTGTAGGTGAGAAGTGCAGAGCGATGGCTGAAACTATCAGTGATGATATTCGAGTGATTGATAAAGCGACAGCAGAAGTGGAAGGCGCAGCATTTGCTAGAAAATTTGCTGCGAAAATTCAAGAAGAGAAGCCAGAAGTTGTCCTATGGGATAGCGACCCATGGAGTAAATGGGCAGCACCGCAGGTTGCGGCAATCTTGAAGACAGGACTTTGCGCAGATTGTACAGCCTTAGAGACTGACGGTGAGAGACTTTATATGTACAGACCGGCATTTTCAGGTAATATTATTGCGAAGATTGCTTGTACGACGAATCCTCAGATGGCAACAGTTCGTACCATGGCAGAGGGAGTTTCGGATGTGATTTGCGCAATAGGAAAAGGCGTAAAAGATGCAAAAGCAATGGTGGAAGATTATGCACTTAAGAAAAATTGGGAAACGGCTGCTTCCAGATTAGCAGTGGATTCAGAGATGTTTCCATATGAAAAACAGGTTGGCATGACCGGAAAGACCGTGAGTCCGCCAGTCTACATAGCAGTCGGCATATCGGGTGCTGTACACCACATCGCAGGTATGAAACAATCAGGAACGGTGATTGCAATTAATCCAGATAAGAAAGCACCAATCTTTGATTATGCAGACTATGGAATTGTTGCAACCGCAGAAGAAGTATTTGGCTCTTAGAAAGGAGTAGAAAATTATGAATTTTAAGAAAAGTTATAAAAAAGCATCGGGATATACTCCAATTAGTAAAATTGGTGAATGTTCTTTAAAGAAATTAGAATTTGGCATCATCGAATTAGAGGATGGTGAAAGTGTAGAATACTATACAGAAAATAAAGAAACTGCATTTATTATCTTAGAAGGATATTGTACAGTTAAATTTGATGATAAAGCTTGGGAGAATATTGGGAATAGAAATACTGTTTTTGAAAATAAAAAAGCAGTAAGCTTCTATATGCCAATCGAACAAAAACTTACAGTTACAGGAAATGGTCATGTAAAGATTGCAGTTTGTGGCGCAGTTGTGACAGAAAAGACAGAGCCTGAGTTTTTGCCAGAAGAACATGTAGTATTAAAGACATTAGGCGCTGTGCCATATGAAAGAGAAACAAGCTTTATCGTGGACGGAAACTCTAATGCGAAGGTGCTTACGATTGGTGAATGTTATGTGACACCAGGTAACTGGGCAGGATTTCCACCACACAAGCATGATGAAGATAACATGCCAACAGAATGTATCGCAGAAGAAATCTATTATTTCTTATTTAATCCTGAGCAGGGATTTGGCGTGCAATGTGTCTACACGGCAGATGGTTCTGTAGATGAAGCATATCGTGTGAAGAATGATGAATTGGTAGAATTCCCATATGGATATCACACAACCGTTAGTACACCAGGATATGCGACATACTTCCTGTGGCTGATGGCGGGGGATTATCAAGGATTTAACCGCAGCAATGACCCAGAACATGAGTGGGTGCTAAATTAAAAAACAAGGTGGAGTACCCATGAATTTTAAAGATTTGACAAAATTTATTAATAATATAGGTAAAACATACAATATTCCTTGTTATGACATTTCCATCTATTATGACCATGTGAATGTGTTTCGCAGTAAAAGAAATCTATTCAGGTCTATGGGAAGAAACCTTTACTTTATGCAATCTGGTACAAAGATTATGACCTGCGTTGCATTAATGCGGCTTGTTCAGGCATATAAAATTTCGTTGAATGATAAGCTGTGTCAGTACCTGACGGATTTTCCAGAGGATATCACTGTCAGAACTATGATTTCAGAATACAGTCGAATCAGTGACACAGAAGAAAAAGTTTTCAATTTTAGAAACATAAGGAAACTGATTGAAGTGGTTTCCGGCGTGCCTTTTGAGGAGTTTGTAGCCTCACAGATTACAGGTCCGCTGAAGATGAAGTCTACCTCCTTTAATCTGACAAGCAAAAGCAAAAAGCACATTGCAAAACAGTATCGTTTTGATGAAAACAGTGAGAGTTTCGTGGCACATGAGGCAGATGTGGAAGCAATTGCAAAGAAAAAAGATGGCTGCGTGTTAACCACTGTGGATGATTACGCGAAGTTTTGCGAGGCAATGTGTAGTGGCGGTGTATCACAAAATGGGTATCGCCTATTATCAAAAGAAAGTGTAGATATTCTGATTAATGAACTTATTTACAAAGAGACGGAGAAGGAAGATGCTTTCGTAAGCGTAGGTCGTCATGGCGGCTTGGTTTTGATTGATACGAAGAAGAAAATCACGATTGTATATGCACAGTATGTGAAGGATATGCTATTGGAGCAATTTGAGATGTATCCTACTCTGCGAAAACTAGTGTATGAATGCATTGGTGCCGATACGTGGTCTATGGGATACAATGTGCTTCCATAAGGAGATAAATACAGTACTTGAGAGGATGACATAATGGGATATTTATTTTTGGCAATATCTTTGTTTGCGGGAGCAACAAAGGGATATTGCGGCAAGATGACAAGTGGCTATGTGAAGGGGTATAAGGATGCAATGTTCGCCAATACCATTCGCATGGCACTCTGTATTGTGATTGGACTTGGAATGATTCTTTTTAATGGAAACATGAGCGATATTGTTCCTTCTGCTGCATTATTGGGAGTTTCTGCTTTATCTGGAATTACAACGTCGGTATTTGTAGTGTGCTGGCTTATTTCTGTAAAAAAAGGCGCATATATGATGCTCGATGTGTTTTTAATGCTCGGAGTGCTCGTTCCACTTCTTGCAGGAGAATTGTTTTTTAATGAATCTATTAGGGTTACACAATGGATTGGAATAGGTATTTTGCTGATTGCCGTGTACATCATGTGTACCTACAATAATTCCATTAAAGGAAAAATGAGTATTACATCTCTTGTTTTGTTAATCGTGTGTGGCGTTGCCAATGGTCTAACGGATTTTTCACAGAAGCTATTCGTAAAGATGGACAGTGGGGTGCCAATAGCAATTTTTAATTTTTATACATATATATTTTCTGCTATTACATTAGTTGTCTTTTATTGTATTTTCAGCAAGATTGAAAAGACGGATGGTGGCAATCAAGTTTCCAGTGTGAGGAAGATATTTGGATACATATTAGTTATGTCAGTTTGCTTATTTGCCAGCTCCTATTTCAAGACAATGGCAGCTGGGTATCTGGATTCTGCAAAGTTATATCCGCTGAATCAGGGCGCGTCTTTGATATTGTCGTCGGTGATGTCTGCGACGTTGTTTCATGAGAGGCTGACATTGAAATGTGTGGTAGGGATAGTGATTGCTTTCATAGGACTTATTGTGTTAAATGTATTGTAGATAGTCTAGTAATTATAAAAAGATAAGGTTGGATAGAATTTGAACTATCCAACCTTTTTTTGTGTTATGTGGTCTTAGATTTGTTCATTTGTATGCTGTCTGCGATATTCTTTAGGTGACATTCCTACTAATTTTTTAAATACACGGCTAAAATACAATGGGTCTTGATATCCTACCTGTGCTGCAATTTCTGTGATACTAACTTTGGTAGAAATGAGAGCAGACATAGTATCTTTTATACGTAGCGTTTGCTGGTAAGCAAGAGGAGTCATTCCCGTTTCTTCTTTGAATAAATACATGAAATGACTTTGGCTAAGGTTACATGCATCAGCTAATTCTTTAATATGAATCTCCGTATTGTAATTTGCAGTGATATAAGTAATTGCGTTTTGCAAATAATCATTTGCAACATTTGAATTGTTAATTTGCTTGCCCAGCATATAGAGAATGTATAATAATAGTCCATTTGCACTTGATACAGTTTTCGTTGAATTGTACTCTGCAATCAATTGTAGTAACAACTTCTGAATAATGGGTGAGTGGGAGACCGCATGAACACCACAATTCAAATGGGCATCTTTCAGAATTTCTTCTATGTTGTAACCGGTAAAGTGAACCCAGATTCTTTTTGTTTCAACAAAATCAATATATTTTTGAGGTGCATTTGCGGGATATAATACAAATCCATGTTTTAAGCGATGATTCACACCATTGTATTCTACATCAAATGGTCCTGATTCAATATAAATTAATTGATAGTCTGAGCGACCTTTTAAACGTGAAATTCCAGCGTTCGTGTTTCTGTGTGTCAGCATACCACAATCGTTAATCTGTAAATATGAAGTACAGTCTAAATCATTTGGTTCCCTAAAATCAATGTTATATATGTTCATCGTCTTTCTCCTGTTTTTCCAGCAATTCCCATGGCTATAATACCATAAAATCGGAATATTGTCCATGTTTTTAGGAATTGAATGTATTCTCATAAGAACAGGATAATATTAAAATAAGAATATAGCGTGGATTAGCATGTGTAAGAGGAGGAAATTATGGCAGGAATAGTTTTAAAGGACATCTGTAAGGTATATCCAAGCAGAGACAAGAAGCAGGCAGAGGGTGTGCTTGCAGTGAACAATTTCAATATGGAAATTGAAGACAATGAATTCATTGTATTTGTCGGACCTTCTGGTTGTGGTAAATCTACCACACTGCGGATGATTGCAGGATTGGAAGGAATCTCCAGTGGTGAGCTGTATATTGACGGACAATATATGAACGACACAGAACCGAAAAATCGAGATATTTCCATGGTGTTTCAGAACTATGCGTTGTATCCGCATATGACTGCGTACAAAAATATTGCTTTTGGGCTTACAACCCGTAAGATTCCAGTACCAGTTTATGAGGAGAATGAGCACACGAAAGAAAAGATAGCGGAAATAGCCAGACTGCAAGCGGATACGAAGGCCGTATTTAAAGGAATTCTTTCTGCTGAAAAAGAATTGGCGCCATTGGAAAAGAAACTGGCAGCAAAACAACAATATCTCGACAATCTCTTAGAGGAGATAGCAGGCTTACAGGCAAAAAAAGCCAAAACTGTGAGAATGAGACAAAGATTGGAAAAACTTCAATCTTCGAAACAGGAATTGGAAGCAGTAGTGACAGATTTGCAGTGCAAAATCAGTCAGATTGAAGAAAAGATAAAGAGCAGCAAAGAAAAGATGGAAAGCAATGACAACAGGATTGCCGAAATCCAAAACATGCTATCTGGTTATCAAAAAATGGCAATTGACAATGAGGCTATTAAAAAAGCGGAAAAGGATATTGCATATTACGAAAAAGCAGCAATCAAGGATGAAAAGCGACGCAACCAAGATGAGACAGCTTTGAAAGCGAAGGAAGCGGAGTTAGAAACTGTAGAGAAGCAAATGAATGATTGCGACAAGGTAAGCAAACTTTATTTCCAATTGGAAATGAAGTCGGAAGAACTTCAGAGTGAAATTAGCTTCTTGAAAGACGAGCTTCGCATTCTGGATATCAGAAAGACATCACTTGAAAGAGAACTGCAGGCAAACAAAGACAAACTGGAGTTATACAAAACAACAGAGCAGCCGGTTTTTACGTACAGGAATTACACAGATGATGAAATAGACCGCAAGGTAAAAATGGCAGCTGATATTTTAGATATCAATAAGCTTTTGAATCGTAAACCAAGAGAAATGAGTGGTGGACAAAGACAACGTATTGCATTAGGAAGAGCAATTGTGCGTGAACCGAAGGTGTTTCTACTAGATGAACCACTTTCTAATCTGGATGCAAAACTCCGTGCGACCATGCGTACGGAAATTACGAGGTTACATAAAAAGTTAAAAACAACCTTTATCTATGTTACTCATGACCAGGTGGAAGCGATGACGATGGGTTCACGTATTGTTGTTATGAAGGATGGTGTGATTCAGCAGATTGATACACCTACGAACCTATTTGATTATCCGGATAATGTTTTTGTGGCAGGATTTATTGGAACGCCGCAGATGAATTTCTTCAACGCCAGTATGCGTGTGGAAAACGGAACCATGAAAGCAGTATTTGCAGACGGAACAGAATTGTGTTTCGATACTGCAGCTATGAGGAATATTCATGAAAACTACTGTGATGGTAAGGTACACAACTGCATTTTAGGTGTACGTGGTGAACATATCCAGATTGAAGAACAAGGTTTGCCAGCGAGAATCGGATTGGTAGAAATTTTGGGAAGTGAAACACACCTTCATGTTCATATGGCAGGCGTAGAAAAAGAAATGATTGTCAATCTTCGTGACCGCGGTGATTTCAAGACAGATGATCAAATTCATTTAAATTTCAATACAAGTAAAATCCATCTGTTCGATGCAGAAACGACACAAAGTATTATGACAAGGGAAATGAAAAAATAAGGAGGATGATGAAGATGAAACAGAGAACATGGAAACAAAGAGTGGCAAAAGTTTTAACAGTAGCGATGTTACTTGGAACAATGGCAACGGCGTTAACAGCATGTGGAGGAAGCGGTTCTGGTGATGCAGGAGACCGCACCGTAGTGAAATTCTGGGCAAGTGTGAACCAGTACACGACAGCTTCTATGAATGAATTGGTAACCAAGTATAACGAAGGACAAGGAAAAATCGACGGTGTGTTTGTTCAAGCAGATTTAACAAAAACAGATGTCAGCAGCAATCACTATTCAATTTGTCCGGAAAATGTAAAAAATCAAACTGATATCTTAAGTGTTTCTGACCGCTACATTTTTGCGGGAGCAAGTTATGCATCAGGAAGTTACTATACAGATTTGTCAGCGATGTTTGCAGATGAATCGCTCCGCACAAAGAATGAGGACGGAGAATATGTATTGAATTTGGAAGATTTGTCAGAAGCAGCAGTGGAACGTTTCTACTTCAATCGTGAGACGGGAGAAGCAGGTAACATGGAAACAGGTACATTGTATGCACTTCCACAAGGAAGTTCTCCAACAATGCTCATTTATAATGAAGATTATTTCACAGGAGCAAACATTAATATTGTGTCTATCAAAGAAGAAGAACTTGCAGACTACAATAAGAAAAATGGTACTTCTTATGCGCCAAGAGGATACTGTGAATACACAGTAGATGCTACACCAGATAAAGATTTAAAAACTTCAAAGAATTTAGCAGGGGAAGAAGTTGTGAAAGTATTTAACAACCTAATTCCGATGAATTATATCGAATTAAACACATTAAGCAAAAACTTTACTCAATCTTACAACAGTGAAGCGAAGAGTGTATATGGTGTATTGAATGAATGGTGGTTCTCACACGGCTGGCCAGTAGGCGGAAACTGTGTTGCATGGGACGCAGAAGCTGAGCAGCATGTATTTACACTTGGGGAAACAAATCCAAACTATTATGTAACAAAAGATATTACAATTGACGGAACAGAATATAAGGCAGGAGATGTATTGGGATACAATGCAAGAAAATATGTTGCGGCCAATGCAGGAAACGTTGATATGTCAGCGTTATATGAAATTCCTACACAATACGAACAATTTAGAGAATTCTGTGCATTGTCACAAAAGACAGATGCAAAGGTGGATGGAGCTATGAATGGTTATGGTATTTCCCCAGACCCAAATTCATTTAGTAATTCTTCTAAGATGAAATACTTTACATCAGGCCAGGTTGCTATGCTTGTAGAAGCGTATTCAAACTTGAATACAATTGTGAAAAGTACAAAAGCAAAAATTAATGTTGCACCACTTTACACTTTCCGTGAATTTGAAGGAGAAGGACAAGAGGGAAGCAATGAATTAAAGGTAGTAGGAAAAGCTTACGACGGAGTGACATTTACCGGTGAATTGAAAAAAGTAAATGATACTGCGATTGCCAGCGAGTCAGTTGGTTCCAGCGATAACTTAGGATATGCAATTCCAGCAAACAGTACGAAAAAAGAAGCAGCTTTTAAATTCCTTCAATATCTTTGCTCAGAGGAAGCACAGGCTATTATGGCAAAGGCAAATGGTGAAACTCCAACAAACAAAAATCTTGCACTTAGTAAAGAATATGCAGAACAAGAAGGACGTTTGGTAGACAATTATGCCGCAGTTGGTATGATGTCTTCTACTTGTCAAATTGGTGACTGGAGTTACTTGGGAGATAAAGAATGGATTACAGACTGGAGTGTTGACTTGAATGGTGATGTACGTAATGGTGTTATGTCATTAGATGATTTCTTTGCAAAATGGAATCCGAGAGTAAACGGAACAGAAGATTATAAGAAGAATCTTACACAGTCTAAATACATGACAATCAAGTGGAAAGGACTTCAATAAATTGCCTTGAAAGGAAAGCAAATAAAATGAGAAATAGAATGAATAGAAAGATGCTTGATACAGAGGTTCGCAAGAAACCAAGCAAAGCCTCAAAAGAAGCAATGATGGCATATATTTTTGTTTCCATTCCGCTCATTGGCTATTTGATATTTGGGGTTTTTCCAATTGTAATTTCTTTTTGTATGCAGTTTACTTCCATGACAGGATTTGATTTGTCTACAATGGAATGGAATCATTTTGAAAACTTTAAAAGAGTGTTTGAAGACCCAGACTTTTATTTGTCTATCGGTGTGACATTGTTCATTTCTTTGAGCCAATTTATTAGTCTTGGGGTTGCGCTCTTGATGTCTGTGATGTTGTCGAACAAACCATTTGGGCACAAACTTTTTCAGGTGATTTATTTTATCCCATATATCTGTTCATCAGTAGCTGTATCCCTTATGTGGATGTGGATGTTTGATGCGGATACTGGAATTATCAATACGATATTAGAGATGATTGGCGGACCAGGAGCCAGAGTAGATTGGTTCCAAAGTCCAATCGCATATCCATGGATGATTATTGTGGCAGTTGTATGGCATGCTCCAGGATATGGAATTGTTATGTACAAGGCGGCATTAAATCAGGTAAATCCGTCTCTTTATGAAGCAGGCGATGTAGATGGTGTTGGTGTGTGGAAGAAATTTACACACATCACGCTTCCAGCTATTGCACCAACTACTTTTTACTTATTGATGACAGGTATTATTGCAGGACTTCAAACGTTTGACATGGCGAAGATGTTCGCAGGAGATTCGTGGCTAGGTACTAGCGGACCGGAAAATGTTGGTCTTACAACAGTATTGTATATTTACAATACATTCCATAATTATGGGGAACTTCCACGTGCCAGTGTTATGAGTTGGGTATTGTTTATTATTATTTTCGGTATCTCAATGATTAACTTTAAATTAAAGAAGAAGTGGGTGGATGAATAATGAAACATACAAAATTGATGACCCGCGTTATGAAGCGGGAGGAGAAAGCAGAACGTACCAGAAGACAGTTGAATAACTGGGTGTCCAAACTGATTGTTTTTGCCATTTGTTTGATTTATGCCATACTTCTTTTGGTTCCGTTTTATGTAATTTTTGTAACTTCACTCACACCTTTGGTTGAGTATGGAAGTTCGACTACCTTCGTTTGGTTTCCAGAAACGGTAACCTTTGAGGCGTACGGTGATATTTTATTTGAAGATCCGATGATTTTGACAACGGGTATGTCATCGATTGTCACAGGTTTCTTCAATACATTATGGGTTGCTATTTTCCCTTGTATTATCGGACTGTTTGTGTCAGGACTTGCCGCATTTGCATATGCAAAGTTGGACTTCAAAGGGAAAGAAAAAATATTCATGCTTGAAGTGACAACTATGATGATTCCGATGGCAACCATGACCATACCTTCGTATGTGTTTTACAATGCGATTGGATGGGGACAAGGTTTCTTGCCACTGATTATACCAGGGATGTTTGGTGGAGCGACGACCATTTTCTTCTTGCGAAGTTATATGGCATCCATTCCGACAGAAACCGTAGAGGCAGCAAAGATTGATGGCTTAGGCCCATTGGGGATTTATTTAAAAATTATGATTCCACTTTGTATTCCGGCCTATATTGCACAATTTATTTTTGGTTTTGTTGGAAGTTATAACAATTATACAGGTCCGCTCTTGTATTTGTACAGTAATCCAAGATGGTATACATTGCAGCTTGCACTCAGTAATATGCAGAACGTGTTTGGAAATCCCAATCAACAGTGTGCAGCAGCATTGATTGCCATTATTCCTCTTTTGGTTGTATATATCATATTCCAAAGATTCTTTATTGAAGGTATTGCTGTAGGTGGCGGAAAAGAATAGGAGAAAAAGCGATGAGAAGAAAAAAATCTTTAATAGCATTTATGCTTGCAGGAGTCGTGGCCTTGACCGGTTGTTCCTTTGGGGACATCAAGATGTCATATTATGATGAGTGTAGTTATGAAGAAGGGGCTGAACTTGCAAATATAAATGAAAATTTGTTCTATCAGAACGTATTAGATTGGAACAAAACAGTGAGTGGTGCAGACCCATCTGTGATGCAGATTACGGATAAAGATGATCCGGATTATGGGAAATTTGTACTTACGCTTACATCGGGAATGTACAGTTTTACAGCATATATTAGTTCCGATTTGGCTAATTGGGAACCAATCGGACCTATCATGCAAGCAGACGATGATAATAAGACCGATAAATCGAAAGTTTTATACTTTAACACATGGGCACCTGAAATGACTTATGACGAAGAAGAAGGAAAATATTATCTCTTTTTCAGTGCAACTCCATGTAATAAAGCTTCTGTGACAGGATACAAAAACGATAGCGGAAGCGTAACAAATAAGGTGTTTAATAATGAATATACAAATATACCATATGTGGCAGTCAGCGATTCATTCCGTGGACCATTTGAATTAATTGACCATAGTGACAGCTATCGCTTTGCAGATGGTACTGCAATGAAAAATGCATCAGGTGAAGAAGTAACAAAAGCTGCTTCAGCACCTATTGAGCACAACGAGATACAAGACAATGCAATGGGATATTCTTATTTCCTAAAATATTCTGTGTTTGATCCGTATCAAATTTGGAATGCTGTAGTAAATTCTTCAGATTCTTATGTGAAAGAAATTGCAGAATATGAACCACAGAAGATTTTAAGATCTATCGATTATCATCCGTTTGTAGCTTCGAACGGAGATAAGTATCTGTATTTCACTTGCAACAAGGACGGAGCATTTAGTGATAATAATAATACCTATATTATGGGAATTAAGATGAATTCATGGACAGAGCCTGACTATTCTACATTGTCCAGGTTATCACGATATGGATATTATGACGTAGAAGGTACCATGGAAGCAACTTACGAAAAACAGGATGCTCATATTAATGAAGGTGCATGGATGACAGAACGCAATGGAAAATTTTATCTGACGTTATCTGTAAATGGGTATGGTACGACATTTTATAAAGTTGTACAGGCAATCTCAGACAGTCCGCTTGGACCATTCCGTAAATTGACGGAGGAAGAAGGCGGCGTGCTTCTTGGTGCAGATGGAATTGATGCGGTTTCAGGACCGGGACATCATGCATTAGTAGAAGTTGGAGATGAACAATATATTGTTTACCACAAACATAATGACCCACTTGAAGGTGGAAATGCAAGACATATTTGTACAAATAAAGTGGAATGGGTTACGATTAAAGATAAAGACGGAAATGATTTGGATGTAATGTATGCTAATGGACCAACCGTTGCCAGTGCACAATTGCTTCCAACATTTGCAATCGATTATGAAAATATTGCATCACAAGCGAAAGTAAGTGCCGATAATGTGGCTTCAACCAGTGATGCAAAGTATTTGACAGACGGTCTGATACCAATTTCGACAGGTGTGAACGCTGGTTTTATGAATACTTATGTGAAATCAACAGAATTCACAGACGAGACGACAATCACGCTGACTTTCGACGATTACAAAACCGTGAAGGGAATTATGATTCATAATTCTGAGTGGATTGAAAGTGCTTTCTATGAAATAGAGAGAGTCGAATTTTCATATAGGGAAAACGGCAAGGAAAAAGTGAAATATATTGAAAATCTTGCATTTGACTGGAAAGCAAATTCAAATCAAGAGTTTTCAATGAGCCCGGCAGGTGCTGCAATTGCCGAATTTAATGAGATCGAAGTGAAAGAAATTCGTATCACTGTAAAACCGGCAACGACAGAGCAGGTAGCCCTGCATGACAATACACTGGAGGCACCTCTTGCAATCGGTGAGATTGTAGTACTGGGCAGAAAGTAAGGAGGATATCAGGATGAAAGAGAAACTAGCAAAGTGGTTAGGAATCGGAGCGGCAGTCCTAGTAGTTGTTGCCGGAATCCTGACAATCATTCATTTGGTATTGAGCAAAGAGAATACAGAAGTCGCGTATACCTACGAGGCTGTATCTGAGAATTTACCACAGTATGATGCTGATTTGTTTAATATCGACGGAAAACTAGATGAAGATATTTATAACGAGCTTCGTTGGTGGACAGAAAGCTATTCGGAAGGTGATATGCAGGAGCCTGTAAATGTACGCTCAACTGCTTATTTAGGCGAAAAAGGTGTGTATTTTATCTTTGATGTCGATGATGATAACGTAAACGTAGATATGAAACGTGCTTCCTATAATAACAGTAGTATTACTGTTTATGCAGCGGAAGAAGGAACACATAACTTAGAAGATAACGTTTGGGAAATCGATATTTTGCCAACCGATTATATCAATGCCAAAAGATACTTAGGTGGATATTATTATGGTACCGTGAAAGCAAAGGGTTATGAAAATCAGCCATTTGTGCGTACTACAACGAAAGGTGGAGATGTAAATACACCTGAGTGTAAGGGATACATTATGGAAAGTTATTTCCCATATGGTTTTCTTTTTGAAGACGGTGAAAAACCGGAAAATTTAAATTTAAACTTTGCACTTCAGCGTTCTTATAGTTTGGAATCTGATGCAAGAGATGTATACTATAATTTTGGCCAGCATATAATGTCTAACTGGTCTTGGGGCGACCCTGGAACATGGTGGACCTTCCACGAAAAAGGTTTAGATTCTGTGGATTTGATTTTTGATGCAGGAGATGGCGGAAAGCTAGAGCATCGCAATAATTATATTGCAAGATATCAGACGGAAAAAATTGTGATTCAACCAGAGGATGGATATCGCATTTCTAATTTGATATTGGAAACAGAGGGAAGTGCAAGTGATGTGACCAGTCAGATTGTCTGGGAAGATGGAGTAAATTATATTAAGCTTCGCAATGTGACAGATGATGTGCGATTAAAGGCAACCTTTGAAAAGATTCCGACAACCAAAATGACTCTTACAGGTCGTGTGTCAGGCAGTGGTAAAGCGGAAGATTTGGGCGTACGCTTCATAAGTGGAGGTATTACATATACAGCAGAAGTGGCTGCAAACGGAGCTTATAGTCTTGAAGTGCCTACTGGAAATGGTACGTTAGAGGTTTACTCAAAAGCTTATGGATATGTGGCAAAGAAAGTGGATGTGACAGCAGACTCTGGCTCAATAAAAAAAGACATCAACCTTACCGCAAGTGATTATGGAAATAAGCGTGTGATGTCACTGGCATCTGAACAGGTAATGGGAAATAAAGAAAGACTGTTTAACGGTGAAAAAATGCTTGGCAGCATGTCCAAAACTTTTGCGTATGATTTCACGCTAAAATATAACGGACAATTGCTTCAGGAAGATGGAACACCAGTTGCAGACCCTACTTTTGGTGAGTATGACAATCAATATACATCAATCAACTTCAAGGGCAGCTTTACAGATGCAGAAGGGAAAGCGATTGAGAAGAGTGACATGCAGCTGCAAATCATGAGCTGGAATGGCGATGGCATGTGGATGGTTAAGATGTGGCTGGATAGTCAATATGTAGAAGCACGTCTTGGTATTGATGAACTGAAAGCCTTTGGCGGCGAAGAAGGTGTTGATTTCCGCTTGATTTTTGCGGACTCAAAACTTTCACTCTGCATTGTCAGAGGAAGCAATGTTTATAAATTGACAGAGATTAAGGCGACAGCAACGGCTGACCGCTATCTGAAAAACATAGATTTCTATGCAGAACATTGTATCAATCATTCCATTTGGTATGTGGAGAACCAGAAACTGGCATTAGGAAAAACAGAAGCTGATTCTAATATTGTAGCAAATGTCGCTAATGGAGACGGTGTTGTAAGCTTTAAAAAGAGTACTAATGGAAAAATCGTCAGAACAGCATCGAATTGGGATGCTAATAAATTTAATGGCGCATTTGGATGGACAGGAACGATTCGCGTTCCAGGCGTTCTGAAGAATGGAAAGACTCAATATCATGAAATGAAGACAGGATATTGGGTTGACACATCGAAGGACGATAAGGATTGGTACCAATTTACTGTTTATATCATTGGTGATGGAGACAGTTATTATGTAACAAAGAACAATCAGAAAACAAAATTAGAGTTAAACGAAACACAAATCAAGCTCCTTGGAACAACAGGACTTCAAGTGGGTGCTTTTGTAAATGGCAATGCCATTTCGTATTTCGTGGACAACGGAAAAGGAGAAATGGTTGTATTTGCTGATTTGTATGATTTTAATGAAAATCAGGCATGGTATCCATGGCCAAATAAGTACGGCGGAGCATATCTGATTCACGAAGGTGCTAAATCAATAGGCGAAGTAATTTCAACAGGTGCAGAATTCTACACGGGCCTTTCAAAGGATATGGATGTAAAAGGTTTTGTGAAGAATGTTATCGGAGATAAGTATCAAAGTAATCAAGCCTTGAATCCAGTGGCGCATACATTTGATTCAGAGGAAAATAATTACTTCGTAATGAATCATAAAGATGTGGCAGAAAATGCTTTTTATGGATACAACATTCAATTGGATGAATGGAAGAATACTTCTATTTACTTCAACACGAAAGCATGGTCAGAGGAATATTATGCTAGTTTTGTGAAATTGCGTGTGACGGAGGACAGTGCTTACTTTATCTGGCAACAAGGAGTATCACCATACCTGTGTTCAGAAGCAATCTATTTCTTAAATGAGACACAGATAGCGAAACTTTTAGGTGAAGGTTTGGATATTTATATTGAATATAAAGAACATTCACCAGAAATGAATTTATATGTAGGTGATGGAAAAGGAAACCTTGTACTTGCATCTACTTTTAAAGATAGTTTGTTCCGAAAGAGTACAGGCATTTCTTATGTGAAGAATCTCATTGGTTACAGTGTGGAAGTTGAAAATTCAGAAACGGATGTGACAGTCGCAGCTACTGGATGTGTTGTTTCAGAAAGTGGAGACTTTACAAGTGATGTGAAAGCCTTGTACAATAAAAATATTGTTAAGGCAGAGCAACCAGCGAAGTTAATTAAAATTGATTCGAGAGAACTAATGGCTAGTGATAAGAAGATTAATCTCGATTACTATGACTTTAATATTGGCGGCAACTGGTTTGACAGATTTAATGTGAAACTTCCAGATACAGTGGATGAGAGTGGAAAAATTTTAACCACAGCTACAGTGAAGATGACTGCCAGAACACAGGGTGATGAATACTATGGACAGAATATGTATCTGCACTTGAAAAAGGATAGTATTGGTTATCTGGAATTTATCAACTATGGTGGAAATTGGGAAAGCTACTATTACCGATTAACAGCAAAACAATTAGCTCAGTTAGCAAGTAAGGATGGTTTGAATCTATTTATTGGACATAAAGATAATGAAAATCTTGTAACTCCATATATTGCAGACGGTTCAGAATTAGTACCGTTAAAAGTCTTTACTTATGGAGAAACAGAACTTTGGGCTAAAGGCTATTCTGCATCTTATGAGGGTGAAGAAAAGGCTGATATTGATATCACTGTAGATTGCTACAAGTATGAAGGAAGTTTAGAAGCAGCTTTACAACAGGCGTATAAAACAGATTACACAATCAGTGATGAAGAAGTCATTATATCTAGAAGCGTAGATAGTGTGGCTGACGCGTCAGAAAAGGTAAATCTGGATTATGGTAATGTGACAGTAGGCGGAACATGGCTGGATCACTTCAATGTTAAGTTAAATGGTGCTGTGGATGAAAATGGTGAAATTCTTAAATATGTTACTGCTAAGATGATGGGAAGATTACAGGGAAATCAATATTTTGGCCAATCTGCAAACATTAGATTAACAGAGAGCGGTGCTTATCTTGAGATGCCAAACTATGGTATTGAGGATGGTAATTGGAGCACTTATGTATATCCATTAACGGCACAGCAGTTGAAGCAACTGGCAAGTGCAGATGGTATGGACATCTATATTGCCTGTGCGGGAGAAAACAAGATAACGGTATACCTTGCAGATGGAACAAATCTCATTGCAGTCAAAGAGTTTACCTATGGTTCTAAGGCACTCAAAGCAAAAGGATACAGTGCTAGCTACGATGGAAACAAAGAAGACAGTGTTCATATTCTTGCAGAATGTGTTCCATATGACGGAACAGTGGAAGATGCATTAAAGAACCTATACAACAGCAATTATACAATCAGCGAGGCGAACGGTGTATATAGCTATGATTATGTTGTAAAATCTGAAAAATATAGTAAAACGTTTACAACAGAAGACATGGTAAAAATGGAAGAGTATTCCATGAGAACCGGGGACTATTTCTACCGAATTAACATTCATAATGAAGGTGTGAAAACGGATGGAACGGTTCTTGAAGATTCTAAGATAACGATAAACAGTCAGGCTGGTAATAAAAATGGAGGATATATCGCCCAATCTTATATTTATTATGAGATTAAAAAAGGTGGTGCTAGTACCATCGGATTCCAAATAGGAGTATCTCCTTGGACTAGTGAAACAGTGGAATTAAAACCAGACCAGTTAAAAGCATTAGGCAGTGAAGAAGGACTGAATGTTTATATTGCACACAGCAGTGAAAAGGCCGATTCTTTTGTATTCTACTTAGAAGATGGCAATACAATTCGAGAAATGTTTACCGCTCAGTATAGTAATGCAGTAGGAAGCATTTTGCATCGGGCAACATGCAATTCAATTGTATCAGATGTTCATGTAAAATTTGATGCATACAATTATGGAAATACCGATTTTGCAACTGTAATTGATACAATTTATGGTGAGGATTATAGCGTCTTAAAGAAGGTAGCTATAAGTAAAAATGCGGATGGTGCAAAAATAAGCGGAATTAAGGATATTTATCATGTGAGCGATATTGTATCCTTTAAAGTACAGCCAAATGAAGGATATATACTGGAATCGGTTACTTTGAATAACACTCCTTTAACAGCTGACAAAGATGGAAATTATCAATTTACGTTGACAGAAGACCACGTAAATAATTGTAATCTGAAGGTGACAACAAGCATAATTGCTAAAACATTACGTTCTTTTATCAGTTTAACAGGAAACAATACCACACAAGATTTCAGCACAAAAGTATTTGAGGAACAAACAATCGGAACTTTGATGGATAATGGTATATATAAGTATTTATTTCATACAAAAATACAGGCAGATTCATATAAAAATGCGTATGTAATGTATACCGGATGGGGAAGTAATGGTGGTGAGGAATCTTATTACGCTCAATTTGAAAATAAAAATAACGAGTGGTATCTGACTATGAAACGAAACAAA
>JAFTWA010000058.1 GCA_017465565.1 Tyzzerella sp.
AGCGTGGACTCGGAATCCTAACACCGATGGAATTTTACCAAAAACAATTATTAGCAGCATAAAAATGTTGCCCGGCATATACCGGGCAACACAAAAACTTTATATTTTTTTACTTGTCTACTTGACGGGGCGCACACCAAAAATCGGGCGATAGGGGCTTATTTCATTTTTGGGAATATTATTCTGACGACTAAAAATGCTGGTAAATTATGTTTTTCCATGCTACAATAAACAAAAGCATTATATTTCTAAGTTCTATGCGGTATAACCGTTTCTAAAAATCTATATTTTCATTTCTAAGAAATCTCAATGCTTTCAAATTCCAATTAACAAAGCAGCGAGGTTTTATAGGAAGAACTGTGGGACCTCCTGCAATTTTCACAAAGGAGGTATGTGTATGACACAAGTGACACATCTGTCCCACAGTATAGAGGGGACGGTACATGCAGCACAGTATGATGAAGCTGCAAAACGGTTGGTCGCTGACAAGCAAGTTTTAGCGCGTATTGTCAAGGGAACAATCGAAGAATTTAAAGACTATACCATTGACGAAATCATTGCAGCTATAGAAGAAGAGCCACAGGTTGCGATCAGAGAGGTATATCCAGGAAAACAATATAAGAGGCAGGCGCCAGGTGCAATCCACGGTATGAACACAGAAAGTGCTATTCCTGGAGAGGGGAAAGTTACATTTGATATTTATTTTTATGTAATGACCAAGGAAAAAGAAAGTGTTAAAATTATCATTAACATTGAACTGCAAAAAGATTACTACGTAGGATATCATTTCGGGGCAAGAGGAGTATTTTACGGGGCGCGAATGCTATCAGAACAGCTTGACAGAGATTTTACAGTGGATAATTATGACAATATGAAAAAGGTGTACTCTATTTGGATATGCATGAATGCACCGGAAAAAGATGCAAATACGATTACAAGATGTTCGATGAAACAAGAAGAAGTATATGGCAACTTTTCAAAAGATGAGTTGTGTGATTTTATAACAGTTATTATCGTTCGGTTGTCTGGAAAAGATAATCGCGATCAGAAGAATCAGTTGATTGACATGTTAACGGTACTGCTGTCAGATGAGATGGACGCGGAAACAAAGAAACGAGAATTATCAGAGAAACACGGTATGGTTATGACCGGGAAAATCGAAGGAGGTATGAAGAATATGTGTAACTTAGGGGAAGGTTTGATTGAAAAATACGCGGCAAAAGGACTTGCGCAAGGAATGGCGCAAGGAATGGCGCAAGGAATGGCAAAAGGAATGGAGCAAGGAATTAGTCATCTAGTCGAGGTTTGTCAGGAACTGGGACATGAAAAAGAGATTGTTATTTCGAAACTTATGGAAAAATACCAGCTTAGCCAGCAGGAAGCTGAAGAAAAGGTTGACGAGTATTGGAAGAAGTAAATATTGAATCTTTTAAAGGCGAGTGATATAATCGATTTCACATCGAAAGGCACTCGCCTTTCATATATTTTCTACTTATTTGGAAGAACAGTCGAATATTTCAGCGCTTAAACTTTAATAATTTAAGTATAGCTTCTTTCATTTATTGGCGAAAATTACGGAATGAAATTTATGGAACAGGAATAGTGTGTATGTTGATTATTATTGTAGTATTTCTTACGGTTTTATATTTTATCTACCGCTATGCTTTTGGCACAGACCCGAAGCGTATTGCGGGAGATGATGAAATACCAGAATATAAATCTTATGAGCAGTATGGGGAACAGATACGACGCAATGTAGCGGAAATGAAGGCGACGCCTTCGCAAAAGGTGACAATCACCACCAAAGATGGTGTGAGACTTTATGGGCGATACTATCATGTGAATGATGGAGCGCCAATTGTAATTATGTTTCACGGATATCGCGGAAGCTCATTTCGCGATGGAATGGGAGCGTTTAAGATTAGCCGAGATAATGGCTATAATATTTTGATGGTGGACCAGCGGGCGCACCGTGAAAGCAGCGGAAAGACGATTACATTTGGTGTGAAGGAGCGCTATGATTGTCTGGAATGGGTTCGGCATGTGATTTCGCATTTTGGAAAAGAGACGCAGATTATTTTGGTTGGTCTGTCAATGGGAGCGTCGACAGTTCTGATGGCGACAGGTTTGGATTTGCCGAATAATGTAAAAGGTGTGATTGCAGACTGTGGATACTCGGCTCCGAAGGATATTCTTGGGAAGGTGATTGGCATGATGAAGCTCCCAGTGGAACCAGTGTATTTGCTGGTAAGACTTAGTGCCATGTTATTCGGAGGATTTGACCCAGATTCAGCTTCGGCGACGGAAGCACTTCGTAATTGTAAAATACCGGTGCTTTTGATTCATGGGGAAGGGGACCACCTGGTGCCATGTGAGATGAGTCGCATGAATTATGAGGCTTGTAATAGTGAAGAGAAAGAGATATTTACCGTTCCGGATGCCGAGCATGGAATGAGTTACTTGTTGGACGAAAAAGGATATAGAGAGCGAGTGGAAGCATTTTTGAAAAGAAACTTCGAAAGATAAACAGGAGAGAGTTATATGTTTAATGAATTAACGCAAAAAGACATTGATGATATGATGGCAGAGGTGGAATACCGCAAGTGCGTAGTGCGGAAGGAACTTCTTGAGGATGTGAAAACGGCCAGAGCCCACGGCGATTTGAGTGAAAATTTCGAATATAAAGCGGCAAAGCAGGCGAAAAACCAGAATGAGAGTCGAATTCGATATTTGGAGAAAATGATTCGAACAGCCGTTATTGTCAGTGATGAATCAAAGGATGACGAGGTCGGAATCAATAAAATTGTGGAGTTGTATTTTGAAGATGACGACGAAGTAGAGGAGTTCAAGATTGTGACAACAGTTCGCGGGAATTCTCTCAAGAATCTTGTGAGCACGGAGTCGCCAATAGGCAAGGCGCTTATGGGACACAAGGTAGGTGACAGGGTTCGGATAGCAATTAATGCGAGTGCAGGCTATTATGTTGAAATTAAATCAATCAAAGCAGCTGCACAAGGAGAAGAAGAGGATTTGAGAAAGTTTTAAAGTGTCGGAGAAATACCTCCATTTTTTGTTAAAAAAATAACCTGTCTGACAATTTTTAAATTAAATTGACAATAATAATAGTATTTGTTATTATTTTAGTAAGAAAAGAAGATAATTTGATTAGGAGGGAACTGATATGTTAAAAGGAAAGGTAGCAGTTATTACTGGAGGAACAAGAGGAATTGGAAGCGCGACTGTAAAGAAGTTTTTAGATAATGGTGCAACGGTAGCTGTTCTGGGTTCTCGTCAGGAGACAGTAGACAGAGCAATCGCCAAATTAAAGGAGGAGAATCCAGATTATCCGGTGGTTGGATATTGGCCAGATTTAGGGAAATATAGTGAAATCGAGGAAGTATTTTTGGATGTTAAAGAAAGGTTTGGGTCACTCGATATTCTGGTAAATAACGCGGGGATTTCGGCGAGAGACAAGATATATGATTATTCGGTAGAAGAATTTTCAAAGATTATGGATTTGAATGTGAACGCTGTATTTTTATGTGCAAAAGCAGCGGCTCAGATTATGAAAGCGCAGGGTGGCGGAGTGATTCTAAATACAAGCTCGATGGTTAGTATTTACGGTCAGCCTTCAGGATGCGGTTATCCTGCATCGAAATATGCTGTCAACGGACTTACAAAATCATTGGCAAGGGAGCTTGGCCCAGATAATATCCGTGTAAATGCGGTGGCACCTGGCGTGACAAAGACAGATATGGTAGCAGCGCTTCCAGAGGCTATGATTAAGCCGCTTATTGCGACAATTCCGCTTCGCAGAGTTGGTGAGCCAGAAGATATTGCAAATGCATTTTTATTCCTCGCAAGCGATATGGCAAGCTATATTACTGGTACTGTTTTATCAGTAGACGGGGCTGCAATGAACTAAACTATAAGTAATACTAATAAATACTCAATCATAAATAAAATAGCCTAAAGTCTAGTAATCTATGTAGCCTTTAGGCTATAATTATTATGTTAATTTATGAATATATTACGACAACCGAAGAAAAGGAGAAAGATTCATGGAAATGTTATCAATCGAAAAAGAATTACAGGGAAATGCTTATCCAGGACGTGGGATTATTCTTGGTAAAACTCCAGATGGAACAAAGGCGGTAACGGCTTATTTCATCATGGGAAGAAGTGAGAACAGCAGAAACCGTGTATTTGTAACAGAAGGAGAAGGTATTCGTACGGAAGGCTACGACCCATCAAAATTAACAGATCCTAGCTTAATCATTTACGCACCGGTTCGCGTTTTGGGAAATAAAACAATTGTAACAAATGGTGACCAGACAGATACCATTTACGAAGGAATGGACAAACAACTCACATTTGAACAGTCATTAAGATGCAGAGAGTTTGAGCCAGATGCCCCAAACTACACACCTCGTATTTCGGGTATTATGCATATCGAAGGCGGAAAATACAACTATGCAATGTCTATTTTGAAGAGCAACAATGGAAACCCAGATGCCTGCAACCGTTACACATTTGCATATGAAAATCCAGTAGCAGGAGAGGGTCATTTTATCCATACATACAAATGCGATGGCAACCCACTTCCGAGCTTTGAAGGAGAACCAAAGCTAATTGGTATGCTGGATGATATGGAAGCATTTACAGAAATGTTATGGAACAGCTTAAACGAAGAAAATAAAGTTTCTTTATTCGTTCGTTATATCGATATTGCAACTGGAAAATATGAGACAAAGATTGTAAACAAGAATCAATAGGAGACTAGAGATGAAAGAATTAGAATTAAAGTATGGATGTAATCCAAATCAGAAACCATCTAAGATTTATATGAATGAAGGCGAGCTTCCAATCAAGGTTTTGTGCGGAAGACCAGGTTATATCAATTTCTTGGATGCATTTAATGGATGGCAGTTAGTAAAAGAATTAAAGAAAGCTACAGGGCTTCCTGCAGCAACTTCTTTCAAACACGTTTCACCAGCGGGAGCAGCAGTTGGTCTTCCTTTAGATGAAACTTTAGCAAAAATCTACTGGGTAGATGACTGTGGCGAATTATCACCACTTGCCTGTGCATATGCAAGAGCAAGAGGCGCAGACAGAATGTCTTCATTTGGTGATTTTATTTCCCTGTCAGATGTTTGTGATGTTGCAACAGCAAAATTAATTAAACGTGAAGTTTCTGATGGTGTAATCGCTCCAGGATATGAACCAGAAGCGTTAGAAATTTTAAAACAAAAGAAAAAAGGTAACTATGCCGTTATCGAAATCGATCCAGATTACGAACCAAATCCAATCGAACACAAAGAAGTATTTGGTATTACATTTGAACAAGGAAGAAATGAGCTTGTAATTGATGACGAATTATTAGCAAACGTAGTTACAGACAATAAAGAAATTCCAGAAGAGGCTAAGATTGACCTTGCAATCGCACTGATTACACTCAAATATACACAGTCAAACTCAGTTTGCTATGCAAAGGGCGGACAGGCAATCGGTATCGGTGCTGGACAACAATCTCGTATCCACTGTACACGCCTTGCTGGACAGAAAGCAGATAATTGGTGGTTACGCCAGTCTCCAAAGGTTTTAGGGCTACAATTTGTAGACGGTATCGGCAGAGCAGACAGAGATAACTCAATCGACTTATATATTGGCGAAGAATATATGGATGTCTTAGCTGATGGTGCTTGGGAAAAGATCTTTAAAGTAAAACCGGAAGTGTTTACAGCAGAGGAAAAACGCGCATGGTTAGACAAGATGGAAAATGTGGCACTTGGTTCAGATGCATTCTTCCCATTCGGCGACAATATCGAACGTGCTCACAAGAGCGGCGTGAAATACATTGCACAGCCAGGCGGTTCGGTTCGTGATGACAATGTAATCGAAACATGTAACAAATATAATATGGCAATGGCATTTACAGGAATTCGATTATTCCACCACTAAGGTGTTTTGCTTGTCTTGCGGCGGCGTAAATTCCATCTTACTTGTCTTGTGGCAACGTAAATTCCATATAGGAAAAAATTGTGCTCTGAGGCCCCACATATTCACCGAAAGCGGGGCCTCAGAGCTTGTTTTTTGTGCATATGGCAAAAAAGGCGAAAAAACCGTGAGTTTCAGGCGATTTTGGGGCCTAGAGAAGCAAAAAATTTGTATAAGCCCCGCAGGCGACATGCTTAAGCCACTTCAGAGAACACCTTTATTTTTTATGAGCCTACAGAAAAAAAGAGCCTTAGATATAAACTAAGACTCCTTCAATAACAATATCAAATTTATTCTACAATCAATCCTTCTGCACGAATCACATCGATTACTCCATCAACATACTTCGCACAAAGTTCATCTGTTGCAGCCTCAACCATAACACGAATCACAGGCTCTGTACCGCTTTCACGTACTAAGATACGTCCGTCTTCGCCAAGTTCTTCTGTTACTTTTGCGATAGCAGCTACAACTGCTGGATTTTCTCTTGCTGTTTTCTTGTCAGCTACTCTTACGTTCTTTAAGAGTTGTGGGAAGATTTTTACTTCTTCTGCCAATGTACCAAGTAACTGTTTCTTTTCTAACATAACTTCCATAAGTAATAATGAAGTCAGGATACCGTCACCTGTTGTTGCATATTTGCTGAAAATGATGTGTCCAGATTGTTCTCCACCGAGTGAGTAGTTGTTCTGTAACATATTTTCGTAAACATATTTGTCGCCTACAGCTGTCTTCTCATATTTCAAGCCAACTTTATCACAAGCTTTGTAAAGTCCAAGGTTTGACATGATGGTTGTAACGATTGTGTCGCCATTTAATCTGCCTTGTTCTTTTAAGTATTTACCGCAGATGTAGAGAATTAGGTCGCCGTCTACTACATTACCATTTTCATCTACTGCAAGACATCTGTCTGCATCACCATCGTATGCGAAACCAACGTCCAAATTATTATCTTTTACATATGCCTGTAAAACTTCAATATGTGTTGAACCACAGTTTGTGTTGATGTTTGTTCCATCTGGTTCGCTGTTGATTACATATGTCTTTGCGCCAAGTGCATCAAATACATTCTTCGCAATGGAAGAGGCACTTCCATTTGAACAATCAAGCCCGACTCTTTTGCCTTTGAATGAACGAGTTGCCAATGAAATCAGACGACCGATGTAACGGTTTCTTCCTGCTGAATAGTCTACTGTACGACCGATGTTTTCTTTTGTAGCGTATGGAATTTCGCCAACTTCGCCATCAATATAAGCTTCAATCTTTGCTTCTACATCAGCCTCCATCTTATGACCTTGTGCATTGATTAATTTAATACCATTATCGTAAAATGGATTGTGGCTTGCTGAAATCATAATACCACAGTCAAAATCCTCAGTTCTTGTAATGTAAGAAACGCTTGGAGTTGTTGTTACATGCAGTAAATATACGTCAGCACCTGACGCGGTGAGACCTGCTGATAACGCGTCCTCAAACATATAACTGCTTCTTCTTGTATCCTTACCGATTACGACTCTAACCTTATGGTCTGCATTTTGACCATAGTACCAGCCGATAAAACGTCCTACTTTAAATGCATGTTCTACTGTTAAATTCACATTAGCTTCCCCACGGAAACCGTCTGTTCCAAAATATTTTCCCATTTAAAATTTCCTCCCTAAATTTGACACATAAGCCAAATGTTTGCACAATTTTCTCTTGTTATTATATACTTCTTCGAACAATAATACAACTTTTTTCTTTACTTTTCATATGTCATATGCTTCAATAAAAGATACCACAAAAAATTCAAGGAGGTTTATTTTTATGATTTATGAAAAAATGCTCAGTGAGAGTCAGCGTCTCGGGCAACAGATTGATTCCTTGCAATCGCAAATACAAGATTTTCCCGAGGGAAAACTGATTTGTTCTTCAAATGGCAGTAGAATCAAATGGCGGCAAAGCGATGGACATGAATCGGTTTACATTCCGAAAGGAAATCGACAGCTGGCTGAGCAACTAGCACACAAAAAATACTTGTCACTTCAATTAAAAAACATGGCGCAAGAGAAAAAAGCCATTGATTTTTATCTTCGGCATCATGATTCAAATGCACCTTATAAGAAAAATGATAGTCATCCTGAAAATTTGATTATCGAAACCCATTCAGGAAATATTGTACGTTCAAAATCTGAAATGCTCATCGATATGTTTTTGTTCAAAAACAAAATTCCTTTCCGTTATGAATATCAGTTGGAACTAAATGACATTATCCCATCTATTCAACTAATCACAACTTTTGAAACAAAGAAATCCCCTTTAACTGCCGAAAATGTAGAAAGAATTGTACAACAATATTTTCTGTAGTTGTTTTGCCATATGCACAAAAAACAAGCTCTGAGGCCCCGCTTTTGGTGAATATGTGGGGCTTCAGAGCACAATTTTTTTCTATATGGAATTCGCCCTGTGGCACAATGCGAAACATGTGATTTCCGCCGCCGCAAAGCAAGCAAAACATGTGATTTTCCGCCGCAAAGCAAGAATGAATTTCTACACCGTGTGGAATCCCTTCCCAATAATCTCACTTGTGTTTGAAATCAGGATGAAAGCTCCCGGCTCTGTTTCTTTGATAAAGTTTCGAAGTCTCACTGCCTGATGACGGCTCATTGCAGTAAGTACTATGTACTTGTCTTTTCCAGAAAAAGCCCCTTTTGCATGAATAATTGAGGCACTTCTATGAAGTTCATTTTTAATGAAATCACAGATTGGTTCTGGATTGTTACATACAACATTAAAGTATTTTGAAAGATTAAAACTTTCAATAAAGTTATCAATCATGAGCGAACGGATTGCAAGTCCCAAAAGGGAATAAAGTCCAGTCTTTATATCAAAAACAATAAAACTTGCCGCAGCAAAAAGCACATCCGAATAAAGGAGTGCGCTTCCGATATTGACGCTGCTGTATTTTCTGAGAATGGCAGCGATAACATCCGTTCCACCGCTGGATGCTCCCATGTTGAAAAGTACGGCAGACGCAAATGCAGGCAGTGCAATCGCAAAGCAGAGCTCCAGCATTGGCTGGTCAGTAAGTGGCTGTGTCATTGGAAAGATATGTTCTAAAACACTTAATGTTACGGAAAGTAAAATAGTACAATAGGTAGTTGAAATTGCAAATTCTTTTCCTAAAATAATAAGTCCAATGACTAATAACGCGACATTTGCAATTGCCGAAAAAGTACTGGCTGAAAGAAGTCCTGTTTCTGCAACTAGTACGGCTAGTCCGGTAACCCCACCAAAACTAAAGTTGTTGGCAAACTTAAAAAAATATATACCGATTGCCGTAATCATGATACTACCAGTTAAAATAAAATATCTTTTTATCTGTCCGAGCATCTCTTTTTTCCTCCGTATGTAAGACGTAAAGTCTCTTGTCTATCCGAATTGTAACGCTGCAAAAATTTAAAGTCAATGGGATTTATGAAGATTCATATTTTTACTATTTTTGCAGATAATATCCTTTGCAAGGAGGAGAGAAAAATGTATCAATATTTGCCAATTACAGATGTTTACGCGAGAGAAATTTTAGATTCCCGTGGGAATCCGACAATAGAAGTAGAAGTTTTAGCAGGAGAAAATGTGAGAGGAAGAGCAAGTGTTCCATCGGGCGCGTCTACGGGACAATTTGAGGCGGTGGAACTGAGAGATAAAAACAGCAGATTTCACGGACAGGGAGTAGAACTGGCGGTGGAACATGTAAATACAAGGATTGCACCAGAAATAATCGGGATGAATGTGTTTGACCAGATAGGAATAGATAAGGTCATGTTGCGGCTTGATGGTACGGAAAACAAAGCAAGCTTGGGAGCAAACGCAATACTAGGTGTATCAATGGCAGCAGCGAGAGCGGGGGCTAATGCACTGGATATTCCGCTCTATCAATATTTTGGCGGAATTCATGTAAAGAAAATGCCGGTTCCAATGATGAATATTTTAAATGGCGGAAAGCATGCGGATAATACTGTGGATTTTCAGGAGTTTATGATTATGCCAGTGGGAGCGATAAGCTTCAAAGAAGGGTTACGCATGTGTGCAGAAATTTATCATGCATTAAAGAGATTGTTGAAAGAGAAAAAGATGAGTACCGGAGTTGGCGACGAAGGTGGGTTCGCGCCTGACCTTGCAAGTGCAAAAGACGCATTGCAATTAATTGTGGATGCGACGGAAAAGGCTGGCTACCAGAAAGGCAAGGATATTGTAATTGCGCTGGATGTGGCTGCATCAGAACTTTATAATAAAGATTTCAAAAAGTACGTGTTTGAGGGAGAAGATGTCATTCGCTCTTCCGAAGAAATGGTGGAATATTATGCAGGCTTGGTCAAAGAGTTTCCAATTGTATCTATTGAAGACCCATTAGATGAAGAAGACTGGGAAGGCTGGAAATTAATCAGCGAAAGACTGGGAGACAGAGTACAGCTTGTCGGAGATGATTTGTTTGTGACAAACACAAAACGATTACAAAAAGGAATTGAAAATCGCGTAGCCAATGCAATTCTCATTAAAGTAAATCAAATAGGAACTTTGACAGAAGCATTTGAAGCGATTGAACTCGCAAAAACTTCAGGCTACAAAAATATCATCTCTCATCGTTCCGGAGAGACGGAGGATAGTATTATCGCAGATATTGCAGTAGCATTCCAGACAGGACAGATTAAGACCGGGGCACCATGCCGCTCGGAGCGTGTTGCCAAGTATAATCAGCTTCTTCGAATCGAAGAAAGTCTTGGCGGAAGTGCACTTTATGAGAATCCTTTTGGAAAATTCAAGTAAGAAATGCTTGCAGTTACGAAACTCTTGTGTTAAAATATCTTTGTTATATGCGCAGGAGGTGTGGAAATGGAAATCTTAAAAATCGTTTTAACAATTTTATTTGCTATAGACTGTATCGTTTTAACAGCGATCGTATTACTTCAGGAAGGTAAATCTAATGGACTCGGACAACTTGCTGGTGGAAATGATACTTACTGGGGACAAAATAAAGGACGTTCAAAAGAAGGCGTTTTAGTAGTTGTTACAAGAATCGCAGCAGTATTATTTGTTGTATTAGCAGCAGTATTAAACTTGGGCGTATTTGCATAGGATATAGTGATTGAAATTAGAAACACTCTTACTGAGAATGAAGTAAGAGTGTTTTTTTAACTAAGTATTCGTGCAAAACCCAGGTGTTTCTAAATAAAAATTGGGGATACTATAGTAAACTTAAGAGAGGAAAGAAGATAGAATGGATGAGATATTTGAAAAACGAAAAAAACTGATTTACGAGTTTATCTGCGACGAATTCTATGTACCGATGAAATTAAAAGAGCTTGCCATTCTATTGCAGGTTCCAAAGGAGCAGAGAAACGAGTTAAAGAAAGTGATGGATGCCCTGGAGGCAGAAGGGAAAGTGCGTGTTTCTTCCAAAGGGAAATATGTTAAGGGAGAGGCGAAGCATATTGTAGGAACCTTTACTGCAAATGCCAGAGGCTTTGGTTTTGTGACGGTGGAAGGTGAAGCGGAAGATATCTTTATTTCAGAAGACGATATTAACGGCGCTTTTCACAATGACCAGGTAGAAGTGATTATTAAAGCGTCACCTTCTGGAAAGAGAAAAGAAGGGAAAATAGTGAAAGTGTTATCCCACGGCACTACAACCTTAGTGGGATATTTTGAAAAGAGTAAGAATTTTGGATTTGTGATTCCAGACAACCAGAAGTTTGTAAAGGACGTATTTATTCCACTGGAGCGTTCCAAGGGCGCAGTGACCGGACACAAGGTTGTGGTGGAACTCACAAAGTATGGCGGAGATAATAAGAAGCCAGAAGGAAAAGTAGTTGAGATTATTGGACATGTGAATGACCCTGGAACCGACATTATGTCGATTGTGAAAGGGTATGATTTGCCGACGGAGTTTCCAGAAAAGGTGCTGAATCAGGCAGAGCGTGTTGCGAAGGACGTAAGTACTGCCGATATGGCTGGACGCATGGACCTTCGCGGCTGGCAGATGGTGACCATTGACGGGGAAGATGCCAAGGATTTAGACGATGCGATTTCCATTACACGAGACGGAAGCAACTATGTGCTTGGCGTGCATATTGCGGACGTGACAAATTATGTACAGGAAAATAGCGCTCTGGACCGCGAGGCACTTAAGCGCGGGACGAGCGTGTATTTGGTGGACCGCGTGATTCCAATGCTTCCACATACGCTTTCGAACGGCATTTGTTCACTCAATGCAGGGGAGGACAGACTTGCACTAAGCTGTATTATGACGATTAATGAAAAAGGTTCGGTAATTGACCATAAAATTGCAGAGACAGTCGTTCATATTGATAAGCGAATGACTTACACGAGTGTGAAAAAGATTCTGGAGGAGAAAGACGCTGATGAGATTGCAAAATACGAAGAGCTGGTTCCAATGTTTGAACTGATGGCTGAACTTTCAAGTGTTCTGCGAGGGAAACGCCAGCAGCGTGGTTCCATCGATTTCGATTTTCCGGAAACGAAGATGATACTCGATGCAGAAGGCCGTCCGATTGAAATCAAACCATATGACAGAAATGTTGCGACAAAGATTATCGAAGATTTCATGTTACTTGCAAATGAGACGGTAGCGGAGGATTATTTCTGGCAGGAGATTCCATTTGTTTATCGTACTCATGAAGCGCCAGATGAAGAAAAGATTAAGAAACTGGCGACGTTTATTCATAACTTTGGACATTCCATGCATATTTCCAATAAGGAAGTGCGTCCGAAGGAAATACAAAAGCTCCTGGCGAAGGTAGAGGGAACGGGCGAGGAGACGCTGATTAGCAGACTGGCTCTCCGCTCTATGAAACAGGCGAGATACACACCTGAAAATACAGGCCACTTTGGACTGGCAGCATCATACTATTGCCATTTTACTTCACCAATCAGACGCTATCCTGATTTGCAGATTCATCGTATTATCAAAGAAAATCTTCGTGGAAGAATGAATGATGACAGAAGGGCACATTATGATAACATTCTTACGGAGGTTGCGAAAAAGTCGAGTGAAAGAGAACGTTTGGCAGAAGAGGCGGAACGTGAAACGATTAAGCTTAAGAAGGTGGAATACATGGAGGAGCACCTTGGAGAGGAATTCGAGGGTGTTATTTCCAGTGTCACAAAATGGGGAATCTATGTCGAACTTCCAAATACGATTGAAGGATTAATTCACGTGACAAATATGTATGATGACCACTATAATTATATAGAAGAAAACTATGAGATGGTCGGCGGGCATACGGGTAAGACCTATAAGCTTGGTGAGACCGTGCGGGTTCGGGTAATTGGCACAGACTTTTTACAGAGAACCATCGATTTCGAACTGGTAGAATAAGAGAGGAAAGAGAACCATGGCGAAAGATTCAGTAAAATTAATTGCAAATAACAAAAAAGCATACCATGACTTTTTTATATTGGACACATACGAGGCAGGGATTGCACTTCACGGTACGGAAGTGAAATCTCTCCGTATGGGGAAATGCAGTATCAAGGAGGCATTTATCCGAATTGAAAATGGGGAAGTCTTCGTATACGGCATGCATATCAGTCCTTATGAAAAAGGAAATATTTTCAATAAAGACCCTTTGCGGGTGAAGAAGCTGCTCTTGCATAAGGCAGAGATTAATAAGCTTCTCGGAAAAATCAAAGAAAAGGGAATGTCAGTCGTTCCTTTGAAGGTGTATTTGAAGGGAAGTCTTGTGAAAGTAGAGATTGGTCTTGCAAAAGGTAAGAAGCTTTATGATAAACGTGATGATATTGCAAAGAAAGACCAGAAACGTGAAGCAGAAAGAGATTTCAAGGTTAGAAATATAGGTTAGGAGTAAATATATGGTACCTAGAACAAAAGAAGAACTACGTAGGCTTGTGTCAGAAACGACGATTGAAATGTACGAAGAAATGACACCACAGCTTATTAAATTAATTGACGAGACAAAACATAACGATGAACTGACAGAGGCACAAAAGCAGGATGAGATTAAGCTCCATATGATGGGGTATACAAAAGCCTGTACGAATGAGATTATTATAGAGGTGCTTGCAGAGATTTTGGGATTGGAGTAAAAGGTGTTGCAATATATAATGATTTGTTAGATAATACACCTATAAAATAATTTTTGTAGTTAATACATGACTGCAGAAGTAAGAACGAGGTGGAAGCTTATGAAAAACAAATGGATGAAATTTTTATGCGGAACTATATTAGTATTGGCATGCATTAGCATTTCAGCCTGCCAAGCTACTGACAAATCAGGAGATGACAAAGCACCAGTAGAAAATGAAACTCAAGATGAGCAAAACGATGATGTGCAGAATGAAGATGTTTCTGATGTATTAGACGGAGAAACGTATATTGATGAAGACTACGTTGACGAAGACTACATCGAAGACGAGCTTCTCGACGAAGACTACATCGAAGATGAGCTTCTCGACGAAGACTATGTTGAAGACGAGATTATCGAAGATGAGTATATTGAAGACGAATATATCGAGGAAGATATCACAGAATAATCTTTGGGATGAATGAACTGCCGTTGCTGGTTTGTGGATGAAACGCAACTAGCAACGGTAGTTTTTTGAAAAGGAGATAAATATGGGAATCAGAGCAATATTATTTGATTTAGACGGAACATTACTACCTATGGATCAGGATGAGTTTGTGAAGGCTTATTTTAAATTGTTGACCGCGCGACTTGCCACAATTGGATATGACCCCCAAAAATTTGGAGAATGTCTGTGGAAGGGTGTTGGGGCAATGGTGAAAAATGACGGCAGCCGTACCAATGAAGATGCATTTTGGGCAGTATTTACTGATATGTTTGGAAAAGAGACAATGAAAGATAAAGCCTTTGTTGACGAGTTTTACAAAGTTGAATTTAATCAGGTTCAGCCAGTTTGCGGATTCAACCCATTGGCGAAGACGATTGTTGATGAAGTAAAAGCAAGTGGCAAAATGGCAGTGCTCGCGACGAATCCATTATTTCCACCTGTGGCAACGGAAAACCGCATGCGCTGGGCTGGCCTTTCGCCAGATGATTTCCACCTATACACTACTTATGACAATAGTAGATATTGCAAGCCAAATGCAAATTACTATCTCGAAATTTTGGATAAAATTGGCTGTAAACCAGAGGAATGCCTCATGGTAGGTAATGATGTTGATGATGATATGGTTGTTGAGGCATTGGGAATGAAAACATTCTTACTTACAGATTGTCTTATCAATAAAAATGAAGTGGATATTTCAAAATATCCAAATGGAAGTTTTGAAGAATTAAGAGGGTATATAAAGACATTATAAGAGGATAATGTTATGACTAAGATTTTATTAGTGGAAGATGATAATAGTATTGTGACCAATTTGACCGAGTTTTTGACAGCGGAAGGTTTTGACGTAAAGAATGCTGCAGGACAAACTGAGGCGTTACAGCTTGTAGAAAACGAGAAGTTTGACCTTGTACTACTTGATGTATCTTTAGCGGATGGCAATGGTTTTGCGGTCTGCTCTGCGATTAAATCAGACTATGATATTCCAGTCATTTTCCTGACTGCATCGGGTGATGAATACAGTACGGTTACCGGATTTGAACTGGGCGCAGATGACTACATAGCAAAGCCATTTCGCCCGCGCGTCCTTGTGTCACGTATTAAGAATATTCTCAGACTTACTGGGAATACAGGTACAGTTACCCTGCTTGGAGATGTTCTGGTAGATACGGTAAAAGGCACGGCAAGTAAAAATGGAAAAGATTTATATTTATCCGCGCTCGAATACCGTCTGCTTCTAGTTTTCCTAAATAATCGCGGGGTGGTGCTTACAAGAACACAGTTATTGGAATCTATTTGGGATATTGCAGGCGAATTTGTAAACGACAACACTTTGACGGTGTATATTAAGCGCCTTCGTGAAAAGATTGAAGATGATCCGCAGAATCCTGTCATTATAAAGACAGTTCGCGGACTTGGATATAGGGTGGATTGATGATGAAGTTATTGCGAAATCCAGAGGTGAAAGGAACACTTCTTCTATATGGAATATTAGCGGTTGCGGCAACAATAGCGGCATATTATTTAGATAGCCAGTTTGGATTATTTACGTTCATACTTTGTGTTACATTTATACTAATATACTGGGGTGCTGCATATAGACGCTATAAGCATCTTTCAGAGCTTGCTGCGGATGTGAATCGTATTCTGCATGGAGACAATCATATTTCCTTTGATAAGTTTTCGGAAGGGGAATTGGGAATCCTGCAGAGCGAGATTTACAAAATGACAGTTCGTCTGCGGGAACAGCAGCAGAGGCTGCAGGACGATAAGGTATATCTGGCAGATTCCATTGCGGATATTTCACATCAGATTCGAACTCCATTGACGACCATTAATCTGTTAGTATCATTTCTCTCAGAGTCAGATATTTCGGATGAACGCCGATTAAAGCTGACGCATGAATTGTATGAACTACTTTCGCGTATTGACTGGCTGATTACGACGCTGCTGAAAATTTCAAAATTGGATGCGGGAACAGTGCAGTTCAAGAAAGAAAACATGTCTCTTGAAAGTTTAATAAATCAAGCAGCAGCACCTCTGTTAATTCCGATGGAACTTCGGGCACAGGAATTTGCGGTGAAGACAGAAGGGGAGTTTAGCGGTGATATTTCTTGGACCTGTGAGGCGTTGGGAAATATAGTGAAAAACTGTATGGAGCATACACCGGATGGCGGCAGAATTGAGATAAGGGCTATGGAAAATGCTCTCTATACAGAAATCATAATTTCAGATAATGGAAAAGGTATTTCTAAAGAGGACTTACCACATGTTTTTGAGCGTTTCTATAAGGGGAAAAATTCAGATGGCAAGAGTTTTGGAATAGGCCTTGCTCTGGCAAGAATGATTGTCAGTGCCCAGAATGGGACAATAAAAGTAGAAAATATTACTCCGAATGGCGCAAAATTCACCATTCGATTTTACAAGGGAATCGTCTAAATTTAAGAGAAAGACGGTTCTTTTTTTAATAAAGTGACGTTTTTGTAATTTTAAAGTCACTGCCCTGTCATCTTGACAAGATAAAATATGCTTGTAAAAAGAAAAAGGAGATTTATGCTATGGAAATATTAAGAGTTGAAAATCTTTGCAAAACTTACGGCAAAGGTGAAAATGAAGTGAAAGCACTGGACAATGTGTCTTTCTCTGTAAACAAAGGTGAATTTATAGCGATTATCGGGCCATCTGGTTCAGGGAAATCTACATTACTGCATATTTTAGGCGGTGTGGATAAACCAACAAGTGGAAAGGTATATATGGATGGCAGTGATGTGTATGCGCAGAACGAGGAGCAGCTTGCAGTGTTTCGTCGTCGTCAGGTGGGGCTTATCTATCAGTTTTACAATCTGATTCCAGTACTCAATGTTACTGAAAATATTACTTTACCTGTTCTGATGGATGGACAGAAAGTGAATAATGAGCGTTTGAAGGAACTGCTTACCACATTAAAACTGAAGGGACGCGAGCATCATTTGCCAAACCAGCTTTCTGGAGGCCAGCAGCAGAGAGTTTCAATAGGAAGGGCTCTTATGAACGCACCTGCTGTAGTGCTTGCGGATGAGCCAACTGGAAACCTTGACAGCAAAAACAGTCAGGAAATCGTGGATTTACTGAAAATGTCCAATGAGAAATACAATCAGACTTTGATTATTATTACTCACGATGAAAACATTGCTCTTCAGGCAGACCGCATCCTCGCTATTGAGGATGGTAAAATTACTCGAGATGAGGTGATTCGCAGATGAGCATCTTTCAAAAAGTAACTTTGCAGTCTCTTAAGAAAAATAAAACCCGCACCGTTGTTACGGTTATTGGAATCGTTCTTTCAGCAGCTATGATTTGTGCGGTAACCACATTTGTTTCGAGTATATACAATTATGCACTGGAAAATGCCATTTATGTAGATGGAGACTGGCATGGAAGTGCGCTGGATGCAAAGTGGAGAACCTATGAGGATATCTGGAATACGGGAGAGGTTTCTAACGCAGTTTATGCCCAGCAAGTAGGATATGCGATTGCGGAAGGGTGTCAGAATGAATACAAACCATACCTTTTCGTACTTGGTGTTTCGGAGGATTTTAGGGAAACCATGCCTGTTCATATTACGAGTGGTGAATACCCGGCAGACTCCAATGAGATTCTTTTGCCAGACCATCTGGCTCACAATGGCGGGGTTCAGTATGAACTTGGAGATACGTTGACTCTGGAACTTGGAGACCGTATGAGTGAAGGATATGCCCTTGGACAGAACAATCCATATTTACATGAAGAGGAATCAGTGGGTGAAGAGTTAGCGGTTAGAGAAACGCGAGAATATACAGTGGTTGGTTTCTATGAGCGCCCGAGCTTCGAAGAATATTCAGCACCTGGCTATACGGCGATTACGATTAGAGACAAGGAAACATACTACCCTTATCTTTATAATGTCTGGTTTAAGATGGAAAAGGCAAAGGATGTCTATACCTTTATGGAAGAAAATCAGCTCTCGGGGAACACGAATTCAAGCGTACTGACTTATTCTGGCGTTTCTAGATTGGATGGTTTCGATACGATGATCACTGCGCTTGCAGCCATTGTGATAGGTCTGATTATGTTTGGTTCTGTGTCACTGATTTACAATGCTTTTGCGATTTCTGTATCAGAGAGAACAAAGCAGTTTGGCTTACTTTCTTCCGTTGGAGCAACCAAGAAGCAGCTTCGGAGAATGGTATTTTTTGAGGCATTAGTGGTGAGCGTTATTGGTATCCCTCTGGGGATTTTGGCAGGTGTAGGCGGAATTGGAGTCACACTCATGATTATCGGCCATAAATTTCAGGCATGGATTGGCTATCCAATTCCACTGAGAGTGAGCGTGTCGCCGATATCTATTGTGATTGCCGCTGTCATAGCGCTGGTGACAGTGCTGATTTCTGCGTGGATACCTTCAAAAAGGGCAACCAGAATTACTGCCGTGGAAGCAATACGCCAGAATCAGGATATTAGCGTAAAAGGAAAAACAGTGAAGACGTCAAAGCTGGTGTATAAATTGTTTGGGCTTCCAGGAATGCTTGCAAATAAGCATTATAAGCGTAACCGTAAAAAATACAGGGCAACGATTATAAGTCTGTTCATGAGTATTGTTTTATTTGTATCAGCCTCAGCCTTTACCGATTATCTGATGGAATCGGTGACAGGAGGATTTGCTTCTTATGGTTATGATCTGCGGTTTATGTGTAAGGAAGAGGATTTGCAACAGGCTGGCATATCAAGGGATGAACTTTTAGAAAAGCTAGGTACAAGTAAAAGTGTCACCGATGCTGCTTATACACAATCCCGCTATCTTGGAGGAAAGGTTCAGGGCGAGGAGGTTAGTACGATAATTACGTTTGTAAATGATTCTAAATTTGAGGAACTTCTAAAAGAGTATGAGTTGGACGAAGAGGCGTTTATGAATCCTGATAATCCATTGGCTGTGGCAGTGGATGGATTTGCAGCGTATGATCCTAATGAAGAAAAGTATGTGAAGAAAAATATTTTAGAATCTGACAATAGTAGGCTTGCCTTTTCTGTAGAGAAAGAGTTTGAAGGATATATTTACCACGGTCAGGTGCATCAGGAAGATGGAACGTTGGTAAATCAATATCTCAATCAGGAAACAGAAGAAATTATGACCTTGCCTATGGAGGAAGCTTACGAGGACATTGCACTGGAAACGGGGAAAATTATTTATGAAGCACCTTATTTCGTTGATGACTCATATGGATTAATTCTCATTTATCCAACCAGCTTGGCGGAAGCAGTGATTCCGTGTGTGGATATTGCAAATTACTCCTATCGATATTTGTTTCAATCAGACAATCATAGTGAAAGCTATACTGCTATGGAAGAAATTCTTAGCGAAAATGGTTTTGATTATGGAAATTTAACTGATTATGCGGAAAGAGTGGAAGAGGATAGAAGTATTATCACAATCATTCAAGTGTTCTCTTATGGATTTATTGTGTTGATTTCTTTAATCGCAGCAGCAAATGTATTTAACACGATTTCTACCAATATTAGTTTACGCCGGAGGGAGTTTGCGATGCTCAAATCAGTTGGTATGACGTCGAAGGGTTTCAATAGAATGATGAATTTTGAGTGTCTGCTTTACGGTTCAAGGGCGTTGCTTTATGGATTGCCGGTATCTATAGGAATTACTTATTTGATTTATCTGGCAGTGACTGCAGGGTATATGACAGAATTCCGGCTTCCATGGACAGCGATAGGAATTGCGGTATTGAGTGTGTTCGCGGTAGTGTTTGCGACAATGGTATATTCTATGAGAAAAATTAAGAAGGATAATCCAATTGATGCATTGAAAAATGAAAATCTCTAGTAGACCTTGCTAAAGTTTTAGAAACAATGCTATAATTATATGAAATCTAGGTTATATGGGAGATGTAGCATGAAAATATATACAATTATCGCAGGTGTAAATGGTGCTGGTAAAAGCAGTCTTACAGGTGTGTTGCGCACTGAGATTACAAATCTTGGTAAAATTATAGATGTTGATAAAATGATAGTAAAGTGTGGTGGCAATGTCATTGAAGGTGGAAAAAAATCGATTGAACTCATCGATGAATGTTTAGAAAAAGAAGTATGCTTTACACAGGAAACCACATTGTCAGGACATAGAACTCTTAAGACTGTCAAGAAAGCAATCGATAAAGGCTATTATATTCGCCTTTATTATGTGGGACTAAATACTGTTGAGGAAAGTATTGCCCGAATTGAAAATCGTGTCAAAAAAGGGGGACATGATATACCTGATTCCGATGTGCAACGTAGATTCGATAAACGTTTTGAAGATTTATTAGCTGTTTTGCAATATTGTGATGAAGCGACATTTTATGATAATGAAAATGGCTTTGTTGCAGTTGCCGAATACAAGAATGGTGAGATATTACCAATTGGTAATTTGAAGCCTGAATGGCTTGTAAAGTTGTTAGAATATATGGAATAATTTTTTACAATAAATATGCGCGCTGCAATTTTGCAACGCGCATATATTATTTCATAAGCACTTTTCCATCAAGTACCGCCTCTACAAGTAGATTTCCTTGATATCTTAGTTTCAATGAGAAAAATGGGGCATCCTCGTCAAGAAGTCGATGAAAGATATGGTCACCTTCCCACAAGTTTAGATTATAAATATCTTTCTTTGAAACCCATTCCAGTGTTCCTTCATTGCAGGAAATCATTTCTCCTTCAAAACCGTCAGCAGTAAAGAGATGCATATATTCCGCTTCCTCTAATCCATCAGTAATGAAGGTTACGATTCCGCGAAAACGATAAGATGTAAGGGTAAGTCCTGTTTCTTCTTTTACTTCTCGAAGTAAACATTCTTCTGGAGATTCGTTCACCTGAAAATGTCCGCCCACGCCAATCCATTTATCTTTATTAATATCATTCTTTTTGGAAATGCGATGCAGCATCAGATAGCAGTCATCCTTCTCGATGTAGCAAAGAGTCGTCAGATTCTTAACATTTTTCTGGTTCATCATAATTTACGCCTTGTGTATCCACTGTTACACATTTCATAACCTGGTCTTCGAATGGTCTGTCTCTGTAGTCTGTTGCAGTTTCAGCGATTTTATTTACCACGTCCATACCTTCGATTACCTGACCGAATGCTGCATACTGTCCATCTAAGTGTGGAGAAGTCTGGTGCATGATGAAAAACTGTGAACCAGCTGAGTCTGGAACCATGGTACGAGCCATAGAAAGTACGCCAGGTGTGTGTTTTAAATCATTTTGAAAACCATTTTGTGTAAATTCACCTTTGATGCAGTATCCTGGACCACCCATTCCTGTTCCGTCTGGACATCCGCCTTGAATCATGAAACCACGGATAACGCGGTGGAAGATGATTCCATTATAGTAGCCTTTTTTTACTAATGAAATAAAGTTATTTACTGTATTTGGAGCAACCTCAGGATATAATTCAGCTTTGATAATCCCGCCGTTTTCCATTTCAAATGTTACAATTGGATTTGCCATAATTTTTAATTCCTTTCTGTCTTGAATTTATCTGCTTCATATTTTATAGTTCAGAGGAAGGTTTGTCAATGCCCTTGCAAATACAATGCGGATGAAGTAAAATAGATTAGATAGACATGAAAACGCTATGAAGAAATGAGGAAAGTCTATGAGCATGATTAAAACGAAGAATCTTGTATTTGAATATGAAAAACGTGATGATGAAGGCAATATTATTGGAGCGCATCGTGCCATTGACGAAGTGAATCTTGATATAGAGCCAGGACAGTTTATTGCTATTTTAGGGCATAACGGTTCTGGGAAATCTACCCTTGCGAAACACATGAATGCTATTTTAGCGCCAAGTGAAGGCACTATGTGGGTAGACGGCAAAGATACGGGAGAGGAAGAGAATATCTGGGATGTGCGCCAGACTGCAGGCATGGTGTTTCAGAATCCGGATAACCAGATTATTGGAACAGTTGTGGAAGAAGACGTGGGATTTGGGCCTGAAAACTTAGGCGTGCCAACAGATGAGATTTGGAAACGTGTGGAAGAGAGTCTGTCTGCAGTGGGAATGATTGAATATCGTCATCATTCGCCAAATAAATTGTCTGGTGGACAGAAGCAGAGAGTGGCAATTGCCGGTGTAGTTGCAATGCGTCCAAAATGTATTGTGCTGGATGAGCCGACAGCCATGCTGGACCCAAATGGAAGAAAAGAGGTCCTAAGAACGGTAGAGGAACTTCGAAGGAAGGAACATGTAACAGTAATCCTGATTACACACTATATGGAAGAGGTAATCGGGGCAGACCGTGTGATTGTTATGGATAGAGGTCACGTGGTTATGGATGGCACTACCAGAGAAATTTTCGGGCAGGTAGACCTGTTGAAGAAGTATAGACTTGATGTGCCACAGGTAACCTTGCTTGGTTACGAATTGAAGAAAAAAGGATATGATATTCCAGATGGAATTCTTTCGGTAGATGAACTTTTAGAAGCATTAGAAAAATGCAAAGCCGTGGACGTAAAAACAAAGGCTTCAGAGGTTTTTAATAGAAAGAAAGGTACTGTTATAAGCGAAAAGCAACAGCCAATCTTGAAATTAGACCATGTAAATTATGTTTACAGTCCGGGAACTGCCTATGAAAAACATGCGGTAAAAGATATTAATCTGGATATTTACGAAGGTCAGTTTATTGGAGTGATTGGACATACAGGTTCTGGGAAGTCGACATTAATTCAGCATTTGAATGGATTAATCAAGGCGACAGACGGGGCGCTTTATTATAAGGGAGAAAATATTTACAGCGAGAAATATAATCTCCGTGAGCTTCGCAACAATGTTGGACTGGTATTCCAGTATCCAGAACATCAGCTTTTTGAAATTGATGTGCTCTCAGATGTTTGTTTTGGTCCTAAGAACCAGGGGCTTTCTGACGAGGAAGCAAAGGAGCGTGCCTTAGAAGCGTTAAAGCTTGTGGGCCTTCCTGAGAAGTATTATGAAGCGTCACCATTTGATTTGTCAGGCGGACAGAAGCGCCGGGTGGCAATTGCAGGTGTGCTTGCCATGAAGCCGAAGGTGCTTGTGCTGGATGAACCGACCGCAGGACTGGATCCTAAGGGGAGAGACGAGATTTTAGACCAGATTGCATATTTGCAAAGGGCTGGAAATCTTACTGTTATTCTGGTATCCCACAGTATGGAGGACATTGCAAAATATGTGGACCGCATTGTGGTAATGAATAAAGGAAATAAAATGTATGATGCCGAGCCAAAAGAAGTGTTTGCGCATTATAAGGAATTGGAAAAAGTGGGACTTGCTGCACCGCAGGTGACATACATGATGCATGCGCTTGCAGAGAGGGGGCTGCAGGTGAACACTGAGGCAACCACGATAGAAGAAGCTGTAGAGACTATCTCGAAAGCATTGGAAAATAGATAGGAGAAACTATGATTAGAGATATTACAATCGGGCAATATTACCCAGCGAATAGTAAATTGCACCGTCTGGATCCGAGAGTCAAGATTATGTGTACGTTACTCTACTTGATTTCTCTGTTCCTGTTTGACAATATTGGTGGTTATATCGTTGCGACCGTATTTCTGGTATCCGTAATCCGAATGTCAAAAGTACCGTTTAAGTTCATTGTAAGAGGTTTGCGGCCGATTATTATGCTGCTTATGATTACGGTGTTATTCAACTTGTTTTTGACAAAAGCGGGAGATGTTATTTTTAAGGTCTGGATTTTACAGGTTACAGATGAAGGCCTTGAAACTGCGTTTTTCATGGCAATCAGGTTGATTTACTTGATTTTAGGTTCCTCACTTATGACATTCACAACCACACCGAATGCACTTACCGATGGCATTGAAAAGCTGTTATGGCCATTCCAGAAAATCAAATTGCCAGTACATGAGATTGCAATGATGATGTCCATTGCCCTTCGTTTTATTCCGATTCTTTTGGAAGAAACCGATAAGATTATGAAGGCGCAGATTGCAAGAGGGGCAGACCTTGAAAGTGGAAACATCATTCAGAAGGCGAAGGCGATGATTCCAATTCTGGTACCTTTATTTGTATCCGCATTTCGTCGTGCAAACGACCTTGCAATGGCAATGGAAGCAAGATGCTACCGTGGCGGAGAGGGTCGCACAAAGATGAAACCGCTGGTATATGAAAAGAAAGATTATATTGCGTATGCGATTACAATAATATATTTTTTGGTGGCGTTGAGCGCGTAGTAAAATTCAATTTGACTACGTCCCAAATTGAAGTTTGGGGTGTCCCCAAATGAGGTATAAGCATGAAACGAATAAAATTAACCATCGCCTACGATGGTACAAATTATTGTGGCTGGCAGATTCAGCCAAACGGAATCACAATTGAAGAAGTCATCAATAAAGCATTATCAAAGCTGACAGGGGAAGAGATTCTCGTAATTGGAGCAAGCCGCACAGACTCGGGAGTACACGCCATGGGAAATGTCGCGGTATTCGACACGGAGACGACGATTCCGCCAGAGAAGATTGCGGCAGCACTGAACCAAAGGCTTCCAGATGATATTGTGATTACCAAATCAGAGGAAGTTCCGCTGGATTTCCATCCAAGATACTGCGATTGCAGTAAGACATACGAATATCACATTATCAATACCAGGATTCCAGTTCCTACAAAAAGACTTACGAATTATTTTGTGTCATATGTACTTGATGTCGACAAAATGCGACAAGCTTCGACATATCTTGTGGGAGAGCATGATTTTGTCAGCTTTTGCAATGTGAGAACGGATGTGGAGAACACCGTGCGTACGATTACAGCGCTGGATATTCTGACAAATGGAAACGAAATCACAATTCGTATTACAGGAAATGGATTCTTGTATAATATGGTACGCATTATTGTGGGAACTTTGATTCGCGTAGGGCGCGGATTTTATGAACCGGAAAAGGTAAAAGAAATATTAGAAGCAAAGGACCGAAAGGCTGCAGGGGTTACGGCACCAGCCCATGGTCTGATGTTGATGGAGATTTGTTACAAATAGCTAAAAGAGCAGGAAAATATTTCCTGTTCTTCTTTTTTTAGGCAGGAATATGTTTTCCGCAAAACTTCCATACTAAATGTGTAACAGCAACACAAAGTGAGGAGGAAAAAAAGATGGCAGAAATTTCGGTTTTAGACTTACAAAACTTACGTCATTTAATCGGTGGTTATGATACAACTCACTGCAAAATGACAGAGTACGCAAATCAGGCAACAGACCCTGAGGTGAAAAAATTATTTCAGGATGCAGCAGATTCAGCAATGAAAAACAAACAGGACTTAATGAAATTCTTATAAGAGGAGGAGAAAGATATGAATGAAAAAGCAATGGTTTCTGACGCTCTTGTAGGAGTGAACGGAGAATTAAAAATGTTTGGAGAGATTATTCCGCAAACAGAGAACAAAGAATTAAAACAATGCTTAAAGCAAATCCGCAATGAATGTGAAATGTCACAGGAAAAGCTTTATCACATTGCACGTGAAAAGAGCTACTATGTTCCAGCGTCAAAAGCTTCACAGCAAGAAGTACAGCATGTGAAAAACATTTTGACACAGCCAGCAATGAAATAATTCTCAATAAAAATGAACCGGGAAATGCTCCCGGTTCTATTTGATTTAGAAGTATGTTTAAAAGAATACATTGTCGCCGATAATCGTTCCAGAGTGTCCGGAGCTGGAAGCACGAAAGCTTAAGCAATCGCCCACATTATTTTTGCCATTCAGGGCATCCTGGGCGGCGGCTACACAGGAATCTTTGACGCCACGCGCCAACACCTTCTCTACTTTTCCATCGCCAGCAGGTGAAAATTGTCCGCTTTGATAGATAACCCCGTAAAGGGTATCTGGGTAGTCTCTGTGCTTCATGCGGTTTACAACTACAGAACCTACAGCAAGCATACCTTCGTAATTTCGGCTTCCGGCCTCGCATTCGATTAAGGCGGCTAAAAGCTCTAAATCGGTGGCAGTAAATTCAACCCCTGGTCTGGTGGTAGTTTCTATAGTAGAATTATTTGGCCTGTTGACAGCAGGTTTTTCAGGAATTACAGGTATAATTTCCTTTTTTGCCTCTTCTTCGGCTCTTCTGGCTTCTTCCCTGGCAACTTCCAGCTTTGTAGTATATTCGGATAAATCTGCAGAGGTCTCAGAAATTTTACTGTTCAATTCCTCTTCCTTTTGGTCCAAGTCATTTTGCAGTTCGTTTAAATATTTCTGATTTTCTTCCAGCTGCTTTTCCTTTGCCGCGATTTGTTTGCGTGTTTCGGAGAGCTCGTCTAATACTGCACGGTCATATTCTATGATGGAAGAATAGTATTCAGCATTATTTAGAAATTCTGCCATACTCTTTGAAGAAAATAGAATTTCTAAAAAAGAAGAGTTTCCATTTTCATACATATATTGAATTCGAAGGGTCATAGCGTCGTACTGTGCTTCTTCTTCACCTTTGGCGACTGCTAGTTCTTGTCTGGTTTTTTCAAGACTAGAAGCAGTGTCCTGGATTTTGGATGTAATTGCATCCAGTTCCCTGCTCAGCGTCTCTAATTCGCTGTTCAAACCAGAGAGCTCCGACTCCAGATTTGATGTGGCATTTTCTAAATCATCAATGTCATCATCTGCCTGAACTGGGAATACATAAGTGAGAAGCAGTGCAACTGAAATGGAGAGAGCACCGATACGGCAGCATAATCTAGAATTAATAAATTTCATTTTTAAATCCTTTCCAAACTATTACAGAATATTATACTATAAATTGCGTTATGACGCAAATTTTGTTACAATAAAAATAGTATGTAACAAGTGAGGCGAAAAAATGAGGAAATACGAAGAAAAAAATTATTTATTCGAAAATTTTAAAGATAAGATTTATCCATGGATAAAGGAAAGTCTGGTAGACCACGCAGCCCTGAATGGCAAATATATATCGCCAAATGATACACCGATTATTTCGTTTGTCGGTGATCTGATGATTATTTTTGCAATTAAGCGCGGAGAAGATAAGTTTGAGATATTAAAGGACAATATGCTTCCACCAGGAACCGACATGGCAGAGCTTTATCATATTGCATGTCAGAATCTGGTGAGGGATGTAGAGTTTGTTATTTCAAATACGATGTATGGGGGATTTGGAATTCTTGCAGATGGACATCACGAAGCAAGCTCTCTTTGTTTTAAACACATCTGGTCTTTGTGTGTGGATAAGATTCAGGATGACCTGGCAATTATGGTGCCTGCGAAAGACATGGTGCTATTTGTGCCTGCAAGTGATGAGAAAGCAATTACGGCTATGAAAAACTATGGCTTGGAAGCATTTGAACGTAATAAAGATAAAATCAGTAAAAAATTACTTCGATTCACAAAAGAAGAGAAGGAATTAGTAGTGTATGAATAAAAATATTAAGCAGAAAGGATGAAGGATATGTTTGAATTTTTTAAAGTGATTCTTCTGGGAATCGTAGAAGGGATTACAGAGTGGCTGCCAATCAGCAGTACAGGACATTTGATTTTAGTGGACGAATTCATTAAATTGAAGGCAAGCGATGCGTTTATGGAGATGTTTAACGTTGTAATTCAATTAGGCGCGATTATGGCGGTAGTTGTATTATATTTTAATAAGTTGAATCCATTCTCTAAAAGAAAGAGTAAAAAACAGAAGGTACATACAATTCAGCTTTGGATGAAGGTTGTAGTTGCCTGCATCCCTGCGGGAGTGCTGGGAATTCTGTTTGACGACTGGATGGAAGCACATTTCCACAATTACATCGTAGTATCAATTATGTTGATTGTTTATGGTGTACTATTTATCTTGGTTGAAAACTGGAATAAGGTAAACAAGCCAAGCGTGACCAAGTTGTCGGCATTGACTTATAAAACAGCACTTTTGATTGGAGTATTCCAGGTATTGTCTCTGGTTCCAGGAACTTCGCGTTCGGGAGCGACTATCATTGGAGCACTTCTCCTTGGTGTTTCTAGACATGTGGCAGCGGAATTTACATTTTTCCTCGCCATTCCGGTTATGTTTGGTGCAAGTGGAATCAAACTCTTAAAGTTCTTCACAGAAGGCGGCGGATTTGTGGGTATGGAGCTTGCACTTTTAATCGTAGGCTGTATTGTTTCTTTTATTGTTTCGGTTATCGCAATCAAGTTCTTAATGGGCTATATCAAAAAGAACGACTTCAAAGTCTTTGGATACTACCGGATTATTCTCGGAATCCTTGTGCTCGCATATTTTGGAATCACAGCTCTGATGGCATAGCGTAAAATAGACATATATTCAGAAAATATGCATAATAATGAATAAATAAACACTTGACATTTTGGAGAATAGTAGTAGAATAGGACGAGTAATTGAATTTTTATGCAAAAATCAATATTAAAATTATTTGGAGGAAAGAACTATGAAAAAATTAGTAAGCTTATTATTAGCTGCTGTACTTGCATTATCAATGGTAGCATGTGGTAACACAGATACAGACGAAAAAGACGGGGCTGAAAATAAGGGACCTGTTACAGCTGAGGTTGTTGAATACGATCTTACAGAAGAACTTTATGCATTTGGTGTTGATAAGACACAACCAGAACTTTTAGATAAGGTAAATGCATTTGTTAAGAAAATTAAAGAAGATGGTACATTAGAAGCTATCTGTGAAAAATATTTCGAAGGTGGCGAACCAACTCCAGTAACTTCTGCTAAATTAGACGAAACAAAAGATCAACTCGTTGTTGCTACAAACGCAGCATTCGAACCATTCGAATACATGGAAGGTGACAAGTACTTAGGTATTGATATGGAAATCGCAGCTTTACTTGCGCAGGAGCTTGGTCAAGAACTCGTAATCCAAAACATGGATTTCGATGCTGTATGTCTTACAGTAGGTCAACAAAAATGTGATATCGCAATGGCTGGTCTCACAGTTAGTGAAGACAGAGAAGAATACGTAACATTCTCAGAATCATACTATGAAGCTTCACAAAAATTAATCGTAAGAAGCGATGATGACACATTTGCTGAATGTGAAAGCGCTGATGATGTTATCGCTCTTTTAAATGAAATGACAGAGGAAGTTTCTATCGGTGTTCAGGCTGGTACAACAGGACAGCTTTTTGTTGAAGGTGACGAAGACTGGGGCTTTGAAAAGCTTCCTGTAAAATGTGTTGCATATAAGAATGGTTCACTTGCAGTACAAGATATGTTAAATGGAAACATTGATTATGTAATTATCGATGCAGCACCAGCAGCTTCTATCACAGAAGCAATGAATGAAATGCAATAAAGCTTTAGGGCTGGAGAAAAAGAATGGGTAATTTTGAGAAAAAAATAGAAACGTTTATAACGATATTCTTTGAACAGGGCGGTTCCGCAAAGGTTCTGGAAGGTTTGGAAAATACGCTTACAATTGCTATAACGGGTCTGATTATCGGTATTTTAATCGGAACGGTGATTGCCACGATAAGAGTGCTTCCAAAATACAAGCTTTTACCGAGAATTCTGAATGCAATTTGTAGTTTTTATGTTGCAATGTTCAGAGGGACGCCAATGGTTGTTCAATTGCTGGTGTTCTATTATGTACTATTTCCAATTATAGGACTTAAGATGACCAGTGTACAGGTTGCCATTATGGTGTTCGGATTAAATAGTGGAGCATATATTTCTGAAATTATGCGAGGCGGTATTCAATCTGTTGACCCAGGACAAATGGAAGCAGGCCGTGCAGTGGGACTAAGCTTTGGAACGACTATGATGAAAATCGTGATTCCACAGGCAGTTAAGAATATTCTTCCAACCATGGGAAATGAATTTATTGCGCTCATCAAAGAAACATCAGTAGTAAGTTTCGTCGGAGTAACAGACCTTTATTTCGCATTCAACTCAATTGGAAGTAATAGTTACGAGTTCATGGTTCCATATCTCGTAATGGCAGCAATTTATATTGTACTCGTACTTATTATCTCGCTGTTAATTAAATTGATGGAAAGGAGCTTACAGAAGAGTGATAGACGTAGTTAATCTTAGAAAAAGCTTTAATAAAGTAGATGTTCTGAATGGCATCAATGTGACCATCAATAAGGGAGATATTGTAGCAGTTATTGGACCTTCAGGTTCTGGAAAGAGTACATTTTTAAGATGTCTGAACTGCATGGAAGACCCTACAGGTGGAAGTATTATCTTCAAGGGTGTTGATATTGCAGATATGAAAGTAGATATCAATGAGCACCGCCGCCATATGGGAATGGTATTCCAGCATTTTAACCTGTTTAATAACAAGACTGTATTGCAGAATATCATGCTGGCACCAGTACATTTGCAATGCAAGGATTTAAAGAAGCAGATGAGACAGAATCTCATCAACAGCATATTGAATATGTTCCGTGGAGAAAAGAATAAAAAGGAAATCGTTCAGATTACAAAAAATAAGGAGCAGATTAAGCGCGAAGCGAAGGAACAGGCAATGACTCTGCTTAAGAGAATTGGCCTGGAGGAAAAAGCAAATGCTTATCCATCTACCTTATCGGGTGGGCAAAAGCAGCGTATCGCGATTATCCGTTCCCTTGCGATGAATCCGGATGTGATTTTATTCGACGAACCAACTTCTGCATTAGACCCAGAAATGGTAGGAGAAGTATTGGAACTAATGAGGGAGCTGGCAGCGGAAGGCATGACCATGGTAGTGGTAACTCATGAAATGGGATTTGCAAAAGAGGTTGCAAACCGTGTAATCTTTATAGACGAAGGAGTTATCAAAGAAAGTAATTCTCCAAAAGAATTTTTCGAAAACCCACAAGACCCAAGACTCAAGGATTTTCTTGCAAAAGTTTTGTAATATATTGGATAGTGAGCGCAGACCAAAAAGGTTTGCGCTTTCTTTGTATCTCAGATATAATGGGAGTAGAAAAAGGGACACCCCTAAATTCAATTTGGGGACACCACAAAACGCAATTGGGGACGTAGTAAAATTTAATTTTACTACGTCCCCAATTAAGAGAGGAGGGCGAACCATGAAATATGAAAGAATGTATGAAGGCGCATTCATAGAGCGCCCGAATCGGTTTATCGCATATGTTGAGATTGCAGGACAGAAAGAAACTGTGCACGTGAAGAACACGGGACGATGTAAGGAACTTCTGCAGCCGGGCGCAACGGTTTTTGTGCAGAAAACGGCAAATCCTGAGCGGAAGACCCAGTGGGATTTGATTGGTGTGAAGAAGGGGGAACGTATGGTGAATATGGATTCCCAGATTCCAAATAAGGTAGTGGAGGAATGGATTCGAGAGGGAAATCTGTTTTCAAACGTATCTCTGGTAAGGCCGGAGACTACATATGGAAAGTCGAGGTTTGATTTATATATTGAGGCAGGCGGCCGCAAGATTTTTATGGAAATTAAGGGTGTAACCTTGGAAGAGGATGGTGTAGTGCGATTTCCAGATGCACCGACAGAGCGCGGCGTAAAGCACGTGAAAGAACTTATGGAAGCGGTAAAAGAAGGATATGAAGCTTATGTATTCTTCGTGATTCAGATGAAAGGTGTGAAATATTTTACTCCAAATGTGAAGACACATCCGGAATTTGCAGAAGCACTTCGGGAGGCAAGTGAGAGAGGCGTTAAGATACTTGCCTATGACTGTGAAATCTCAGAGGACAGCATTGAGATTCGTGAGGAAGTGCCAGTTTTTCTAGGCGAAGAACGCTTGATGAAGATAGTGGAGCCATTGGTGAATTGGTATCGTGAAAATAAGCGTGACCTCCCATGGAGACAGAATCCAAGTCCATACCATGTGTGGGTCTCGGAAATCATGCTGCAGCAGACAAGAGTGGAAGCAGTTAAGCCTTATTATGAAAGATTTTTAAAGGAACTTCCTGCAATTCAAGATTTGGCAGAAGCGGAGGAAGATAAGCTTCTGAAATTGTGGGAAGGACTTGGTTATTATAATCGTGTCCGCAATATGCAGAAGGCTGCAGTACAAGTTGTGGAAGAGTATGACGGCGCTTTTCCGCAGGATTATGAGCTTATTAGAAAATTAAAAGGAATTGGAAATTATACAGCTGGAGCAATCAGTTCTTTTGCCTTTGGAATTCCAAAGCCTGCGGTGGATGGGAACGTACTCCGAGTGATTTCCAGAATCACGGAAAGCTATGAAGATATTATGAAAGCAAGTGTCAGAACGAGGATGGAAGAGGAATTGGAAAAGGTCATTCCGGCTGACGCGGCCAGTGATTTTAACCAGGGACTGATTGAACTTGGAGCAATTGTCTGTGTGCCAAACGGTGCACCAAAGTGCGATGCATGTCCAGTCGCACAGTTTTGCAAGGCTTACCAGAATGAAACGCAGGCTGAACTTCCAGTGAAGAGTAAGGCAAAGGCGAGAAAAATAGAAGAGAAGACGGTATTTATTTTTAAAGATGGAGAGAATGTTGCTATTCGGAAACGTCCAGCAAAGGGGCTCTTGGCGGGTCTTTACGAGCTGCCGAACATAGAAGGGCATTTGACACAGGAAGGGGCGATTGCTTATAGTCAGAAGATTGGACTTGCACCCCTTCATATCAAACCGCTTGAAGAGGCGAAACATATTTTTAGTCATGTGGAGTGGCAGATGATTGGATATGCCATCCGGGTGGATGAGCTTGAAAAATCTTGTACGGAAAAAATGCTTTTTGTACATCCTGAGGAAGTAGAAAATGAATATCCTATACCGGCAGCCTTTGAAAAATATGCAAAATGTGTTAATGTAAAGTTAGGACAAGAAAAGTACGAAGAATAATGAGGTGAAATTATGTATGATGTAATTATCGTTGGAGCAGGAACAGCAGGCTGTGTGGCTGCGCGGGAACTTGCAGACAACAATAAAAAAGTGTTGATTATCGAAAAGAAGCGTCACATTGCGGGGAACTGCTATGATGAGAAGGATGAACATGGTGTGTTAATCCACGTATATGGACCACACATTTTTCATACAGGAAGAGAAGCAGTGTATGAATACCTTTCGCGTTTTACAGAATGGTATGCATTCAGACATGAAGTGGTTGCGAATGTACACGGCGAATATATGCCTGTTCCATTCAACTTACATACATTAAAGAAAGCTTACGGCGAAGAAAAGGGAAAAGAACTGGAAGAAAAACTAGTGTCAATCTATGGCATGGGAACGAAGGTTCCGATTCTTGAGCTTATGAATCATGAGGACGAGGATTTGCAGATGATTGGAAAGTATGTATATGATAACATTTATGTATACTATACCATGAAGCAGTGGGGCAAGAAGCCAGAGGAGATTGACCCGGCAGTAACAGCCAGGGTTCCAGTGAATGTATCCTATGACAACTGTTATTTTGCAGATAAATATCAGGGAGTGCCACTTCATGGATTTACACCAATGTATGAAAAAATGGTCGACCATGAAAACATCCAAATCAAGCTTAACACAGAAGCAAAAGATGTGTTAGAGATCAGAGATAATAAGGTGTACTACGAAGGAGAAGCGTTTGGTGGACAAGTTATCTTTACAGGTCCAATCGACGAGTTCTTTGATTGTAAATACGGAAGACTTCCATACCGTACCTTACATTTTGATTTTGAATATTATGAGGAAGATGATTTCCAGGGACATTCTGTTGTAAACTACACAGTAGACCAGGATTACACAAGAATCACAGAGTACAAATATCTGACAGGCCAGAAATGTAAAGGAACAACGATTTCAAAAGAGTATCCGGGGGCTTACACAGGAGAAAATGGACAGATTCCATATTATTCGATTGCGAATGATGAAAATCATGCGCTTTATGCCAAGTATAAGAATGAAGTGGCAGAGATTCCAAATTTTCACTTACTTGGAAGACTGGCTGAATATCAATACTACAATATTGATGTGATGGTGGAAAAGGCGTTGGAGTTAGCTGCAAAACTGAATAACGAATAAAAAAGGCGGGAAGGTTATAAAAATAACTTTCCCGTTCATGTTTGAGAGCCGTTTTAGATTGGCTGATGTGACAGTGAGTGAGAATCCTTTGGATGACTTGCATATACAAAGTAATACATAATTACTGCAAAAATGCCAGCTCCGATTACGTCTACCACAGAATGTTGCTTTAGGAACATAGTCGACAAGATAATGAGAGCAGAGGTAATGAAAGATATATTTTGTACCCAGGCTTTCTGTTTTAACGGCTCGCTATTTGCAATGGCGATGTAGACACCAAGTGTATTATATACATGAATACTTGGAAATACATTGGTACAAGTGTCTGTCTGATATAGCATTTTCACCATATCTACAAAAATATTGTCTCTATCAAACGTGGTTGGACGAAGCAGCTGCCCGTTTGGAAAGAGGGTGGATATTATCAGAAACAGTGTCATTCCAATGATTAAAAATCCTGTCAGCCGATAAAAGTCTCTTTTGTTTGTGAAAAAGAAATAAAAAACGGCCACTATCATAAAGACAAACCAAAAGTAATATGGAATGATAAAATGTTCTATGAACGGTATTTTTTTGTCAAACTCTATCTGGATAACACTAAAATTACTAGTAATATTTTTCTCTATATAGTAAAACCATGGGAAATAAATGAAGCCATATAGAAATACCCATGCGTGTTTATATTTCTGGAACAAAGATTTCAAAGTATATACCTCTCAAGTTCTTATGATTTAGTCGTGATAATACGCAATTTCTCTGGTGCACAGCATACGGAAATATCATTTTGCAGGAAAATAGGTTCTCCATCTGTATGAAGTGGCAGAGGACGAGAGGTTTGAATACGGAAATTCGCACCTCTGTGCATATAAACGCCTTTAAAGCGTGTATGTATTCCGGCGAAAGCCATAGGGAATAGCATTAGTGCTTTCAGCTTAGAAACGCCAGCAACCACGCAAATATCAAGCTTGTCATCATCGTTTTTAGCGTCTGGTGCAAATTTCGCACCGCCACCTTCATAACGGTTATTCATGATTGCTGCAAAATATGCTTTCTCATATGTGATTTCTTTGGTGTCATCAATGGTAAACTGGAATTTGCATGGTGAAATCACAATCAAACGATGAAGTGCCACACATACATAAGTAAGTTTACCCAATTTTAATTTATTTAAAAATTTTTTTACGCGAGATACAACTACTTCGTGGCAAATATCTGCGTCAAACCCAATTCCTGCACTGACTGCGAAACGGCGCAGCTTATTTTTGTAGCGCATTTCACCTACATTCATAGGATGCAAATTCGGACGAGTGAGAATTGCATTTAAAGCGTCTGTTGGATTGGTTGGAAGCTCGAGTCCTCTTGCAAAATCGTTGCTTGAACCAATTGGAATATATCCCAAAATAGTTTTATCAAAGTGGGCAATGCCATTTACCACTTCGTTGACTGTTCCGTCTCCTCCAAGGGCAACGATGGTATGTTCCTCGCCATCAGATGTGATTTCGCGGGTAATTGCAGTTGCATGTTTCTGGTATTTCGTGAAGAAAACCTGATATTCTATATTTTTTTTTCGGAGTATTGCTTCTAATTCATTCCAAACGGATTTTCCAAGTCCAGAGCGGGCATTTGGATTTACAATAAAACTGTACATTTTGGGTTTCCTCCTTTGAATGCAATCGCTTATCTTATATTGTAACAATTTTTAAATGGAGATTCAATAAAAACATAAATTTTGTATACAAAAGTGAAAAAACAATAAAAATGAAGAAAAATGAGTATGTGTAAAGAAAAAAATCTCAAATAATGAGAGGTTCGCGTTGAAATATTGGGAGTATCATAGTATAATGTGAAAAAGTAATTGTGGGGTGAAGGGAAAGTATGAGTAGATTTATTGATAATGTCAACAAGTTTCTCGAGGTGAGAAAAATAAAGCAGACATACATTAGTATGAAAAGTGGAATTGAAGTACGTAAACTATCACGCATTTTAAATGGTGTGCAAGATGTAAGCAGCACAGATATGGAGAAGATTGCGGAGTCCTTAGGGCAAACGGTGTCCTATTTTTTGGAAGAGCCCTTTAGAGTGGAGCCGTTCGAAAATTATTTATATAATGAGATGGCTTTTTATATAGGAGAACCTAGTGAAGGACAAAGGATAATTGCACAAAAGTTATTGGACTTGATTGAAAATGCAGATGAGATCTTCAGTGCCAGAGAAGATATATTAACAGCAATCGTGGAGTGATAATATGACAATTGAACGTTTTAGAAATATCGTAAAATATAATATAGACCATCAGTCTTGGATGGAAGAAAGAGCAAGACAGTTTCGGGAAAAACTGGGAATTATACAAGAGAGAAACCTGTCAAATTTGTTGCTTTTGTCTAAGTCAGCATTAGATAAAGAAAATTATCGTGTATTCGAAATGCCATTTTCGGATACAGAAATTGGTGCTGTATCATACAAAAAGGTAAATGGCGGATATATTATTTTGAACTCTTCTTTAGCAAAAGTTAACATGAATTTTGCGCTGGCACATGAGTTTTATCACATTTTCTATCAAAAGAAAGCTCATGGGCGCAGAATGGAGCTGTATATGAGTGAAAAATACGGTGATTATGAAGAAGAACATGAGGCAAATTTGTTTGCAGGAATATTAATGATGCCCAAATTTGTTTTTCAGTATATGATTGCTCGTTTTTCAATGGAGCAGACACCAGAGGACACAGAACTTACACTTCTGGCGAAGCTGATGAGTTATTTTGAAGTTCCGTATATGGCTGTTCTTATCCGTTGCTATGAATTAAATTTATTGCAGGATAGAGAGATACTAGAACAGTTGCTGAATGTAGATAAAGAGAGAATACAAGAGGAATTTTCCCGCCTTTGGTTAAAAGAACAAATGCTGCGTCCTTCATATAACGATGAGTTTCCTAGATTTAAAGAATTGGTATCGAGAATAGGAAAAAGGAATATTGAGGAAGGTCTCATGACTCGGCAGGCTGTGAAAAAGGTATTGAGCAACATGGATGAAGTATATCAGATAATCAAGGGGGACTTGCATGACGATAAATAGCATGAGTTGGCCGAAAGAGATAATCTGTGACTCGAATGACGCCATCCGAGAAATAGTTTTAGCCCGAAGATGTTACTTCTACGACACCAGTGCATTTCGCAATCATGCCAGTGTGTCGAACCGCAAACTGATTTTACAATATATAAAACAGATGCAGGGGATTGTAATTATTACAAAAAGTGTGCTGCTGGAATTATGTTATCCGAATAGTGGGTTTTGGGAAGAGCATGTGAAATACCTAAATGAAATGGCAGAGATGGAACTGAAGGTATTGTTTATAAATGAAGAAGATATTGTTGAACTGTTACAAAGCTGTTATAACAGTACTGCACAAATTAATTTATGGTTATCTTATGCGGTGAAATGTGTGAAAAGCAGATGTAGTGCTATAGAAACTATATTATTACAAGAACACGATTTAAAAAAAGAAGTGTTTGTCAATTGCAGTGGTCAAGATAGTTTGCTGGGAAGACGGTTTTTTGAAAAAATGAGACTGAACAAAAAGTCGGGTGATAATTTGGGAGAGGAATTGATTAGTGTATGCTTTCATATGTTAACAAATATGCCTGAAAGTGGAAATTATAAGTATATTATGTTGACAGACGACAAGTATGCGGTACGTCTGCTTGGGAAAGTGAAGCAGAATGTAATGAGTTCTGATGCTAAAAAGTACATTTCAGCACATACGAGTGCGAATTTGTGCTGGCATATGAAAAATGCCGGTATTATAACCTGCAAGGAAGAGATTATCGAGATTTTAAATGGAGAAAGAGGGAATGAACAGATAACGTGTTGTTATTCTGAAACATATGCCCTCTTTCCGGAAATGCAATCAGTGAGGTGTGAAGTGCTGGCAGAACAGGTTATGCAAGGAGCAGTGAAAATTTATATGTAAGGAATATTGTTAAATTTGGGTGTTTTATTTTTGTATTCCATCGGTGTGCATTTCATGTATCTTTTGAAAATCTGGCTGTAGTAGGAAGGGCTGGAAAAACCTACCATAGATGCAACCTCTGTAATACTGTCCGTTTTCTTTAATAGCGGAAGGCTGTTTTGAATTTTCAGGTATAAAATATAGTCGAAGATAGTCATTCCCATGTGCTTTTTGAAGAAACGACAGCATTCGCTCTTGCAGATATTTGCAGACTTTGCTACATCTTCCAGAGACAACTCCTGGTTATAGTGCTCCTCAATGAAAAGGAGGATATCACGGAGGCGCTGAAGATGTTGCTTTGGTTTTGGCGCATGATCAGGCTGCAAAGAAAAATATTGATAAAATTTTTGCCAGATATTCAAAAGCAGCATATGTACCCGTAACTCGAAGTCTGCAGGTTCATTCTGGGACAACTCATATATTTGACGAATATTTTCGAGAACCTCTTTCTGCCAGAGAACGGAAGTTTTTAGAACAAGTGAAGCCCATAACTCGTTGAAGGTTATGAAATTAACATATTTGGTACTTAGGATACTATTTTCATATCCATATAAAAAACGAGGATGGAATGTGACGGATAAATAAGTACATTCCTTGCCATCCTTCATGTGTCCTGAATGCAGGGAGTTGCTGTTGCAAAATATGCCATCGCCAGCGGAAAGCATATAGGTATTATCTTCAACCTGATACTCAATTTCTCCCGACAAAATAAGAGTCAGCTCTACCTCTGGATGCCAGTGCCATAGAAAAAGTCCCTTCTCATAAGACTCTATTTTTTCAATACTTATATTTACTGGAAATGCATAATTTCCATGTTCTTTTAGTTCTTTTTGGTTTTTCTGTGTAATAATCTGCATAAATCTCAATATCCTTATAGAATAGTCCAATATTGTTATTGTGAAAACAAAAAAATCTCACTATCATTATAAATGTAAAGCAAAAAGACTATATTTGCAAGAGAAAGAAGGTCGAATGTAACATGTTAGAAAAATTAAGACAGGAATTTGAAAAAAAATTTGGGGCTCACGGAGATGTACGCGCATATTTTGCGCCAGGCCGTGTAAACTTAATCGGTGAACATACAGATTACAATGGTGGTCATGTATTTCCATGTGCACTCACAATCGGTACATATGCAATCGCGAGAAAAAGAGACGATAACAAATTGAGATTTTACTCTATGAACTTTGACAAGATGGGGATCGTTGACACAGATTTAGATGATTTAACGCCTTACAAGGCAGCAGGCTGGACAAATTATCCGAAGGGAGTTATCTGGGCATTTGAAAAGAGAGGCATGAAGCTCCCAGCAGGTCTTGATGTTTTGATTTACGGAAATATTCCAAATGGTTCAGGACTTTCTTCTTCTGCATCATTGGAAGTGTTAACAGGTATCATGTTAAAAGACATGTTTGGCTTTGATGTGTCTATGGTAGACATTGCGCTTATCGGACAATACTCAGAAAATAACTACAACGGATGTAACTGTGGTATCATGGACCAGTTTGCAAGTGCGATGGGAAAGAAGGATAATGCAATTTTCTTAGATACAAATACATTGGAATATGAATATGCGCCAGTTGTATTAGAAGATGCAAAAATTGTTATTGTAAATAGTAAGGTAAAACACAGCCTTGTGGATTCTGCCTACAATGACCGCAGAAATGAATGTGAGACAGCTTTGAAGGAACTTCAAGAAGTAATTGATATCAAAACACTTGGTGATTTGACAGAAGAGGAATTTGAAGCTCATAAGGATGCAATCAAGTCTGAAATCAGACAAAGACGCGCAAAACATGCTGTATATGAAAATCAAAGAGCAATCAAAGCTGTGGCAGCTCTTAAGGCAGGGGATATTGAAACATTCGGTAAGCTTATGAATGCTTCTCACGTTTCGCTTCGTGACGACTATGAAGTATCTTGTAAAGAAATCGATATCTTAGTAGACCTTGCATGGGCAATTGACGGCGTAGTTGGTTCACGTATCACAGGCGGCGGATTCGGGGGCTGCACAGTAAGTATCGTAAAGAATGACGCAGTTGATAATTTTGTATCTACAATCGATGCAAAATACGAGGAAAAAGTAGGACACAAAGCAGAAATCTATGTAGTAGATATCGGTGAAGGAGCACACGTTTTAAACTAGGAGGACAACTATGTTTTTTACAAATATTAAAAAATTAGTGCAGTATGGAATTAATACTGGACTCACACCAGAATGTGAACGTATTTATACAACAAACTTATTGTTAGACTTATTTAAAGAAGACAATTACGAGGACACAGATATTTCTGGAGAAGAAATTGTATTAGAAGAGGTGCTCGCGGCATTATTGGATGAAGCAGTTGCGAGAGGTATTATTGAAGACAGCATTGTATACCGCGACCTCTTTGATACCAAGCTGATGAACTGTCTGATGCCAAGACCAGCACAGGTGCAGGAAGAATTTTCACTCCGATATGAAGTATCTCCAAAGGAAGCGACAGATTATTTCTACAAATTAAGTCAGGACAGCGATTATATTCGCCGCTATCGTGTTGCGAAGGACCGCAAATGGAAGGTGGACAGTGCATACGGTGAAATTGATATTACGATTAACCTCTCAAAACCAGAGAAGGATCCTAAGGCAATCGCAGCAGCAAAGCTTGCAAAGGCAAGCAGCTATCCAAAATGTCTTCTCTGTGTAGAAAATGAAGGATATGCTGGGCGTGTAAATCATCCTGCAAGAGAAAATCACCGTATTATGCCAATTACAGTAAACGACAGCGCGTGGGGCTTCCAGTATTCTCCATATGTGTACTATAACGAACACTGTATCGTATTTAATGGGCAGCACACACCAATGAAAATTGAAAAAGCAACATTTATTAAGCTTTTTGATTTTGTAAAATTGTTCCCACATTATTTTCTTGGTTCAAACGCAGACCTTCCAATCGTTGGCGGTTCAATTTTAAGCCATGACCATTTCCAGGGCGGACATTATACATTTGCCATGGCAAAAGCAGAAGTGGAAGAGACATTTGAAATCAAAGGTTTTGAGGACGTAGAAGTTGGTATTGTAAAATGGCCATTATCGGTACTTCGTCTCAGAGGAAAGGATGAAAAACGTTTGATTGACCTTGGAGCACACATCTTGGATGTTTGGAGAGGCTACACAGACGAAGCAGCATTTGTATTCGCAGAGACAGACGGAGAACCACACAATACAATTACTCCAATTGCAAGAAAGGTTGGAGATACGTTTGAATTGGATTTGGCACTTCGCAATAACATTACAACAGAAGAGCATCCACTTGGCGTTTACCATCCACATGCAGAGCGCCATAACATCAAGAAAGAAAATATCGGTCTTATCGAAGTTATGGGTCTTGCTGTACTTCCAGCACGTCTCAAAGAAGAGATGGAAATTCTGGCGGATTATCTTGTGAATGGCAAGGATATTAGAAGCAATGAAAAGATTGAAAAACATGCTGAATGGGTAGAAACATTTGTTTCAAAATACGATGCCCTCACAGAGAAAAACGTAATGGGAATTCTGGAAAAAGAGATTGGAATTGTATTTACAAAGGTTCTGGAAGATGCAGGTGTATTCAAGTGCACAGCTGAGGGCAGAGAAGCATTTAAGCGGTTTATTGCCACATTATAGGAGGATTTTTTATGCAGACAAGAAGTTTTGGGAAAAGCAAAAATGGTGAAGAAACAACTTTATACACATTTACAAATAAAAATGGTATGACTATGGAAGTGACTGATTTTGGTGCAACATTGTATGCGCTTATGGTGCCAGATAAGGATGGAAATCCATGTGATGTGGTGCTTGGTTATGACACTCCAGTACAATATGGAAATAGTGGAACTGGATTTGGTGCTACCATCGGAAGAAATGGTAACCGTATCGGTAAAGCGCAGTTTACACTGAATGGAAAAACATATGAGTTAGACAAAAATAATAATGGAAATAACTTACATAGCGGTAAGAATCATTACCAGCACCGTATGTGGACTGTAAAAGAAACGACAGAAAATAGTATTACACTTTCGCTTCACAGTCCAGATGGTGACCAGGGATTTCCAGGAACATTTGATGTAGATGTAACTTACACAATCACAGATGACAATGAACTTAGAATTGATTACAATGGTGTGTCTGATGCAGATACTATCGTAAATATGACAAACCACAGCTATTTTAACTTGAATGGACATGCTTCAGGAAGCATCGAACAGCACGAACTTTGGATGGATGCAGATGCATTTACACCAACAGACGTGGAACTTATTCCAACAGGTGAGATTAGACCGGTAGAAGGAACACCAATGGATTTCCGTGTGAAGAAGTTAGTGGGAAGAGACATTGATGCGGATTATGAAGCGTTGACATTTGGTGGTGGATATGACCACAACTGGTGTCTCAATAATAACGGGGAATTCAAGAAGGTTATAGAGCTTGCAGCAGATGTAAGTGGAATCAAGATGGAAGTTTACACAGACCTTCCGGGTGTTCAGATTTACGCAGGTAATTACCTGAAAAACGAACCTGGAAAAGGCGGAATCTTCTATAAGAAACGTCAAGGAATCTGCTTTGAGACTCAAGGATACCCAGATTCTATGAATCATGACAACTTCCCAAGTGTTGTATGTAAGGCTGGGGAAGCCTATAAGACAACAACAATTTACAAGTTTGTATAGAAATGCAAAGAAAAAGGGGCTATTGCAAAAGTAGTATAGCCGAGTCGGAAAAATATCCGTGATTTAAGACACAAGTTCATTGTTTGGATGGATTTGTGTCTTTTATTATGCATAAAACTGAATATTGCAAAAAAAGTTCCATATAGAGAAAAATTGATTCTTCAGGCCCCGAAATCATAGTAAAATCCAGAAAAATTCCTTGTTTTTTCCCTATGGCAGAAAATAATTTCGTGCAGCCCTGGGTTTTGCTCAAAAGCGGGGCTTGGCAACAGAATTTTTCTCTATATGGAATTTTTTGCAATATTCAGTTTTATGCATAATAAAAGACACAAATCCATCCAAACAATGAACTTGTGTCTTAAATCACGGATATTTTTCCGATTCGGCTATACTACTTTTGCAATAGCCCCTTTTAGTGGACCTGAGGGGAATCGAACCCCTGTCCGAAAGCCCATCCATCAAGGCATCTCCCATCACAGTCATTATTTTGACATTCCCTCCATCAGACGCCTAATGACAGGCTTCTGACTTTAGTAGCTTCATAAGTTCTTCCATCCCCTCAAAGCTTTGGGAACGAAGTGCCTCACCTCGTTGAAGCCGGACGCTTAGGCAGTGAGCGACCTAAGGCCGACTGCTGCCACTAGGCAGCGTACGCTAAATTATCGTTTGCGTTTAATTTTAAAGTACGGATTGTTACGCGGTCCCGCCCCGCGGATGGCTTCCTCAACTTCAAAACCCCCGTCGAAACCAGTACAAGCCCTAAAGTAACGTGTCTGGTTCGCAAACGTATATGAATTATAAATTAAGAAAAGGTACTTGTCAAGGTCTTGTGTTTTTTCTTCCTTTGTTATACTATTTTTGTATGTTTAATGAAATACAGGTGATTTTATGAAAAAAGCATTAGTTATGGTTCTTAGCATGATTATCGGTGGCGCAGGTGGATTCTTTGGTGCCATGTACATTGATTCTTTGGGTGGTTCTTTGATGGATTTGGCCCTGTTTGTGGTGGCGATTGCAGTGGCATCTTATCTGCAAATCATCATACATGAGGGAGGACATTTAATCTTTGGTCTCCTTACAGGCTATCGTTTTGTTTCTTTTCGAATTGGAAGTATTATGATTTACAGACATAAAGGACAAATAAAGTTTGGAAAATATTCTCTTGCAGGAACCGGTGGGCAATGCCTTTTGTCACCGCCTGACATGATAGATGGAAAGATGCCATATGTGCTTTATAATCTGGGTGGCATCATTATGAACCTAGTTGCGTCGCTGTTCTGCGCGCTGATTCTTTTCGTTAAGCCAGGGATGTTGATTTCTTGTTTCTGTGTTGGAATGATAGCAATAGGAATTCTTATCATAATCACAAATGGATTGCCAATTCAAATGGGTGAAGTGGATAACGACGGCCGAAATGCCATGAACATGGGGAAAAGTCCAGAGGCACTCCGGAGTCTTTGGCTTCAACTGAAAATTAACGAGTATATGACGGAAGGGATTCGCCTGAAGGATATGCCAGAAGAGTGGTTTTTAATGCCAACAGAAGAAGCGATGGCAAATGGCATGGTGGCATCGATAGGCGTATTTCACTGTAACCGTCTGATGGACGAAGGGGATTTTCCAAAAGCAGGGCAGAAGATAGAAGAACTTCTGGCAATGAAGACGGGAATGATTGGGATTTACAGAAGTCTTCTCACGCTGGATTTGGTTTACTGTGAGCTTATGGGTGAGAGAAGAAAAGAAATATTAGACCGGATGAAGCAGAAAGATATGACATCACTCATGAAAGCCATGAAAAATTTCCCGGCTGTCCTTCGGTCGCAGTATGCATATGCTGCTCTGGAAGAAAAAGATATGCAGAAGGCAGGTCAAATAAAGAAGAATTTTGAAAAGATAAAAAACAGTTATCCATATCCACAGGAAATTGAGGGAGAATGTGAACTTATAAAGAATGTAGATAGTATGAGGGATAGTAATGAATAAGAAGTATCGCATTGCTATCGTGGAAGATGAATTGGAATTCCGCGAACAGCTACAGAATTATTTAAAAAAATATGAAGAAGAAAATGGTATTTCTTTCCATATCTCTGAGTTTGAAGATGGAACAGATATCGTAGAAAATTATAAAAATGAATACGATATTATTTTATTGGACATAGAGATGCCGAAGTTAAATGGCATGGACGCAGCAGAAATGATTCGTGAGAAAGATGAAAATGTGGTTATCATGTTTATCACGAATATGGCACAGTATGCAATTCGAGGTTATTCTGTAGGGGCACTCGATTTTGTGATGAAACCGATTACATATTATACCTTTGCCATGAAGATGACAAGGGCGCTTAAGCGAGCGCAAAAGCGGGAACAGAAATCGCTTATGTTAAATACGCCAGATGGAATCAAAACATTGCAAATCAAACAGATTTATTATGTGAAAATAGAAAACCGCATGTTACATTACTTTACGGATGAAGGTGAAATTATAGTACGGGGAACACTTCAGAGTGCAGAAGAACTTTTAAAGCCATATCCGTTTGCAAAGTGTAATCAGGCATATCTTGTAAATTTGATGCATGTAAAAGAAGTGAGGAAAAGCATTGCAACTGTAGGACCATATGAAGTGGAAATCAGCAGAAGAAATAAAACAGCATTTCTCCAAGCACTGACAGAGTCGATGGGAGGTAACCTATAATGGGAATATTGCAAATCTGGATTCTGCAGATGACCTTTTGGGTGAGCGGAGCGATTTTCTCATGCTCAATGGAAAAAAGAGAACGTTTTGGAGTCAGGGCAGGTATCTTTGCGATTCTGGCAATTGTTGAAGGAATCATTTTTCAACTTTTATGGGGCGGACAAATGTGGCTTGTGCTGGGCGGACGAGTTGTCTCTGCTGTTTTGATGGTTATTATTCTTTGGTGTTGCTGGCAGATAACCTGGACAGTCTCAGTTTACAATGCTATCTGGGGAATGTCTGTGTGGCAGCTTGCGTTAGAACTGTGGAAGGTGGCCCGATTTTGGGAAAACAGTGTGTTTATAGAAAATGTGCTGGCGGATGTTTTGTTGATTTTGGGTTTGTTCGGTGGAAGTTTTGTTATATGCGCCTGTACTATAGCGAGATGGATGCCAAAAGACCGAAAAAAGAAAATTGGTCCTAGACAATTATCATCGGCAATTTTAATATTTTTAATTATTGAAATGCTGGCATATTCACCGACATTAAGTGGATTTACTGCATACAACGAAGATTGGAAATTCTTATATTTATCTCAATTAATGTGTCTGGTAATTTTATACCTGCAAAATGAACTTTTTAAGAAGAGTGAAATGAAGCAGGAATTAGCACTTATGAATCTTCTATGGAAAAAAGAGCAGGACCAGTACCAGCTTACAAAAGAGAATATTGCACTGATTAATCAAAAAAGCCATGATTTAAAGCATCAGATAAGGGCGCTTCGTAAGGCAAGCAAGGAAGAATTAGATACATACTTGGATGAGATGGAAGACAGTGTTCGTATCTATGAGGCAATTGTAAAAACTGGGAATGATGTTTTTGATACAATTCTGACAGAGAAAAGTCTCTACTGTAAAGACAGGGGGATACAGGTTTCCTGTGTGGCAGATGGAAGTCAGATGGATTTTATTAATACAGTTGATTTATACGCAATACTTGGAAATGCAATGGACAATGCAATTGAAGCGGTTGAAAAATTCGATGAATTGGAAAAACGTCAGATTGATGTTATGATTTACCGACAACAGAATTTCCTGGTAATGAACATTATTAATCCAATCGATGGAAATCTGATTTACGAGGGTGAATTTCCTGTAACAACAAAAGGTGATAAGAAGTTTCATGGTTATGGACTTAGAAGTATAAAATATATTTTGAATAAATATGATGGTGTCTTAAATATTAGCGAGGAAGATGGGTGTTTTTCTTTGAAAATTTTAATACCGATTCCGAATGAACAATAAAAGAGGTTTTGTTCGTCAAAATGACGAATAGAACCTCTTTTTACTTACCGCTTAGGACACAAAAACGACCGCTTGTGAAATTTCGATAAAAGTTGGTAGAAATTGATATAATTTATGGGTAAATTGCCCAAAATCACTGGAAATTGTGTAAATATGCATGTTATAATGATAGAAATGTATATTGGCAAAATGCGTGATGCTATACGTTTTGCCAATAATGTGGTAAGAAAGGGGAAAATGGATGAGAAAGATCACAAAACTCATGGCCGGATGGAGTTTTACCGACCAACAGGGAAACAGAACAGCTGTTCAATTGCCACATACATGGAATGCGAAGGACGGACAAGACGGTGGAAATGACTACTGGCGTGGCACATTGGTATATGACAATCATTTTGCGAAACCAGAATACAATGCAGAAAAAGAATGTGTATACTTACAATTCCATGGTATTAATGCAAGTGCAAATATTATTTTGAATGACGAATCTGTATGTAAACATGATGGAGGATATTCCACATTTCGTGTAGAAGTAACAGAGAAACTCAAGGAAGATAATAGTATCGTTATTGAAGTGGATAACAGTGTAAATGACCGTGTATATCCACAAAAAGCAGATTTTACATTTTATGGTGGAATCTATCGTGATATTGAAATTTTAGTGGTTTCGAAAGAACACTTTGATTTGGACTATTATGGTGGTCCAGGTATGAAATATGTAACAAAAGTGTCTGGAAAAGATGCAGAGGTACATGTAAATACTTATATAAATGAAGCGGCAAAGAGTGCAAACGCTAAAGTTGTAGTTGAACTATCCGATGACAGGGGAAATGTAGTTGCAGATGCAGAAGGCTTGGATGTAACTCTTGATATTCCAAACGTACATCTCTGGGATGGTTTGGAAGACCCATATTTATATCAAATTAAAGCTACTTTAATTAAAAATGGAAATGAAGTAGACGAAATTTCATGTAACTGCGGTGTTCGTACATTTGAATTCAGTCCAAAAGACGGATTTCATCTGAATGGAAGACCATATCCACTTCACGGTGTGTCTCGTCATCAGGATTTTAAAGGTATTGGAAATGCAATTTCAAGAGCAGAACATGACAGAGATATGGAACTTATCCGTGAATTAGGTGCGAATACGATTCGTTTGGCACACTATCAGCATGACCAGTATTTCTATGATTTATGTGATAAAGCCGGAATGATTGTCTGGGCGGAAATTCCTTACATTTCAGAGCATTTGGCAAACGGAAATGAGAACACAATTTCACAGATGAAGGAATTGATTATTCAGAATTACAATCATCCAAGTATTGTGGTTTGGGGTGTTTCAAACGAAATTACAATTTCAGGAAGACAGTACAAGAAGCAAATGCTTGCAAACCACCATGCATTAAATGACTTGTGTCATGAAATGGACCCTACTCGTCCAACAACACTTGCTTGTTATGCAATGTGTCCACACTGGCATCCAGTTGCTCACATCACCGATTTGGTTGGATGGAACTTATATCTTGGATGGTATGTGCCATTCTTGTGGTTAAATGATTTATGGATTAAATTTTGGCATTTCCTATATCCAAACCGCTGCTTGTGTTATTCAGAGTACGGTGCAGAGGGTATGCCAAATCTTCACTCTAAGAAACCAAAACGTGGAGATAATTCAGAAGAATACCATTCTAAATATCATGAATATATGCTCGAATGCTTCAAACGCTTCCCATATATGTGGGCGCATTACTACTGGAATATGTTTGACTTCGCGGCAGATGCCCGTAATCAGGGCGGCGAGCCAGGTATGAACCATAAAGGTTTAATTACATTTGACCGTAAGACAAAGAAAGATGCATTCTACTTATACAAAGCATACTGGAATAAGAAGGATAAATTCGTTTATCTTGCTGGCAGACGCTATGAATACCGCAGCGCAGCGCAGCAGACGATTACAGTTTACTCTAACTTAGATGAAGTTTCTTTATATCACAATGGCAAACTTGTTGGAACCAAGAAGGGCGAAAACGTATTCAAATTTGATATTACTTTAGAAGCAGAGAATAAGTTAGAAGTAAAAGCAGGTGATTACACAGACAGCTGTGTGATTTATAAAGTAGATGAAGAGAAACCAGAATATCGCTTGGCAAAAGGCGATAGTTCGAACTGGATGTAATTCATCTAACATAAAAAGAAAGGGAGAAAAATTTATGGACAAGAAAGAAATCAAGGCTCGCAAAAAAGCCTACAAAAAAGCTTTGAGAAAGGCTAGAAGACCTTGGAAATTCTTAACTATCCTCAGTGCACCTCTTGCAATTATTTTCACAGTGATGTTGATTATTGTTTCAATGTTTGACAACACAGTTGCATTATTTGTAGGTGGTACATTCTGGAAATTAGAAAACGAAGATCCAAGTGCAATTTACTATGAAAGTGATTTTGCAACAAATGAAGAAAGAATTGAAAAAGGTGCTGAACTTGTAAAAAAAGTTGAAGCAGAAGGTGCATCTCTTTTAACAAATGAAAACAAAGCACTTCCACTTGCGAGTGGCTCTAAAGTAAGCTTGTTCTCAACTTCATCTGTAAACATTGTTTATGGTGGTACAGGTTCGGCAAACGTAGATGCTTCACAATGTGATAACTTAAAAACAGCATTAGAGAAAGAAGATTTTACGGTAAATCCAACATTATGGGATTTCTACTTGACAGGTGAGGCTGCTGAATATACACGCGGTAATGCAGGGGCTGTAGTGCAAGACTCTGCAACAGCTAGTGGATATGGAACAGCAGAAATTGTAGAAGCTCCATGGAAGCTCTACACAGAAGATGTAATTAATTCTGTTGGCGAATATGGTGATGCAGCAATCGTTGTATTATCACGTATCGGTGGAGAAGGTGCAGACAGCTATTTCGATGATAAATTAGGTGATGGTAAAAACTATCTTGCATTAAACGATATCGAAAAAGAAATGATGACTAATATCAAAGCATTAAAAGATGCTGGAAAAATTAGCAAAATCGTGGTATTAATTAATACTTCAAACGCTCTTCAGGTTGATTTCTTAAAGAACAACGAGTATGGAGTAGACGCTGCACTTTGGATTGGCGGTGTAGGACAGACAGGTCTCAATGCGGTGGCTGAAATCTTAAGTGGTAAAGTGAACCCATCAGGCAGCCTGCCAGATACATACTGCTATGACAACTACTCAAGCCCAGTTATGCAAAACTTTACACCAGTTGTTTACGAAGGCGACACAAGCAAGATTCCTGCACATGCAGATACATACATGGTATACCAAGAAGGTATCTATGTAGGTTACAAATATTATGAAACACGTTACGAAGATTACGTAATGGGTACAGGTAATGCAGGTGAATACGCTTATGGCGATGACGTTGCATTCCCATTCGGTTATGGTCTCAGCTATACAGAATTCGAATACAGCGATATGACGCTTGCCTATGATGAAGCTACAACAACATATACAATCAACGTGAAAGTTACAAACAAAGGTGAAGTAGCAGGTAAAGAAACAGTTCAAATCTACGTTTCTAGCCCATACACACAATACGATATTGATAACAAAGTGGAAAAAGCTTCCGTATCATTAGTTGGATTTGATAAGACAGACATCTTAGAGCCAGGCGCATCTGAAACATTGACAATCGAAGTGGATGGCGACTATGTAGCAAGCTACGACGCTTATGGCGCTGGCACATATATCTTAGACGCTGGTGATTACTACTTCACAGCAGCTACAGATGCCCACAATGCAGCGAACAACGTATTAGCAGCAAAAGGTTACACAGCAGAAAGTACAAATGGCCGTATGGACGCAGCTGGTAATGCTTCATTAGTAACAAAATGGAACAATCCAGAATTAGACACTGTCACCTACGCTACAAGCGATGCTGGTACAGAAATCAATAACAAATTAAATGCTTCTGACCCTAACATGAACGAAGAAGTAGACGACATTGTATACTTGACACGTAATGACTGGGAAGGTACAATGCCAAGCTTAGAAAAGACAGTTAAAATCGTATTGAACGAGTATCTAATTCAAGCTTTACAAGATCAACAATACACTTCAGACCCAAGTTCTGCAGTATCAATGCCTAGACTTGGTGCAGACAACGGTTTGAGACTTTACGACATGATCGGTCTTGATTATGACGATCCAAAATGGGACGAGTTATTAGATCAACTTACATTTGATGAAATGGTTTCATTGATTGGTGATTCATTCCACTGGACAATGCCTGTAATATCAGTTCAGGCACCTGGAACACGTGATGAAAATGGTCCTCAGGGATTAACAGTTGCTTTATTCGGCAGCCAGCTTGGTGTTGAAACGACAGCCCTTACTTCAGAAGACGTGTTAGCAGCTACATTTAACAAAGATTTAGTATATGAAATTGGTAATATCGTAGGTAACGACTGTTTAGAAGCAGAAATCACATTCCTCTATGGTCCTGGTGCAAATACACACAGATCTCCATATGGTGGACGTAACTTCGAATACTATTCAGAAGATGCTGTTTTATCATCAGAAATTGGTAAAGCAGAAGTAAAAGGTATTGAAGACAAAGGTGTATTCGTAGTAATGAAACACTTTGCATTGAATGATTGTGAACAAGACAGAATCGGTCTTGGTGTTTGGTTAAACGAACAAGCTGCTCGTGAAATCTATTTAAGAGCATTCCAAGGTGCCTTAGAAGACTCACAAGCTGGTGGAAATGGTGTTATGATGGCTTATACTCGTTGGGGTGCTCAATGGTCAGGTGCTAACGCAGGACTAGTTAAGGGTATCTTAAACGAAGAATGGCAATGTAATGGTCTTCAAATTACTGACAACGTACTCAACACAATGGTTAATGGCGTTGATGGTGTAATGGGCGGAACCACAACATACGATTCAATGCTTACATTCATGATTACTAATAATGGATTAGCAAAATATGAAGACGATCCTGTAGTAGTTTCAGCTATGAGAGAAGCTTGTCACCATAACTTGTATGCAATTGCAAATTCACAGGCAATGAATGGTATCGGAGCAAACACAACAATTGAAAGAACAGAGCCTACAGTTAAAGTTATGTGTCAGATCTTATCTTGTGGATTCTGGTTCTTGCTTGTACTCTCGCTGGTACTCTGGATTATCAAAGTAAGCAAGTTCAGAAAATCAGAAGAATATATCAGCTATAAAGAATTTAGAAAATCATTAAAAAACAAATAATTAAAGTAAGAAGGAATAATAAATGGGAAACGAACAAAAAGCAGCAAACACAGGAGTGAACCGTGCTAAGATGTATCAATTGGCACTGTTCCCACTCAACAACGGTGCGACAAACGTTTATTATGTATTAATCTTGTCTTATATCGCAACATTCGGTAACAATGTACTAGGTATTGCTACTGTATTTGCATCAGTAATGGTAACAGGTATGCGTGTATTTGATGCCATTACTGACCCAATCATTGGGGCATTAATGGACCGTACAAATGGTAAATTTGGTAAGTTCAGACCGTTCATCGTAATTGGTAACGCGATTATGGCAATTTCTGTTATTGTGTTATACATGGTAACACCACTTATCCCGGCAGATATGGTTGGCTTGCGTTATGCGGCATTTATACTCTTATATGCAGTATGGGTAATCGGATACACATTCCAGACATCAGTAACTCGTTCTGGACAGACTGTATTGACAAATGACCCTAACCAAAGACCATTATTCACAATTTTTAATACCATTGGTTCTATGGCAGGTATGGGACTTATGCAGTTTTTGGCGCCAATCGTTCGTTCAAACGTAGCGGACTATGACAGTGCAAGCTTTTATGCATTCTTAACGCCAATTGGCGTGGGCGTATCGATTGTTCTTAGTATTTTAGCTATCATCGGTATCTGGGAAAAGGATAACTCAAAATACTTTGGTATCGGTGGAGACAAGCAAGAAAAGACAAAGATGTCAGAATATATCGAAATCATCAAAAACAACAATCCAATGCAGCGCTTAATGGTTGCAGGTGCTGGATGTAAATTGGCATTATCGATTGCGACAAACTTAACAGTACTTTGTATGTTATACGGGTGTATGATGGGCAACTACGATGGATTATACTTACCAATGATGGTAGTTGGTTATGTATGCTCGGTACCATTCTTCATGTTGACAGTGCGTACCTCTCAAAAACAGGGTCAAAAGGCGTCCTTAATGAAGTACGTAGCAATTGCATTTGTATGCTATATCGGTGTTTTAGCACTGCTCCTTCTCTGGAAGCAGGGCAATCCAGCATGGAATATGAGATTGGATGTATCTTTTAAACTGTTCGGTGGAAATATAGATTTTAGTTTTGGTACCAACTTATATACAATCTTATTCATTATCTTCTTTGGTATTGGATATGGAGCATACTACTCAACAGCAGATATGCCAATCCCAATGGTAGCTGACTGTTCAGACTACGAAACATACCGCTCAGGAAAATACATTCCAGGTATCATGGGAACATTATTCTCATTAGTAGATAAATTAGTATCTTCATTATCAGCTACAGTAGTAGGTATTGCAGTTTCTGTTATCGGATTGGAAAACCTGCCAACAGCTGAAACTCCATATGCACCAGGAATGAACTGGGTTGTTATCGTATTATTCTGTATCATCCCAATGGTGGCTTGGGCAATTACGTTACTCGTAATGAAGGGCTATGAATTAACGGGTCCCCGTATGAAAGAGATTCAAGCAATCAATACACAGCGTAAGGAAGCAATCGCTAATGGAATGAGTATGGAAGAAGCAATGGAAAAATACAAATAAACTTCTAAAGAAAAGCAGCTCTGGAGAAATATCTCTGGAGCTTCTTTTTTGTTTGCAGAATAGATGGATATTTGATATCAAAAATAGTATAATGGAAACACAGATTTTACATAAATCTCTGATAGTATGGAAATAAGTAGACTATGAAGAGGTGTGATTATGCAAAAAATGAAAATTTTAGTTGTAGATGACGAAAGTAGAATGCGTAAATTAATCCGCGACTTTTTAGAGCGGGAAGGATATCAGATTCTGGAGGCAGCGGACGGAGTAGAAGCTTTAGATTTATTTTATGAATATAAGGATATTGATTTGATGATTCTGGATGTGATGATGCCGAAAATGGATGGCTGGCAGGTGTGTAAGGAGGTACGTGAACGCTCCAAGGTACCAATTATGATGCTGACTGCACGTGCAGAAGAACAGAGCGAATTAAAGGGATTTGAACTGGGAGTGGACGAGTACATTGCAAAACCATTTAGCCCAAAGATTCTTGTGGCAAGAGTGGGTGCCCTCCTGAAACGCGCGAAAAATGCGGTGGAAGAAGCTTCCATTAATGCTGGCGGCATTGTGATTGACAAGAACGCCCATTTGGTAACCATTGATGGTGAGGTTGTGGATTTGAGTGTAAAAGAATTTGAACTTCTCACATATTTTATTGAGAACCAGAAGATTGCATTGTCGCGGGAGAAGATTTTAAATCATGTGTGGAATTATGATTATTTTGGTGATGCGAGAACGATTGACACACATGTGAAAAAGCTCCGCAGCAAAATGGGTGAAAAAGGAAATTACATTAAAACAATCTGGGGAATGGGATATAAGTTTGAGGTGGAATAATGAAGAAATCAATAAGACGGCAGATTGCCACGATTTTTATTGCTTTAGTATGCTCAATTCTTGTGATTTCAATTTTGATTAACAGCCAGTTCCTGGAAAGCTACTATATTCATAATAAACAATCAACATTAATAGAGCTTTACAGCGAAATTAATAGGAAAGTGACAACTGGAAAAGTCATCACGGAAGAGACACGGGCAGCGCTGAGTGAATTAGTCGAGAATGGAAATATTACATTTGTAGTCATTGACCAGGCGAATGCACAGACCCTGACAGCTACACCGAATGATATGAAGACCAAGGAAATGGTGGCGCAGCTGGTGGAGTATTTATTCAGCCAAAATCCTATGAATGTAACTGTATTAAAACGCAGTGAGACATATCAGATTCATAGCACCAGTGATAGGGTAAGTGGCGGTGAGTACATTGAGATGTGGGGATATTTGGATGATGGAAAAGCATTTCTGCTAAGAAGTCCGCTGGAAAGTATTCGGGAAAGTGTAGCTTTGGCAAACGAGTTCTTGATTTATATTGTCATCGTGATGGTTGTTGTGGGAAGTATTTTTGTATGGTATTTTTCAAAACGGATTACGAATCCAATTTTGGAGCTTGCCAATCTTTCAAAGCGCATGGCGGATTTGGATTTCGAAGCGAAATATACAAGCGGTGGAAAGAACGAAATCGGCGTACTTGGAGAGAATTTCAACAGTATGTCTGAAAAGCTGGAGCAGACTGTTTCAGAACTTAAAAATGCAAACTACGAGCTTAAGAAGGATATTGAGAAAAAGGAAAAAATCGATACCATGCGTACCGAGTTTATCGGAAATGTATCCCATGAGCTGAAGACTCCAATTGCATTAATTCAAGGCTACGCGGAGGGGCTGAAGGAAGGAATTTCGGAAGACCCGGAAAGCAGAGCATTTTATTGTGATGTTATTTTAGATGAAGCCAATAAGATGAATCAGATGGTAAAAAATCTGTTGACACTGAATCAATTAGAATTTGGGCAAGAAGAGGTTTCCTTTGAGCGCTTTAATCTGGTAGAATTAATAGAGGGCGTAATCCAAAGCTGTGAAATTTTAATTCAGCAAAAGAGAGCAGAGGTGCGGTTTGAAACGAAAGAGCCAATATATGTGTGGGCGGATGAGTTTAAAGTAGAGCAGGTGTTCCGAAACTACTTGAGCAATGCTTTAAATCATGTGGAAAACGAGCGGATTATTGATATCCGCATCAGCCGAAATGACGAGAAGGAGACTGCCCACGTGTCGGTATTTAATACTGGCAAACGAATTCCAGAAGAAGACATTGACCAAATCTGGAATAAGTTTTATAAAGTAGACAAGGCGCATACAAGAGAATATGGTGGAAATGGCATAGGACTTTCGATTGTAAAGGCCATTATGGAATCCTTCCAGAAGGAGTACGGCGTTATAAACTATGAAAATGGGGTCGCTTTCTGGTTTGAATTAGACTTGAAATAGGAGGCAGAAGATAGATGATTGCAATCATTGATTATGATGCAGGGAATATAAAAAGTGTAGAGAAAGCGCTGCAGAGGATGGGCGCTGACGTAGTGATTACAAAAGATGCCGAGGAGATTCTTCAGGCAGATAAAGTTATTCTTCCAGGTGTAGGAGCCTTTGGTGATGCAATGGCGAATCTGAAGAAATATAATCTGGATGACGTGATTTATAAGGTGGTGGAAAATGGAACACCATTCTTGGGAATCTGTCTTGGATTGCAGCTCTTATTTGAGAGAAGTGACGAGACACCAGGTGTGGATGGACTCGGAATTCTGAAGGGGGAAATTTTGCGTATCCCAGAATGTGGAGACTTGAAAATTCCACATATGGGATGGAATTCACTAAAGCTTCAGAATCAGGGACGACTGTTTGCAGGTCTTTCTGAGGAGTCGTATGTGTACTTTGTGCATTCTTATTATTTAAAGGCAGAAGAGGAGGAAATTGTCAAAGCCACAGCAGAGTATGGCGTGACAATTCACGCTTCGGTAGAAAAGGGAAATGTATTTGCCTGTCAGTTTCATCCGGAAAAGAGCAGTGATGTGGGCTTACAGATTCTGAAAAATTTTGTGGAACTTAATTAGGAGACAACGAGATGTTTACAAAAAGAATTATTCCTTGTTTAGATGTACATAATGGGCGCGTCGTGAAGGGCGTGAATTTCGTGGATTTAGTGGATGCAGGTGACCCTGTGGCAATTGCGAAAGCTTACGATGAAGCAGGCGCGGATGAGATTGTATTTTTAGATATTACAGCATCCTCGGATGCCAGAGAAACTGTGGTGGATATGGTGCGGCAGGTCGCGGCAAATGTATTTATTCCATTTACAGTTGGCGGAGGAATCCGCACGGTCGATGATTTTAAAGCGCTGCTTCGAGAAGGCGCAGATAAGATTTCGATTAATTCTTCGGCGATTAACAGGCCGGAGTTAATCAGCGAGGCGGCGGAAAAGTTTGGAAGCCAGTGTGTGGTTGTTGCAATTGATGCAAAGAAACGGGCAGACGGAACTGGCTGGAATATTTATAAAAACGGCGGACGCATTGATGTGGGGATTGATGCAGTGGAGTGGGCGAAGAAGGTTGAAGCGCTCGGTGCCGGAGAGATTCTTCTTACGAGCATGGATGGCGACGGAACCAAGGCAGGATACGATTTGGAGCTTACCAGAGCCATTTCGGAAAGCGTCTCAATTCCAGTGATTGCATCCGGCGGCGCTGGAACCCTGGAGCATTTCCATGAGGCGTTAACAGAAGGGAAAGCAGATGCGGCACTTGCGGCTTCGTTATTCCATTTTAAAGAGTTAGAAATTCGGGAAGTAAAACAGTATCTGAGAGAAAAAGGCGTTTCGGTCAGATTATAGGAGGTAATTATGCCGGCTATTAATGGCGATTGGTTAGAAGCATTAAAAGGTGAATTTGGAAAAGAATATTATAGAAAATTATTTGCTAAGGTGAACGAGGAATACCGCTCATACCGGATTTTTCCACCGGCAAATGATGTGTTTAACGCATTTCATTTGACTCCGCTAAAAGAGGTTAAGGTGGTTATCTTGGGGCAGGACCCATATCATGGGGAAAGCCAGGCGCATGGCCTTTGCTTTTCTGTAAAGCCAGAGGTGGAAATTCCACCATCTTTAGTGAATATTTATAAAGAACTGCATGACGACCTGGGATGCACAGTACCAAGTCATGGGTATCTGGAAAAATGGGCAAAGCAGGGTGTGTTGATGCTAAATACAGTGCTTACGGTACGCGCGCATCAGGCGAATTCCCATCGTGGCATTGGCTGGGAGGAATTTACGGACGCTGCCATCCGAGTTTTGAATACACAGGACAGACCGATTGTATTTATCCTGTGGGGTAGACCAGCACAGATGAAGAAGTCGATGTTACATAATCCAAAGCATCTGATTTTGGAAGCACCACATCCAAGTCCACTGTCATCCTATCGGGGATTCTTTGGAAGTAAACCATTTAGTCAGACAAATAGATTTTTAGAACAACATGGCGTGGCACCAATTGACTGGCAGATTGAAGAAGTTTAGGAGGCCATTTATGAGGGAAAGATATGATTTGTTAATTATCGGTGCCGGACCGGGCGGATATGTGGCTGCGAAGAAAGCGGCCCGTCTTGGAATGTCAGTTCTCATTGTAGATAAAAAGGAAGTGGGTGGAACCTGCGTAAACCGTGGATGTATTTCCACGAAAGCACTGATTCATTCAGCCATGCTTTTTCACGATATGAAAGAGTGCGAAATGTTTGGTCTTTCAGCCGAAAATGTAAACTTTGACCTGCAGAAAATTTATGAATATAAGGACCAGTCCGCAGCAGCAATGCGCCAGGATTTGGAAACGGAATTTGCAGAACTCGGGATTCGTTTTGTGAAGGGTAAAGCGGTAATTCATGGCGGAAAGAATGTACATATAACCATGGATGACGGAAGCGTGGAGATTTGTCACGGTAAAAATATCCTGATAGCTACTGGCGCAAAAGCAAGATATGCAGATATTCCGGGAATGGAGCTTCCAGGCGTGATGACAAGCGAAGAACTTCTGACTTCAAATGAAAGTCAATATGGAAGGCTTCTCATCCTGGGCGGTGGTGTTATTGGTCTGGAGCTTGCGACTGTGTTTAATGCGCTTGGAACAGAGGTAACGGTTATTGAATCGGCTGGCAGATTGCTTCCTAAAATGGATAAAGAGTTCTCAGAAGCCCTGGAAGAGATTCTGGTGGAAAGAGGAATTAAGATATATAAAGAAAGCGTGTTAGAGCGCGTGACAGATAAGAACGGCTTACATTGCCACTTTGTTGCTAATGGTGAGAGCAAGAAAGTAGACGTAGATGCGGTTCTGGTGTCAGTCGGAAGAAAGCCAAATACAGAAGGATTATTTGCACCAGATTTACCAATCCGCACGGAAAAGGGTGCTGTTGTGGTAGATGATTTCTTTATGACAAGTATTCCGGGAATCTATGCGATTGGCGATGTGATTGGCGGTGTACAGCTTGCCCATGTTGCATCTGCGCAGGCTAGTTATGTAGTGGAACGTATGAATGATTTGGAGCCGACTAATATACTGGATATGGTGCCAACGGGGCTCTTTGTAAAGATGTCCATTATTCCAAGCTGTCTCTACACTGACCCAGAGATTGCGTCGGTGGGGCTTTCAGAAGAAGAGGCTAAGAAATACGGCGTTCCAGTAAGATGCGGAAGATGTATTATGAAGACAAATGGCCAGTCGATTATTAAGAAAGAGAGAACTGGTGTTATTAAAGTTGTATTTGCAGCAGACAGCGATGTGCTTTTAGGAGCACAGATGCTTTGCCCGAGGGCAACCGATATGATAGGGGAGCTTGCGACGGCCGTTGCAAATGGTCTTACTTCGAGACAGCTCATGTATGCAATGAGGGCTCATCCAACATTTAATGAGGCGATTGCGAGTGCGGTGGAAGACAGCAGGGGACAGAAGATTTCTTGGTAATCTGTTTGAGTAGAATAGTTTTAGGCGGTCGAAAGCAAGTTTTTGGGTATATGCAAAATTTTTGGAATCCTATACCCAAAGTGAGCAATGAAAACCACAAATTCTCTTGCTTATTTATCTGTTTTGGGCATATAGAGAAAAAGTATATTTAAATACCCATGAATTTGATGATTTTGTGGGTATGGCGGACATATTTTCATGCATATACCCAATGGGGTAGAAAAACACGACGTTTTTATATAAAATTAAGAAGAAATTGGGTATAGAGCGTAAAAAATATGTATATACCCAAAGTGAAAAATAACATGATAAAAAAGGGCAGGATATTGATAGAGTATCTTGCCTTTTGTCGTCTTTATAAGTATAAGGAGGCGGTGAGTATGAGAAAGAAGAAAATATGGATACCGATTTTAATAGTTTTTGGAATTTTAGTCTTCGGATTATTTATAATGTATCGCTATTCTCTAGGTATTACGGTAGGTCGCTGTTTGGTTGCCGTTGATGGTTCGTACCTTCTTGTAGATGACAACAGTCCGACAAAAATATCAAATTGTTCATCAAATGAAGAACTGTTTTCGAATTTGAAAACCGGGGATAAGATTCTTGTAGTTCATGATGGTGTAAATGAGAGCTATCCAGGACAGACAGGGGCATATTTCTGTCTGCGTCTTGGGGGCGGAAGTATAGATGATATTTCTGATGAAGTGATTAGTGAACTTACGGAACTTGGCTGGCTTAAAGGCGATGTAGAGGATATGGTTTTAGAAAACACGAAAAGAGTGGAGTATAGTTACGAAGATAAATACATGTCTCTAGAGATTCCGGAAGGCTGGAAGTATTCTATTACAGAATACAGTGAAAGTGCCTATGCAGTGGGGATTAGCTTCTGGCCAGAGGGATACTCAGAAGGGAAACTTTCCTTACAATACTTTCTGAGTGGATTTGGCGTGTGTGGTACGGGTTTGACAGAATCTGATATTACACTTGGCAATATGAAGGCAAAGAGAGGAATTTATGACGGTGATGCCCTTTGGAGTTTCATTAGTTTTATTCCTACAGCAAGAGATTACGCTGTTATAAATGAAGGTGCAGAAGAATGGTGGCAGGAGCACGGTGACATGGCGATGGCAATTCTTCAAACGATTCAAATCGGCGGAACGGAAGTGCAGTAAGAATATTTTTTTGAAGTCCGTACATACTATCTGAGAAAGGAGTGGTATGCATGGAAAAGAAAAAGGAAAAAGACAAGATAAAGATTTATAAAGACGATTACGACGATGACAATATTCCAGAAATAGACCTTCCGAAAACTACGGATGTTATTCCGGATGAGGTGCCACGTCGTGATGGTCCTGGTGGCGAATAGGATACTCCTATTCGCCATCATTTTCTTGTAAATTAAGAATATTTGTGTTAGACTGACTATACACTTCAAGCATTCTATTATTCTAAATTTTCATGGCAGTTCGCCAAAATATTTCAATGTTTGAGTTAATATAATATGGAAAAGAGGGATGCCTATGATTGTAAAATATTTTACTAATTGACATACGTAATTTTACGTATTAAAATAAAGTTTAGATAAGGTGGTAGATACAGAAGATGCCAATGACACCAAAAGAGGTGATAAAGTATCTCAAGAAAAACGGTTTTAAAGTAATAAGCCAAAGAGGTTCCCATATAAAAATGAAAAATAGTAAAACAGGTAGGCAGACAACAGTTCCTAATCATTCCAAATCTATGAAAAAAGGTTTGGAAGATGCAATCTTGAAACAAGCAGGATTAAAATAATATAGGAGGTAACTAACATGAACAAATTGTTTTATCCAGCAATTTTCCATAATGCAGAAGAAGGTGGATTCTGGATATCTTTTCCGGATTTCCCAGAGTGTCTCACAGAAGGCGATGATATGGAACAGGCCTATGAAATGGCGGTTGATGCTTTGGGACTTGTTATTACAAGTAGAACAGAGGAGGGCGAAATAATACCGAAAGCTTCGCAGGCAGATGAAATTACTGCTGAAGACGGGGTGGTTGTAATCGTTGAATTCGACATGCTGGCATATCAGAAAAAGCATAATTCAAAAGCTGTAAAGAAGACTTTGAGTATTCCAGAGTGGCTTAATGAGGAAGCCATAGCAGCAGGTATAAATTTTTCGCAAGTATTACAAGAGGCTTTGATGTTAAAACTAAATATAAGTAGATAATTTGGGTCGCTGTTTTTGAAAGCAGCGACCTCATTGACTATTACCCAAAATAAGAGTAGAATCTTAGCAAAAGGAGGTACGAATGTTTATGAATCAAAAAGTTTATGAAAATTATGCTAAGCTGGCAGTGAAAATCGGTATTAACCTTCAGGAGGGTCAGGATGTAATGATTACCGCATCCACTCGTGTCGGCGAGTTTGTAAAAGAAATCGTGAAGGTATGCTATGAAAATAAGGCGAGAAGTGTTCGTGTTGAATGGACAAATGAAGAAATTGAAAAATTGCGCTGGTTAAATGAAGATGTAGATGTGATGTCAGAAGTTTTAACATGGCAGGAAGAAAAGGCGAAACATCAGGCGGAAACGTTGCCTTGTAAGATTTTTGTTGACGATGCTGACCCAGAAGCATATGCAGGTGTTGATGTATCGAAAATGGCAGCAGTTCGTAAAGCAAGATTTTCTGTATTAAAAAAATACCGTGATATGGAAGATAATAAGAATCAATGGTTAATTGTTGCGGTCCCATCTCCAAACTGGGCGAAGAAAGTATTTCCAGAATTAGAAACGGAAGAAGCGGTTGCAAAACTCTGGGATGCGATTATCAAGACAATGCGTCTGGATGCAGATGACCCAGTTCAGGCTTGGGAAAACCATATTGCAAACTTGAATGACAAGAGCACAAAATTAAATGACATGAATCTCGATTATTTGACATACAAGGCGGCTAATGGAACAGATTTGACAGTGAAATTACAGCCAAATCATATCTGGCTAAGTGCAAGGGAAACAAACTTAAAAGGCATTGATTTTACCGCTAATATGCCAACGGAAGAAGTGTTTACAATGCCAAAACGTGATGGCGTTAATGGTGTGGTTATGTCTACAAAACCACTTTCGTTACATGGACAGCTGGTAGAAAACTTCAAGGTAACATTTAAAGATGGAAAGGCAGTGGAAGTAACAGCGGAAAAGGGTGTAGATGTATTAGAAAATATGTTAAATATGGACGAAAGCAGCCGGTATTTAGGTGAGGTTGCGCTTGTTCCATTCGACTCACCAATTAATGAGACAGGGTTATTGTTCTCAAATACATTATTTGATGAAAACGCCTGCTGTCATTTGGCATTTGGTTTTGCGTTCAAGAGCAACATCAAAGGCTATGAAAATATGACAGAAGAGGACTTCAAAGAAGTTGGTTATAATGATTCTGTTAACCATGTTGACTTTATGATCGGAAGCGAAGATTTAGAAATCATTGGATATGACTTTGATGGTAATGCACACAAAATCTTTGAAAACGGAGTTTGGGCAATCTAATAGCATTATAACAATTAGTGTAAAGGAGCGGTTGCAAAATTAAGAAAAGCTCATTTTTTGATTTTTCTCTTAATTTTGCAACCGCTCCTTCTTCATATGTCTTTCTTAGATTAATTGTCAGGGTCCCCGTATAAGAAAGCAGCATCCTGCAACATTTCACGAAGGTCAATCCTGCATTCACCATCCCAGATTGCAACAGGAATTTCTGTGTCGAAACCATAAATGACCGGATAATTGTCGGAAGCAAAATCATAAACAAGGATGTGTTGTTTTTCTGGGTCTACAAGCCAAAACTCGCGTACACCAGCATTCAGATATTTGTTGAGCTTTATTATAGTATCCTTCTTTCTGTTAGAAGGAGATAGAACTTCCACCACAAAATCTGGTGCACCGTAGACATTGCGGTTGCGGACCTTTGTGCGGTCACAGACAACCAGAACATCCGGCTCTACCATAGTCTTGTTGTCGCAATCTAATTGCACTCCCATCGGTGAAACTAGTGGAAGGCAGGAGCCTTTCTTATTTTTTACAAAAAGTTTTAGCTGCAGATAAATTTCTCCTACAATGAGTTGATGTATCGTCAGCGGAGTTGCCATATCGTAAAATACACCGTCGATTAACTCTGCCCTGCAATCGTCAGGAAGAGAGAAGTAGTCATCTACCGTGTATTCTCCCTGTCTCTTAGCAAGATATGGGGAAGCAGGTTCACATACCATATTCGCCTGGGCTGGTTCGTTGATAGAGCAGCTATAAGGTTTAGTCTGAAAAATCTGTTCTAGTGCGAGCAGGGTTTCGTAGCGGGGAGATTCTGTTACACCGCCAAAAATTTTCTGTACTGTACCAAGTGGTACACCAGAAAGGTTAGCAATCTGCTCATAAGTATAACCGTACTCCTTTTTCTTTTGTCTCATTTCTTCTATTGTCATAAAATCACCGGCATTCCTAATTGAATATAGAAATTATAACAAGAAAATGTCCGAAAAACAACCGTTATTTCCATGAAATATCCAAAAAATAACCGTCTATAACAAAATATCATTCTGATAATGACCAAGGAATTGTCTGGTTCGTTCCTCTTTTGGAGTCTCAAATATTTGAGACGGTGTCCCTTGCTCCAAGATGCATCCGTCATCCATAAAAATGACGTGGTCAGATACATCTCTGGCAAAGGACATTTCGTGAGTAACGATAATCATTGTGGTGTTGCGGTCGGCCAGTTCTTTGATGACCTTCAGTACTTCTCCTGTAAGCTCAGGGTCCAAAGCAGAGGTTGGTTCATCGAAACAAAGAATGTCCGGTTGAAGTGCAAGAGCACGGGCAATAGCAACACGCTGGCATTGTCCACCAGAAAGTTGGTGTGGATAATTATTCATACGCTCAGAAAGTCCCATTTGCTTTAAGAGCGAGATGGCCGCTGTCTTGATTTCTTCCTGAATCTCTTTTTTTCTTGCTTTGTAATCTGGTAATTCTTTTGCTAACAGTTCTTTTGCCAGCATAACATTCTGCAGTGCAGTGTACTGAGGAAACAGATTAAAAGATTGAAATACTAGTCCAAAGTGAAGTCTCTTTTTCCGAATCTCAGATTCTTGCTGCGAGGCAGGATTATCAGCATCAAATAATGTTTCGCCATTTACACGAATCATCCCCTTGTCTGGATGTTCTAAAAAGTTTAGACATCGCAGAAGCGTGGTTTTTCCACTTCCTGAGGAGCCGATAATCGAAACGACCTGTCCTTTTTCCAAAGAGAAGTTAACGTCCTTTAAGACTTCTGTACGACCAAAGCGTTTGTATATATTTTTTACTTCTAAAATTGACATCTTTACGCACCTCCTCTTACCGGAAATAATCCAGCTTTTTCTCTAAACGTCCCAGAAGGACTGTCAAAATTCCGTTGAAAATCAAGTAATAAACTGCGGTAAAGAATAATGGCCAGATGGCACCGGAGATACCTTGTGAGCCTTTCATAAATGCCTGTCCTGCCCAAATGATTTCCTGAAGCGCGATAATACGTGCAAGAGAAGTATCTTTCACCAGCGTAATAATTTCATTTGACATCGGTGGAATGATGCGTTTAATCATTTGAAGTAAAGTTACCTTGAAGAAAATCTGGCTCTTTGTCATGCCAAGTACAAGCCCGGCCTCTTCCTGCCCAACTGGTACACTTTGAATGCCGCCGCGGTAGATTTCCGAAAAATAACAGGCATAATTAAAAATAAAGGATGCAGCCGCTGCAAGGAAACGTCCTTCTTCCCCGCTTCCCCAAATTGGATTTTTGAGCACTAAACCAGGGAAATAATAGATAATCAAAAGTTGAATCATAAGAGGAGTTCCTCTTATGATCCATACAATAATTCTGGTAAAGCAGCTAAGTGGTCTGAAGCGTGACATTGAACCAAAGGCGATTACAAGTCCCAGCGGGATAGCGCCGATTAATGTAACAAAGAATAGCTTCAACGTCTGAATAAAGCCGATATTAAGTGAGTTTATGACAACCGGCAATTGTTCCATAATAAGTTCCATATGTATTTCCTGCTTTCTTAATTATTCCTGAGGAATGATTGCAGCCTGTACGCCATATTTTTCAGCACACTTCATCATAGAACCGTTTTTCGTGCTGGTTACAAAAAATTCGTTGAGAGCTTCAGCAAGGTCAGAACCTTTACGGAAGCCAACACCAAATTCTTCATTGCCAAGACTTACTGTGTATGTCAGATTATCGTAGTTTGTTCCCTCGCCAACAACAGAGCCAGCCATTAACGCATCAATGATTGCGGCATCAGAAGTACCGCTGGCAACTTCTAATAAGGCGTCTGCCTGTGTTTTCACAGGTGTAAAATTTAATTCTAGGGCTTCTGCCTGTTTTTGCCCGGCACTGCCTGCTTCTACGGCAAAAGTTAAATCAGAAATACTTTCTACTGTTTGGAATTGGTCAGCTTTATCGGCAGGAACAATAACAACCTGAGAGTTGTTGCAGTATGCATTTGTGCATTCCATGCCTTCTAATACTTCATCAACCAACGTCATACCATTCCATACACAGTCGATTGTTTTTCCATCAAGCTCAAAAATTTTGTTGTCCCAGTCGATTTCAATAAATTCAACTTCTACACCAAGGTTTTTTGCGAAAGCTTTCGCCATATCAGCGTCAAAGCCAATCCATTCACCTTCAGTTTCTTCGTAGTCCATTGGCGGATATTCTGTGATACCAACTATTAAGGTTCCTTTTTCTTTTACATATTCCATGTCAGACTCTGCTGTGTCATTCCCAGAAGAACAGGCAGCCATTGATAAAACCATAATCATGCTTAGCATAAGTGCAATTATTTTCTTCATAATTTATTTCTCCTTTTATGTTTATATTATCTAGCACTTCACTAGATTAGCAATTTACCATGATAAAGTCAAGAGAAAATATAAAAAAAGGATTTGTAAATTTTTACTATTGACATCTTGCGTGAAAAGTGGTTATATGAACATATGAACAATCATTCAAATGAGGTGAATAAATATGTCAGAAAATCATAATCATAAACACGAACATGAATCTTGTAGTTGTGGACACAACCATGACCATGAACATCATCATGAAGCATGTTGCTGTGGTCATCACCATGAACAAAAGGAAGATACTTTCGCGCATGTTGACCACAAAATAGAGCAGAAAATTTATATTATAGAAAACTTAGGCTGTGCCAACTGTGCTGCCAAAATGGAAAAGAAAATCAATGACCTTCCAGAAGTAGAAGCGGCAACCATCACATTTGCTACAAAACAGCTTCGTGTTGCGTCGAATCATCACGAGCATTTACTACCAGTTCTACAGGAAATCTGTTCTTCTGTCGAATCAGAAGTTATTGTCAAGCTTCGTGAAGAAGATAAACCTAAGAAAGTACAAAAAGGTTTAGGTGAAGAACAGAAGAAGGAAATTGCAAAGATTGCAATTGGAGCAGTTCTTTTTGCTGCAGGAATAATCTTAGAAGATGTTTTGAGTATTGTATCTGTAGTGGCTTTCATAATTAGTTATTTATTACTTGGAGGCGAAGTCCTGGGGACGGCAATTAAAAATATTTCAAAAGGTCAGGTGTTCGATGAGAATTTCCTGATGAGTATTGCAACCATCGCAGCCTTTGTAATTGGCGACTTTGCTGAAGCAGTAGGAGTTATGCTATTCTTCTGTGTTGGAGAATTGTTTGAAGATATTGCCGTGGAGAAGAGCCGCGGACAGATTATGGAGGCAGTTGATATGCGTCCAGAGACAGTACAATTGGTACATGACCATGGCGTACATACGATTCCAGCAGCAGAGGCAAAAACCGGCGATATTTTATTAGTACGACCAGGGGATAGAATTCCACTCGATGGTGTTGTTATTGGAGGTGAAAGCCGAATTGATACTGCGCCGGTAACAGGTGAACCAGTTCCAGTAAAGGTGGTACCAGGAAGCCAGATTGTATCGGGATGCCTTAATACATCTGGAACACTTCATATTAGAGTAGAAAAACTTCTGGAAGATTCTATGGTAACAAGAATTTTGAATTCTGTGGAAAACGCGGCGGCAAGTAAACCAAAGATTGACCGTTTTATTACAAGATTTGCCAGAGTCTACACACCGTTTGTTGTAGTGCTCGCAGTTGCAACAGCGATCTTACCATCTCTTATCACAGGAGATTGGAACAAATGGATTTATACAGCAATTACATTCTTGGTAATCAGCTGCCCATGTGCATTAGTTCTCAGTGTGCCATTGGCATTTTTCTCGGGCATTGGCGTTGGTTCGAAGAAAAAGATTTTATTCAAAGGCGGCCTTGCGGTTGAAACACTAGAGCAGGTAAAGGCTGTTGTTATGGATAAGACAGGTACGATTACAAAAGGTGATTTTAAGGTACAGAAATGCGTAACCGCAGGAAAATATAGTGAGGAAGAGTTGCTTGCTATGGCAGCAGAATGTGAGCTGCAGTCAACACATCCGATTGCAAACAGCATTGTGGAAGAAGCGATGAGTAGGCACCTTTCATTAGAACATCCGAAGGCTGTCGAAGAGATTGCAGGAAAAGGAATCCATGCAGTGGCTTCAAAAGGGGAAGTTCTATGTGGAAATAAAGCACTTCTTGAAATGCATGGAATCGAGATTCCAAAGCAAAGAGAATCTCACTATGGAACAGAAGTGTATGTGGCATGTAATGGAGAACTTGCGGGTTACTTTGTAATCTCAGATACATTAAAAGAAGATTCGAAAGCAGCTATTTCAAAATTGAAGTCAAAAGGCATCAAGGCAGTAATGCTTACTGGCGATGCGTCAGAAAGTGCAGAGGCAGTTGCAAAAGAAACAGGTGTGGAAGAGGTTTATGCGAAGCTTCTACCAGAAGAAAAGTTAGAGCGTCTGCAAGAAATTCGTCAGAAATATGGCTCTGTGATGTTTGTCGGTGATGGCATTAATGACGCACCGGTTCTTGCCGGGGCGGACGTTGGTGCGGCTATGGGAAGTGGTGCAGATGCGGCAATTGAGGCAGCAGATGTTGTGTTTATGACCTCCTCAATGGAAGCGATTCCAGAAGCACTTGATATTGCGAAAGTGACCAATCGTATTGCAATTCAGAATATTGTATTTGCTTTGGCGATTAAAGCTATGGTTATGGTTTTGGGATTATTTGGATTTGCAAATATGTGGATGGCAGTATTTGCAGACTCTGGCGTGGCTATGCTATGTGTACTGAATTCCATTCGAATCTTGAGACGAAAGTAGCTTCTTATAACTCTAGACCTGATTTAGAATAGTTAGAATTTTAGGTCCAAAATTCTTCGGAGTTTTGGACCTTATCACTTCTAGTTATCCCGTTCTTTTACAAAAAAATCTACAAGATGCTGTATATCCTCATTGCAGGCTCCGCATACAGTCCCTGCCTCGGTTTTTTCCTGTACCTCTTCTAAAGTACTGGCACCAGCATCTACGGCATCTTTAATCATTCCGTTTGTTATACCTAAACAATCACATACAACTTTTTCTAAATCCATAATGCACCATCCTTTCTTTTCCATAGAATGTGCAAAAATGGAAAAGTTATACACGAATTAAGGAGAAAATAAGTTGAAAAAACGGGAGACATCATTCATAATTGAATCTATGAATGGTGTCTTTTAGATGCTGCGGAAAGGAATTAGAGTAGATGGTAAAAGTAGATGGTTGTGAGACTCATGGACATGCTCATGAGAATTTAGTACATCAGATAGAAGATGGTATGCCAAACGAGGAAACGATTCGTGGTCTGGCAGATTTTTATAAAGTATTTGGGGATGTGACGCGTATTAAGATTCTCTGCGCATTATTCCAGGCGGAGTCCTGCGTGTGCGGACTGGCAGAAGCGGTTGGAATGACACAGTCTGCAGTGTCGCATCAGCTTCGTCTTTTAAAACAGATGAAGTTAGTAAAGAACCGCAGGGAAGGCAAGACGGTTTACTATTCGCTTGCGGATTCGCACATTCAGACAATTTTAAATCAAGGTATGGAACATATTAGGGAGTAGGAGTTTGTTATGAAAAGAAAAGGATTTATAGGGCTTATAATATTAATGGTTTTACTAAGCGGGTGCGCATCAAACATTCGTGAAGGCGTCTCGCTGTTAGAAGAGGGAAAATACGAAGACGCGGTGGCAAAGTTTCAGGAAGATATTGATAAAGAAAAGAATTTGGACGAAGCGTATCGTGGAATGGGTATTGCATATTATGAACAGGAAAGCTATGCGGAAGCAGCAGATTGTTTTAAAACTGCGTTAGAAAATAAAGCAGAAGAAACTGCGTCTATTTATCATCTTCTTGGGACATGCTATTTGCAGACGGCAGATTATGAAAATGCAGTTTCCAATTATAACAAAGCACTCGCTATGGAAGACTGCACAGAGGAAATGAAGAAGGAGATGCTTTTTAATAAAATTGCAGCCTATGAGAATCTTGCTGATTGGGAATCGGCAAAGACTGCAGTTTCTGAATATTTGGAAGCGTATCCAGACGATGAAAGAGCAATCAAAGAAGCAGAATTTTTGGAGACCAGATAGGAGAATTTATGGCAGAAATGATAGATTTGAAGGAAACGCAGGAGAGAGTCATCTTAGTCGGTGTCAGTACCAGTGACCATGATGATACAGAAAAGTCGCTGGATGAATTAGAAGAGCTTGCAGCGACTGCCGGTGCAGTGACCGTGGGCCGCGTGATTCAGAATCTGGACCAGATTCATCCGGGAACCTATGTTGGAAAAGGGAAATTAGAGGAAATCAAGGATTTACTCTGGGAGACAGAGGCCACAGGCATTATCTGTGACGATGAACTTACCCCGGTACAGCTCGGAAATATGGAGGATGTGCTGGATACCAAGATTATGGACCGAACACTGATTATCCTGGATATTTTTGCAAGTCGGGCATCCACCAATGAAGGGAAGATTCAGGTGGAGCTTGCACAGCTTAAGTATCGCCAGTCCAGACTTGTCGGTCTTGGAAAATCACTTTCCAGACTGGGTGGTGGAATCGGAACGAGAGGTCCTGGTGAAAAGAAGCTGGAGATGGACAGACGTCTCATCCGTGACCGCATTGCACAACTAAATCGTGAGTTGAAAGATGTAAAGCGTCACCGTGAAGTGACAAGAGAACAGCGCAGCAGAAATAAAATTCCAGTAGTTGCAATTGTTGGTTATACCAATGCTGGAAAGTCAACGCTGCTCAATAAATTGACAGGTGCAGGCGTGCTGGAAGAGGATAAATTATTTGCAACGCTGGACCCTACAACACGCAACTTGAAGCTTCCAAGCAAGCAGGAGGTTCTGATGACGGATACCGTAGGATTTATCCGCAAACTTCCACATCATTTGATTGAAGCTTTCAGAAGTACGCTGGAAGAAGCAAAGTATGCAGACATTATTCTGCATGTGGTAGATGCTTCGAATCCACAGATGGACGAGCAGATGTATATTGTATATGAGACGCTCACCAATCTGGAGGTAAAGAATAAGCCGATTATTACTGCATTTAATAAACAAGATAAGGTGGAAGGCGAAAGTATTTTGAGAGATTTCCGTGCAGACCACATTGTACGCATTTCGGCGAAGCGCGGGGATGGATTAGATAAACTGCAGGAAATTATTGAAGAAGTCCTCAGGGGACAAAAAGTACTCATCGAGAAGGTGTATACTTATGCTGAGGCAGGCAAAATCCAGATGATTCGAAAATACGGAGAACTTTTGGAGGAAGACTATCGCGGCGAAGGCATTTTTGCAAGAGGATATGTACCTGCGGAAATTTATGAGAAAGTGAAATAGACTAAGATGAAGAGTTATCAGATTACGGAGTGGTGTCGCCATTTTATGGCGGACCATGTGAAACCAGGTGATATCTGTATCGATGCGACTGCGGGAAATGGGAATGATACGCAGTTTCTCTGCGGACTGGTTGGGGAAGCTGGCAAAGTATTTGCATTTGATATTCAGGAAGCAGCTGTGAAGCATACAAAAGAGCGCCTTTCAAAAGCAGACTTATGTTCGCGGGCAGAAGTGCTCCTGGATAGCCACGTAAATATGGGAAAATATGTGGCAGAGGGAACCGTTAGTTGTATCACATTCAACTTCGGTTATCTGCCGGGCGGCGACCACAGCCTTGCAACCAAGAAGGACACCAGTCTCATTGCGATATACGAAGGGCTCCGTCTTCTGAAAAAGGGCGGAATGATGAGTCTTTGCATTTACAGTGGCGGAGACAGTGGTTTTGAAGAGAAGGACGCTATTTTAACTGAACTTAAGAAACTGGATGGGAAGAAGTATTTGGTAATTTTGAGCGAATATTACAATCGTCCAAATAACCCACCGATGCCAGTGTTAATTATAAAATTGTAACTTTGAACACAATCAGGAGGAAAAGGATGAGTTTACAATTTGTCATGGGACCTTCCGGCTCAGGAAAGTCCCATTATTTGTATCAGAAAGTAACAGAAGAGTCATTACAGAATCCAGATAAGAACTATATTGTTCTGGTTCCGGAGCAGTTTACTATGCAGACGCAGAAGGACCTTGTGATGGCAAGCCCAAGAAAAGGCATTATGAACGTGGACGTTCTGAGCTTTAATCGTCTGGCATACCGCATTTTTGAGGAAACTGGGGAAAACCAGAGAGTGATTTTGGATGATGTGGGGAAAAACTTCGTCATTCGAAAGATTGCCGGGGATTATGAATCTGAATTAAAGATTCTCGGAAGCAATCTGAAGAAAGTGGGCTATATCAGTGAAATCAAATCCATAATTTCGGAATTTGCCCAATATGATATTCAGGCAAAAGAACTAGAGCAGATGCTGGAAAATGCAGGTGCCAATTCCAACTTGTATTATAAATTGAATGATATAAGGATGGTATACCAGGGATTTCAGGAGTATCTGCAGGACAAATATATTACTGGAGAAGAAATGCTGGAGATCCTCTGCACGGTTGCTTCAAAGTCGAAGCTTCTGGCTGGCAGCACACTTGTGTTAGACGGTTTTACTGGATTTACACCAGTACAGAATAAGCTCTTAAGGGAGCTCCTTAAGATTTGTGAAAAAGTAGTGGTTACTGTAAATATGGATGAAAGGGAAAATCCATTCGTGTATAAACACCCGTATCAGCTTTTTGCACTCAGTAAACAGATGGTGACCTCACTCCTTGCCATTGCGAGAGAAGTAAAAGCAGAGATTGAGGAAGCGGTATATCTTTATCAAAAGCCAGTTTACCGCTTTAAAGAAAACGAAGCGCTTGGATTCTTGGAATCCCATTTGTTCCGCTATTCAAAAGAACGCTATGAAAAAGAGCAGGACAGCGTTCAGATTTGGTGTGCGAAAAATCCTCAGGAAGAGATAGATTTTGTTGCGCAGAAAATCCGGCAGTTTGTGCGTACAAAAGGATATCGTTACCGTGATGTGGCGGTGATTGCGAGTGACATGAATGCGTACGCAAATCATATTGAGAAGATATTTGAGAGATATGATATTCCAGTTTTCATGGACCATAAAAGAAGCATTCTTCTCAATTCTTTTGTGGAGTATCTTCGGAGCCTGCTTGCAATGGTTGAACAAAATTTTACATACGAAAGTGTATTCCGCTATCTTAGAACCGGACTTACGGGCCTTTCTATGGATGAGGTTGATACGCTGGAAAACTATGTCATTGCACTGGGGATTCGGGGCTATAAAAAATGGCAGGAAAAGTGGATTCGCAGAACGAATGGCATGGAGGAAACAGAACTCGCGGAAATCAACCGTATCCGGGAAGTGTTTATCAGTAAAATTGAAGCGGTCACAGAGGTACTAAAACGTCGTCATAAGACAGTTCTTGAAGTGACGCAGGCACTCCATGACTTTTTCTTGCAAGAGAAACTACAGAAGAGAGTCAAAGAGATAGAGATAAGCTTTGCAGAGCAGGGTGAGCTTGCACTTGAGAAGGAGTATGCACAGGTTTACCGAATCGTAATTGAGTTGTTTGAGAAATTCGTAGAGCTTCTGGGAGAAGAACGCATTTCTTTGAAAGAATACTGCGAACTGCTGGATGCAGGTCTGGAGCAGGCGAAGGTTGGTATCATTCCGCCAAGCATTGACCAGGTAGTAGTTGGGGACGTGGAAAGAACCCGTTTGAAAGACGTGAAAGTGATTTTATTTGTGGGTGTGAATGATGTCTATATTCCAGGCAAAGCGAAAAAAGGCGGTATTTTGTCTGAGCATGACCGTGAACGATTTGCAAAGGATGGGGTGTCACTTGCCCCTTCTGCGAAAGAGAAAACATTTATCCAGAAGTTTTATTTATATTTGATGCTTACCAAGCCGACGGACTATGTTTTTTTGACATTTAGTAAAGCTGCATCGGATGGGAATTCCCTGAGACCAGCTTATCTGATTCCAGATGTATTGAAAATGTACCCGGAATTAAAGGTGCAAATGGTAGTGCAAGAGCTTTCAGAAAAAGAATTGACTATGGAAAGTGGTGTGACTTATCTTGTAGAAGGCTTGCAGCAGAAGCATAAAGGTCTGGGGCCAGAATGGCAGGAGCTTTACAGCTGGTATAAGGCACATCCAGAGTGGAGTAAAAAGATAAAGCAGATTGTGGAGGCAGCCTTCTATCGAAAACCAGAAGGGTCACTCACTCGCGAGACGGCGAAAAAGCTGTATGGGGAAATCCTGGAAAACAGCGTGACGCGTCTGGAAAAATTCTCGGCGTGTGCCTATGCCCATTTCCTGACTTATGGGTTAAGGCTAAAGGAACGGGAGGAGTATCAGTTCCAGGCAGTGGACATGGGAAATCTTTTCCATGGAGCATTGGAGCGTTTTTCGAAGAAATTAGAAAGGGAAGGCTGCAGCTGGACTAACATTTCTGAGGAGCAGAAGGAAGCATTTATTGACGCAAGTGTGGAAGAATGTATTGTGGATTATGGAAACACCATTCTTTACAGCACTGCGCGGAATGAATATATTATCACACGACTCAAACGTATGATGCACCGTACTGTTTGGGCTCTGGCAAAACAACTGGAAAAAGGCGATTTCATTCCAAAGGGATACGAGATTACATTTGGCGGTCTGAGTGGTATTTCCACAAGTAATATGGAACTTCAGGATTTGGGACGCATGCGCCTGCTTGGAAAGATTGACCGTGTGGATATTTGTGAAGATGACGAACATGTATATGTGAAAATCATTGATTATAAAACGGGGGCAAAGGCCTTTGATTTGGGTGAACTTTGCTATGGACTCCAGATGCAGCTTGTGATTTATATGAATGCTGCCACGGAAATGGAGCAGAGGAAGCATCCGGATAAGAAGGTGATTCCGACAGGACTCTTCTATTATCAGATGAAGGACCCGATTGTAGAGAAGACAGCGGATGAGGAAATGCTGGAGCATCTGATTTTGAAAGAACTTCGTCCAGATGGTGTAGTGCAGAGTACAGAAGAAGTATTAGAGCATCTGGAACACAGCCTGACTGGTACGTCCCAGGTGATTCCGGTTGCACGTAATAAGGATGGAAGTCTTTCGAAGAAATCCAAGGTTTTATCGGAAGAAGAATTTTGGGTAATCTCAGAGTTTGCAAATAAAAAAGCACAGAAGCTGGGAACCAAAATCCTGGAGGGTGATATTGAAATTGCCCCATATGAGATGGGAGACCGCAGGGGCTGTGATTTCTGTCCATATCATGCAATTTGTGGATTTGAGGAAAAGATACCGGGATACCATTATCGTAAGATGGACAAATTAGATTCCGAAGAAGCGATTCGGGAAATGCGCAAGGAGGTAGTGACATGGGAGTAGTTTTTACAAAAGAGCAGCAACAGGTTATCGACCTTCGAGGCCGCAACATTCTCGTGTCGGCTGCGGCTGGTTCTGGTAAAACAGCAGTACTTGTAGAACGTATTATCGCGAGGCTTACGAGGGATGAGCATCCAATTGACATTGATGAGCTTCTGATTGTGACTTACACTGAGGCAGCGGCTGCGGAGATGAAGGAACGTATCCAGAGCGCGATTGAAAAGGCTTTGGAAGAAGATACGGAGAATCTCCATTTGCAGCGCCAGGCGACTCTGATTCATCAGGCGCAGATTACCACAATTCATGGATTCTGTTTGTCTGTGATTCGGGATTATTTTCATACCATTGATCTGGACCCGGGATTCCGTATTGCGGAAGAGGGAGAACTGAAATTATTAAAGCGTGATGTGGCAGAAGAGCTGATTGAACGGTATTATGCAGAAGGCCGTCCGGAGTTTCTGGAATTTGTAGAAAGCTATGCTTCTGGGAAGGATGACCGAAAGCTGGAAGAAATCTTGCTGCAGGTATATGAGTTTTCCAGAAGCTACCCGAATCCTGAGAGATGGCTGGAATCCTGCGTAGAGCAGTATCAGGTGTCAAGTATTTCAGAGTTGGAAGAAAAGCCGTTTGTTCAGGATATCATGGTAGAAATAAAGCGCTGTTTGCGTGGATGGCAGGAAGAATTGGAATTCGGCATCAGTATTTGTGATTCGGAGGATGGCCCGGCGGCATACCGGGATACGCTCTATGCAGACCAGGCCATGCTTTCAAGACTAGAAAATATCTCATCCTTCCAGAAAATGCAGGAGTATTTTGGCGGGCTGAAATGGGCTAGAATAGCGACCAACCGTGATAAGACGGTTTCGGAGGATAAGATAGCACTCGTCAAGAATCTCCGCGATAAAATCAAGGAATCAGCAAAAAAAATGGCGGAACAGTTTTTCTTCAGTGATGTGGAAGAAATGTATCTGGATATGTTGGCGGCAAAAAGCAACATGCAGGTACTCGCAAATCTGGTGAAGGAATTTGCAAATGCATTTACGGAAAAGAAACGCAGCAAAAATCTTCTGGATTTCGGAGACATGGAGCGATATGCACTTCAGATTTTAACTAGAGAAGTGGATGGGGAATTTCTTCCAAGTGCAGTTGCAGAGGAGCTTCAGGAGAAGTTTGACGAAGTGATGATAGATGAGTATCAGGACAGTAACCTGGTGCAGGAAGCCATTTTGACTAGTGTGTCTAAGGTGTCAAAAGGGATTTACAATATCTTCATGGTAGGAGATGTGAAGCAGAGTATTTACCGCTTCCGCCTTTCAAGGCCAGAGCTTTTTATGGAGAAATTCCATACCTATAGTTTAGAAGATGGAGAGAAACAGAGAATCGATTTACATAAGAATTTCCGTAGCCGTGCAGAAGTGCTGGAAAGCACGAATTTTGTGTTTGGGCAGATTATGACGGATGCCTTTGGCGGAATTGAATATGATGACAAGGCAGCTCTGTATGTTGGAGCATCTTATGAGGAGATGCCGGGAAATGAGACAGAGGTCCTGCTGATAGATACCGGAGATTTGCAAAAACAGGAGAGCAAGGAGTTCGAGGCAAGAGCCGTTGCGAGAAGAATCAAAGAGCTTGTGGGCAGTCATAAAATTCTGGATAAAAAAACGGGAGAATATAGAGAAGCCCGTTTCAGCGATATTGTGGTTCTTACCAGAAGTCTTATGGGGTGGACCGACGTGTTCTCACAAGTGCTGAATCAGGAGGGAATTCCAACCTATACAAGCTCCAGAGAAGGGTATTTTCAGACGAGAGAAATACAGCTTCTTTTAGATTATTTGAGAGTGCTGGATAATCCTAAACAGGATATTCCGTTTGCTGCAGTTCTGGTATCCATGTTTGCAGAAGTGACAAATGAGGAGTTGGCACTGATAAAAAGCAGCACAAATGAGAAGACCTTGTACGAAAGTGTATGCACGTACCTGGAGCAGGGAGAAATCCATATTTTGAAGCATAAGCTTCGCCATTTTATAGAACAATTCACAAGATTCAGAGAGCGGGTTCCATATACAGCAATCCATGTTTTGCTCTGGCAGATTTTAGAGGAGACTGGTTATAAAGATTATGCTGCAGCCCTTCCGGGCGGAGCACAAAGAGCTGCGAATCTAGAAATGCTCTTAGAAAAAGCAATCACATTTGAAAGTACCAGCTATAAGGGGCTTTTCAATTTCGTGCGTTATATGGAGCAGCTTCACAAATATGATGTGGACTATGGGGAAGCGACTATTATGGATGAAAATATGGATGTCGTAAACCTTATGAGTATTCATAAAAGTAAAGGTCTCGAATTCCCGATTGTCTTTGTTTCGGGAATTGGGAAAGGTTTTAATACTCAGGATGCAAAAGGAAGTATCGTGGTACATCCGGAGCTTGGCGTAGGATTAGATGCGATTGATACGGTTAGACGAACCAAGGCTCCAACCCTGCTGAAAAGGATGATTCAAAAAAGAATTGTATTAGAGGGAACAGCGGAAGAACTCAGAGTTCTCTACGTAGCGATGACAAGAGCCAAGGAAAAGATGATTCTTACAGGAACGGTAAAGAATCTGGGGGATGGCTTGAATCGTTTTATGAAGCTGGAGCGGCGTGAAGAGACGCATCTTTCGTATGTAGATTTAACGAAGGCAAATAAGTACCTGGATTGGATTTTGCCGGCACTCTATCGAAATCAGTGCTTTGCGCCAGTTTTGGCAGCGTGCGGAGCTGCGGCCCCGTTTTATAACTCCATGTTTCGGCGGGAAGTGCCTATTATTGCAAAGCTTTTGGATGTGAAAGAGCTGGTAAATGCGGAAACCGAGAATGAATTTCAAGACCATGTTGTAAAGAATATCTTGAAGTCCTGGGATGTATCGAAGGTTTACGATACAGAGATTAAGAAGCAGATTGCTACGCAGTTTGCATATCGGTATTCGTATGGGGACAGTCAGAAAATCAAGCAGAAGATGTCGGTTTCAGAACTAAAGAAACGCATTTTTATGGAGGAAGAAGGAGAGGAAGCCTTCAAAGAGGAAGAGGTAATTCCATTACTTCCAAAATTTGTCCAGGAAAAAGAGGAACTGACAGGAGCCTCCAGAGGAACTGCGTATCACAGATTTCTTGAACTTTTGGATTTTTCAAAAACGTATCATGAAGAAGAACTTCAAAAAGTACTACAAGAAAAAGTGGCAGAGCGTTTGATTGATGAGGATATGGCAGAGTGCATTCGCATATCGGATATTCTGACATTTTTACAGTCGAATGCCGGAAAGCGGATGCAAAAAGCAAGTGATGCAGAGAAACTCCATGCGGAGCAGCCGTTTGTTTTAGGCTTGCCTGCAAAGAATGTATATTCAGGAGAAACCTCAGAAGAGATTGTGCTGATTCAGGGAATCATCGACGTTTACTTTGAAGAAGACGGAGAGCTTGTGATTCTGGATTACAAAACCGATAAGGTATTCCGGGCAGAGGAGCTGGTAGAAAAATACCATGCGCAGCTGGATTATTATGCGGAAGCGCTGGAGCGCCTTACAGGAAAACGGGTGAAAGAAAAAATCATTTATTCATTTACCTTACAAAAGGAAATTGAGGTGTAAATATGGACTTTATAATTATTTATCTCATCATTATAAATATCATAGCTTTTTTGGCGTATGGTCTCGATAAATGGAAAGCAAAGAGAGGCAGCTGGCGAATTCCAGAAAAGACACTTCTTTTACTGGCAGTATTCGGTGGCAGCATCGGCGCATTTGCAGGGATGCGTGTGTTTCACCATAAGACCCAAAAGGCAAAGTTTTTTCTGGGCGTTCCTATTATCTTTGTCTTACAAATAATTATCATATATTTTCTTTTTAACCGTTAGAAGCGAATAAAGTGGAAAAAGTAGGAAATCCTCTTACCAAATGGAAAGGGGATTTTACTATGTCTAAGAATAAAAAGAAAGAGATTCGTCTGGAGGAACTGACAGCCGAAGAAAAGATGAAATATGAGATAGCAGAAGAGCTGGGACTTTTGGACAAAGTGATGAAGGAAGGGTGGCGTTCCTTGTCTTCCAAAGAAACTGGGAAAATTGGCGGTCTTGTGACAAAGAGACGACGTGAGATGAGAGTTGAAAAATAGGGCATTTTCTGGTATAATCAGAACTTAGTTAGGAGAGTTCGGGTGAGATTATGAAAGAAAAAATGCAAGTTCTAGGAGTAGAACTAGATAACTGCACAGCGAAATACGCAATGAAACGTGTTGTGGAATATGTGAAGCTGGAACGTATAAATGTGGTTGAGATGGTCACGATGAATACCCTTGCCCGTTTCCAGCAATCGGAAGAGAGCAGGGAGATATTTGAAACCTTTGATTTGGCACTTCCAAGCGACAGAGGCATTTTGCAGGCGGCAGGAGTCAAAGAAGAGTGGAGACTCAAGGAAGTAGATGAATTCTTGTTTATCAAGATGGTTATGCGTTATCTTCAGAAAAACCGCATAAGAGTATTTCTACTTGCAGAGACACAAAGTTCACTTCAGAAGCTGGAAGATTATATACAGGAAGAATATGGTAATCTCAGGATTATAGAGAGTGCTTCTTTGGAGGAGCGGGGAAGCTCTGACGATATGCTCCTTAATCTTGTGAATGGTGCAGAGGCGGAATGTGTCTTATCGACGCTTCCTTCACCGGTGGAAGAGTATTTTATTTCGCGCAATAAGTCTTTGGTAAATGCGAGAATCTGGCTGGGGTTTGGACATTTGATTAACGAGATTAAAAAAGAGAAAAGAGGCTTTGAGAAAGTGAAAGATTTCCTGTTGCGGAAGATTTTGCAGAAAGAAGTGGAAAAAGAGCGCAGAAAAAATGATATTGTGAACAATGACAGTATTGAGAATTAGCATAATTAACAAAAAAAGTTGAGGAAATGCATAAAAAATTAGCATTTCCTCTTTATTTTTTTGCACTTTTGCATTAATATGGAGAAAGGTATATGTTTTTTTGTCTTTTTTGACAAAATTTTATTGGGCAAAATGCATATATAGTCATTGGACGGAGGGATAAATATGATATCGAATCAAATACTTCAGAATACAATAGAAGGTTTGAAGTCTATTACGAGAGTTGACTTGTGCGTAATGGATACGGAAGGAAAAGCGCTTGCGGGTACATGGGTAGGAACAGCCGATTATGAAGCGGCAGCTCGTGCATTTACAGAATCTCCCGCAGAGAGCCAGGTGTTGCAGGGATGTCATTTTTTTAAGATTTACGATGAATATCAATTAGAGTATGTTTTGCTTGCATACGGAGCAAGTGAAGAGGTTTATACAATCGGAAAGGTAGCAGCATTCCAGATTCAGAATCTTTTGGTTGCTTATAAAGAACGCTTTGACAAAGATAACTTTATTAAGAATCTGTTACTTGATAATCTGCTCTTGGTAGACATTTACAATCGTGCAAAAAAATTGCGTATTGACACAGATGCGAGACGTGTTATCTTTATTATTGAGATGATATCTGACAAAGAGGCAAATGCATTAGAGCGTGTGCGTGCAGTCCTTGGTGGAAGAAGTAAAGATTTCATCACAGCAGTGGATGAGAAAAATGTGATTATTGTCAAAGAAGTCGGCATAAATGACAATTATGACGATATGGAAAAGGCTGCCTGTGATATGCTGGAAACATTGAAAGCGGAAGTCGATGCTGAATTCCATATTGCATACGGCACAATCATCAATGACATTAAAGAAGTGTCAAAATCATACAAAGAAGCGAAGCTGGCGTTGGATGTTGGAAAGATATTCTTTAATGAAAAGAATGTGATAGCCTACAATACATTGGGAATTGGACGTTTGATTTATCAGCTTCCAGTACCACTTTGTAAGATGTTTATCCGTGAGATTTTTGAGGGGAAATCCCCGGATGATTTTGATGAAGAAACATTGACAACCATCAATAAGTTCTTCGAAAATAGTCTGAATGTGTCAGAAACATCCAGACAGCTATATATTCATAGAAATACTTTGGTGTACAGATTGGATAAGATTCAAAAATGCACAGGTCTTGACTTACGTGTGTTTGAAGATGCGATTACATTCAAGATTGCACTCATGGTAGTAAAATATATGAAATATATGGAGACATTGGAGTATTAATAATTTAGGAGGAGTTATGATAGAATTAAAAGAAGTTACAAAAGAGTACTCGAAGGGAATTGCAGCACTCAATGGTGTCAGTCTTAAGATTGAACAAGGAGAGTTTGTATTCATCGTAGGGGACAGTGGTTCAGGAAAATCTACATTGATTCGTTTGCTTATGAGAGAGTTGGAACCAACCTCAGGAAGCATCAAAGTAATGGGGAGAAATTTGGTGAAGATGAGTCATCGTGAGATTCCTTATTACCGCAGAAAAATGGGAGTTGTATTCCAGGACTTCCGTCTTTTAAAAGATAGAAATGTGTATGAAAATGTTGCGTTTGCGCTTCGCGTAACAGAGACACCAACACGTGTATTGAAGAAAAAAGTACCTGCTGCGCTTTCTCTAGTGGGCTTAGCGCAAAAATATAAATCATATCCTAAGGAATTATCGGGTGGTGAACAGCAGCGTGTTGCAATTGCAAGAGCAATTGTAAACGAACCTTCGATTCTGATTGCTGATGAGCCGACAGGTAACCTGGATCCGGCAAACTCATGGGAAATTATGAAGCTATTGGAGGAGGCAAATAATCGTGGAACAACGGTTGTTGTAGTAACTCATAATCATGAGATTGTGAACACAATGAAAAAACGTGTTATTACATTGAATAAGGGTCACATTGTGAGTGATGTAAAAAAGGTGGGCGTATAAATGAGAATCAGTACAATTAGATATACAGTAAAGCAGGGGTTGAAAAACATTGCACACAACAAGATGTTCTCGATTGCTTCTATTGCAACCATGGCAGCATGTATTTTCTTGTTTGGTGTGTTCTACTCGCTTATGGTAAATGTTACTTATATAGTGGAAAAAGCAGAAGAGGGAGTTGCTATCGTTATTTTCTTTGATAAAGAGGCGACAGACGACGAGGTTGCAAATATTAAGACACAGCTGGAAAAACGGGAAGATGTCCTTGAAGTCAAATACGTAGACGCAGATGCGGCATGGGAAGAATTCTCAAAAGATTACTTTGGGGAAAATTCTGACGCACAAGAAGGATTTTCAGAAAATCCATTGGTAAATTCTGATAACTATGAAGTGTATATGCGAAGCATTGAAAGTCAGGCTGAAGTGGTTGAATTTGCGGAAGGTCTTCCAGGTGTTCGTAAGGTTAACAAATCGGATATCGTAGCAGATGCACTTTCCAATGTGAATATTTTGTTGGCATATGTTTCAGGAGCCATTATTCTCATTCTTCTCATAGTAGCGATTTTCTTAATCAGCAATACCGTTACAATGGGTATTACTGTTCGAAGAGAAGAAATTGCAATTATGAAATACATTGGAGCAAAGGACTCGTTTGTAAGAGCACCATTTGTCCTGGAAGGTGTTTTGATTGGGCTGATTGGTGCATCCATTCCTTTGGTTGTTCTGTATTTTGCATATGGAAAAACAGTTAGTTATATTTTGACGAAGTTTTCGATTTTAAATAACATTTTGGATTTTCTTCCAACAGCCGAAGTGTATAAGACATTACTTCCAGTGGGTCTGTTGCTTGGCGTAGGAATTGGTTTCCTTGGAAGTTTCTTTACAATTAAAAAGCATCTCAGAGCTTAAAAAATTTGTAAGAGGTTTGGAAAATGGACGAAAAAAAGAATTTTTGGAAAGGGGCGCTGTGCGGCGCCCTTGCCGTATTAATAGTAGTTGGCATTGTAGGCGGCAGTCTGATACTGTTTTTGCCATCTAAAAAAAAGGATGATGGGATTGTAGCCCAGGCTACAGAAGAAAAATTAAAAACCATACAATCCATTATTGATGATATTTATCTCTATGATGATGAAATTGATGAGAGTGCATTGCAGGAAGCCATTATTGATGGATATGTAGCTGGACTGAATGAGCCATACACCGTGTATTACAACGAAGAAGAGACGACAGCCTTGTTTGAATCTACATCAGGAGTTTTCGGTGGAATTGGTGTTCAGATTAGTCAGGACATTACAAGTATGATTATGACTTTTGTGAAGGTTTATGAAAGTAATCCTGGAGATAAAGCAGGTTTCCTTGATGGAGATATTTTATACAAAGTAAATGGTGAGGATGTAACCGGCCAGGAATTGGATACGGTTGTTACTAAAATCCGTGGTGAAGTTGGAACAGAGGTTGAAATCACAGTCTTACGCGGTGACAATCTGGAGGAATATACAGCCACTGTCACACGTGACTTGATTGAAAACGATACTGTCAATTATGAAATGAAAGAGAAAAGAATTGGCTATGTTGCAATTTCAGGATTTGAAGAAGTGACATATGCGCAGTTTGAAGATGCATTGACACAGCTTAAGAGTCAGGGAATGCAAAGTCTTATTATCGACTTGCGTGGAAATCCAGGTGGAAATCTTTCGACGGTTGTCGAGATGTGCGATTTGATTTTGCCGGAAGGAACCATCGTTTCTGTGAAAGACCGCAATGGTAATGGACAGTTTTACACTTCCGATGAGGAAAACAAGCTGGAAGTACCACTTGTTGTTTTGATTGATGGAAATAGTGCAAGTGCTTCAGAAATTTTTGCAGGTGCAGTGAAGGATTTCGGCATAGGAACATTAGTGGGAACCACTACATACGGAAAAGGGATTGTGCAGAATATTTATCAATTGGATGATGGCACAAGTCTTAAGATTACAAGCTCTGAATATTTCACGCCAAACGGAACTAATATTCATGGTATTGGAGTTGCTCCAGACGTAGAAATTCCATATGAATATGACGAAAATAATCCAGAGGCAGACAATCAATTAGATAAAGCAATTGAAATTCTTAAAAATGGGATGTAATTTTACATTCCATTTTTTTATGCTCTATGGTAGAATAATTATAGTATGTGATTTTGTGCACAAATGGAGGAAAGAGACATGATTAACAAATTAGTAACGAACATTAAAAAAACAAATGCACCAATCGTAGTAGGCTTAGACCCAATGTTAAACTATATTCCAGAACACGTGCAAAAGAAGGCTTTTGCAGAATACGGTGAAACATTAGAAGGTGCGGCAGAAGCGATTTGGCAATTCAATAAAGAAATCGTAGACAAGACATATGATTTAATCCCGGCTGTTAAACCACAGATTGCAATGTATGAACAATTCGGAATCCCAGGTCTTGTGGCGTTTAAGAAGACAGTGGATTACTGTAAAGAAAAAGGTTTAGTTGTTATCGGAGATATCAAACGTGGTGATATCGGTTCCACATCAGCAGCTTACGCTGTGGGACATGTTGGACGCGTACAGGTTGGAAGCAAAACTTATGTGCCATTCGACGAAGACTTCGTAACAGTGAACCCATACCTTGGTTCAGATGGTGTGGATCCATTTATCAAAGTATGTAAAGAAGAAAACAAAGGTATTTTTGTATTAGTAAAAACTTCAAACCCATCAAGCGGCGAATTCCAAGACCAGTTAATCAGCGGAAAGCCATTATATGAATTAGTTGGTGAAAAGGTTGCAGCATGGGGAGAAACACACATGGGTGACGACTACAGCTATGTGGGAGCGGTAGTTGGTGCAACCTATCCAGAAATGGGAAAAGTACTTCGTAAAGTAATGCCTAAGACATATATCTTAGTGCCAGGTTATGGTGCACAAGGTGGAAAAGGAAAAGACTTAGTACACTTCTTCAACGAAGACGGACTTGGAGCAATCGTAAACTCTTCTCGCGGAATTATTGCAGCTTACAAGCAAGAAGCTTATGCAAAATTTGGTGCAGAAAACTTTGGTGAAGCTTCAAGAGCAGCAGTAGAAGATATGGTTGCAGACATCAAAGGTGCTTTAGAAAACCGTTAAGGAGAAAAGACATGGCAGATAGAAAAAAAGAGACAGCGGTAGTTGTTTCCCAGGAACAAATCGCAGAAAATATTTTCAGTATGTGGATTCAGACTAAAGGCTCACAGACTGCAAAGCCAGGACAGTTTATTTCGATGTACACAAACGATGGCACGAAATTGCTTCCCCGCCCAATCAGTATTTGTGAAATCAATAAAGCGGAAGGACAGCTTCGTGTAGTGTACCGCGTAACTGGTGAAAACACAGGTACAAAACAATTTTCACAGATGAAAGCGGGAGACACTGTTCCAGTAATCGGACCACTTGGAAATGGTTTTCCATTAGAAAAAGCAGAAGGCAAGAAGGCGTTCCTTATGGGCGGCGGAATCGGTGTTCCACCAATTCTTGAGCTTGCAAAACAACTTTCATGTGAAAAACAAATCGTAGTCGGATACCGCGATGCGCATACCTTTTTAAAAGAACAGTTTGAAGAAAATGGCTCGCTTTATATTTCTACAGAAGACGGCAGCGTTGGAACAAAAGGAAATGTTATGAATGCGATTGCTGAAAATCATTTAACAGCAGATATTATTTATGCATGCGGCCCAACTCCAATGCTTCGCGCAATCAAAACTTTTGCAGAAGAAAATGGAATCGAATGCTACATTTCTTTAGAAGAAAGAATGGCATGTGGAATCGGAGCATGTCTTGCTTGTACATGTAAATCCAAAGAAAAAGACCATCACACAAATGTACACAACAAACGTATCTGTAAGGATGGGCCAGTATTCTTATCTACGGAGGTGGAAATCTAATGAACATGAGTGTAAATATAGCAGGAGTGGAATGGAAGAATCCTGTGACAGTAGCTTCTGGAACCTTTGGATCAGGAGCAGAGTTTGCTGATTTCGTAGATTTGAATAAGCTGGGAGCGGTAACAACAAAGGGTGTTGCAAATGTGCCATGGCAAGGAAATCCAACGCCAAGAGTGGCAGAGACCTACGGTGGCATGATGAACGCGATTGGTCTTCAAAATCCAGGGATTGATTTATTCTGTGAAAGAGACATTCCATTCTTAAAACAATACGATACAAAGATTATTGTAAACGTTTGTGGTCATGCACCAGAAGAATATTTTGCAGTAGTAGAAAGACTTGCAAATGAACCAATCGACATGATGGAAATCAATATCTCTTGTCCAAACGTAAATGCTGGCTTTCTGGCATTTGGACAGGATCCAAAGCAGGTGGAAAAATTAACAGCGGAAATCAAGAAGCTTGCGAAGCAGCCGGTTATTATGAAGTTAACACCGAATGTAACTGATATTACTGAAATCGCGAAGGCTGCAGAAGCGGGCGGCGCAGATGCTGTCTCCCTGATTAATACATTGACAGGTATGAAGATTGATGTAAATCGTCGTACATTTGCAATTGCAAATAAAACAGCTGGAGTATCGGGACCGGCGATTCATCCAATCGCAGTCCGTATGGTATATCAAGTGGCAAATGCTGTTAATATTCCGATTATTGGTATGGGCGGAATTGCATCCGCAGAGGATGCAATCGAAATGATTCTTGCAGGGGCAAGTGCAGTGGCTGTAGGAACAGCAAATTTCCACAACCCAGGAATTACAATGGAAATTGTAGATGGCATTGAGGCTTATATGAAGAAATATGGATTTAATTCAATCAGCGAAATGGTTGGAATCGTAAAATAAATAGAGACGGAGGTTAAAACGATATGGATCAATATAAGAAAGAGTTTATCGAATTTATGGTAGACAGCAAGGTTTTAAAATTTGGAGAATTTACATTAAAGAGTGGCAGAAAATCACCATTCTTTATGAACGCAGGTGCATATGTAACTGGTGCACAGCTTAAGAAACTTGGCGAATACTATGCAAAGGCAATTTACGCAAAATATGGTCTTGACTTTGATGTATTATTTGGACCAGCTTACAAGGGGATTCCAATTGCAGTTGTGACAGCAATCGCATTCAGTGAATTATATGGAAAAGAAGTTCGTTACTGCTCTGACAGAAAAGAAGAAAAAGACCACGGTGCTGACAAAGGAAGCTTCCTCGGAAGCAAACTGCAGGATGGCGACCGCGTGATTATGATTGAAGACGTAACTACTTCCGGAAAATCTATGGAAGAGACTGTTCCAAAGGTACGCGGGGCAGCAGATGTAGAAATCAAAGGACTTATGGTTTCCTTAAACCGTATGGAAATTGGTAAGGGCGGCGAAAAGAGCGCGTTAGATGAAGTGAAAGATTTATACGGATTTGAAACAGCAGCAATCGTATCTATGGCAGAAGTGGTAGAACATTTACACAATAAAGAATATAACGGTGAAGTTATTATCGACGATACACTCAAAGCAGCAATTGACGCATATTATGAACAGTATGGTGTGAAATAGTAAGGAGGGCTTTTTGTGGAAAAAGTGTATAAAACAATGGGACTCACAGGTGCTGCTGCTATTGCAGTTGGCGTTGTAATTATTGTAATCGGAGTTGCTGCAGGTGTAGTATCAATTGTGAGCGGAGCTAAATTAATTAATGGCAAAAAGGGTTTGATGTTTTAAAATATGATAAAACGATTTCGTAAATGGGGAAAGGTTTTGTTCGTATTATATATTCTCTTTTTGTTATATTTCTTAATCTTTTCGGAATGGTACGGAAGGAATGGTGTCATGGAAGACTATCACTATAATCTGGTGCCATTTCAGGAGATTGAACGTTTTTGGAATTATAGGGACCAGCTGGGGGTGTCCGCTTTTATGAACTTGTTTGGAAATGTAATCATTTTCATGCCACTTGGTTTTCTTGGGGCAATGGCAAGCCAGCATAGAAGTTTTATTCGGACAACCCTGGATGGTTTTTTGCTTAGTTTGATTGTTGAAGTCTTTCAGTTAATAGCGATGGTAGGTCGCTTTGATGTAGATGATTTGATGTTGAATACATTGGGAACGATGCTTGGATTCGTTACCTTTATAATATGTAATATAATAAGGAGAATGTATGGAACAAAAAGAAAGAGAGCGCGATAGAGAAAAAGAGCGTGAACGTAATAAACGAAGAAAACGTAAGTATGGACAGGCAAAATTAAAGCATGCAAAGCGTGGTGTGTATTCCTGCATATCAGCTGGAATTGTGTGTGTGCTTTTGACAATATTACTTGCGATAGCATATACAAGCGGAGGAACTGCGGCTCCGATTATCGGGGGCGTTGGGTTAAGCGCAATGGTTCTTTCCTGTGTCAGCCTTTACATGGCGATTAGAGGCTTTAAGGAAAGAGAAAAGGATTATCTTACTTGCAAAATAGGAATGGGTATAAGCATCTTTCTAATTGTTGGATTTATTAGTATTTTTTGCAGAGGTTTATTTTAAATGAATGAAAGATATGAACTTACGATAGAACGTATCCGCGCCATTCTGAATGAAGAGACTGTGGATGTGATTTACAGGGACTATTTCCGAAAAGTAGCGGAATTTATTCTGGAAATTTACGGGATTCGGGAACGCTTAGAGACGAAGCCGGATTCAGAATGTACGTTGGAGGAACTGGAGACAGAAAATAAAAGTATATATAGCGATGTGACGGGTGCAAATTACGAAGAAAGCTACGCAAATCCAGTCTATGCCGTGGCAGAACTTGGGGAAGAGATTGGAAAATTGTTGTGTTTCCTGTATGCGGAAATTCGAAGTGAGATTCCACATGTGTACGAGAAACGCATAGAATACCTGACAATCTGTAATGAACTTTTCATTGAGATATACAATTGCTTTGAGATGACACCATTTCCATCTTATAAAGAATTAAAAGAGATTATTTACTGGTATGCAAGCGATTACTGTGACGTATATGTGGCAGACCGTGTTGCAGAACAGGTGAATCCGAACTACACGTTTGCAAAGGATATCATTTTAAATAGCGATTTAAATGATATGCGTTACCTGTATCAGTACGGTGAATATATTTCTGGGAAAGAATTGAAAACAGCGGCAAGTCTAAATGCATTGTCGCAAGAGAAAATCAGCGAAATGGTTGGGGAGATGGAAACATTTGAAAAACCAATCGTGGAAATTCGTTACCAGATTGGAAATGAAAGAATTGTTAGAAAGGTAATGGAGCATCTGGCGGCAAAAGGGCATGAATTTGTAGTCTACCGTGCAGCGGTGAATGCTGTGACAAAAGATGGTTTTGAAAAACTTGGGTATTATGGTGGTACACCAAATAAGCAATATGACTATGACCATCAGGCAGACCAAGGCTTGTTCCTAAATAAGAAATTTGTGGAACGTAAATGCGATGTAATGAAGAATGCATATGAACAGCATAAAGAATTGGCAAAAAAACATGCTGGAGCCATTGTGATAGAGCCTTTTAAAGAAAAGAAGGCTGGCCTGATTCAGAAATTAGAAGCGATTACTCTTCGTGAAAGACAGGAGCAGCTTCTTGCATTGCTGGAGGATAAGACAGGGCAGCTGGCAAGTGGTTATAAGTATTTATAAAGATATCTAAAGAGTGGAATGGTTGACATTCTAGAATAGTATTAGTAAAATTACTTATAAGTGATAATGGATTTATTTTGATTGCTTATAAATAAACCAAGGAGGAAAGAGAAATGCCAAAAGTAGGTATTGTAATGGGAAGTGACTCGGACTTGAAGGTCATGGGTAAAGCAGCAGACATGCTGGAAAAATTCGGTATCGAGTATGAAATGACAATCATTTCAGCACACCGTATGCCAGATGTATTTTTTGAGTATGCGAAATCAGCGGAATCAAAAGATTACAAGGTAATTATTGCAGGAGCAGGAATGGCAGCACATCTTCCAGGAATGTGCGCAGCAATTTTCCCAATGCCAGTCATTGGAGTTCCAATTTCAGGAAAGAATTTGGATGGTATGGATGCAGTTTATTCCATCTTACAAATGCCGCCTGGAATTCCAGTGGCAACAGTTGCAATTGATGGAGGAGTGAATGCGGCGATTTTGGCGGCTAGAATCCTTGCGACATCGAATCCAGAATTACTGGAAAAATTAAAAGCTTATTCTGTGGAAATGAAAGAAACAGTACAGGCGAAGGCAGACAAGTTGGACCAATTGGGATATAAAGAATACATGAAACAAATGTAGTTACTATCGGAGGAATGAAAATGGATTATAAGAATGCGGGCGTAGATATTGAAGCTGGTTACAAATCAGTGGAGCTTATGAAAAAACATGTACAGGCAACAATGAGACCAGAGGTACTTACTAACATTGGGGGATTTTCTGGTGCATTCTCTATGGAGAAATTTAAAGACATGGAAAAACCTACTCTTGTGTCAGGAACAGACGGTGTAGGTACAAAATTAAAATTAGCATTTATTATGGACAAGCACGATACAATTGGTATCGACTGTGTTGCGATGTGTGTAAATGATATCGCATGTGCAGGTGGTGAGCCTCTGTTCTTCTTAGACTACATTGCTTGTGGCAAGAACGAACCTGAAAAAATCGCTACAATCGTAAGCGGCGTCGCAGAAGGATGTATCCAGTCTGGAGCAGCTCTTATCGGTGGTGAAACAGCAGAAATGCCGGGCTTCTACCCAGTAGATGAGTACGACCTTGCTGGGTTTGCAGTTGGTGTAGTAGATGAAAAGGATTTAATCACAGGTAAAGACTTAAAACCTGGAGATGTATTAATTGGTATGGCATCTTCCGGTGTACATAGTAACGGTTTCTCGTTAGTTCGAAAAGTGTTCTCGATGACAGAAGAATCATTAAGAAGAGAATACGATGCATTAGGATGCTCACTTGGGGAGGCGCTGCTTGCTCCAACAAAGATTTACGTAAAAGCATTGCGTACGATTAAAGAAGCAGGTGTTAAGATTAAAGCCTGCAGCCATATTACAGGTGGTGGTTTCTATGAAAATATTCCACGTATGTTATGTGATGGAACACACGCTGTAGTGAAGAAAGACAGTTACCCAATCCCACCAATTTTCAGAATGTTAGCAGTAGATGGCGACATCGAAGAACATATGATGTACAACACATTCAACATGGGACTCGGTATGATTGTAGCAGTGGATGAAAAAGACGTTGAAGCTACGCTTGCAGCAATCAAAGAGGCAGGCGAAGACGGATATGTAGTGGGACATATCGAAGCAGGAGATAAAGGAGTTACTTTATGCTAAGAGTTGTTGTATTGGTTTCCGGAGGCGGAACAAATTTACAGGCAATTATAGATGCAGTTTCTTCTGGTACGATTACAAACACAGAAATCGTCGGTGTCATTAGCAATAACAAGAATGCGTATGCCTTGGAGCGTGCTGCAAAGCATGGCATCAAAAATGTATGTATTTCTCCAAAGGATTTTGCGAGCAGGGCAGAGTTTAACGAAGCTTTATTAGATACGGTAAATCAGTTTGAGGCAGATCTTCTTGTGCTTGCCGGTTTCTTAGTGGTGATTCCTGAGAAAATGATAGAGAGCTATCGCAATCGTATTATCAACATTCACCCATCCCTGATTCCATCCTTCTGTGGAACTGGCTTTTATGGGCTAAAAGTGCATGAAGCTGCATTGGAAAAAGGCGTGAAAGTAGTTGGTGCGACTGTTCATTTCGTGGATGAAGGGACAGACACAGGTGCAATTATTATGCAGAAAGCGGTAGGGGTGCAAAAGGGAGATACTCCGGAAATTCTGCAGCGCAGAGTCATGGAGCAGGCTGAGTGGATAATCCTGCCACAGGCGATTGATCTCATTGCAAATGATAAGCTAGAAATAATCGACGGCAAAGTGTGGATAAAATAGGAGGATTCTGATGAAGGTATTAATTGTTGGAAGCGGCGGAAGAGAACATGCAATCGCATGGAAAGTAGCCCAAAGCGAAAAAGTAGATAAGATTTATTGCGCACCAGGAAACGCAGGCTGCGCGGAATATGCAGAATGCGTGAATATCGGTGCAATGGAATTTGAAAAGCTCGTTGCTTTTGCAAAGGAAGAGAAAATAGACCTTACGGTAATTGGTATGGACGACCCATTAGTTGGCGGAGTGGTAGATGCATTTGAAGAAGCAGGCCTTCGTGTGTTTGGTCCTCGCAAAAACGCAGCTATCTTAGAAGGCTCAAAAGCATTCTCAAAAGATTTGATGAAAAAATACAACATTCCAACAGCTGCATACGAGAATTTCGATAATGCAGAGGAAGCACTCGCTTACTTAGAAACAGCAAAAATACCAATCGTATTAAAGGCTGACGGACTTGCGCTTGGAAAAGGCGTGTTAATCTGTAATACATTAGAAGAGGCAAAAGAAGGCGTACAGTCTATTATGTTAGATAAACAATTCGGCAGTGCTGGAAACCGTATGGTTATTGAAGAATTCATGACAGGACGCGAAGTTTCTGTATTGTCTTTCGTGGATGGAACAACCATCAAAACAATGACATCTGCTCAGGACCACAAGCGTGCGAAGGATGGAGACCAGGGCCTTAACACTGGCGGTATGGGTACATTCAGCCCAAGTCCATTCTACACAAAAGAAGTAGATGAATTCTGCCAGAAATATATTTACCAGCCAACCGTAGATGCTATGAAGGCAGAAGGCAGAGAGTTCAAGGGAATCATCTTCTTCGGTCTCATGCTCACAGCAGATGGTCCAAGAGTATTAGAATACAATGCTCGTTTTGGTGACCCGGAAACTCAGGTTGTGTTACCACGTATGAAGAGCGATATTGTAGAGGTATTCGAAGCTTGTATCGATGGAACACTTGATAAAGTAGATTTGGAATTCGAAGACAACGCAGCAGTTTGTGTAGTGTTGGCTTCAGACGGATATCCTTTAAAATATGAAAAAGGATTTGAGATTACAGGACTTGATGAATTCAATAAACACGATGGCTACTATTGCTTCCATGCAGGAACAAAGTTTGATGACGACAAAATCGTGACAAACGGTGGACGTGTACTTGGGGTAACTGCCAAAGGGAAAGACCTTAAAGAAGCAAGAGCAAATGCTTACGCAGCAACAGAGTGGGTGAGCTTTGCAAACAAATACAAGAGAAACGATATCGGGAAAGCGATAGACGAAGCGTAAAAATGAAGGCTTAGATTATGTGTGCATAATCTAAGCTTTATTTTTTGTAGGTTTATTCGATTGTCGAAGTTTTAGCCCGCTTTTTAAAAGCTGATTTTCCTTATACGGAAAAACTTGCTCAAAAATGACAGTTTTTTGTGAATTTGCTGTAAGTTTTAAATGACTTATTTTCTATAATGAAAAAAACACCTCAAAAACAGTGAAAATCCATGAAAAACGAGATAAAATTTTACATGGAGTAATAAAAATATTGTATATGGAAAATGTTGAAATTTCTCTTGCAATTACTCGTCAGTTGATTTCTCGTTATTATGAATTATAATGCCAGTGGTGTATTTGTCCTTTAAAATATTGTCGCGAACATATTCTAAATTCACATTAATAGGTTCTTTGGTTATGAATCCATATTGTACGAAGCTGGTAAATGATACGTTTTCAATTGATTTCAAACAGGTTGGACACTTTGCTTTCGATACTTCAAAATGTATACTTGGGGCTCTTCGCTCGTATTCCAATAGTAAATCACCATCACGTCGTTTTTCATCTGAAACATCATACAAATTAGTAATATATTCAGAACACTTTTTGCAGTATCCAACCTGCAAGACACTTCCGTATTCTCTATAATGTGAATTAAATACAGCATCATTGGTCAGGTGGAGCCTATCATTCGTAAGAATGACAGGCTGTTTTAATAAAGTGGCATATGCCCATAAAACGTAACGGTTACCAGATTCTGAACTTTCTGTTTGGGAATAATGAATGCTTATTTCAATATCAGCATCTGAGCTGCTACTATTTTCCAGAGGGACATTGCCACCGAAAGCGTTGCGTTTTCCGTAGAAGTTTGCGGTAGTAATGTTATCGAATGCGAGCATACTGTCTAACATAGTATCTGACAACTTCATATATGGTTGCGGCTCCTATCGGCATCACCTGGACACTCAGTCTCCTCAATTTTTTCAATATTTTCTGCAATTTTTACAAATGCATGGTGAACTGCGTCTTCTGCATCCTGTTCGTTGTGTAAAATATTATTTGCAACATAGAACATGAGCCCTTTGTACTCATTGTAAAGCTTCTCGAACTTTGATTGATCATCTGATGAATCAATCATCAGCATGTAAATTAACATATTCTCCTCCGTAATCCGACCCTATAGTAGTTACTTTGTCATATTAACTTGGAAAAGTCAACGAATTTGTGCATTGGCAAAGTATGTTTTGGTGAAAAAGGTGCAAACTCTAAGAAAACAAAGCAGAGGCTTTTTTCATGAAGACAAGATTAAAAAAGCGCGTATTATGGATTGTGGTTAGTTTCATAATAGCGTTTGCTCTTATTATAATACTTCAAAAATTTTTCGCACATTGTGAGGGGTTTTTCACGCCTGATTATCCGCAAGCAGATTTGTCAGAGGAATCGGATTATGAGTTGATTTTTCTGCAGACTGGCCTGGGGAGAAGTGCGGCAGATAAATTAATTACACAAGGAGAGTTTCAAGTCATTCTGGATATACAGGACACATTCTTTCGTTCGGCAGATGTAGAATGTGTTTCTTTGCTGGGGTGGTTTACAAGGGAAGACAGGATAGAGGGGAAAGTAGCTATACCGCTTGTGGATTTGCAGCCAGGAGATATTATTTTGACATTATCAACTCATAGCCTTGGGTGGCGACATGGACACGCAGGGTTAGTTTTAGATGAGGACTCAGTTTTGGAGTGTGTTACTTTGGGAAAGGATTCGGTTATTGTGGATGCAAGTCACTGGAATACCTATTCTAATTTTGCAGTTCTACGTGTAAAACAGAGTGATGAAGAGTTGCGAGAGGAAGTTGCTTTTTATGCAAAAGAGAATTTGTGTGGAATTCCTTACCACTTGTCATCTGGTTTTATTGGTGAAAAAGCGCCAGAGTTAGACGCACCGCAATTTGGAATGCATTGCTCGTATCTTGTGTGGTACGCATGGAATCACTTTGGGTATGATTTGGATTCCGATGGTGGAAGGTTGGTTACGTCATATGATTTGTTACATTCAGGTTATTTGGAGGTCGTCCAGATTTATGGTATGGATCCACGGGTGTTTATTTTGGATGGTAATTAAAGGAAGGTTGTGATAAAATAAAAGTATAGATAAACGGAGTGGACATAGTTATGGTAAGTAACAGGGGAGGTGTACGGGCAATGTTAAATTTTAATGATGAGTTTCAATACCTTAGAAAGCAAATGGGGTTGGATAGAAAAAAAGTACAGGTGTCTGATGAGAAAGTGAAAGAATTGGAACAACTTAGACGAGAAGGAAAGCAGATGCCAGAAGGATTCAGTTGGCATATGGAAGGTGGAAAGTATATTTATCACGAGACAGTGCCAAATGAAGTCGGTTTTGAAGATAAGATTGAATATTTAATGATGAAACAGCTCTCATGCATCAATATAATTAAGAACTGTGTTGTTTTTATTACTGTTATTGTAGCGGTGGCAGCGAGCATTTTTATTCTTCCGCTTTTCTTTTAATAGAAAATTTATTGCAATGAGCGTCATGGATTGTGGCGCTTTTGTTTTGAAAAATTTTATGGTTGGATTGAAAATTCTGCAAAAGTATGTTAATGTAAAAGAAAATTTCAAACATTCAAATATCAAATCTAAATTCTTATGGCACTTCGCCAATAATTCAACGCTAAAAAACATGATGTGTAAGAGTAAATTCTAGTTTGGATAGAACTTAAGATTTCGTATTACGAAAGCGGAATAGTAAATTAACATTGACAATATGGCATATATGCCATATAATAGACAAAGGAGAGATAGTTATAAAATTTGAAGTAATATTTTATGAGAAGGAAAATGGAAAAAAACCAGTTGAGGAGTTTGTTGGAAAACAAGAGCCTAAGATGCAGGCTAAAATAATTGGATTATTAGATGTATTGAAAGAAAAAGAAATAATATAGTTAAACGACGTAGAAAAGATTATATTGAAAGGATGAATGATCATGAAAACTTTAGAAGAATTTAAGCAGGAATTGATGAAGAATCCAGAATTCGTGAAAGAATACGAAGCAATTCAGCCAGAAATGGATATTATTCGTGCATTGATTGATGCCAGAATCTCTCAAAACCTTACCCAAAAGGAATTGGCTGAACGTACAGGGATTAATCAGGCCGATATCAGCAAACTGGAAAATGGAACAAGAAATCCATCCGTAAGACTATTACAACGTCTGGCAGCAGGTATGGATATGAATCTGAAGATTGAGTTCATTCCAAAGCAAAAAGTATAGTGAGTATATATAGACAAATCTGTGTGAGATGTTATAATATCCATATAACAAAACATAAGAAAAGGTGAGATTATGTTAATTAAAATTGATTTTAACAGTGACGAGGCAATCTACATGCAGCTCCGCAATCAGATTATTATGGGGATTGCAACTTCCATGTTACATGAAGGGGATTCGCTCCCATCCGTAAGACAGATGGCGGATAATATTGGTATCAACATGCATACTGTTAATAAGGCGTATGCGGTCCTTCGCGAAGAGGGAATTATCCAGCTCGACCGAAGACGCGGGGCAGTGATTGCAATTGATATGAATAAATTGCAGGCTTTAGAGGATATGAAATATCAGCTTCGTCATGTTCTTGCGAAAGGCAGATGTAAAAATATTACGAAAGAGGATGTCTACGCCCTGGTAGACGAGATTTTTGAAGAATATTGCTAAATTTAGGAGGACATAGATGCAGAAGGATTTTACAAAACAGGCCGAAAAGGTACTCCATACCGCCAGAACTCTGGCAAAGAAATGGAACCATCCATATGTGGGGACGGAACATTTGCTTCTTGCCTTGAAAAAGGAGTTTACTGGAGTTGCAGGTCAAGTGCTTGCGATGAATGGTGTGGAAGAGGCGAAAGTGGAGAAAGTAATTGATGAATTGATTTCACCAATTCAAGACATAAAGAAGAAAAACCTAGAGCTTAGTCCAAGATTGGAATTCTTATTGGACAATGCATTTCAGGAGGCGGTGCGCCTTCATTCCGAGAAAATTGGAACAGAGCATATGCTGCTTGCAATGATTAAGGATGCTGATTGTGTGGCGACAAGAACTCTTGTCACTTTGAACGTGGATTTGGCAAAATTGCAGGATGATATTTTAGAGACGATAGGAGCAAATCCAAAAGAATATTTCGAAGAAGGCTATGAAAATGGAAGAGTGCCAGGTGGAATGCTGGAACAGTTTGCCACAGATTTGACGGCCGAGGCAGAAGAAGGAAAACTGGACCCAGTAATTGGGCGTGAAGCAGAGATTGAACGCTTGATGCAGGTTCTCAGCAGAAGAACGAAAAACAACCCTTGTCTTGTCGGGGAGCCGGGTGTCGGCAAAACTGCTATTATAGAAGGGTTGGCAATTCGTATTGCAGAGGGCATTGTGCCAGAAAGCATGAAAGAAAAACGTTTGTTGACATTGGATTTATCTGGTATGGTGGCTGGTTCAAAATACCGCGGTGAATTCGAAGAGCGTATGAAAAAGCTCCTGCGCGAAGTGAAGGCAGATGGAAATGTCATCTTATTTTTAGATGAGATTCATACGATTATTGGTGCGGGTGGTGCAGAAGGTTCCATTGATGCGGCTAATATTTTGAAGCCATCCATGGCGCGCGGCGAGATTCAGTTAATTGGCGCGACCACAATTCGAGAATACCGTAAACATATTGAGAAGGATGCGGCTTTGGAAAGAAGATTTCAGCCGATTACGGTAGAAGAACCAGACGAGAAGCTTTGTCTTGAGATTTTAAAAGGCTTAAAAGATAAATATGAAGTGCACCATCATGTAAAGATTGAAGAGGAAGCGTTATTAGCTGCAGTACAGTTATCGCAGAGATATATCAATGACCGTCATCTTCCAGATAAAGCAATTGATGTGCTGGATGAGGCATGCTCAAAAGTAAGCCTGACTGGATATAAAGTTCCGGATAAATTGATGGATTTAGAGAAAGCATTCCAAGAAATGTCGATTGAAAAAGAAGAACGAATCAAAAATGGAGATTTTGCAGAAGCATCACTTATTCATAAAGAACAAGAAAATGTAGGGAAGAAGATTGACAGCATCAAAAGACGTTTCCAGACAAACCAGGAGAAGCGTGTTCTTGTGGTGGGTGAAGAAGATATTGCAAATGTCGTATCTGCATGGACGAAGATTCCTGTACAAAAATTGACAGAATCGGAAGGTTCCCGCCTGATGAAATTAGAGCAAACCCTGCACAAACGTGTAGTGGGACAGGACGAAGCCGTAAAAGCGGTTGCCCGTTCCGTGAAAAGAGGCCGTGTGGGACTTAAGAGTCCAAACCGCCCAACGGGTTCTTTTCTATTCTTAGGACCAACTGGTGTTGGTAAAACGGAACTGGCAAAAGCGCTTGCAGAAGCTTTGTTTGGAAAAGAAGATGCAATGATACGTGTCGATATGTCTGAGTATATGGAAAAGCACAGCGTTTCCAAAATGATTGGCTCACCGCCGGGATATGTAGGGCATGATGAGGGCGGACAGCTCAGTGAAAAAGTTCGAAGGAATCCATATTCGGTTGTTCTTTTTGATGAAATCGAAAAGGCACATCCAGATGTATTTAATATACTCTTACAGGTTCTGGATGACGGTCACATTACAGATTCGCAAGGCCGAAAAGTAGATTTCCGAAATACGGTCATTATCATGACATCCAATGCGGGAGCAAAAGCAATCGTGGAACCAAAAAAATTGGGTTTTGCGGCAAAAGAAGATGCAGAAGCTGATTATAAAAAGATGAAATCAAATGTGATGGAAGAAGTGAAACGCTTATTCCGTCCGGAATTCTTAAACCGTATTGATGAGACCATTGTATTCCATTCACTCACCGAAGAGCATATGAAGAAGATTGTCGGTCTCATGTGTAAAGAACTGGTAGGGCGCGCAAAAACGCAATTGAATATCAACCTTACAATTCGCGATTCTGTAAAGCAGTATATTGTAAAAAAAGGTACCGATAAGAAATATGGTGCCCGTCCGCTTCGGCGTGCAATTCAGACAGAACTTGAAGATAAACTGGCAGAGGCTATCTTAAGTGGTGAAGTGAAAGCGGGAACAAATGTGGCTGTTGGAGTTTCTAAAGAAGATATTAAATTTTTTCCAGAGCCAACAAAAAACTAGTCAATTGGTCTGAATTATTATATACTAATCATATGATATTTCTCAAAAGAAGAAGTAAAAAAACACTTTTAGGAGGAAAGAAAAATGGCAGTAGTAAAAGAACTATTGAGAGTGGAAAATAATGGAACACTTAGCTTTGGAGATTATACATTGGCTTCTAAGACGAAGCTGGATGGTGTTGAATTCCAAGGAGATTTATATAAAGTAAAGACCTTTCGGGAGATTACCAAATTAGAAAAGAATGGAATGTTTGTGTACGAGTCCGTTCCTGGTACAGCAGTAGAAAATTTTGCAGTGACAGACGCGGGAGTTTCGTTCAAGGTTTCAGGTGTTGAACATGCACAATTTACAATTGGTCTTGCAGAAGAAAGCCCTTACGAAGTGTATGTGGGAGGCGAAAGTGTTGGGCAGATGTCAACGAATTTAAGCGGCAAATTAAGTGCCAGCGTTGATTTGAATGGCGACACCGGTGTAGAAGTGAAAATTGAAAGACGTTAATAAATGTTTATGATAAAGAGAGCTGCATAGCCAGCTCTTTTTATTTCCAAGGAGAAATAAATGGCAAAAGGAAAGAAAAGTATATTTTTCTGTCAGAATTGTGGACATGAAGAAAATAAATGGCTTGGTCAGTGTCCGATGTGCAAGGAATGGAATACATTTGTGGAAGAAAGTATTTCCATTTCCAAAAGCAGCACAGTAAAACAAGTAAAAGAGGCGGAAGTAGTTGCATTAAAGCAAATAGAGACAGACCATGAAGAACGAATCCATACACAGATTCATGAATTAGACCGTGTACTTGGCGGAGGAATTGTACCAGGTTCATTGATTCTGGTTGGCGGCGACCCTGGAATTGGAAAATCTACATTATTATTACAAGTTTGCCAGAGACTTTGCGAGGACAAAAAGGAAGTTCTCTATATTTCGGGAGAAGAATCGCTTAAGCAGATTAAGCTCCGTGCAAACCGCATGGGTGAATTTAAAGAGGATATGTATCTGCTTTGTGAAACAAATCTGGAAGTAATCCGCAATATCATTCAAAAGCGAAAACCAGAAATTGTCGTAATTGATTCCATTCAGACGATGTATAGCGAGGAAGTGGCTTCTGCCCCAGGAAGTGTATCTCAGGTAAGAGAATCTACAAATGTTTTCATGCAGCTGGCAAAAGGACTTGGGATTTCCATATTTATCGTAGGACATGTTACAAAAGAAGGAACCGTTGCGGGTCCAAGAGTGCTGGAGCACATGGTGGACACTGTTTTGTATTTTGAAGGTGACCGCCATGCATCGTATCGAATTTTACGTGGAGTGAAAAATCGTTTTGGTTCTACAAATGAAATTGGTGTTTTTGAGATGCGCCAGAATGGTTTAGTAGAAGTAGAGAATCCATCAGAATTTATGCTGAGCGGAAAACCAGAGCACGCATCGGGTTCTGTGGTTGCATGTTCTATGGAAGGAACGAGACCTATTTTATTAGAAATCCAAGCGCTCGTATGTAACAGTAATTTTGGGATGCCGAGAAGAACGGCGGCAGGAACTGATTACAACCGTGTGAATCTGCTTATGGCGGTTCTAGAAAAACGTGCAGGAATTCATTTGGCAAACTGTGATGCATATGTCAATATTGCTGGTGGTATAAAAATGAATGAGCCCGCAATTGATCTTGGAATCGTATTGGCGCTAGTATCAAGCTACAAAAACAAACCGATTGATGAGAAAACGATTGTTTTTGGAGAAGTAGGGCTTAGCGGAGAGGTTCGTGCAGTCAGCATGCCGGAACAACGTGTCGCCGAGGCGAAGAAGCTTGGTTTTGAAACTTGTATTATTCCAGAAGTATCGAAAGATATGGTAAAAGGAATCAAAGGGATTAAGGTCGTTGGTGTAAAAACAATTAATGATGCAATACAATTAATATAGAAGAGAAGAAAATTGTTTGTGAATACGTTATAGAGGGCAGAAATTCTGTCCTCTATTGTATTTATAAAAAAACAAAAAAGAGTGTTGACATTATAAAAACATGGTGTTAGAATAACATTCGTTGCTGACGAAGCAACAAACGATTTCGAAAGAAATTAAAAAAAATAAAAAAAGTTGTTGACAAAGGCTGACAAGATGTGATAGTCTAAGAAAGCTGTCGCGAGACAACAAAAAGAACATTGATAATTAAACAATAGATGACAAGATAATTCCTGAAAATTTCTAAGAGAAAAATTCAAGAACAGACATTAAATGTCAAACCTAAAAACAGTAAAGTAAGGAAAGAA
>JAFTWA010000059.1 GCA_017465565.1 Tyzzerella sp.
AAACTGCTCGTTTTTGGGTATACAAGAGTAAAAAAGACTGCCTGTGCCCAACCGCATCGGTAATCTCATCTCCCCCGCCAAACACAAATATGCCTGCTGCACCACAAAAAAAGCCACCACGCAAGTGGCAGCCAAAAATCCATATTATTCTTTTGATTTTTAATTTTTTCTATATAACTAACCTTCTACGATGAGATATTGTCCACTCGGCAATACAAACACTTCTGATGCCTCTTCCAGTTCTTCATCCGACATGTCAGAAATATCTGTTCCATTCTCTTCAAAGTATTCTCTCACTTCATCAAGTGAATCTACAACCTGCGCCATACAATCTTCAAGAAAGGCTTCTGCCTCTTCCAAAGTTTCTGCAACTGGCTCATCAAATAATTGCATTTGTTTCTTCAAAAATACTCTCAAACATTCTTCATCATATCCGTACATACTATTCGTCTCCTTTTTCTCGCACAATTGTGATTAGTTCTTCAGCTCTGTCAATGGTGTGCTTTGCACCACTCTCAATCAGAACCTCTTTTGTTCGGAAGCCCCATGATACTCCGACAGTTTCCATTCCCGCCGCATTTCCAGTCTGCATATCCACATCAGAATCGCCAATATACACACATTCTTCCGGCTTCACTCCAAACCCTTCCGCAATCATAACCGCTGCTGCGGGGTCTGGTTTTCTCGGAATTCCTTCCTGCTGTCCCTGCACCCTTGCAAACATCTCTTTCCCAAAGAAAGTTTCCACAACATCCACCGTCTGTAAATGTGGCTTGTTTGATAATACTGCAAGCTTGATTCCCTGCGACTTCAGAATATGCAGCATATCAACAACTCCATCATACGGGGCAACGTGATACGTGCAGTTCACTTTAAAAATCCTTCTGTAGACTTCCATCGCTTCTTCCACATGAATAAGCTTCTCATCTCCTGCGGCCTGCAAAGATCTCTCAATCAGATATCTTGCACCATTTCCCACAAAAGCCTTACACTGTTCATCTGTAATCTGACCCAGGCCCAGCTCTTTCAAGGTCGCATTCACAGAGTACGACAAAGATTCCAGCGTGTCAGTCAGTGTTCCATCCAAGTCAAATATGCATGCCTTGTACATCGTCTTCCTCCTAGTACTATGATAATTTAATCATAGTATGAACAGTATAGAATTTCAACACAATTTTTTTTACGATTATGTTAAATAGTTTCTCATCATTTTTAACGCGTGCTTTTCCAGCCTGCTGACCTGTGCCTGGGAAATGTTAATTTCCTCCGCCACCTCCATCTGTGTCTTCCCCTCAAAAAAACGCAGTCGAATAATATAACGTTCCCTTTCACCGAGACGGTCAATTGCCGCCCGCAGCGCCAATTCCTCCACCCAGTTCTCCTCTTTATTCTTCTTATCACTCACCTGGTCCATCACATACAGCGCATCCTCGCCGTCATTGTAGACTGGTTCCTGCAGACTCATAGGCGTCTGGATTGCATCCATCGCAAACACAATCTCCTCTTTGGGAATTCCGATTTCCGCTGCAATCTCCTGAAGCGTAGGTTCACGCAAATTTCTCTTCTCATAATTTTCTTTCGCATAAATCGCCTTGTAGGCGATATCACGAAGCGAGCGGCTCACGCGAATCGAGCTGTTGTCCCGCATATATCTTCGGATTTCCCCTATAATCATCGGTACCGCATAGGTCGAGAACTTCACATCCAGTTCTGTATTAAAATTGTTGATGGCCTTAATTAAACCTACACAGCCAATCTGAAATAAATCATCCACATTTTCATTACTATTTCCAAAACGTTTAATTACGCTAAGTACCAAGCGTAAATTCCCTTTAATATACTTCTCCTTTGCCTCCTGGTCCCCCTGTTTAATTCGTTCGAATAAAACCTTTTTCTCTTCTTCCTTTAGCAGCGGAAGCTTTGTCGTATCTACCCCACAAATCTCAACTTTATTAAGAGCCATCTTGTTCATCCTCCTATTACATTTCGTAATAGTAAAATGATGCACAAGATGGCTCTTATCTATTCTTCTCTATTCAGAAATAAAAAAACTTTTACTCCTTGACATCCCACTTATCTACCAGATTCTGAATCTGTCCTTCGAACTTCGCGAGATCCTTATTTGCCATGCCTTCACACTTCATAACAACTGTCATCAGGCGCTTGCATGCAAGTACAAGACGGTTAAATGCGTTATCTGCACGAAGTCTCGCAGGTTTCTCCACTTTCTTCTTCACGGCACGAACACCTTCTGTCAGAATCGTATTCGTTGCCAAATCCACACATCCGCCTGAGAATGGTGCAAATGCATTCCAGCCAAGTGTATCTTCCACGGTCTGTGCAAATTCTTCTGTTACCGTATCTTCGCCATGTACCACAAATACATGCTGCACGTCACTTTCAAATCCATTCAGCCAGTTCAAAAGTCCATTCATGTCTGCATGGCCACTGATACCCTTGAGGGACTCAATTCTCGCACACACCTCGATATTTTCACCAAAAAGCTTCACGGAAGATGCGCCGTCAATAAGCTTCCGTCCAAGCGTTCCAACTGCCTGATATCCCACAAAGAGAACAGTTGAATCGCTTCTCCAGAGATTATGTTTCAAATGATGGCGGATACGGCCCGCCTCACACATGCCGGATGCGGATACGATTACTTTTGGATTCTCATCAAAGTTAATCAATTTCGAATCATCACTGCTCACTGCAAGCTTAAGTCCTGGGAAAACCAATGGATTGATTCCCCGGTCAATCAGCTCCATTGCAGCCTCATCATAGCAACCTTTTCCATTCTTTGTAAACACTTTAGTTGCTTCTATAGCAAGTGGGCTATCCACATACACTTCAAAGTTCGGATATTCCGGCAATAAATTCTGTTCTTTAATCTCACGAATAAAATACAGAATTTCCTGCGTTCTTCCCACGGCAAAGGAAGGAATCACAACATTTCCACCTTTTAAGAAAGTTTCTTTCAGAATTCTTGTAAATTCTCCAAGATAGTCTGGTCTCTCCTCGCTGTGAATGCGGTTTCCATATGTAGATTCGATTACGATATAATCTGCTTCTTGCGTAGGCGATGGGTCACGAAGGATAGGCTGCTCAATATTTCCAACATCACCTGAAAATACAATTTTCTTAGAAACGCCTTCTTCATCTATCCACACCTCAATGCTGGCAGAACCAAGCAAATGTCCAATGTCTGTAAACCGTACACTCAGCCCCTGCGAAAGATCTATCTTCTGACCATAATCTACAGGTGCTATCAGGCTAATCGCATCCAACGCGTCCTGCGTCGTATATAACGGTTCATAAAGTGGTGCACCAGAACGCTTTGCCTTACGGTTACGCCATTCCGCTTCAAATTCCTGGATATGCGCACTATCACGAAGCATAATGTCACACAAATCTGCCGTTGCAAATGTGGTAACAATCTCTCCCTTAAATCCACGTTTACACATAAGCGGGATTAATCCCGAATGGTCGATATGCGCATGAGTCAGAAGAATATAATCAATATCACCTGCCGCAATTGGCAGCTCTTGATTTTCATACAAATCCGGCCCTTGTTCCATCCCACAGTCGATTAAAATATTCTTGCCGCATGCTTCCAGCAAATGACAGCTTCCTGTCACCTCATGAGCGGCGCCGATAAATGTAAGTTTCATATTCGCAACCCCTTTTTCTTTTATTCTACCACTTTTACAGGGCTAACAGTACTATTTTCTGAAAATTTTATATTTCATACCGGACCATTTCTCGTTTTAATCTCTGCATAATCTTCTTTTCCAGTCTGGATATATAAGACTGGGAAATACCAAGTAAATCTGCAACCTCCTTCTGGGTCTTTTCCTTTCCATCGTGAGATGTTAAGCCATACCGCATCTGCACAATCATTCTCTCACGATTGGACAGTCTGCTAATCGCTTTAAAAAGCAGTCTTCTCTCTGCTTCATTTTCTAAATCCTTATAAATCGTATCCTCTTCCGTTCCCAGAATATCCGATAAAAGAAGTTCATTTCCATCCCAGTCCACGTTGAGCGGTTCATCAATAGAAACCTCCAGTTTCGTCTTATTATTCCGTCTCAGATACATTAAAATTTCGTTTTCAATACAGCGTGATGCATACGTCGCAAGCTTAATATTCTTTGTTGGATTAAATGTATGAATGGATTTAATAAGACCAATGGTCCCAATCGAAATCAAATCCTCCACTCCAATTCCTGTATTGTCAAATTTCTTTGCTATGTATACTACTAAACGCAGGTTGTGTTCGATGAGCAATTTCTTCGCTGCATCATCCTCATCTGTGCCTAGTTTTAAAATCGCATCATTTTCTTCGCTAGCCTCCAACGGAGCCGGCAGCACCTCTGCCCCTCCTATGTAATGAATTTCCTGACTTTCCGGAAATAAAAACGTCCGGAAAATCTGCTGTGGCATTACAAGCTTCATAATCATCCTAACTCCTCCTAAAATAAATTCGGATTTAAAATCATTTCATATTCTCCTCCAGCTGAAATTCTTTCTTCACTGATTCCAATTAGCGGTCTTTCGAACCAGCAAGCCTCCTCCCTAAGTACACACATTCTGTCTATACTAAAGATAGGCAGTACCCCTTCTTTTTTCCCGATGGACTGATAAGGAATAAAACGGAGCCCTTCCTGCACTTCCTCCCCAAGAAGCTTCCTCGCAGTCTCTCTGTCCAGTATGGAAACTGGCCGTCCCGTAAATGGGTCGCACAACCCGTTTCCTGTATCGATTAGCCCCGCTGCCTCTACTTTCTTTTCGCCCAAATATAATTCCACCTTACAATGGTACTGATTCCATCTATGGATGCGGGACATAAAATTCCATATGCCAAGAGTGACATAATAACCAAAAGCCGCAAGTAAGAGAAATAAACTTCCGATTCTCACGTATTGGTGAAAATACTCCAGAATTCCGCCCATAAAAAAAGCGCCTATGTAAAGCATTATCATCGCTTTCAAAAAAGACCGTATTGTTTTGATTTTAAGTCCTACTCGAATCATGCAAGTATTTACAAGTGCGTGAAACAATATAAATTCCAGAAATGCATTTGGAATCGGTAAGATGATGACTATGCAGGTCAAAAGCGAACCAATTATGGCTCCTAAGAAGACATTTCCGTGCGTGGCATTACACTTTAAGCTCCTTCTGACAAGCAAAAGCAAAAGATAGTCCATCGTAAAATTTACCAAAAACAATACATCCACATACAATTCATAGTACATGCTTCACCTCGTTTTTCTTTCGCTATGTAATAGATTTGGTATTCAAGCAAGAACTATTATAGGAAATTGGACAAAAAAAAATTGTCGAAGAATGATGTGGTTTCCCACATTTCCTTCGACAATTTTCGTCAACTTATTTCTTTAAGAATGATGGAATCTTGATTGACTGCTCTTTCACCTGGCTTGTTGGAATTCTTGTTTCCTGGAATGATGGTGTTGTTCCAACAGTCTGTCTTGGCTGAACTGTTGCTTTTGCTGGAGCTGGATTCGCTAATCCTAAATCAAGTTCTGGCATCTTTGGTGTTGGAACTACTGGTGCTTCGTATTTTTCTACGTTTTGGATTGGTGGCACCTTTGTTCCTTCTAATCTAGATTTTAATTTTGCTGCTGTTCCGCTTGCATTATGTAATCCTGTTGCGATTACAGTAATTGTAGCTTCATCAACCTTGCTGTCATCATACATAGCACCGAAGATAATGTTTGCATCTTCACCTGCAAGATCTTGTACATATTCAGCTGCATCACTTGCATCCATTAATGTGATATCACCAGAGATATTGATGATAACATGTGAAGCACCTGAGATTGTTGTTTCAAGAAGTGGACTTGCAACAGCTTCTTTGACAGCCTGAAGAGCTTTGTCATCACCTTTACCATATCCAATACCGATATGAGCGATTCCTTTGTCAATCATAACTGTCTGAACGTCAGCGAAGTCAAGGTTGATTAATGAAGGTACGTTGATTAAGTCTGTGATACCTTGGATACCTTGTTGTAATACTTCGTCTGCTTTCTTGAGAGCATCTGGCATTGTTGTTCTTCTGTCAACAACTTCTAATAATTTATCATTAGGGATAACGATTAATGTATCCACATTTTCTTTTAATTTTTCGATACCTGTTAAAGCATTGTTCATACGTGTCTTTGCTTCAAAACGGAAAGGCTTTGTAACAACACCTACTGTTAATGCTCCCATTTCTTTCGCGATACGTGCTACAACTGGTGTTGCTCCTGTACCAGTTCCGCCACCCATACCACAAGTAACGAAAACCATGTCAGCACCTTTTAATGCTGCTGCGATTTCTTCTGCACTTTCTTCTGCTGCCTTTTCACCGATTTCCGGGCGGGCACCAGCGCCAAGTCCTTTTGTAATCTTATCTCCAATTTGCATTAATGTTGGAGCTTTTGACAATTGTAATGCTTGTTTATCTGTATTAATTGCGATAAATTCAACGCCTGCAATCTGTTCTTCAATCATACGGTTAACCGCGTTATTTCCGCCGCCACCTACACCGATAACTATAATTTTTGCTGCTGCTTCTGATTCATTTGTTTTGATTTCTAACAAGAGTTTCTCCTCCTTCGTTTCCTTATTTATCTTATACGTCCCTAGACTATAGATGTCATGCCATATATAGTTATATAATAAAGACTTTTTCTAAAATAATCAATACTATTTTTTCTTATTTTTTTCTTTTTTTACTCTGTTTCTGGCACCTCTACAGGTTCTGGCTCTTCTGCCTCAAATTTTTCGAAGCTAATCTTCTCCCCAACCTCACTATAGTGTTCCATATGCAAAGTTCCTGCCTCGCCTTCCAGGCCCCCAAGTATTCCCGGAAGCTCTGCTATTTTCACATCATAGTTCATTTTTCCAAGCTGGACACACACTTCACCGAAGTATAGGTTCATACTGTCATCTTCCCATGCAACCCTGTCTGGAGAAAGCTCATTCTTCCTGAGTGTCTTCGTGATATTCTCGATATAAGAAAACAGCTTCTCCTCTTTCACCTTCATGACCTTGAACTGTTTTGCATCCTGCACTGTAATATTTTCCACAAGCAGAACATGCTCCTGCCATTCAGGAAGTATCTGCATCACAAGTCCATCTTTATCAAAGTATACATAGGACTCTTTGTATAGTGCACAGGCAATAATCTCTTTCTCGGTCACATCCACCTGCACCTTCCAGGGTGCACCCAGACTCACCTTCACATCCTCCAAATAGACAGGCTGCCCATAAGAGCCCATATTAAATTTCCAAAGTGTATATAAAGCATTCGTAGTCAGCGGGTCTTCTGTTACCCACGCCACAATCTCTTCCTCTGTCGAAATCCTAGTACCACTCACTTCGATTTTCTGCACATGGGTGAGCAGTAAAATCGCCAGCGTAATATTGGCAACTGTCAAAAGCAGTACCACAACTGCATACAGATAATAACCAAATCTGCTTTTCTTTTTTCGACGCTTTCTTGGTCTTTCTTCTGTCTCCCCTTGCATGCTATTCCTCCCTAGTAAATTCTCACACTTTATTCTATCAGATTAGACACATTTAATACAAGCCCTATTTCCATTAACAGAAACATAACTGAGGTTCCGCCATAGCTTACAAACGGAAGTGTAATCCCAGTATTTGGAATCGTATTGGTTACAACTGCAATATTTAAAATCACCTGAATCATGAGATGCGCCATGGCTCCTGCTGCGATGAGTGAGCCGAACATATCCTTCGCATGCACTGCTATCACAAAAAAGCGCCATATCAGTATTAAAAATAACAGAATCAAAAATGAGGCTCCAACCAGTCCCCACTCCTCACAGATAATCGAAAAAATCATATCATTTTGCGCCTCTGGAACAAATCCAAGCTTTTGGATGCTTTCTCCAGTACCCCTGCCAAAAAGTCCTCCGGAGCCAATGGCATAGAGTCCCTGCAGTGTCTGATATCCTTTTTCATATAATTCTGGATTTCTCCAGATAGCAAGCCGCTCCAGGCGGTAGCTTTCCAGCGCCAGAAAAATGGTAAGAAATCCCACGCCGCATACACCAAGCCATACAAACTGGGCATAGAGGGGACTTGCCACAAACACAAGCACAACTCCAATTCCCAGAATAATAATTGCCGTACTTAGGTTGCTGGCCCCCACAAGACCGACAATTGGCAGGATTGACACCATGACCAGAAGGAGCACCCGCATCTTCTTCATCTGTTTTCCAAATTTCACAATCAGCCATGACAAGAATAGAATCACAGCTACTTTCGCAAATTCGGACGGCTGAAATGACAAAGGCCCAAAAGACAACCATCTTTTGGACCCATTATATTCATCACCGATAAACAGAACCAACAGCGATAACACCAGCGATAATAAATAGGCTGGCACCGCAAATTTCTGCCATACATGATAATCGATATTTGCCATCACATACATCCCTGCAAGTCCCAGAGATGTTGCGAAAACTTGTTTTTTCAAATAGTAAAAAGAATCTTGAAATTTCACCTGGCCATTATAGGCACTCGTACTATATAGGACATACCATCCAATTATCACGAGTAAAATCACTGTAATCAAAAGGGCATAATCACAGCTCTTTTTCTTTTTTGGCTTTTCCAAAGCTATTTTCACCTCTTATAAAGCATTTACGAACTCTTTAAACTTATCTCCACGTTCTTCGTAATTCTTAAACATGCCCCAGCTTGCACAGGCAGGTGACAGTAACACTGCATCTCCTGGCTCAGAAAGCTCTGAACAAACCTTTACGGCTTCTTCCAGAGACTCTGTCATGATAATCTCCTCAAAGCCAACATTTCTTGCAGCCTGGGCAATCTTCTCTTTTGTCTGGCCAAGTAATACCAATTTTTTTACCTTTCCATCAAACGCTTCAATCCACTCTTCATATTCCGAATCCTTATCGTAGCCGCCACCGATAAGGTATGTCTTGCGGTTCATTGCCTGAATACCCTTAATAGCCGCATCCGGATTCGTTCCCTTGGAGTCATTGTAGTAAGCTACCCCATTCTTTTCGCAGACGAACTCAATGCGGTGTGCAACACCTGCAAATTCCTTGATTGTCTTACGAATCACATCCATAGAAACACCGTAGGCTGCTGCCATGGCAGACGCCGCCATTACATTTTCATAATTGTGTGTTCCCAATAATTTGAGTTCGCTCACATGGCAAAGCACTACCTCTTCACCATCTTTATATATAATATTTCCATTATCCAAATAAATGCCTTTTTCTAATTTACGCTGGCTGCTGAAATATAGAACCTTCGCTTTTAAAGTTTCACCGAACTTGCGAGTCACTTCATCTTCATAATTGAGTACACAAGTATCCTCTTCTGTCTGGTTCTTTGCAACATCTTCCTTCGCTGCAATATAAGCTTCCATCGTATGATGACGGTTCAAATGGTCTGGTGTAATATTCAGAATCGCGCTCACTCTAGGCTTAAATGCATGAATCGTTTCCAATTGGAAGCTGCTTACCTCCGCTACTGCCACACTTTTTTCATTCATATTGAGCGCCTCTGTTGTATATGGATTTCCAATATTTCCAACCACAAATACACTTTCTGTGTGATTCTTCATAATCTCACCGAGAAGCGCAGTTGTAGTAGTCTTTCCATTTGTACCTGTAATTGCAAGCACATCACCTTTACCATATGTATATGCCAGCTCAATTTCACCCCAAATCGGAATGCCCATTTCTCTCATCTTATTTACAACTGGGAGGTCCGTTGGAACACCTGGACTCATAACAACCAAATCCAAGGTTTTCATCACTTCTTCCGGAAGCTCCCCAAGTAAAATTTCGACCTTTGTTCCTTCTCCGAGCTGCGCTTTCATGTTTTCAGGATCAAGAGAAGTATTTCCATCATAGAGAATGACGTCTTTTCCCACCTGCTCTAACAAACGGCTTGCGCCTATTCCACTGACTCCCGAACCAAAAACAAGCACCTTTTGATTATTCATACCCTTAAGTTCCTCCTAGTTTTCTTCCTATAATGCCATCAAGGCAATCAGACAAAGAATTGCTGTAATAATAGAAAATACAGCTACCACTCTTGTCTCTGACCAGCCAGAAAGCTCAAAGTGATGATGGATTGGCGCCATTTTAAAAATACGCTTTCCACCCGTTTTCTTATAATATGTTACCTGAATCATAACTGATAATACTTCTATCAAGTAAATAAGCCCCACAATCACAATAAATAATGGCATTTGCAGCATGTATGCTGTGGACGCTACAAATCCACCGAGTGCAAGAGAACCGGTATCTCCCATAAATACACTTGCAGGATATACGTTGAATAATAAAAATCCAAGCAAAGCACCTACAACTGCACAGGTAATTGGTTCAATACCACTCTTTGTTCCGATTGCAACGACTGTAAAAAAGGTTGCAACAAGAACAGTTACGCTGGAAGCAAGGCCGTCAAGACCATCTGTGAAGTTTACACCATTTACTGTTCCAATAATTACAATAAACATGAGTGGAATTGCAAGAATTCCCCAATCAATGTACTGGCCGCCTGAAAAAGGAATCAGCCATGTAAGCGGCACCTCTGTGAATCTCACCATATAAAATGCAAAAACAGCCGTCACAAGAATCTGGAGTGCCATCTTCTGTTTTGGATACAATCCGTCTGAACGTTTCATAACAACCTTCAGATAATCATCCAAAAATCCAATTAATCCAAAGCCCAATGTCACGAATAAAATCGGAATAATCTTCGGATAATCTTTGATGTAAAACACAGAAGTAAGTGCGATACTTCCTAAAATAATGACTCCACCCATTGTAGGAGTACCTGCTTTTTTCAAATGTGACTGTACGCCTTCTTCACGTTCTGTCTGCCCCATCTTAAGCTTTCTGAGAATCGGAATCACCACCGGTCCCATAATTGCACTGAGTGCAAACGCGATTAAAACAGGCACAAAAATTCTATAGTCCATAAAACACCTCTTTATCTCTTTTGTTAGTTTCTCTTTAACCTTATATAGTATACAACTATTCGCTCACCTTTTCAATCCCCAGATATGGAAGGATATTTTCAAAAATGGTTCGGACTACTGGAGCCGCAATGGTTCCTCCATAGTAAATTCCCTGCGGATTGTGGATAACAACAAGCGCCAGCACCTTTGGATCGTCTGCAGGTGCAAATCCGATAAACGAAGAAATGTACTTATTCGCACTTCTCGGCAGCGTCTGGGATGTGGCTGTTTTTCCGCCAATCTCATAGCCTTCAATATAAGCCTTCGAGCCGCTTCCTTCCGAAATCACGCTCTCGAGCAGCATCTGCATTGTTTCTGAGGTTTCATTCGAAACAATATTTTTTTCTTCTTTGTATGTAAATGTTTTTACGGTTTCTCCCTCTGCGTCCATTACTCTGACACCAAGGTGAGGCGTCACTCTGGTTCCACCATTTACAAACGAACTTACCATGGTCGCCAGTTGAATCGGTGTAATCTGAAAGGACTGCCCAAAGGTCATGGTAGCCAGCTCTACCTGACCCACATTTTCCTGTTTATGCATGATGGTGCCGGCCTCTCCCGGCAGGTCCACACCCGTTTTATTCATCAACCCAAATTCCTTAAAATATTTATAAAATTTTTCCACACCCAGCTCTAAGCCGATATCCATAAACACTGGATTGCATGAATTCTGAATTCCTTCCACAAAGGTTTCTGAGCCATGCCCGCCAACTTTGTGACAGCGGATTCTCCGGTCCTCCACAATCCGGTATCCCGGACAAAAAAACGCATCATTCAGCTCCAGCGTTCCTGCTTCTAAACACGCCGCTGTTGTAAATGTTTTAAAAGTAGAGCCTGGCTCATAGGTATCGTTGATGCAGCTATTTCTCCACATTTGATTCAGCAAATCCTGCTTCTCCTCATCATCCACCGGCTCCTCAGTGAGCTGCAGCGGCTCCAGAGAAAATGGCTCGTTGAGGTTAAATTCGGGCACATTTACCATCGCCATAATTTCCCCATTCTGAGGATTCATAAGCAAAACCGATACTTTATCCGCCTGCTTTTCTTCCATTACCTTTTCCGCCATCTGCTGTGCGTACATCTGAATATTATAGTCTATGCTGATTTGAAGTGTGTTGCCAGGAATTGCCTCTACTCTATCTTCCGCAATGCCTTCTAATTCAATTCCTCTGGCATCCGTTGTTGTTAATATTGTTCCATTCTGGCCCTTCAAATAATCCTCGTATTTTACTTCCAATCCGATAATTCCCTGATTATCCCCGCCAGTAAATCCCAGCACCTTTGAAGCCAATTCATTATATGGATAATATCTTTTATAGTCCTCATCTACCTTGACTCCATCTAATTCATATTCACGGATACGGTCACCGATTGCCTTATCTACGTTGGTTTTAATTTTTTCACGCGAAGACACTTTTTCCACCTTTTGCCGAATAGTCATTTCGTCCATCTCAAGTTCTTCCGAGAGAACCTTGATAACCGTTTCTGCATCCGTTATCTGGCTGTGAATGACAGAAATGGTACAGACCGTCTTATTCGTCGCAAGCACCACGCCATTTGCATCTATGATTTCTCCGCGCGCCGCTTTGATTTCCCTCTCTCTTTCATGAAGCTGCTCCGCCTTTTCCTGATAATATTCAGCTTCAAATATCATTAAATACGCAAGTCTTCCAATGAGACCAATTAACAGCACAATTGCAACGGAAAATACAATGAGTACTTTCCGTCTGTTATACGTTTTGTTTTTCATAAAAAAACCTCATAAAAGTGTTGTTATACTTTATGTACACTTTTATGAGGTTATTCACTTTATTCTGTTACAGGTTCTTCCACCGTCTGTGTCTTTGTAATATCCAGATATGGGAATGCTTCTGTCATAATATTCTTTGCCAAATCTCTTACATAAGCACTATTCGACTGATCATCCACATTTGGCTCATCAATTACAACATAGACAAGTACTTCCGGATTCTCCACTGGCGCAAAGCCCATAAACGACAGCAAATACTTTCCATTTCCACGTGGAAGTTTTTCAGCTGTACCTGTTTTAGCCCCTATTTCATAGCCTTCTACCTGCGCTCCCTTTCCAGTACCCGATGTCATCGTCTGAAGCATATATTTTTTTAACATTTCACTAGTCTCTGCGGAAATTGTTTTCTTCAATAGCACTGGCGAAATATTATCTAACACATTACCATTTTCATCCTGAATCTGTTTTACCACATGTGGCTCATAATAATAACCACCATTAATTAAAGACGAAAATCCTGCTATCATTTGGGTCGCAGTAACATTAAATCCCTGCCCAAACGAACTGGTTGCAAGTTCCAAAGGCCCCATATTTTCTGGACTAAAAACCAGACCCTCTGTGGCCGCTTCCCCTGGCAAATCAATTCCTGTTTTCTGCCCAAATCCAAAAATCGTCTGATATTTACACATTTCATCTGCCCCAAGAGAGGCCGCGATATTCATCATTACCACGTTGCACGAATTGGCGATACCATCACTCAGCGTCTGCATACCATGTCCGCTGCGTTTATGACAGTGAATTGGCTTTGTGCCTTCAATAACAACCTTAGAACCAGTACAATTATAAACTTCGTTGCCATTCAAGGTTCCATTTTCCAAACCAATCGCCATTGCAAACGGTTTAATCGTAGAACCTGGTTCGTAAGTGTCACTTACACAGAAATTCTTCCAGAGCGCATTCAGATTTTCCAAAAATTCCTCATCGGACATTGCCTCAATCGCCTCTTCTGAATAGTAAGCCGACAAATCTCTTGGATTATTCAAATCATAGTTTGGATAAGAAGCTTCTGCCAGAATCTCCCCAGTATTTGGGTCTGCAATAATGACAGCCGTATTCTTACTTCCAGGCCCCTGTGTCACTTCATTTTTATGCTCCTCATTAAACTGCAAAATATATTTTTCCACAATACTCTGCAGCGTAATATCAATTGTCGACACGACTGTATCCCCATTCACAGCCGCCTTCACCGTACGTTCCAAGTTCGAATCCGAATCCAGATATCCATACTCTCTTCCGTCTGTGCCATTTAAAATCGAATTGTAAGATGCTTCCAGGCCACCATTTCCTACATTTCCCGCAACGGTAAATCCGATGACATCTGATGCCAGGCTATTGTATGGGTACGTACGCTCATAATCCTCTTCCAGCCAGAGGCAGGAAATGTAAGGATAATTTTCCTCATCCTTCTCCAGCTCCACAAATTTCTGTGCTGTATCATAGCTTATCTTTTTCGTGAGAATACAGTAGCGGCTCGATGGCTTTTCCTCGATAATCTCGTCAATGACATCCTCATCAATTCCAAAGCAGAGCTCCACTGCCTCTTTTACCTGGTCAATTGTATCCTCTCTTTCTTCTTCGTCGTCGCCCGACAGCATGACATATGCATCCAGAATGACGTTGTATACACGCTCACTCGTAGCAATTACGGTACCATTCCTGTCTAAAATATCGCCCCGCCTAAACGGAATCGTGCGGCTATTATATTGCTGCTGATTCAGTACGATTTTTGTATATTTTTCACCATTTTCTGCATTAATATAAGTAATTCTCCCAATCAAGAAAACAAAAGCTAGTACGATTGCCACAAACAACATTACTAGCTTTTTTTGCATCTTTCTAGGAAATTTTCGTCTTGCAGATTTTTTCTTTTCTTGCTTTACCTGAGACATTCATCTTCCCCTTTATTATTCTACATCGTCTGAGCTTGCTAAAATTCCGCTTTTCGGAATTGCTTCGTACTGCGCAATAGCATTGCTTGTCGGACTCTTATATGTAATAATTTGTTCCGGTGCTGCATATACCATACCAAGACGGTTCATTGCTATATCACGTACTTCCTCCAGATTCATAGAATTCATGATTACATTATATTTTGTTGTATTTGCTTCCTTCGCGTCCGCTAACTCCTGCTGCAAAGAAGTAATGTGCTTTGAGCGGTTTGTTATTTCTGATTGTAATTGCAGATACTGCACACAGGCAAACAGAACCACAACAGCTGCAACAGCAAGAAATGCCACATACCCCTTGTTCATATGCAAAGCATTACTACGATTTTTGCGGACACGCTGGCTGACTTCTTTTGGCTGCTGTGCAGGTACCTTTGTTACGGTCTGTTCTTTGCGCACAACATTGCCATGAACATATGCTGCCATCGGTATCACTCCCTTATTTAATTATCATACTCACCTTTAAAAGACCCTTTATCCGCGCTCAAAGATACGAAGCTTTGCGCTCTTTGAACGGCTATTTTCTTCCAGTTCCCCTTCACTTGGAAGAATTGGTTTCTTAGTAATTATTTTACCCTTTGGTTCATTTCCGCAGACACACACTGGGAAATGGCTTGGACATGTGCAAGGATTCTCAGCCTTTCTGAAAATCGTTTTCACAATTCTGTCCTCTAATGAATGGAAGGTGATAATGCAAATCCTTCCGTCCTTATTTAACAAATCAATCATGTCATCTAAGTTTTCTCTGAGTACTTCCAGCTCCCTGTTTAATTCGATTCGAATTGCCTGGAAGGTTCTCTTTGCAGGATGGCCTGCAGTCTTTTGAAACTTCATTGGTATGGCACGTTTGATAATTTCAATCAATTGTCCAGTAGTTTCGATAGGACCCTTTTCGCGCTCCATCACAATATGCTTTGCGATATTCTTCGCGAATTTATCTTCCCCATAGTCGCGAATGATGCGAAAAAGATCCATCTCACTATAGTCATTGACGATGTCCCTGGCTGTCATCTTCTGACGTCTATCCATTCTCATATCCAGTGGAGCATCTACCCGATAGGAGAATCCCCTCTCTGCCGTATCTAACTGATAAGATGATACGCCCAGATCGAGTACGATCCCATCTACTTTGTCAATGCCTAATTCTTGAAGCCGCAACTTCATATCACAATAGTTGCTTCGGACTATTGTAACTCTCTCCCCGAAGTCGCGCAGGCGGACACCCGCAGCCTCGATTGCTGCTTCGTCCTGATCTATACCTATAAATCTCCCCTTGTTACTTAACCGCGCACACACCTCATAAGCATGCCCGCCACCACCAAGCGTTCCATCTACGTAAATGCCATCTGGCTTGATGTTCAGACCATCTACGGTCTCTTCTAATAACACTGACGTGTGCTTAAATACCATAAATACCTCCAAATCCAAATGTAGCTAAAGAACTAAATTCCAAGCCCCAATTCTTCCATCTGGCTTGCGATATCATCCATGTTTTCTTCTACAGCAGCATTATTTTCATCCCATTTTGCCTTGTCCCAAATTTCAACTCGGTCCAGCACCCCTACTAGAACGACTTCTTTTTCTAACCCGGCAAAACTTCTGAGGGCTGAAGAGATCAAAACTCTGCCTTGTTTGTCAAGGCCGCCATCCACTGCGCTTCCTAAAAAGAAACGTGTAAATGTTCTGGCGTTTTTGTTGGTAAGTGGTAAGGTTCTTAGTTTCCCTTCGAAGATTTTCCATTCATTGTTTGGATACAGGAATAAACAACCATCTAATCCTTTCGTGATAACAAAATCTTCCCCAAGAATATCACGAAATTTAGAAGGGATAATTAATCTGCCCTTCGGATCAATACTATGATTAAATTCACCTGTCAACAATGAGTTCACCTTCTTTCGAAATGGGTTGCCACTTTCGCCCCATTTTCATCCACTTTTCACCACAATCTACCACTTGAAATCATTGTAAACCACTTTCTATGCTATTTCAAGAGGAAATTTTATGAATTTGAAAATTTTTTCACAAAAATTATGCTGTGGCTTAGGGAAATTTTCCATATGCAACTTTTTTCAAACTCTACGGATGAAAAATCCTTGTTTTTCACCCATTTTTACAGTTTTTCAAACATTTTTTTCTTTATAAAAAATAATGTTGTCATTCTGCTAACGATTATGCCCAAACTGTTAGCATAGCAAGCATGTTTTTTTGTATATGGAAAACCCTCCGTTCCACCTTGTTGAAAACCAAGTTCAACAGGAACTTCCCGATATTTGCAACAAAAAAAGAACCTCGTCTCCGAGATTCTTTCGTATTTGTTTTTATTCTGCATCATCTGCTGCTTCTGTATCATCTGTAGTTTCTGCATTATCTGTACTTTCTGTACCATCTGTACTCTCTGTACCATCTGTACTTTCTGTACCATCTGTACTTTCTACATCATCTGTAGATTCTATAGTCTCTGTGCTAAGTGATGCCGCATATTCGTCGATTGCATTGAAATCTGCTTCCACATTAAGACGTGGCTGATTTTCAATATAGTATGTAACTCCTGAATATCCAACCCATCCAATCACTGCCACACACACAACACCTGTAACTATGTTGCGGATGAGACGTGCTCTTTTTTCTTTTTTCATGGTTTGTTTACGATTAGCTTTCGCTTCTTTATATTTTGCTACTTTTTCTTGACTCATTTCAATCAAATCCTCCGTTTCTGTATGACATCTATAATACCACTATCCCCGCCAGATGTCGAGTTAATTCACAAAATTATTACATTTTACTCATCAAATTGTATTCTATTTGATACGCTAAGTGCCAGTCCCATCTCAATCATCAAGAACAGCACCGAGGTTCCACCATAACTGATAAACGGTAACGTAATACCTGTCGTTGGGATTACGTTTAGCACAACGGCAACATTCAAAACCACCTGCAGTGCAATGTGTGCAAAAATTCCAGTTGCCAAAAGCGAACCATATAAGTCTGGGGCATTCTGTGCAATAAACATAAGCCGATATAAAAGGACACCAAACATTCCCAGAAGAATAATGGCGCCAAATACTCCCAACTCTTCGCAGATAATTGATAAAATCATATCGTTCTGAACCTCTGGAATAATCATCTTCTGTGCACTATTTCCAAGCCCTTTTCCAAAAAAGCCGCCAGAACCAATAGCGTATAAACCTTGCATTACCTGGAATCCGCCATCTGAAAGATACTGTTCCGGATTCAGCCACACCAAAATTCTCCGCAAGCGGAAGCTGGACGCGGCATCTGCATTCTGCACAATCATACTCAAAAGTTTAACTACAACTCCTATCAGACCTGCGCCTGCACCTGCCAAAACAAGAAACGGTGCTGTCTTTGGATGCGCCACAAAAATCATAATACATACCATTCCCATGACGATAACGGCAGTACTCAAGTTGTCTGTCAGTAAATATACACCGCCAGCAGCAGCTGCTCCCCATACAAAAATCTTCCCTAAGACTTTTACATCTTTAATCTTCTTTCCCGCTTTGCAAATCAAAAGTGGAATAAATAGTATAATTGCAATCTTCGTCACTTCCGCAGGCTGCATCTGCATGCCAAATGGTAGTCGAATCCAGCGTCTTGCATTGTATGCTTCAATTCCAAGCGGTGTCTGTACTAATATCATTAATATAAAAGCTACAACATAGGATAATTTTGCAAGTCTTCCATAAAAATGATAGTTGATTTTCGCAACAACCAGCATCACAAAAAAACTAACAGCACTAAAGATTGCCTGTCGTTTAAAATAGTACATGCTATCGCCAAACTTTACCTGTGCACTGTATGAGCTTGTACTATAAAGCATTACAAGTCCAAAACAAACCAGGAAAATAACGATTGCCAGCAAGCTATAATCAAAGTATTGAATTTTGTCCCCTTTTTTCTTTTTCTTCTCTCCCAAAATTACACCCCTATCAAAATTAGGTCTCCCAATGATTAACATTATAGCGAGAAGCGAAAAGAAAAGCAACTAGGGAATTAAATTGGGCCGCGCTTGGTGGGGCGATTTTCCATATACGAAAAAACTTGCTCGATATGCTAACGCTTTTTGGATATTTGTTAGCACATTTAACTTATTATTTCTCATAAAGAAAAACTTGCTTAAAAAAGCTTGAAAATCGCCGGAAAATGGCGTTTTTTTATCCGTGGAAGGAGGAAAAATTTGCATATGGAAAATGTAAAACAACAGCTAAAAAGAACTAAATAAATTTTTAAAAAAGCACTTTACTTTTGTAAAAATTTGTGTTTCAATAAAGAACACTAACTAAAAAGGAGGACAAATATTATGATTTACAACAGAATACTGGATGAGCGACAAAGGCTTGAAAAGCAAATCGCAGATGTGCAGTCTCAGTTACAAACGCTTCCCGAGGGAAAGTTAATAAGTACTAACTGCGGAAAATACAGTAAGTGGATTCTAAGTGATGGACATTCTCAAACCTACCTTCCCAAGGAGCAACGACCACTTGCAGAAAAACTGGCTCTAAAAAAGTATCTCTTACTTCAATTAAAAAATCTGCTTCATGAACAGCGGGCAATTGATTTTTATCTCAAGCATCACAAACACGATACACATCAAATCGAAGAATCTTTTATGAATTCACAAGCATATGGCGAACTTCTCTCAGCAAATTTCACACCTTTATCCCAAGAATTAAACGACTGGATGCATGCACCTTACCCAAAGAATGATAGACACACTGAAAATCTTATCCACAAAACCCCATCTGGCAACATCGTACGCTCAAAGTCTGAGGCATACATTGACATGGTCCTGCACAGGAATAGGATACCTTTTCGCTATGAGTGCCTATTACAATTGGGAGAAATCTATCTTTATCCAGACTTCACAATCCGTCATCCAAAAACGGGCGAAACATTTTTCTGGGAACATTTTGGAATGATGGACGATTCATTTTATAGTTCAAAAGCATTTTCAAAATTAGATCTATATAATTCTTATGGCATTATCCCAACCATTCATTTAATCACAACTTTTGAAACCAAAGAACATCCCCTAAATTTAGAAATTGTAGAAAAGCTAGTCGATTATTATTTCCTATAATTTTCTCGCAAGGAACGGATTTTCCCAAATCACATATTATATCATTAGAAAGAATATGAAAGGAAAATCTCTATGCCAAATTATAGAAACAATGCGATGCCTTACACAAACTACCGGCAAACGCAAATGGTTACTCCTGTTGTAAGAAGAGATACCTCGGACGACATGTCGCTTGCGATGGCGTATGTACCTTGGCAAGTCTGGCGTAATCTCTATGATGCCGAAAAAGGATTTCACTGCGGAACCATTTTCCAGGAACTTAACATGCCATTCTTAGGAAAAGGAGGCATGAAACGATGAGTAACAAGCCTAACCGAAAAGAATTATTAAATCGAATTAATGTCGTTAGCTTTGCAGTGGATGACGTGAAGCTCTTCTTGGATACACATCCTTGTGATACAGAAGCTCTTGCTTATTTTCATGAATATAGCAAGCTTCGCAACCAAGCTATGCATGAATATGCAAAATATTATGGTCCTCTCACCGTCGACACCACAGTAGAATCTTGCAGTGACAGATGGAATTGGATTAATGAGCCATGGCCATGGCAGGAAGGAGGATGTTAATATATGTGGATTTATGAAAAGCGTTTACAATATCCTGTAAAAATCACACAGACAAATCCAAAATTAGCACAGGTTATAATGAGTCAATTTGGCGGTCCTGATGGCGAACTCGCAGCTTCTATGAGATATTTATCGCAACGTTATACCATGCCATACAAAGAAGTAACGGGAATTCTTACGGACATTGGAACAGAGGAGCTTGCCCACATGGAAATCGTTTCTTCTATTATTTATCAGCTTACTAAAGACTTATCTATAGAAGAGATTGAAAAATATGGCTTTGATAAATACTATGTAGACCACACACTCGGTCTCTGGCCACAAGCAGCAGGTGGAACTCCTTTTACAGCAACTTATTTCCAATCAAAAGGTGACCCTATCACAGATTTGCATGAAGACATGGCTGCAGAACAGAAAGCCCGCACTACTTATGACAATATTCTTCGCCTGGTAAAAGACCCAGAAATTGCTGACCCTATTCGCTTCCTTCGAGCTCGTGAAGTTGTACATTACCAAAGATTTGGAGAAAGTCTCCGAATTGTGCAAGATAACTTAGACAGCAAGAACTTCTATGCATTCAACCCAGCGTTTGATACGAAATCTGACTGTGGATGTAAATAAAATTTGTAGATAACCAGCTTAGAGTCGAGTTGCCGATGATAAGCTGGTTTTCCATATGCAAATTTTTCCGCATATGAAAAAAAGAGCCAGTCCCACAACCAGAACTGACTCCCACTTATTTCTTATTCTTCTACTACACCTTCAAATCCAAGATCATCCAACGCTTCCAACGCTGTCTTTACACAGTGCTGACATCCATTGATTGTCACGGTCTTATCAGCTAAGCTTACTGAAAAGTCTAACCCTTCTTCTGTCATAATTTTTGTAATTCTTTCTACACATTTTTCGCAGTGCATATCTGCGACTTTGATTACTGGCATGTTTTCGCCCTCCTATTATTTCATGATTTTTTTAATTGTTTCGCAAAGCTCATCTACCGCCTCATCTTTCCCTGCCCGGATATCATCCACCACGCAGGAATGAATATGATTTGCCAGAAGTTCCTTGCTGAAACTGTTAAGTGCTGCCTGTACGGCTGACACTTGATTTAAAATTTCCACACAGTAGCGCTCTTCGCCTACCATATTTTTAATCCCCCGGACCTGTCCCTCAATTCGGCTAAGACGAGTGATTAAATCCTTTGTTTCTTTCTCAGAACGGTGTTTGATTCGATTACAACATGTGTGCTGTGCCAAATCTTTTTGTACTAAATTGTTTTCTGCCATGACATTTCACCTACTCCCGACCTTTAATCCAGCTTCGTCTTGCGAAGGCGCAAAGCATTACTTACTACACAAACAGAACTGCAAGACATTGCAAATCCTCCGATAATCGGGCTTAAAAGCATTCCGTTGATTGGGAATAATACGCCCGCTGCCAACGGAAGACCGCACGCATTATAGAAAAATGCCCAGAACAGATTCTGCTTGATATTGCGGATTGTTGATTTACTAAGCTTGATTGCTTTGTAAACATCGCGCAAATCAGATTTCATCAACACAACATCGCTGGAATCGAGTGCGATATCGCTGCCACTTCCAATTGCCACCCCTACATCTGCCTGTACAAGTGCTGGAGCATCGTTGATTCCGTCTCCAACCATCATAACACATTTTCCTTCTTTTTGCAGTTTTTCTACGACAGACGCCTTGTCATTTGGCAATACCTCTGCAATCACATGATCAACGCCAACTTTCTTTCCTATATAATCTGCCGTCAGACGGTTATCTCCAGTGAGCATATGCACTTCAATGCCAAGGTCCTTGATTTTTCGAATCGCCTCTGCGCTGGTTTCTTTGAGTGTATCTGCCACGCTGACAATACCAATTACCTTACCTTTGCATCCAACAAACATCGGTGTCTGACCTTTATTTGCAATTTCAACTGCTTCCGCTTCGTATTCCGCAAAATCAATCTGCTGTTCTACACAAAGCTTTTTGTTACCAATATAATAAGTTTCTCCTGCAATTACTGCCTCGATACCTTGTCCAGTAATGCTTTGGAAATCCGTTACTTTTTCCAGTTCAATACCTTTTTCCTTTGCCCCATTTACGATAGCCTGTCCAAGCGGATGCTCCGACACCTGCTCGCAGGACGCCGCAATTTTCAGCAATGCATCTTCTTCCATACTATGTGCCACAATGTTAGTGATTGCAGGCTTACCTTCCGTAATTGTACCTGTCTTATCAAGAACAACTGCATTCACTTTATGGCTGATTTCCAGTGCTTCCCCACTCTTAATTAAGATGCCATGGTTTGCGCCAAGCCCCGTTCCAACCATAATTGCGGTAGGTGTTGCAAGGCCAAGTGCACATGGACAAGCGATAACCAAAACAGAAACGAAAATCGTAAGCACAAATGTAATGTCATGCCCGAGCAAGGTCCAAATGATTGCAGCAACGACTGCAATGGCCATAACTGCCGGTACAAAATACCCAGCTACTGTATCTGCGAGCTTGGAAATCGGTGCTTTCTTCCCCTGGGCATCTTCCATCATTTTCACAATCTTAGCAAGCGTCGTATCCGCTCCCACATGTGTTACCTTCACAGTCACAGCGCCGTGATAGTTTACACTGCCGCCAATCATTTCATCATCCACGCCTTTTTCCACCGGAATACTTTCGCCAGTCAACATGGATTCGTCCACACTGGTACTTCCTTCCACCACAATACCGTCAAGTGGAATACGGCTTCCCGGCTTAATCAGAATCAGCTCGCCAAGCGCAACCTGTTCTACTGGAACCTCGATTTGTTCTCCGTTGCGAAGAACAATTGCAGTATCAGGTGCAAGCTCCATTAATTTTCGGATGGCTTCCGATGTCTTTCCTTTGCTGCGGCCTTCCATGTATTTTCCAAGCATAACCAAGGTCACAACTACTGCTGCCGATTCATAATACAGGTTGTGTACACAGCTTGGATCCGTTGGAATCCCAAGTGTCATTACAAAACTATAAACAAATGCACTGCCAGTTCCAATCGCCACCAGCGAGTCCATATTTGGATTTCCTTTGAAAAGGCTCTTGAAGCCGACCAAGTAAAATTTGCGTCCATTGACCAAAATTATAATTGTGAGCACCATCTGAACAAGTGCAAATGTAAGCGGATGCTTATGCATGTCCATAAATGGTGGAAGCGGCATTGGAATCGGAAGCATATGTCCGAGACAGATATAAAGGAGTGGAAGTGCAAGGATGGTATTGCAAATCAGACGGCGTTTCGTCTTCTGCATAGATTCTTCCAGACTTTCCTCTGCTTCCCGCTTCTCTTCCTTATTCTTTTCCACATAGAGCTCTGCGCCAAATCCCGCGCGGTCTACTTTACGAATAATATCTTCAGGGGTAATCTTTGCTTCATCATAAGTAATGGTAAGGAGTGCTGTTGTCAGATTCACATTGCTTTCTTCCACACCATCCATCTTGCGAGTTACGCGCTCCACCGCACTACTACATGCTGCACAAGTCATACCCGTAATCGTATACTTTTGTGTAACCATATGATATATCTCCTTTCCAATACCCATAGGGGGTATATGTATATAATAACATATGTTCTTATACTTGTCAATTCACAAAAATAGGACAGTTTACATCTGCCCTACTTTTTTGCACATCTATCCTTACGAAAATCCTTAGATTTAACATGCCTATTCCAAAAAGGTTTTGGGAAATATTCCAACAAAAATTGTCTCCGAGGACACTACTCTTCATCAAATGCACCTGCTTTATACATTTTTTGTAAATTATGTGCCCGACGTAATTCCTTATCAGTCAACGAAGCTATTGACTTAATTTTTCCATTTGCAAGATTAAAATAACAATCCGGTCTGAGCAAATCATTACTAATCAAATCTGTATTATGGCTGGTAAAGAAAATTTGCGTATTTTCAAGTTCCTTTGTCAACTGTACAATCTGCTTTGCTAATGCAAAATGATAAAAAGCATCAAATTCGTCAATAAACACCAAAGATGCAGAATCCATTATTATATACCAATAATAAAAAGAGGTTAAGGATTTCGTTCCTGTAGATGCAATCGTGAAAAAATTAGCTTCTCCTTCTTCAAACACACAATATATTCTTTTATTGCCATCAACTTCTCTTTCAACTAATGTATAATCTATTCCCTGCGTTCTCAAGAACTCTTCAAAATCTTTCAACCTGCCACTCTCTATGATTCCCTCCGAAACAGAATGGGTTCCTACTTGTATTCCTTGATATCTTCGTTCATCCAAAGAGTAAAACAACAGCATACTGTCAACAAAGTTTACAAATTGATAAAATACATGATTAACTAAATTATCTTCTAAAATCGCATTGCTTTTCACATACTTCACACGAGACATGTCATTATCCGATTTCAGGTTTAATGTCTCTGTGCCAATTAATCTTGTACTTCCCTGCTGTTCAACATGATCAAAAAATATTACTTCTTGTCCATCTATCATTAACTGTTCTTTTAACAATTTTCTGCTGGATTTCTTTTGATACTTATATACCACTTCCACATCAGAAAACATAAAATGGTACTCAAATTCAGCATATTTTTTCGAAGAATCCAAGTTCAAATATGGAACATATTTATTCTCTAGCTTTGCTCTATCTGTCAAATGTAAAATGATATCAAAAAGTGCCAACCCCAAATTGGACTTACCGCTGCCGTTTACACCAAAAATCAACCCTTTTTTTACACAATACCGACCTACTGCTTCTTCATTAAATTCATAATTATTACATTGTGTCAAATCCCATTCAAATCTGTCTTTGAAATTCTTAAAATTCTCCACACAAAACCTGGTTAACATACTGCACCTCCATATAGCAAAACAGATATAGCGTCCGTAAAAAAATTACGGATACTATATCTGTATTATACACACATATATGTTTATTATGCAAGCCAGATTGTTAAGTTAATGGATATTTCGCAGTAAGCTCTGCTACCATTTCTTTTACTTTTTCTACATTGTCTTCACTTTCCATTACAAGCGCAATTGCTTCTGCAATCTTATCCATATCATCTTCCACCATACCTCTCGTAGTTACGGCTGGTGTTCCAAGGCGCACACCACTCGTTACAAATGGAGAGCGTGGGTCATTTGGAATCGTATTCTTGTTACATGTAATGTGTGCGCGGTCCAAGCGTTTTTCCAGCTCCTTACCGCTAAGTTCTGTCTCACTGAGGTCAACTAACATCAAGTGATTGTCTGTTCCACCAGAAACAATTTTTACACCACGTTTCATAAGCCCGTCGCAGAGCGCTTTCGCATTTTTCACGATTTGTGCCTGGTAAGCCTTGAATTCTGGCTGAAGCGCTTCCTTGAATGCAACCGCTTTCCCCGCAATCACGTGCATCAGCGGTCCACCCTGAATTCCTGGGAAAATCGCTTTATTAAAGTTAAACTTGTCCGCCGCCTCTTGATTGCAGAGAATCATACCTCCACGTGGTCCACGAAGTGTCTTGTGAGTTGTAGTTGTTACAACGTCAGCATATGGAATTGGTGATGGATGAAGTCCTGCTGCAACAAGACCTGCGATGTGGGCAATATCCACCATAAGATAAGCCCCAACTTCATCCGCGATTTCTCTGAACTTTTTAAAATCAATGATACGGCAGTATGCACTTGCACCTGCCACAATCAACTTAGGCTGTTCCTTGATTGCAATTTCGCGAACCCTTTCATAGTCAATAACACCTTCGTCATTCACTCCATAAAATGCCACATCAAAATATTTTCCTGACATATTTACAGGGGAACCATGCGATAAATGTCCGCCGTGGTCTAAGTTCATACCAAGAACCTTATCGCCAGGATTCAACATTGCAAAAAATACTGCCATATTTGCCTGTGCGCCAGAGTGTGGCTGTACATTTGCATAATCACAGCCAAACAATTCTTTCGCACGGTCTCTCGCCAGATTTTCCACAACATCCACACAGTCACAACCACCGTAGTAACGTTTTCCAGGATACCCTTCTGCATATTTATTTGTAAGGATGCTTCCCATAGCCTCCATAACTGCTTCACTTACCCAGTTTTCTGACGCAATAAGCTCGATATGCGAATTCTGTCTTTCGCTTTCCGCCTCAATTGCTTCAAAAACTTCTGTATCTACACATTTCAGCGCTTCAAATTTGTCCATAATTGGCACCTCCAATCAAAAATATACATCAAGGATACCACAATTACGCAAAAAGAGGAAGAACTTTTCGTTCTCCCTCTCATTTTTCATGCTTATTGGTCGATTTTTGACAGTGTAACTTCGACTGTCTCCTCTGTGTAACCACCTCTGATTGGAACCTCAATAGTAAGCTCCACAGTTTCGCCGGCTTTGTAGTATTCCAGCTGTTCCTGCAATTCTTCCATTGTGTCAATACTTGTTCCATTGATTCCTGTGATAATAGAGTTCACTGGAAGTCCTGCCGCATCTGCGCCACTTCCTTCAATAACCTCAGAAACCAAAACACCTGCTGACATATTCAGCGCCTGCATATAAGCATCACTTACTGTTTGCCCTATAATACCAAGGCCTCCACGTTCGCTTTCTGCAACCTTTGTCTTCGTTTCACGATTCATGAGTTCATTTAAGATATCGATAACGTCCGAAATAGGAATCGCATAACCCATAGACTCTACAGTCTCACCATATAACTTCGCACTGTTGATTCCGATTACCTCACCATTTGCATTCAGAAGTGCGCCACCACTATTTCCTTCGTTAATTGCAGCATCCGTCTGAATGAGTTCACCTGCGTAATCATCCAATGTACGTCCAAGTGCACTTACGATACCAGAGGTAACTGACTGACCGTATCCAAGTGCATTTCCAATTGCGATAGTTGTCTCGCCTACGCGAAGCTTATCTGAATCACCCAATGTTGCAACTTTAATCGAATCAATCGTTGTCTTGTCAATATTGGCCAAAGGCACTGCAACGATTGCAAGGTCCCTATCTGAATCTGTTCCCTTAATCTGCGCTTCAATATTTGCATCATCAATAAATGTAACCGTCAAAGTCTTGCTGCCTTCTACTACATGATAGTTGGTTACGATTAAAAGTTCCGAATCATTTTGTCCGATAATAATACCAGAACCACGACTCTCACTTTCGTATTGTGTTGTGCCGTAAAAGAAGTTCTGTACTTCCTGTACACTCATATTTGTAATAGATACAACCGATGGCATCACATTATCAACTACATCCGCGGTATTAGAAATCGTTGTTGTGCCAGAATTTGTAGAAATCTGTGTTGTACCCACCTCTTTTTTCGCATCCCCATATTCTATTCCAAAAAAGCTGCCTAAAATGGCATTGCTAGCCATAAATACACCGCTTGCAGTTAAACCGAATATTGCTCCACAGGCAACTGCTGCGAGAAATTTTCTAAAACCACCTTTTTTCTTTTCTTTCTTCTTTGGTTCTTCCTGCTTTGGCGGCTCCTGAATACTCTCATAATAATTTGTGTACTTGTAAGCGTAAGTGCTAGATTCTTCTTCGAACTGAGGCGCATTCTTCTCCTCTACTACTTCTACTTGAGGTTCTTCTTCAAATTGAGGCTCGTCGTTCTTCTGAGGCTCATCATTCTGCTGAGGTCCCCCATATCTATATGGTTCGTAATTATATTCATCATTCATATGCTAACTCTCCTTTATCATCTTTTCTATGATGAGTCTATCAATCAATTGTGAAAAAAATGTGTTTGAATCGTAAAAAAAATTTGAATTGTAAATGAGGATGCCAGCTGACATCCCCATTATCATTAATCATCTAAGTCAATAAAGTCCACCATGAAACTGCTGTCTAAATCGTCATAGAACGCTTCTTCATCATCATAAAATTCTCCTGAATCTTCAGCTGATTCTTTTGAAGCTTCCATTTGTGGTTTCGCTGTATTTTCCACTGGTGCTTCTTCTTTGCCAGCTCCTTCTTTGTCCTCTCCAAAGAAATCCTTGATGGATTCTTCTACAAAGAATTCTACTTCTACTTCTGGATCATCTTCTTCATCCAAATCTTCATCTTCTTCGTCAGCTACCAGAACTACGTCATCTTCTGTTTCGTATTTTGCCTTTTTATTGTTCTCTTCTTCATCGTCCAAATCAATACCATATTCATCATAAAGCTCATCCAACTCTGCATTTCGGTTATACAACTTCACACTGAGTACAATGATTAAGATTACGAAAATAAGCAATACAGCACCTGCACCGAAAACTACATATTCCGCTTTTTCTCCGAAAATTCCAAGAATCTTTTCTAAGCCTGAGCCTTCTTCCTCTGTTTCGGTTGGTGTAAATCTTTGGTATGTATTTTCTAACGTATCATAGCGGTATAATGATGTTTCCCCAGTACTGCTGGTTGCATACAGGATGTAAAGGTCCTCGTCCTCCGAATCCTGCCATGCTGTGAATTCTTGTTCGTTTACCGTAACCGTTGTCTCTACATATCTCTCTGGAAGAATCACACTTGACACATCATCAATCAGTGTAATTGTTGTTGAATTTGAAATATTAATTTCTGCCCCAGCAGTTGTATCATCGGATGGTTCTGCATCTGGATTTTCTGCATCTGGCTCTGTTGTATCTGGATCTTCTACAGGGTCTGCTACCGTTGTGCCGTCAGCCTTTGTGATAACAACCTTAGAGGTCCCCAATTCCCATGTCACTGACTCACCACTGATAATATTGTGTTTTTCAATTTCAATCGTTGCTGTACCAGCCTTCAGTGCCTGGAATTTGAGGCTGAAATTGAAACCTCCGCTAAATGAAGCCCAATTAATTGGATTCACATATTGCACTGTACCTTCTGCGGTTTCAGTTGCCATATCACCGCCCACAAACTTCAATAACGTTGGGTCATAAGACAATGTGAGATCAACCTTTTCTACAGAACCTGGTGTCTTCATATTAATTTTGACATCTACCGTTTCCCCCACTTTCACAGTTGGGTCATTGAAACGGATTGTTCCTTCATCCGCATGGGATATCATCGAAAAACATGGTACTGCTAAACATATACATAACAGCATTGTTGCTACTTTTCTCATTAATTTCATATATACTTCCTCTTTCTTTCGTTTTTTATAATAGATTCTTGAACCACTCCATCTGCTGGATTGTATCGAAATGTGTCATCACATAACCAATCCCCAGCAAAATCAAGAGAATCAAAATCTCAATCACCAAAACAAGAATACGTTTCCTTCGAATTGCTCGTCTTCTCTGGGCTGCCTTTTCAGCCTTGACTTCCCTTAAACTTCTGCTCTTTGCCATAAGCGTCTCCCCTTTAAGATGGTAACTTAGGATGTGGATGGTGTGTTACCGCCAGTTCCTGAAGGAGTGCTTGGTTCCGTTGGCGTCGTTGGAGTTGTCGGAGTTGTTGGAGTTGTCGGCGGATTTGTCTCCTCATTACCGCCTTGGTCTCCTTCACCAGTTCCTTCGCCGCCATCGCCTTTGTTCACGTCATCTCCGCCACCTTGGCTTGTATCGTTTTCATCACCTTGGTTTGTGTCATCTCCGTCACCTTGGTTTGTATCGTTTTCATCACCTTGGTTTGTGTCATCTCCGCCACCTTGGTTTGTATCGTTTTCATCACCTTGGTTTTTATCGTCTCCATCACCTTGGTTTGTATCGTTTCCGCCACCTTGGCTTGTATTGTTTTCATCACCTTGGTTTGTGTCATCTCCGTCACCTTGGTTTGTATCGTCTCCATCACCTTGGTTTGTATCATTTTCAGTTGTTTCGTCTGTTCCACTGTCGGATGAACTGCTACTCTGTTTCTTAGTTGAAACCAAATAAGCGATTTCATCACTGATTTCAGCCACCTTGGAAGATGTTTGATAATCTACTGTACCAAATAAGAATTCATGCAATTCTTGCACATTGCTTTCCAGAGTAACTGGATATACGCAGCTACCTCTTCCCGAGATGGTCGCCGTTTTCTGTTCAAATGGGAAACCTGAGTTTTCACCGAAAGAGTATTTTGCAAAATCTGCTGCATAAGATACAATTTCAGACATTGTGAAGTTTGTTGAAATCTGAGGCAATATCGCATCGATAATCTCATTGATGGTTGCCAAATCAGATTTTAATATCTTTTCAACTACTTTCTGGATAACCAAACGTTGTCTTTCCGTTCTTGCATAGTCATCACCTACGCCCTTACGGATACGGGCATAAGTAGTTGCTTGAACGCCGTCCAAAGTTTGGAGACCGCCTCCTGTCAGATGTTTCGCCCTCTGTCCAACTACACCTGCAGTTTCATCAATATAATTGTTAACAGCTCTAGCTTCTGCATCTGTGACCTCTACTTCAATGCCACCAACCATGTCTACAATATCAACAACCGCACTAAAGTTAACCGTTACATATCTCTGAATGTTTAAATCCAGGTTCATATTCAACATGTTAATTGCCTGTTTTGCACCACCGCGCGCATACGCCGAATTACATTTCTGGATGCTGCCATTTGTCATATCAAGCAAAGTATCTCTATATACAGAAACCATCTTTACTTCTTTTGTTGCATTGTTCAAACTCACAATAATAATGGTATCGGTGTTCAAATCCGCATTTACATTATCCGAACGCGAGTCACTACCAAACAGAACAAAGTTTGTGTATCCCACACCCACTTCTTCCGGGAGTTCATTAATGATGATTTCTTCTTCTTCAAAATCTTCTTTTTCTATTTTATTAAACTTCGACATTACGAAAATAACAACAGCAATAATTAATACAAGTAAAATGATTCCCGCAATCAAAGCTGCTTTTTTCGGTTTACTTAGTCCTTTAAACCAGTTCACCATCTTTTTTCCAATTGCTTTAAAATTAATCCCTTTTCTTGTTCTCTTCTTTCTTCTCCCTCTTCTATGTTTCATTTTTATCCCCCTTGTATATTTACCAAGAAATAATAGTTTCTATTTGTATCATCTTAATTTATTTTTGTAACAATCTACATTATTATACACGAATATTTACTTGAACGCAAGAAAAGGGAATGACATCATTCAAAAATCATTCCCTTTTTCACAAACTTTTCACGATTCTATTAATTTCTTATAAGTAACTCTTCTTCTTTTTTGGTGGATATGGAGTTTTTTCATCTGTCAATTCTAGCAAATAATCGATACTCGTTTTATGAAATTTTGCCAGTTCTATCAAAACACGAACCGGCATTTCCACTTCTCCACGCTCATAATTGCTATAAACTCGCTGACTACAACACAAGTATTTCGCCATCTGCATCTGGGTCATATCCTTGTCTTCCCGAAGACCTCTTATCCTCTCGTACATGTTTATCACCTCTCTTATTTTATGATATAACAGTGTACCTTTTTTCCAAGTTCGTAGCGAGTTTTTCGCTAAATTTTTATGATTTTCGCGACTATTCATGTATATTATCATGTTCTAATCTTCCTGCCACAACACCATGATGTATTTCTATTTTCTTGCCACCATTATACATTCCGAAAAAACATTTTACTTTGAAGTTTCATCCAACTAGCTTGCTTTATTTTTCCATATCTCGTTCCATTTTCTTGTGAATACCCCTTTATGATAAGGATTTGACTCCCACAATTGTCCATAAACTCTATAATACAAAGTTTTGCTTCCAAGAAGTTCCATGTTCTTCGGTTCACAAATGAGTTTTTGAAACGCTATGCTATCTTGTTCTGTCGCAAATTTTCCAAATTCATTCAGATATTTTTTCTTTATTTCAATATCTGTTTGTTCTTTAAAAATGTATTCAAAAAACCGTTTGTGTTGAGAAACTTTAAAAATCGGAACAACATGCTTCTCAGACAATTTTGATATATCTGCCTCTTGTTGTAACCTTTCTAAAAACTCCCAATGATTTGACATGATGTCAAACATTCGGTCGATTCTTATATAAACATAAACGTAGTCAGAAAATGGAATCCTTTTGTCAATTATCATATCTTGTTTTCTCAAAGAATCTGCAACAATATAATCTTTATAATATTTCCTTTTATGCAACTCTTGACATAAATGTTCGGATAGTCCAATAGTTACATGATATTTATCTAACCTTGCAAGATAGATATCTGTTAATTCATCTATATCTCTCACAACTTCTGTGTATTTCACACTATCTTCATAATCACTTTTAATTAATTCTTCTACTTCTGGAATGAAACATCCGATGTGTTTTGTAAGCTGAATTGCTTTTTCTCCATTATTCACTTCGCACTCTTCTTCTATGACAGAATATAGGTGGCTACGCTGTTCATTTGATAAAATTTTCATGTCCACTCGATTAAATTCAAAATCTTCAACAAATTTTGTTCTTACATCTTCGTCAACAACACATATTTCACGTTCTTTATTCAACAAATTGTCAAACACCGTAAGAACATCTTCTGCCGTATTCACTTTACGATAAATTAACGCTAATACTTCCGTGAGATTTTCCGAGGTGATTTTCAACGGATTAATCAAAACAACCCCTTCTGAAATATCAGAAGACATATCAAACTCTTTTTCCGTAACCAATGGATATTCACCAAAGAACAATTGACGATATTCTTCTTTTTGCATTTCCAAGGCAAAATAAGTTCGAAATGCAACTAAAATATTCGGGTACCTATCATTTAATTTTTTACAAGCGCCTAAAATTTCTTCAAAGTTTCCTATATAAGGATTTAACATTTTTAATTTATTATTATTAACCAGATATAAAATAGCGGTATAAAAAAGTTTCTGTTCCAACAATGTCATTACAATTTCTTCACTGATGTACCTTTCGAATCCCATATTATCAATAGCCTTCATATAATCCTTTGAAAAATCCGTAGGTTTAAATAAATTTAAATAATCTGCTATTCTATCTTGAGAAACTTCTGATTCACCTACCACTTCAAAGAACCCATCGTTACAAATCATGTTATTCTGCATAAAACATAATATTTCTTCACCAATATCAACTGGTTCTATATTTTCTGCAAAAAACTGCATGATTTTCCAGCATATATTTTCTACCTGCGTAAAATCTGTTGGAGATATAGCATTTACTACTTTACACAAATACTGTGCTTGCGATTCCTCCAGTTTTTTCAGATTTACAAGTTTTATCGCAGTAAGGGGACTTCGAATTTCTTCGATTTCTTCTTCCGAAATCTGCGGGGCGCCATCATTAACAAAAACATCTGTAAATTCAAGCAGATCAAACTTTACTCCTTTAATAATATTGATACGCTCTTGAATAATGTTTTCTTCAGTTTCAGATAAAGAGATTATTCTTGTGATACATTTATTTATAAATTCCGTTCTTTTTTCTTTTAAAGTATTTATTCTGTCCCATATGCAAACCGCCTCTCCTAAGCCTTTTTCTATTCCAATCATCTTTTTTAGAAAGGCTTCAAACAGCTTATCCATCGAAACAACTGCTGCCTCTACAAATAAAATGTCATTCATCAAAACAACTGGCGGAAAGGTCTCTAGAGTTCCTAGTGTCTGCTTAATCGTTCTATTTTCGCCGTCATAGTATGCTCTTTCAACATTATAATCTAATTTTTCATAGCTCATATTTTGATTTGGAAACAGTAACCAGTCGCAGAGCGCTCTTTCTTCTGTCGTTTTTATATGGCTTCCTTTTGGATATGTATAGAAATACATTCTAAAATCATCATTAAATATGCCATTAAAAACCATGTCACACAGATCCAACACAAACTTCTCTGAATAATTACCTTTACCCAAACATTCATTAAATGCCTGTATCAATTCATCTATATCTTCTTGTTGGTTTGCCTCATTGACAATCTTATAGCTTCTTTGCATAAACTCTGCAAATGCCTTTTCATCTTTAATCAACGCATAGTAATCTTTTGAAAATTGATTCTCCAAGTAAGATATTGCCGTACACGCCTCAAAATTAACAGCTGTATTTACTTTATATTCTTGATTCTTCAACGATACCATTATAGCAATGGCTTTATTTAACCGTTCCTTCAAATCACGCAGTGTTAGATTTGTCCCCTTTTTTATCCATTTAAACGATTCTGGCAACACATCTTCCACTTTTATACCAATCAAATTTTGCAATGCAATTTTACTTGATGCATCACTTTTTATCAAACGTAACAAAATAGAATCATAATCATCAAAATGTATTGGCTTTAATGAGACAATAATATCAAATACTTTCGTATATACATAATCCACTTCCTTGTCATCCTCTAATTGCTTTAGTTCAGATTCTGGCTTAATGGAAATAACAAAGACAAATTTAGAACAATCTTCTACCAGTGAATCTTGAAACCGATAAATTTCTTTTAAAAATTCAATCATTACCTCTTTTTCATTAATACGATCCAAATCATCAATAAAAACTAACTGTTTACCCTTTTTAGGTTTTATTTTCTCAATTATCATACTGTATGTATCAAATACATCGCTAATCTGTATTTCACTTTTGCCCAACATTTTCCAATGAGAGAATGCAATACAAACATCCTTTACGCCCAAAAAGACAGCTATTCCCGCAATCAATACAAAAACAGGAGAGATCGCTTTGAAAAAAGCTACTGCTATATCACACCATTTCGGCAAAAATTGCATGACTCCTGTACCTGAAACATTCGCCACTTTATAAAGCGTATATGACACACCAGCTATTATAAACCAGACAACAAACCATACTAAATTATTAACCGAAAATGATATATTGCCATAGTTTTTGCTTAAAATTTTATTTATATAACGTCCAAATTTTGATGCATGACCATTTGCCAATTGATACAAAAAAGATTTTGTCAGATTAGAAACATTTTCATTTAACTCTTTTCCTGTTTGCGAACTTAAGCAATCCCACATATTTACTTTTATAGGCTTCGGATTTTTATCATTTTGTATTTCATTACAAAGCAGATTCGTCATGCTTGTTTTTCCCGTACCATAATCAGCAATTACCCCTATCATATTAGCCCCTTTGTTTATTGCTGAGCGTATAATATCAACTTGTGATTGAAATCCTATTACATCTTCACCGCTATCAGATATTGGATTGTTCACAAAAACTATAGGTTTGTATTTATTATTCAATGCTATATCTCCTCTCCATTCTTTCAGATAATTTATCCCAAACAAAAAGGCAGGCAAACAAAGGGCTTCCGCCCTTTGTTACCTACCTATCGACCCATGTCTATTCTAACATATTATTACATTTTACGACAACCATTTCTATTTTTATTTTCTGTTCGATATTTTACTCAAACGTTGCCTTATTCTTGTAGTTAATCGCAATATAACTCTTGCCTCGATTAATCACCAATTCCTGTCCATTCTCATCATAAAACTTCAAATACGATGCTTCATCCGCCTTTGACCAGTGAATCTTTTGCACCGCTCCATTAGAAATGTAATATCCAACAGCACTTGATGAACCCTCCCAGTCTACACTCTTATGACCAACCTCATCTCTTGTACTGATGCTGGTCTCTAATACGAACACATTGGTAAACGCAAGCTGTGTCCCAGTCACACCATCCATATGAGCACTTCCATTTATCTGTTTCAGATATGTGTCAGTCGCTGCGTCATAAGTCAAAGTTGCAGTAGCTGCACCAAAATTTATATGTACCTTACTACATTCGTCACCTTGCGGTTTCACTATTTCACCAACTTCATGGAAATCAAACGCCGTCCCCTGCTTCGATTCCAGTAAATCTGTTCGCATTCCATTTTTGCTTACTGCGTTTACGAAACTCGTTCCGTCAAAATAACCAGTATGCTCTAATGAATATCCCGCACTTCTTCTAGCAGAATCACGACCAAACAATCCACCCGTATTCACTAAACCATCGAAACGGTCCATCTTCAAGGAATTCAAATAACTCGTTATAGTCTGGTCTTGTCCCCAGTGCACATAATATGCATCGAATCCTTTTGCGATTGCCGGATAATAATAACGACAGCTTCGTATTGCACAAATCTTCGGAATCTGTGTATAGTCTGCATACAAGGCCATTAATCGTGTTAAATTCCCCTCTACTGGAATCTCAAAAATTACATCTGCCTGTGCCACACCGTATTGCGGAAGTGCCTCTTCCACGTTATTAACCATTACCGCAACTGGACGCTTTCCAATGGCTTCTTTCGTCAAATCGTTTAAACCGGTTAGTAAGTTCTGTCTTGCCGTAAGGTCTTCCTCTGTTACTTGTGGTATACCAATGTCGAGCGAGGTATCCAGGTCCGTTGAGCCATTGGCGGAAGCACCTTTGTCTCCACAGCCAGCCAATAAACTCATTGTGATAAAAATCCCAAGTAAACAGCCTATCTTGCGCATTCTTTTGTACATTATAAATCCCCTCATTCCTTTATTTGGATTACTTTAATTTATTGTACCACAAAACTTACATATAGTAGAATAGTTTTTACTCTACAATTCGTATATTTTTTTCAGACCCTCTCTACATATCATACACTCGTCTTTATCGAGTTTGCATACTGGAACATCAATTTCAGCCAATGCAAATCGCTTAATACTAATTGGAAATTCTGCCCCATTTTGTTCATCACCATCTAAGAGATTCTTATTATAAAACAAAGCGAGAACAAAAAACTCCGAACATTTTTGCAAAGCTTTATCAGATGCTATTATTTCTTTTAAATATGTTGTAGTTGGCATTATATCGCATATCAATAAAATTTTTTCAAACTCATTAAATTCGTTCCACAATGACTTTTCTCTATTAATATGTTCATCTTTTTTATGAACAGATGGATATAAATGATAACTCACTTTGTTTTCTATCCAGTAATCCAACAAACTACTTCCGATTATATTCCCTTCCATTCCATAACCTATTGCCACTTGAATATTAGGGAAATTCATTTTATGCATTCCCATTATGCATTCTTTAATTCTATTTAAAATGTCTATGTTTCCGAGAAAAGCCGGTATATTTATCCATCCTAAAGTTTTTCTACCGTCTTTCCAGTGGAAATGACCATCTTTATAATTATTATCTTTTTTCAAATGTTCAATTAAAAACCTATTATTTTCATTCACAACAATTTCCTTAGAGTATTTCGCAATAACTTTTTGTTCATTATCATCATCTACCTTAGGTAATTCCTCCACTTGTGACACAGGTTCCGTTTTTTGTTTTGTCTGTCTTACTTGCAATTTATGTAAATATTTTCTATCATTTACTTCGAGCCAATCTCCCGCTGTATATGCATAGTCATGCAAGTCCAACTCATTATCTTTGCATATTGCCACCGAAAATCTATTTGTAAAAGCATCGCCGTTTTCATTTGTTAAAATCTTACCCAAACTACCAATTTCAATATATCTATATAATTCTCCACCATCACCCACTATATCCAAATGACTTTCTGACGTATGATGATGTCCATAAATAAAGGTATTTATTTCTTTTAATCCCAAATTCTTTTTAACTACATCCGCATTTTTTAGTGTAGCCAATTCTCTGTTTCCGGTAACCGCAAAACTATGGTGAGTCGCTACAAATACAGATGCCTTCTTTCCTACCATAAACTTGTCTAACTCTCCATTTAATTTTTTAATATCAATATATCCCACATGATGTTCATCCAAATGTCCTTCTTTTGCTAACGAATTCAATCCGACAATATATGTGTCAATTTCATCAATATATATATAATCGAGAAGTGCGTTACTTACCTCTAAATTTTTGTTATCTAAAATTTTTTTATAAAACTCCTTAAAGTTTCCCAATTTTATATCATACAAATTAGGGGCATCGTTTCCGGATATTCTATTATCATCGCAATAAGTTGTTAACTTCGCTCTATCTATATCATGATTCCCAGGAACTAATAAAATATTTTCTATTCCTATTTCTAATCTATTGCATAATCCCTTTAAAATCTCTTCAAAATCTTCATATTCCATCTTTCGAGCAGTATCGGCAATATCCCCTGTAACTACCAAATATTTGAATTTTATTTTTTGATTCTTTTGTAATTCCAACAAAAAATTTTCCCACTTCTGATAATAATCATTTTCATCTCCTTTCCAAAATTGTGATTTTGTCTTATTATCAGTATAATGAATGTCTGAAACTAACAAAATTGCACTATTCATTACATTTCCCCTCCATTTCACATCCAGCACACAAATCCGTCTTAATTTTATAATCTATTTTATTATTTGTTTTTGAAACAGTATATAATGAAGCCCTATTGTCAACTTCTCTATTTTGAACTGTTTTTATATCGACAACACAAGTTTCACCGCCAACTCTTCCACCACAATATTCTATTATTGTTCTAGCTCGTCCCACTTCTCCTCCCAAACATATTACATCTGATACAATAATATAATTCTTATCATCCGCTATGCTCTTTTCGAAATGTTTTCTGTGTACACTTCCTAAAGGTCCCAAATGATCGAGATAGACCATATCAACATTAAATAATTGCGCCAGTTGTGCAGCTATATAGCCACCATTCATAGTATGAAAAAACAAACTGATATCCTTATTTTGATTGCATTCCTGCTTAATAATATTTTTATCCATCATCTGCAAAGCCAAATAATAAATACATAATCTAAAAAAACCTGCATTACTTTCTGCCATTTTCTTTATGTCTATATATTTAGACAAATATACCGGAACAGAGGTATGTTGCTCATTTGTGTTATTCAATTCATCTGTACACTCTGATACTACTCTTCCAAATTCTTCTCGAAAAGCTTCTTCTGCCTCACAAATCAATTGATCGTACTGTGGAGTAGCTTTCCCTCTACCAATTCTGCCCGAAACTATACAATCAGTTTCTTCTAAAATCTGGAATTTATCTCCCCAATTCATTTTCTCCAAAATATTTTTTTGCACGTTCAATAAATAGACATTCTTTCCTTTTGCACAAAATTGTTTCTTTATAAAAGTAACAAATGCTACTAAATTATTTTCTGTTATTTCTTCAATCTTTTTAAAATCAATACATATACTTTTGTTTTCATAAGGATAACTGTATATGTGTTCAAAGATATCTGCATTAATTTTTCTGCAGTATATCCCCTGCTTTTGACGTGATGTATTTTTTATGCGCTCATCTTCTATAAAGCCGTTTAAATATGTATGTAATGCACATTCAGCATGCATATTTAAATAATATCTATTTTCATCTTTCAGTATCGAATAGAGCATTTTAATCCTCCTCCTTGTCCACTGCAATTTCAATTCTTACTCCCTGAAATCCTACACCAAATAACTTAATCGGAGAATATGAATCTTCACTCTGCCGTTCTAATAGACAGCTTACACATGAAGAAATATCCTTTTTACCCTCATTTCTTTTACAATTCTTACAACTATTTTGAGAAAAAATCACTTGAGTATTTCCATATTGAATTTTAAAAATCCCATTACATTTCACTACATTGGTCATCAACGTCCATAAATCTGCTCTTTTATCTTTCAAGTGCTTCTCATATGAATAATTCAACACGCTCATTATGACTAAATAATTATGAAATTTAGGCCCTAATTTTTGATATTTTTCTACCATATTTAACTTGCGTTTTTCTTTTATAAATGACCGTTCAAATCCCACACCCGAGTCTGCAATACTGATGTTTGTTCCATATTTGTCTGACGCAACATATGTAAAAGAATAAGAATTACTGTATATTATTGAATTTGTTTCAATCTCAGCTATTGAACTAATTGTTGCATCTATGATGTTAATCGGTAATTGATGCGTATCTTGCAATATTTTGCCATAGACCGCTTTACTTTTATCCACCAAGCAATCATAAATATAATCCCTTTTTTTCACAGGATTTTTAATTCTATCTACATCAGTATAATGTATGTTCGTATATGAAATCTTGTGCAAATCCCGCAATTCTTTATAATTCCAACTTTCAATTATCTCTTTATCAATTTTGAAAATTTGCAATTTTTCTGATATGCTTTTAAATTGACTACATATAATAAAATTCAACAAACTCGATTCAGAACCAATCAACAATTCTATTGGTTGTTTATACAACTTTCTAAGATAATCTCCAAAAGACAATATAACAGGTACCGCTGATGGTGTTATATATTGTGTTTTTCTCATATCTAGTATAGGAGGCGTCTCTCTATCCAAAGAATATATTTCAAAAGATTTCCTTAATATATTGTTATAGAAATAATATGTCGATATCTTCTCATCAAATATTATTATATTATCCATACCTATTTTATCCTTTCATCTTCAAAATTTCTTATTTTCTATTTACGCAAAAAAGGCAAGCAAATAAAGGGCATACGCCCTCTACTCACCTACCTTTTGACCCAATAATATTCTATCATATTTCTACATTTTTCGACAACTATTTCTGTCACTTATTTTGATTTTACTTTCCAAATACCATCTGAAGATTTAACCAAACTTCAATACTTATCCCTAACATTATTGACAATTTTTGTTCCAGATCATTAGATAAATTTGCCTGACCATTTACTAATTTACTTACTGTTTTAGGTGTTGTACCAAGTCTAATTTTCGGTAATATAATTTCATCGTATATTATAATTAAAGTCATTTACTAACCTGTTATTATTGTACCTGCTGGACTTTCTTTAACATTAACAGATATTTTAGCGGTAACGCTAATTATTTTCCTTTTGTTGTAAAGGAATTCCTCTAACTCGTTTTCTGTAAACTCTATAGGCACTCCATTGATAATCGGATAATAGTAGGCATCTAACTCGTTATCATATTCCACTTTTTCCTCTGATATGCTCGAAGAATTTACGGAAACATTTACATCAATTAAACTAACTTGAATAGCATTTTCTTTCAACAAAATCCCTTCTCTCACTGCATCAGTAAATACCGTCTCACATTCTTCTTTAAACCTTTTAAATTCAGCTGCCAACTCATAATCTCTATTCGCTACTGCATACTGAGACCCCAATAATATTTTCAAACTGTTTGCATTCAAATAATTTATGAAATCTTTGTCGTCGATAAAGTCCCTAGTTCTGTTTTTCAATTCCACATCGTTACTTTTATACAAATAATTTGCAATACCTACCAATAAACGTCCTACTATATATGAATAATAACCGCTTATACCTTCCTCTACGACTGTATTTGTATATACATTCAAATGTAGCAACGGGACATTTATAATTTCATTTTTAGAATCATCGTCCGTTAAAATAACTGCGCACTCTTCTTTAATTAACTCAAAAACATTTTCTTCAATTTTTCTACATAACTCCCTTTCATTTACTTTTTCTTCGTACTCGTGTTGTTCTTCTCTAGCAGTTTTAACATGTTTCTCTTTTATATTCTGCTTTATCGTTTTTTCTAGCCTTTCATACAACAAACCTACTTCTGTATTAATCTTATTTTCATTTGCATCAGAAGCACAAATTAATCTGTATAGAGTTGTAAACGTCTCCTTTACTTTTCGTTCATTCTCTATTTGAACATATCTATATACATTTATATCATCAATATTGTTTTTTAATAATTGTGGCTTATAATATTTCTGGGATATGTATAGAACAGTAAATATATAGAAATCGTCTATTACATAATCAATAATAGCTTCTTTCACAACAAATTCTTCTGAAAAATATTCGTATTTATCTAACACTTCATGCATTCTCTGCAGCATTGTCAAATCCAGCCACTCTGCATTCATTGATAATAATCTCAAAAAATGATCGTATGCAGCTTTCACTTTATGATCTAACATAATATCTTGGGCATTTTGTTTAATTTTCTCTGAAACATATTTTTCACTTTCTCTTTCAGCCAAGTAATAAGTATAGCAATGGAACATTAAATATAATAATGCATGATACCTGTTTTTCAATCTATATGTATTTTTAATCCCTTGCAGGTAAAGTCCCTTTTTAAGTATATCTCCCATTCCATTTACCAATAAGCTATAACAGTAGACAAAATATATCTTACTCTTGTCCCACAAAAATTTCTCACATTTATCGCTTGGAATGTTATATTCAGAGAAAATAGCCCATGTACTAAGAGGTTGTTCCCATTGTCTCTGACTCAAAACATGATTTCTATTCTTTTGCTCCGCTAAATAATATCCCATTCTTCCTGCAAACCGGCAAAGTTCTCCCACATCACTTTCTTTAGTTCCCAACCAAATTTCAATTCTTTGAACCATATCTATGAAATGCTCAAATCTAAATACCCTTTCCACTCTTTCTATACTTTGTTCGTAAATTGCTTCTAATATCTCGCTTGAAATATCATTAAACAACCAAAATCCTTCTTTATACTGTTCTTCTGACGGTTGCTCGTTTAATATCATACTCCACAACAGGTTATATACTTCTTGTGTAAACTCAACACCTCGTACTTTCATAAGGTTTTTTTCAGAACCTAATAAACAATATGAAACCTTGTAGCATTGTTGTTGAATACACCCTAACCCACCATCTGTCTTGTGCATCCATAATTTATGCATACACTTTTTGAACACCTCAAGATATTTTTTATAAGTTGCTTTATCCTGTTCATTTATTTCCTTTAGCCAGTCAAGCACAAAATTCTGAAATATACTATTCTTGGTTTTACAATCGAAAGCACTCTCTAGTACATAATCTATATATGCCTCTATTTCATCATTCGCAATATTTTTCCCCTTAAAAACCGAATAAATTTCTATGATAGAAATTGCAATTGTAATCAGAGTTGCAATAAACAAAAAAAATACTGTATTATATATCTCTAACACATGAAATAGCACACTTATCACAGTTAAACCTAATGCCATCAAAATAATTACCTTTTGTTTCAATTTCCATGGTCTTATGTTTAAATAGTAATCACTTATCGATACACCCATATAAGAATCCGAAATATTTCCTGTAATCAGCGCAATAATCGACATCACTAATGTTCCTATAGTAGATTGCACTTGTAATAGAGTTAATGAAAAATCATTTATATCTTGAATTTCAATCTTGGCTTTGAAATTTATTACATACCAATCACAAAAAAGTCCCACTACCAAACACAATATAATACTTATAATCCCTATTAGTTCTGTGCGAACATATTTTTTTCGTATTTTATTCCATTTATCCATCGTTCAATTCTCCAATATAAAAAGTAAAGGTAACAAATACAAAAGGCAAGCAAATCAAGAACATCTGCCCTTTATTCGCCTACCTTTTTGCCCCATCTCTATTCTAACACACTTTTACCTTTTTCGACAGTAATTTCTAATATTCACTCCCCAAACTTTGCCCTAAAAAGAGAAATAAACAAAATAATGCTCTCATTTTGATAGTCTACCAAAATGAGAGCATTCATATTATTCTTCAATTTTTGAATATGCTTCTGCATCACAGATAACTGTTACATCTGGATGGAACTGTAAAATTGAGCCTGGTACTTGTGGTGTTACAGGGCCTGTGAAAGCTTTCTTCACTGCATCTGCTTTATCAGCACCACTTGCAACTACAACAATCTTCTTAGCACTCATGATTGTTCCAATACCCATTGAGAAAGCCTGGCGTGGAACATCATCGATAGATGCGAAGAAACGTTTATTTGCTTCAATTGTACTTTCTTCTAAGTCTGAAAGATGTGTTGCCTTATCAAATGAATCTGAAGGTTCATTGAATCCAATGTGTCCATTGCGTCCAATACCTAATAATTGTAAATCAACTCCGCCCAATTCTTTGATTAATGATTCATAGCGTACACATTCTGCTTCTGGGTCTTCTGCCATACCGTTTGGTACGTTAGTTCTTGCTTTATCAATATTAACATGGTCGAAAAGATTGTCATTCATGAAATAGTAATAGCTTTGGTCATTGTCTCTTGTAAGACCTTTGTATTCATCTAAGTTTACAGTTGAAATGTCAGAGAAATCGATATCTCCCGCTTCATATTTTTTAATTAATTCTTTGTACATACCAACTGGCGATGAACCTGTTGCCAAACCTAACACGCTGTTTGGTTTTAATGTGATTTGTGCTGCAAGAATGTTTGCAGCTACTCTGCTCATTTCTTCATAAGATTCTGTTCTAATAAGTTTCATTTCTTTTGTCTCCTTTACTTATATTTATCTTTAAATTATTCGACGATTAATCCTTGCTCGCGAATAACTCCGATAACTCCATCCACGTATTTTACACAAAGCTCATCTGTTGCGGTCTCTACCATAACACGAATTACTGGCTCTGTTCCGCTTTCGTACCAAGATACGTCCGTCATCACCAAGTTCTTCTGTTACTTTTGCAATCGCTGCTACAACTGCTGGATTCTCTCTTGCAGTTTTCTTATCTGCAACCCTTACATTCTTAAGAAGCTGTGGGAAAATCTTCACTTCTTCCGTAAGCTTTCCAAGTGTCTGTTTCGTTTCTAGTATAACTTCCATGCTGGAATGTCTTCCTCTACCTACCAATCACGATAGATGGATAATTGTTATTCACGCATGGGAAAATGTGTTTCAAAATATCTCAGATATGCTTTATATAACGCAACCAAGTACATTTGTCACCGAGGTGAATCTTTTGGTCTTTACATCTCAAAAAAAGTAGAAGGCAAGCATTATAATGTTGCTCTATATCATGTCACAAAAAAACGCGTGCGTTTGATTTACCAACTCGAAAAATTCGGACAAGTATACCTATTTTTCTAATCAAATATCTCCTCTTCTAGCGCACCTGATAGATGCCCTAATTTGTATGCAGTTTTTTGGAATCTAATTTCCCTCGAATGTATTTTTTAATTTCATCCAATAAATAGTAATTTTAGACTTGACTTTTAACAGTACGTCTTACCATATTTTCATACTTTACCTTCTTATCACAGGTTTTGATAAGACCAAAATTGACTTAATTCTATATCTTCGGCAAAAAGAGAATTTTCATCTGCTTTTAAAAGCCCAAAACTTATTCATAATGAAATTCAACGGCACACTTACTAGCAAGTTTATAATTGGCGAAACCATCTTTGACCAATGCAATATTTCCACCCAAAACATTGAAAGTAAACTATTTAAAAATAATCCTGTAAATGCATAAGATATATAAGTTTTTATCAATGCTTGAAACCAATTTCGTTTTTTTTCTTCCTCTTTAAACACATATATATTGTTCCAATAAAACGACCATAAAACACTTAGTATAAATCCTATAACCTGTGCAATCAAATAATCAATCTTAGGAAATATATTAACACTTTGAAATCCAAAAAGTGCTAATACATAAATCAGATATGAAATCAATGTGTTACTTAATCCTATGACACCAAATTTTACAAATTCTATAAGAGCCTGCAATTTGTTCTCTGTAATAGATACTTTACAAATTCGTTCTAAGAACCACCTCAAAATTTTTTCTATTAGATAAAAAAATTTATTTATCATAACCATTCGTTGCCTCATCAAAATTGATACGTTCTTCTTCTATAACAAGCGGACGCTTCATAACTCTTTGATTTATACTTAAAATATACTCTCCGATAAATCCTAAAAAAAACAACTGAATCGCCCCAAGGAAAAACATACCAATCAATACTGGTGCCATTCCTGCCGTGAAAGTTTCCCACATCACTAATTTCATAATTAAATAAACGAGGCCAACTAACGCACTACCACCCGCAATAAACATTCCGAAAAATGTACATAATCTCAAACCAATTTTCGTATATGAAGTAACACTCAACATTGCCGCATCATACAACCGCATAAAATTATTGCTAGTTTTTCCTGCTCTTCTTTGCGGCTGTTCGTAAGGGATTTCTTTTCTCCTATATCCTAGTTCAGCTACAATTCCACGTAAAAAAGGAGTCGGATCTTTCAACTCTCGCAATACATCTATGAAGCTCTTATCATATAATCCAAATCCTGTAAAATGTTCAATCTGCTCTACATCCGAAAACTTCTTTATTAATTTGTAATACATAGTTCTCAAGCGATACATAATAGGATTTTCTTTACTACTAGTTTTAATACCAATTACAATTTTATACCCCTCTTCCCACTCCCTTATATATTTAGGAATCATTTCAACTGGATCCTGAAAATCAGCAACCATTAAAATTGTACAAACTCCTGTAGTTTGAAGCATTCCGTAATAGGGAGAATTAAATTGCCCAAAATTTTTAGCATTGAAAATTGCTTTGATTTTTCTATTTTTATTGCAAATATCACGTAAATATTCCCGAGTTTTATCTTTTGAGTCGTTATCAATAAATATCAACTCATAATCATATTGTTGCAACTGTGTTGCAAACAGCTCTGAAATTGCTTCACTCATTGGAATTACATTAGCTTCTTCATTGTAACATGGAATCAGTATACTTATTTTCTTCATTATTCTCTTCCTTTGTACCAATTTATCGTTTCTAAAATACCTTGTTCAAATGAATATTCTGGAATGAATCCCGTATCTTCTGTTAATGATTGGATATCTGCACACAAATGCATTACCTGTTTCTCTGCGTACGGAATTGCCCCAATTCCTAACTCTGCTGATTCATTTATTTCATTTCTCATTATTTTCACATACTCCAATAATTGTCGAGTTCCTCCGCTTCCTATACAATAGGTTTTTCCATGTTTCCCATACAATCCCATAAGATACATTGCCTTTGCTGCATCTTTAGAATATAAATAATCCCATTGTTGTTCACCCTTCGTTAAATTGGGAACTTCTCCATTAAGTAATTTTCTTATTGTGGACATAATCATAGTATTTTCACCATCATGTGGACCATAAACACTTAGTATTCTTGTCCATACATGTTCTATCTTCTTCTGTTCACACAGAATACGACTCATTTGTCCTGCACACAATTTCGCAATTCCATACCCATTTTCTGGAAAAACAGGAGTATCTGGCGTCAATAATCCTTCTACTCTTCCATATTCAGCTTGCGAACCGGCCCCAATAAACTTTTTGCACCCTATTTGTGAAGCTGCCTCTACTGCATCTAAAGTATAACTAATATTATCCAACTGCCCCTTCATATTATTTCTTGAATTTCCAAAAGTACCATCCCAACCAAAATGGTAAAACACATCATAGGATTCCCCTAGAATTTGAGGTAGACTCTTTAAAGAATCCAAATCTAATTCAATACACTTTACTTTTGCATCCTCTGGAATATTTTTTTTTCGAACAGAACCTTTTCGACATACAGCTGTAACTTCTATCCCCTCTTTTATTAACAGGTTAATCAAAGCAATTCCAATTGTTCCAGTAGGGCCTGTAATAACTACTCTTTTCATTTAATTCCTCCTTAGCCAAAACATATTCAATTTGAACGCAACATATTTAACATGCTCTGTACCAAACCATTTGTATCAATTCCATTAAGTCTATATAAATAATTTGCATGAGCCATTGCTTCAAACTTATCATTTATTCCAAGAATCCTGAATTTAACACCGTTTCCTGTTTCTGCAATAACAGTAGCCACCATTGAACCCAAACCTCCAATTATGTTATGATCTTGTGCAACAATAATATTGCCAGTCATACACGCAGAAACAATAGCATTTTCATCAATAGGTTTAATTGAATACATATCAACAACTCGAATTTCTGCTCCAACTTGCTTTCTAATTATTTCAGCAGCCTCCAATGCATATTGTACAATTACGCCCGAACAAAGAAACGTTCCATCATTCCCTTCTCGCAAAACTGTCGAACTCCCGACTTCAAACTGACAATTCTCATCATAAATATCTTTAACAGGTTCCACACTACTACGTATATATATTGGACCGTTATATTGTAATGTTGCATCTAACATTTTCTTGGCTTGTACTGCATCACTCGGCTCTAAAACAACCATTCCCGGTATAGCACACATTATTCCACAATCTTCTAACGCCCAATGCGTTGCACCTGAAATTCCGCCTGAAACACCAGCATAAACTCCCATTAGTCGTACACTTAGATTTGCATATGCAACATCTGTCCTACATTGTTCACATGCTCTCATAGTAAGAAATGGAGCCATTGAAAATGTATATGGTATAAAGCCTTCATGTGCCAAACCTGCTGCAAAAGATATCATATTTTGTTCCGCTATGCCTGTATTAAAAGCACGTTCTGGATATGCTTTGCAAAAATCCGTATTACGACAAGTTCCTGAAAGATCGGCATTGACAACAACTACTTTTTCATCACGCTTTCCCAGTTCAGTCATATATGCTCCCATTACATTGCGTAAATAGCTAACTGTCTCTTTTCCCTTATTTAACACTTATTCCACCTTCTTTCAAATGCTTTATCTAAATGAAAGATGCACTCTTCTAACTGTTCATCATTAATTTTCCCTGCATGCCATCTCATTTGATTTTCCATAAAAGAAACCCCTTTTCCTTTTACGGTGTGGCAAACAAACACAGTTGGTATCATAGAATCTGCTGGTGGAAGGCTATCGAAGTTTTGTTTAATCACAGTAATGTCATTACCATCAAATTCTTTTACATTCCAGCCAAATGTCCTATACTTTTCCGCAATATTCCCCAGTCCAGTTATTTCATCAAGAAAACCATCCGCCTCTAGTCCATTATAATCGACAATCGCCACTAAATTTCCAAGTTGATAGCGTTTTGCATTTGCAACTGCTTCCCAAATAGAACCTTCTGATTGCTCTCCATCTCCCATAACTGTATATACACGACTAGTTGTGTTTCCTTTTAATCTCAACGCCGCTGCCATCCCACAGGCAATTGGTAGTCCATGCCCCAAACTTCCCGTTGAAACTTCAACAAAAGGATTCACCAAATTACAAGAATGCATTGAAAAACGACCTTGGTCAGTTGCATATTCTTTAATAACATCTTCCGCTTTAAAACAACCTATTGCCGCTTGATTAAAACTAGTAACCGCTGAAGCATGACCTTTTGACAAAACAAACCTATCACGTTTCTCATCCTTAGTATTCTCTGGATTATATTTCATCTGATATTGCCATAGTACAGTCATAATATCAGTAATTGACAAATCACCACCTATATGAATAACCTCTTTATTACAAAGACTCAAAAGTTGTTTTCTAATATCTAATGCTGCCTTCTCCAATTCATAAACACTGTTTAGCATCATATATCTCCTTTTACTGATTTAGAGCTTCTTTAATAATTCGTGCCATGTAATCAATTTTTTCATCTGTCATGCCTGGATATACACCCACCCAGAACGTATCATTCATAATACGGTCTGTATTAGCTAATTCTCCAACCACACGGTACCCCACACCTGTTTGTCTCATCTCATCAAAACATGGGTGTTTAATCAGGTTTCCCGCAAATAACATTCTTGTTTGAACACCGTGTTCTTCAATATACTGAACTACTTTATTTCTGTCTACACCTTCCTTGCATGTGATAAGAAATCCAAACCAACTTGGATCAGCATTTTCACAGGCTACTGGAAGAATTAATTTATCTTCCACTCCTGTAAGTGCTGATTTTAATCTTGCAAAATTGTGTTTTCTCTTCTCTACAAAAGTTGGAAATTTTTCTAATTGGGCACATCCAATAGCAGCTTGCATATCAGTTGCTTTTAAGTTATAACCGAAATGAGAATATACATATTTATGGTCATATCCTAATGGAAGTTCCCCATATTGTTTATCAAAACGGTGTTTACATAAATTATCTTGCCCTGACGCACATACACAATCACGTCCCCAATCACGGAATGAACGAATACATTTATTGAGAAGCGCATTGTTAGTGTATACAGCACCACCTTCACCCATTGTCATATGATGTGGTGGATAAAAACTTGATGTACCTATATCTCCAATTGTTCCTGTAAACTTTTCTTCTCCATCGATTGTATATTTCGATCCTAAAGCATCACAGTTATCTTCTACAAGCCACAAACCATGCTTGTCACAGAACTCTTTTACCGCTTTCAAATCAAATGGATTTCCCAATGTATGTGCAATCATAACTGCTTTTGTTTTTTCACTGTAGGCAGCCTCTAACATTTCAACATCAATATTGTACTGTGGAATTGTAACATCTACAAATACTGGAACTGCACCGTATTGAATTGCTGGTGTTACAGTTGTTGGAAAGCCTGCTGCTACTGTAATAACTTCATCTCCACGTTTGATTCTTCTTTCACCTAATAATGGCGATGTCAATGCCATAAACGCATTTAAATTTGCAGATGAACCAGAGTTTACCAATGAGCAGTATTTTACTCCCAAATATTCTGCTAATTTTTTTTCAAATTGGTCGGTATAGCGCCCTGATGTAAGCCAAAATTCCAGTGAACTATCTACGAGGTTCACCATTTCAGCACTATCATATACACGGGATGCATAAGAAATTCTGTCACCCTCTTTAAAATCCTTTTTAACATTATGGTATGTGTCACAATATTCTTTTACTAATTCTAAAATTTCTTCTCTTGCCTGTTGCTCTGTTTTATTTTGAAACATAATTTGCTCCTTTATCTACGAAAAATTCTTTAATCTGTTTATCCATGCATGCTGGAATGTCTCCATCAGTATAATATACCTTAGACCATGCAACTGTTTTCTCAATTGCTTCTTCGACTCCCCATCTAGGTTTCCAGCCAAAGACACTCTTAATTTTCGAACAATCCAGTTTTAAAAAGTTCGCTTCATGTGGTCCTCCATCATACTGGTTAATCCATTTGAGATTCTCGCCCCATTTTTCACAGAATAAATCTACAAGTTTTCCTGTTGTTACGCAATCACAATCATCTGGACCAACATTATAGAATCCTGCATACTTCTTATCTTCGTATTGTTCTTTTACAATTCTAAGATACATAGCCAACGGCTCTAAAACGTGCTGATAAGGTCTTGTGGAAAATGGATTTCGCACCACGATATCTTTCTTTGCACCAGCTGCTCTCACGCAGTCTGGAATAATTCTGTCGTTAGCAAAATCACCTCCACCAATCACGTTTCCAGCTCTTGCAGTTGACACCGCCACTTCCATATTATTAAAGAAAGAATTGATATAACTGTGTGTCACAAGTTCTGAACATGATTTACTATTTGAATATGGGTCATATCCATCTAATGGTTCATTTTCACGATATCCCCACTCCCATTCATTGTTTTGATACACTTTGTCTGTCGTTACATTCAGAAACGATTTTACACATGGATTCAAACGAACGCATTCACAAATATTTACCGTTCCCATCACATTCGTCTCATATGTATATACTGGATTTTTATAAGAATCTCTTACAATTGGTTGTGCTGCTAAATGAATTACAATTTCTGGCTGAACTTTTTCAAACACTTTCTTCATATGTTCTAAATCACGTACATCTCCAATGATAGAATTGATCCTTTCCTCTACGTCACAAAGAGTGTACAAATTGGGATTCGTTGGTGCTTCTAAAGAATATCCTGTTACTTGTGCCCCTGCATTAACTAAGATACGACATAACCAAGAACCTTTAAATCCTGTATGACCAGTTACTAAAACCTTTTTATTTCTATAAAATGAATTGTCAAACATTATTTCTTTCCTCTTCCTTCGCCTAATCTTGCCATTTTTTCCAAGGTGCTGTACCCATCTTCAAATACTCATCAAGCATATCCATTTCTCGTTTTGTGTCCATACATTGCCAAAATCCCTTATGCATATAAGACATTAATTCTCCTTGTAAAGCAAGTTTTTCTAATGGTTCCCTCTCAAATACCGTTTTATCATCTATCAAATAATCAAAAATTTCTGGATTGAGCACCATGTATCCTGCATTAATTGGAGCGCCATCTGTGTGTTTCTTTTCTCTAAAGGACTTTACTGCATTATTACCACCTATATCTAACACACCTTTTTGCTGCTCTAACATTACTGCCGTCAAAGTTGCTACTTTTCCATGACTTTGATGATACTCTAAAAGGTCTCGTATATTTACATCGCAAACACCATCACCATAAGTCATCATAAATGGTTCATCTCCCACATATTTTTGAATACGCTTAATACGGCCTCCTGTCATTGTATGAAGTCCCGTATCCACAACAGTAACTTTCCATGGTTCACAATGGTTGTTATGAATTGTCATCTCATTATCACCATGTGTAAAATCAAAGGTTATGTCACTATTATGTAAAAAATAATCTGCAAACCACTCTTTAATGACATGTTGTTTGTATCCAGCACAAATTATAAATTCGTTAAAACCATAATAAGAATACTCCTTCATAATATGCCACAGAATAGGCTTCCCACCAATTTCAATCATTGGTTTTGGTTTAAACTGTGATTCTTCAGAAATACGTGTTCCAAATCCGCCAGCTAATAGTACTACTTTCATTTTTATCCTCCTTGAAGTGCATTGCAGAAACTTATTTTGCAAAATATTTAAAAAAGAAATTGTCTTCAATATCTCCTGAAAAATTGCTTTCATTTAACAAACTTACGCTATCTCGGTCTTCTGCATAGACCGTTTGACCATTAGTCTTTCGTGTGTAGGTCTCTGTAATTGTTCGATACATTTCTGCCAACGGTGTTGCCGCCCCTATTAGAAGTGCAAAAATAATGCCAACACACAAAACTCTCTTTCTCTGTTCCCATGTTTTTTTCAGTGCGTCAACAACCCATAAAGTTAATAAAAAGAGAGCAGGTATGGAAGCTCTCATGCAAAAATCATTAGAATATCCAACCCTAATCAACGGAATAATACACAAACACACAAGATTGTAATAATAGATTTTATTTTTTTTATTAAATTGATATATCAGTTGAAAATAAATTCCAATATCCACTAACAAAAACACAAACAATGTACTTAGATTATTTTGATAACCTTTCATTCCAACTTGACCTGCTGATGAATTTCCACACAAATATATAAAAGACATAATTCCTATAATTCCACCACCAAGCACATTTTGCACAGTACAGGTATCTTTGATTAAACTAATTACATATTTTTTCCCTTTTTCTCTTAGTGTCATCGCTTCCTTACACTCATATTTTCTTTCTAAGCACCAGAAAACGACCAATAATAACAACCCAACAAAAGGTATTGTACTAGTTAGCATACAACAGGCTAATATAAAAACTAAATTCCTATTATTTTTCTGAGAATATGCAAGTATTGTACACAGCCATGCTGGAATAGATTGATTGAATGTCCAATATAGTTGTGTGGTCATACTAGAATATTGATATGCTCCTCCCCACCATTCCAAATGTGTGTTCCAGCTTCGCACTGTGTCCATTCCTATTTCTTTTATAAAGATTCCCAAAGCATCAAGCCCACTAAAAAAAATGAATACAAACAGTGGCCAAATCAAAACTTTTTTTTGATGCACACAAATAAAATAATAGACTAGAATAATACCCATGACTGCCCAGATTAATTGCGCAAAATATCCTGCACCAACACCAAATATTTTCCCAATAACTGCAGATGGAAGCCAAAATCCAATATAGTAAATCATTCCGCTTGCTTCCATTTTCCCTATATTATCACCTATAATTTCATAATTAATAACTGGCCAATCATATTCTACTAAAATATTAAAAATAGTATTTCTCCACATATGATCCGGATTCTGAAACACATACTTTCCTACACCTGAACTATAGCACCATAAAATTATAAATAAACATATAATTATTATCTTTAAAATGTTTTGTTTGCTCCACTCTGGCATCCATAATTCTGGACTGTCTTTACATACTTTGTATAAGCAATACAGCACACACAATAACAATGGTATTGCAATTATTGACTTAATCCACGTTGATACAAAAATCAAAAAAGGCAACACAATATATACACTAGCAATTTGTGAGAATATTTTTGACTGTTTCATATTACACACTCTCCTTCTATTTATTATGGCAACAGATATTTCCCAAAAGGTATTTTTCTTACAATCTTTGCTATTAAGACACATATTACAAAAATGATGAATGGAGAAACCAACCGATATATAATACCCGTAGTGTCCATATCAAAAAGTGCCACCATTATGTCTATTAGATAATAATGCATTAGATATACTGAAAATGTATATTTATCAAACGACGCAATCCATTGAACCATTTTATGTTTTTCTGTCCGTTTCACAATTTCTTTCAAAAAAACAAAAATGGCAACCGAATATAAAACACAAGGTAAATTATTATACCCTTTATAGGTACTTATAACACTTCCTGCATCTACAGAAAGTATGTATGTGCCAATTGCATGAATACATAAACCGCAAATCCCTGCTATATAAATTATAAATCGATTTTTCTGTAAATCGTACTCAGAAAGCAAGTATCCCACAATTGTATATAATAGATATTCGGAAACCACTTTAATCATTAATCCACCATTATAAGAAAAATTACATGTATTTGCCAGAAAAGGAAATAGACAATTCAAAACAAACCCGCCTACTGCTAAATAGGAAAATATCTCTTTCCGTTTTTCCTTAGGTACAGCTGAAAACAGCGGAATAACCATATAAATACTAAACAAGGGAATAAAGAACCAATATATTCCAATAATCTGAGTATTTAATATCATCTCTCCCACATTTACTAATGAGAGAGTTTCAAGCAAAATTCTCTTCCTCAAAATTTCATAAACCAGTCCAATAAGATTCCACACAACGAAAGGAATCAGTGTTTTTCTGATACGCTTTATAAAATACTCTTTTGTAGTATATCTTTCTCTATAATCCATTAAAGTTGCCCCAGAGAGCATAAAAAAAACTGGAACGGCAAAATACATTACACTTTCAATAATGTTAGCAATAATCCAATAAGGTTTTATGCTGAACTCCCAGAAGCACCCATTAATATGCAACATAATTACTGCTAAAGATGATACCACACCAAGCACTGAAATATAACAACGCCTCATGTCAAATTCCTCCATTCCCCTGATGAATTCTTAAACAATACATCATAAACTATCGAATACTAAAACGTCGAAGGATTTTTCGTAAAATATCCTGTACTATTTGAATTTTTGCCCAAAGACATGCGATTAAGAAAACTACAAAAAACATAATACACGTAATCACTAATTCCCAGAATACAGGTAAATCTATCATACATTTTAAAATAATTAATACCAAACCTGATATAATATTTACGATCGTTACTCTTAATATCTCGTCGATAACAAATATATTATACGAAAACTCTCGCTTTATAAAACACATCTGTACCAATAAGACAGAGATTTCTGCAATTAACGTACCAAGCGCGGCCCCTGCTGCTCCCATGCCTGGTATGAAAATAGCATTCAAAATCAAATCTACCACTGCACCCACTATTACAGAATACAGTACATATCTTTCTTTATTAAGCGGTGTCAAAAATTGTATTCCTGTTACATTTGACAAACCAACAAATATAATAGTTGGTACAATTATTTGCATAGCTAAAGTTGCATCAACATAACCTTTGCCTGATAACAACAGAATACTTTCTTCTGCCATAACAACAAAGTAAAAAGTCAATGGTAAACTAATCATAAGAACAAATTCTACAGCTGTATGAATCATTTTTTTAAACTCGTCCAAACGATTATTATGAATAAAATACGATAATCTAGGCAACAATACCGTTCCTAAGGATGTTACTAACGAAGTAAGAATATTTTTCACTTTTACCGCAGCAGCATACAGACCAACTTCTGAGTCATTCTTCATGAATCCCAACATCACAGTATCTAAATTTGTGTACACTGTAATCGCAACTGACTGCGCAAAGAAAACCAATATAGGTTTTATGTGCTGTTTCAAATTATATTCTTTGTAAGTTTTCAAAAAAATGTGTTTTCTCAGATTTATGAAATTTAAAACATTTGACCCTGCCGCTGCAAAAACAGTTATAGCACCATACAAAATGTAATCTCCCTCTTTGTGCACTAAGGCAAACATTAAAAAAATAGATACTATTTTAAAGAAAATAGATCTTGTAGTAATATATTGATACTGTTCTAATGCTGAATATAACCAATTTACGCCTAATACATTTAAAAACAAGGAAATACCATTAATAATCATTAGTTCTTCTTCCTGATGCAATCTCTCAACCCCAAACATCGCCAAGAAAAAGAAACTCAATGAAACAACTGTCATAAAAGCGTGTATGAAAATCAATTCTTGCGCCGTTTTAGACAATTTTTCTTTATCATCACGAACTGCGGCACATGCTCTTATTCCGTAAGTAGGAATTCCAAGAGCAGCTATCATACTAAAATAACTAGCCACAGACGCAATAAATGAAATTTTCCCGTTTCCAGCTGCCCCTAAAATCCTCGAAACATATGGAAATGTGACCAGCGGAAACAGGAAATTAGACGCTGTAAGTATAAAATTCATAATCAAATTAAATTTAACAGATTTCATTTTTCATATTTCTCTTTTGTCCGTTTTTTATAATCCAGCGATATCCTCGGAACTTAGTCAAACGCAACAATTTTAGCATACCACTTTCTTTATTTGAAAGTTGATAAATCCACTCACTTGTCTTTTTTAATTTTTGATCAAACTGGATAAATTTTTCCTTGGCCACCTTGTCATCCGCAGAATAACTCATAAAAATAGCACTTTGATCTTTTACCATTTGTGCAATTCGTTTTCCCACAAAATAAACCTTGTCTTGATCCTCTTCATTAGCTTCATTTTTATACCTCTCTGCAAATTCAGACAAATGCATAATCACATCTATATGGTTTTGAATATGCTTTCTAAACCCTTGCATACTAACACTCTGCGTTGCCACTGCCAAGCGATACATATAAACATACAACTCAAAATAAGCTACTGTTTTTACATATGGCACGGGATATAAAATATATTCCACATCTACATAAAAACAATGTTCATCCAAACGAATCTGATTATCCTTTAAAATGCTACTTTTAAAAACAACAGCATGCATAGCAGGTTGAGCAACTCGAACAAGTTCATCGAACGTTTTTTTACCTTCTAATTGCTCATATTTTTTTGCTGTTTTTTCTCCTGTTTGGTCATTCACTTCATAGTAGTTTGTCACTACATAATCCGCATCGCACTCTTTCAGTTTTTCCACCAATTTCTGAAAATCAGCAGTATTTACCCAATCATCGCCATCTACAACTTTGAAATACTTTCCTTTACATTCCTGGATTCCACGATTAATAGTAGAACCATGTCCACCATTTTCTTTAGAAATTACTCGAAAACTGTTTGGATACATTTCTTCGTATTTTTTTCCAATTGTAGCTGTTAAGTCCTTGGAACCGTCATCCACAATTAGAACTTCTATATCCTCCATTATGCTCTCTGCTATAAATGATTGTAACGTCTGCTCTAAATATTTTTCCACATTGTAAGATGGTATAACAACAGATAATATCTTACTCATAACTACCTCCTATAAAATAATTTTTTTAAGTTAGAGAGTATAGGAAATATCCAATACTGCTCCCATTTAATGATTTGTACAAATAATTTTTCTTTTTTGCTCATATTATTAATAAAACTATTTTTTAAACAATCAGGAAAACGTTCCAGCACTGCATTTTTGTATTGATTACAGATTTTCTTATTACAATCTCTTAACGCACTTTCTCTAATTGGTAAAAACATTCCATTATAGAATGTCCAAAATTCTAATTCTTCTTCATAGTTGCTATAAACATTTGCTTCCCTGTAGTAATCCAAAATATGATCGATAATTTCAATTCTATTGTTAAATGCTCTGTCCAACTTTGCGGCCGTCATAATTGAGCCACCACGAATCTCGTAATAATAATATGGTTTATCAATATATCGAATCTTTTCAGCTAACAGATAAAGTTTGGGTATCGTTCCCAAATCTTCGTACAATTTTCCTTTTGGAAAAAGAACCTTTGATTTTTTCAAAAAATTTGTACTAAAAACTTTATTGCACGCTGAGGGTGATGTCAGTAACAATTCAGGCGTGTTCTTTAACGAGACAATATCCTCTGGCAATTTTTCTCTGCACACAGTAACAATTCCATCCTGCAATCTGTAAAATGCAAATATTAAAATGTCCAGATTATCTGCAGAAATAAATCCCATGCAATCTGATATCAAATCTTTCTCAACATAGTCATCACTATCACAAAAATATACATACTCACCAGTTGCATGCTCTAACCCAACGTTTCTTGCATCACTCAAGCCACCATTTTCTTTATGAATCACTTTGATTCTCTTGTCTTCTTTTGCATATTTATCACACATTTCTGCTGAACTATCAGTTGAACCATCATCTACTAAAATAATCTCAACGTTTTTATATGTTTGATTACATATACTCTTTACACATCTATCCAAATACTTTTCTACATTAAATATAGGAATAACAACACTAATCTTTTGCATCTCACACCTAAATCTCTTTCTCTAAATTTGCTTTCGAAAGCAAGAAAATAAGATAACCTAAAATAAGCCAGAAACAATATGTGGTTAAAATATTTACATAAAAGATATGAGACAAGAACATCGCAGAACCTGCTATCATCACTTCGATAGCAAGTAAATAACTACAAATATGCTTATCTTTATCATTTAAACATTTCCATCTACCGACAATAAATTTTAGTATACAAAATACTAGAATTAACAGAATAAGAATTCCAACAATTCCTTGAGAAACGGCGACATCCACAACCGTATTATGAAACGCATCATAAGCTCCTGAATCATTAGCTATTAAATACGTATTTGGAAGATACTCCTCTGCATAAGCAACAATATTTCTGTTTCCAACACCAACTATTGGTTCGTTCTTGATAAAATCCAACGAACTTCTCCAGAGATCAAATCTCCTATTACTTATATCCCCTGTTAGTATATCATCTCGTCCCATTTCTATTTTAGGATCCTCTTGGGAATCCTGTTCTGTTTCATCAGTATCAATACTAGATGATAGATCAAAATCAATCGAGTTATACAAAGTAACAACTTTTGGGAAGCCCCCAAATGATATCACTACAACAATCAAACCTATTACAGAATTCTTTATTATATTTTTCTTATTCACGTCTTCTAATGTTTTGCAAATAAGCAATACCACCGAGGCCATTACAATACACACTTGCGCGGTCCTTGACTGTCCAAAAATAATGAATAATATCTGTATCACATTGCTACATACCAAGCACACTTTCACCGTTAATTTGTTGTTCTGTTTCAGCAGCATATGACTCAAAAAAATACAAACCAATGTAAAAACAGAAGCATAATTAATTTCATTATAAATTCCGTATAATCGTCCCCATGGCGTAAGTCCTGTAAGAAAGAGTCTTCCGTCAATAGATTTTACAACAGTCGCATAATTAGCTAACATCGTTCCTAAACCAATAGCTGATACAACTGTAGATAGCACAATCATCGTATAGAACACGATTTTCATTTCTTTATAAATATCAGAAACTTTGTTTTCTAAGTTAATTGTATATAACAAAAAGAACTGAAACCCCATCCATACAAGCATTTGAAACTGTTCCATGACACCATATCTGACAAATATCAAATTCGATATGATATAACTAATCATAAATGCAGTCAAAATAAGCACACTATGAAATTTTAAATACTCTTTAATATGAACAATGCGATAGACACCAATAATCACACCGCATATTAAAAGTAAAATTAACGAAATTTTATTTCCTGCCGTATATACAAGCAAAGACAGGAACAAATGAACTAAATAAACTATTTTAAATAAAACATTAATATATGTCTCTTTAACACTCTTATGCATCTCACGCCTCCCCTGTTTGTCTGCACCACAACTTTTCTATCTTCGAACTCAATTCACTATTATCAAACTCTTTTATGTTGCTTTGCGCCTTCCTACCTTTGTTCTCTTGAACGCATAATATCTGTTCAACCCATGTTTTTATTTCTAACGGCATAAAAACACAGTTTTCAGCAATTTTCGATTCACTTGTTATTTTATCGCTTAATATACATGGTAAGCCACACACCTGTGCCTCTAACGCACTAATTGGATATCCTTCAAAAAAAGACGGTAGCAGAAACAAATCTGCTGCCTGTAAATAATCATTTACATTTGAAATATCCTTCAAAAACAATACATTTTCACATAATCCATAGTCTTTAACCATAGTTCTGATTTTTTGCTCTTTGTTTCCCTTTCCAATCAAAACTAACACTAAATTATGCTGTACTTCTCGCGCTTTCTTGAAAACTTCTATCATAAATTCATTGTTTTTTTGATGTGTAAAATTCGCCACATGGATTAATACCTTCTTATTAGTCCAATCCATTTTTTCTCGCATTGTCTTTCTTATTCCCTCATCAAATACAAATTTTTTCAAATCCACAGAATTATGTACCACAAAGTAATTGGTACCTTTTAATATGTTTGGCGTACACATCCATTCTCCGGCTTTCTGCGAACAAGCAATAAAGGTTGTAGCACTTCCAGAAACTATTTTCTTTCCCACTGAATGAATCAACGTCATAATACAACGTTTATACTTGTTCTCCATATCAATACCTGAACTATGACTATGCACTACGCGATTTGCGACTTTACATCTCTTGGCAGCTAATAAACCAATACAGTGAATCGCTGTTGATATGTTAAAATATGTCACATCATATTTGTTTTTATCAATAATTCTTTTAATGCTTTTATATTGCTTAATAGGATGCTTTAATGTTGGAATCTCGTACAAATTAATATTATGCTTCTTCAATTTTTCATATAGTTCTAAATTCAACCGATTCGTTAAGAGATCTATTTCATACAACTCCTTCTGCACAGACGAAACTAAATTTAAAATATATTTATCTACACCACCAGCATGTCCATCCCCGATATAACCAATCAACACCTTCTTTTTCAAACTCATATTCACACCTATCTCCCTTGCTTAGCTCTCGCAAACAACATTGGTAATTTATTCTTTATTACAAAAATAACTCTTCCTAACAAGAGACATAAAGCTGTCTGCTTGTTTTTTAATGCAAACGTCATTATTTTCAACAAATGGCTTTTGGGGGTTCCATATGGAATAATGCTATTAAACAACTTTTCTCTAAACACATTTTGCACCCATTTTTTGCGCTGACCATGATTCATCATAGCCCTCTCATCACAATTTCTTTGTAATGCCGAAAAAATATATCTGGCATAAAGAGTTGCCAATTTGCTTTTCAACTCCTCGCTGCAAGTCCCCCAATACAAATGTTGATTATAGAGCAACTCTATTCTTTTTCGGTGTAATTCATAATAATCTGGTACAAATTTACACGTCAGGCTATTATCCATACGTTTATTATAATGATATGGAGTAATTGCTAAGATGTTCATCTTTGCAATATCCATGCAATATTTGATATTGAACAGTATATCTTCTATTAATGTAACTTTTTCATACCTCAAATTAATTTTCTTGAGGTAATCCAGCAAATAAAATTTGTTCCATGCATATCCATATAAAGTCTTCATTTCCAAGTCGATAATTACCCTGCGGACATCTTCTTGATTTTTTAAATACATTTCTTCGTAATCCACTTTTTGAATATGATGCAAATTACCATTATGATCAAAATACTCTTCAATTAGACCAAACACAATAATCTCTGCTTTATTGCATTGAATTGAATTGTGAACACATTCAAACAAGTTCAAATCCACATAATCATCCGAGTCCATAAACCAAATGTATTGACCACTTGCAACATCAAGGCCTGTATTTCGAGCTTCGCTCAACCCTTTATTGACTTCATGATGTATTACTTTTATTTTTTCATATTGTTGAGCGTAATTATCACACATTGTAGGACAATTGTCTGGTGAGCAATCGTCAACCAAGATGAGCTCAAAATCCTGAAATGACTGTTTCAACACGCTGTTAATTGCCTGCTCCAAATGTTTCTCCACATTATATATAGGCATTACAACACTAATCAATGGTCTGCTATTCATTATCTTCCCGCCTTTAATTTTGAAAATAATTTTGTATTTCTAGTCTTTACAAATGAAATCGCCTGACATTCCAACAATGTCAATGTAACACTTTTCATTTTCATAGGAATTAATAAAATTTTCATATAAGAAGAACGTGGTTTTGCAATTTTCAAAGCCTCACCCACATATGGCTTATTCAACATTTCTTTTACCTGTTTTCTCTTCTCTCCATAACTTAGTTCACATTTTGGATTAGTTAAGTTTTCCACACAACCAATGAGACGTTCCACATATCTTCTTGCAACCATTTCCTGGCTACTTTCATTGTGTACATTCCACTCATTATAGAGATCTACCATCCAGCCATGTTCCTCTTCTCGTTTTTCGTACATATTTGGGCGATATGCTGCTGTTTCAGACTCTGCACGTTTTCTAATAAAATGGTAATATTGTTTCGAAGTAACTGTTACCCTTTCAACATTACGTACAACACTTATATTAAACGGAAAATCATCCCATAATGTTTTTGGGAAACGCAAATTATTTTCCAAAATATAGCGAGAATCATATAATTTATTCCATGGTGTGTACAATAAGTTTTTATCAAATAATTTATATGCGTTTTGACGGAATGATTCTTTATCACCATATACAGCATCATTTTCAAGAAAATCATCCTGTCTGTATTCTGTATCACTGTAATAAGTATCAATATAAAATCCTGCTACCACAAGTTGTGCATTATCGCGTCTTGCCAAATTATACATATCTTCTAGCATTGTTGGTTCAGCCCAGTCGTCTGAATCCATAAAGTACATATATTCACCTTTCGCAATATCAATCGCCACATTTCTTGCACTTGGTGCACCACCATTTTCTTTGTGAATAACATGAATTCGAGCATCTTTTTCTGCATATGCATCACAGATTTCTCCACTTTTGTCTGGAGTTCCATCATCTACAATGAGAAATTCCCATTCTTTTAATGTCTGTGCCTGAATACTTTCAATTGCCTTTCCAACATACTCTTCTACTTTGTAAACCGGCATGATAACACTTACTTTAATATTTTCACCCATTATTTTTCTCCCTAATTTAACTCTTTTTCAATTAATCTGAATGCTGATTCAATCACTTTATCCATATCATAGTATTTATACTCTGCTAAGCGACCACCAAAGATGACATTTCTTTCCTGTTCAGCGAGTTCTGAATATTTTTGATACAATTCTTGATTTCTAGTATCATTAATTGGATAATATGGTTCCATGCCTTCTTCCCAGTCAGCTGGATATTCTCTAGTAATAACTGTCTTCTCTTGAGTACCATACTCAAAGTGTTTATGTTCAATCATACGTGTAAATGGTGTTTCGCGATCTGTATAGTTAACTACAGCTACACCCTGATGATTTTCTTCGTCTAATACTTCCGATTCAAATCTCAAGCTACGATATTCTAATTTTCCATAGCAATAATCATAGAATGAATCTAGCGTACCTGTATAAAGTACTTTTTCACCTAATGCGTTATATTTTTCTTTATTTTCATTATAATCAACATTAAGTTCTACATCACATCCATCAAACAATGCATTAATCAAAACATTATATCCTCCCATTGGGATACCCTGATAAAGATCATTAAAGTAATTATTGTCATACGTATAACGTACTGGAAGTCGCTTTATAATAAATGCAGGAAGTTCTTTGCAATCTCTTCCCCATTGTTTCTCTGTGTATCCCTTTACAAGTTTTTTATAGATATCTTCACCAACCAAACTAATTGCTTGTTCTTCCAAGTTTTTAGGCTCACCTGTAATCTTTGCCTTTTGTTCTGCAATTCTTGCTTTTGCCTCCGCTGGAGTTCTAACATCACTCCACATCTTGCTAAAAGTATTCATATTAAATGGCATATTGTAAATCTCACCATGATAATTTGCAACTGGAGAGTTTGTATATCTATTAAATTCCACTAACGAATTCACAAAATCCCACACTTCTCGATTACTTGTATGAAAAATATGTGCTCCATATTTATGAACATTAATCCCTTCAATTTCTTCGCAATAAATATTTCCACCAAGATTCGGTCTTTTCTCTACAACAAGACATTTTTTCCCTTTTTTAGTCGCAGCATATGCAAATGTACCTGCAAACAAGCCACCACCCACAATAACATAATCATATTTCTTCATAGTCTATTCTCCTCATTTTTTATTTATTTCCAGCTGTTGTTTTATCATCATCAATTCCCTCTGTAGACTCAGGAACAAAAATAATCTTTACAGTATAAAAGATTAGCTTAAAATCTAACAAAAGAGAACGTTGGTTAATGTATAACAAATCAAGTTTTAATTTATCTTCTGGTGTTGTATTGTATTTTCCAAAAACTTGTGCATATCCTGTAAGACCTGCTTTTACTTTTAATCGCATTGCAAATTCTGGAAATTCTTGCAAATATAACTTTTCAATTTCTGGTCTTTCAGGCCTTGGACCTACAATTGTCATGTCTCCCTTTAAAATATTAATCAATTGTGGAAGTTCATCAATACGTGTTGCACGAATAACTTTTCCAATTGGTGTGATTCGGTTATCATTCTGCGAAGCCAATCTAGCTCCATTCTTTTCCGCATTAACAATCATGCTACGGAATTTGTATATTTCAAATTCCTTATGTCCTTTTGTCAAACGTACCTGTTTATAAAAAACAGGACCTCCATCATATAATTTAATGCACAATGCTGTAATTAATAGTACTGGTGAAAGAATAATTAACCCTAATCCTGAACACACAATATCAATTGCTCTTTTTACAAACGCATAATACCATTTTTCTGGTACTCGCTTTGTACGAACGAATGGAGTATCAAAAGTATGCGAAATATCATATCCCATTGTAAGCAGTTCCTCAGCGCTTTGTGTAAGATAAATATCTTTTCCAATACTATCACAATAAAATACAAGTTTCTTTTTCAATTCTTCACAAACTTCATACAAATAGACACTTTCACATTCTTGAACTTTATCTTTCAGTTCTTTGATATCGGTTTCATCAGAAAAACAGCCAATAATCTCATATCTAAATTTCTTTGCATTCATCTTTTTAACAAGGGAAGTATAAGTTTCATTACCATAAACAATCATAACTTTTCTTCTCTCATCATATCTTGCAAAAAGACGATTGTGAACAAAAATGATAAATACAACCGCTAACATCTGTAGTACAAATCCAAAGATAAACGTTCCAATTTTCAGTTTCTCAAAACCATGAAACCAAATCACTGATTCTATCACAAGGACTACATCTGCAAAAGCAAAAGATAATAGTTGAAAATATGCCAACTCCGTTAATCGATAGATACCAATTTTCTGTGCTTGATACATTTTTGCAAAAATCCAATATGTGATACAGAATAAAATTCCTACCAGAAGAAGTGTCATATATCCAGTATACTCGTCTTCCCAATATGGGCTAATATTGTAGTACCACAATGCTGATGCCGAAACAAACGCAATTACCAACGATAAAACTTTGTACGATTGTTTTACTATGTTCTTTTTTAGTACATTATTTTCTCTTTTCATATCATATCCTCATCAATTCTGTTGTCTTTAGTCTTTCTTGTACAGTCTATATCATTCTAATTATAATACTTTTCACGAAAATAGCAAGTCCTAACATCTCTATGATAGTTTAATAATTTCTTAATCACGATTTAATCCTGCTATTTCCAAAAGAAGAGAAACAAATACGTTTGACCTTACAATCTCCCCTCACTCTAAAATAGTCAGTCGCTATTAACGACTGACTACTATTTTTACCCATATAACTTTTCTGGATATTCTCCCGCAACCACTAAGGCTTTCACAGATTCTACGACAAACTCTTTATCTTCCTTGTAAGTCACACCAAACCATTGGTCATGTGACTTAAGAACTCTTACATCTGCCTTTCCTCCATGAAGAAGGTTCCCCACAATCGTCGGAAGCAAATACTCTGCCTTTTCATAATTTCCAGTACTCTCTTCTAAAAATTCTACAAATCCTGTTTCCAGAATTTCAAAGAACTCTGGTTGTAATCCCCACATATTCATAGATACAAGAGAATTCACATCGACTGGTACTTCTCCCTCTTCTATTTGAATTGCAGCTCCAGATTCTGTCTTCACAATATTCTTAGTCTCCACAATATCTGTCAGCATATGATTTTCATCTGCCTTGCAGATTCCTCTTGTTACACTTCCGTTATCACTCAGTGTATTTCCGAGAACAAAGCCCACCATACAAATTTGTGTCTTATCACTTTCTTTTGCTTCTTGCATTAGATGTTCATAAGCCACTTTGTAAGCTTCTTTTCCATAGTAGTCATCTGCGTTGATAACTAAAAATGGCTCATTTACTACATCCTTGCAGCAAAGAATCGCCTGCCCTGTTCCCCATGGTTTCTTTCTGTCTGCATACTTTTCTTGGAACTTTTTTGGAATATCTGAAATCTCCTGATATGCGTACGCCACTTCTACCACTTTTTCAATGCGGTTTCCGATAACCTCTTTGAAGTCCTTCTCAAGGTCTTTTCGAATAACGAATACCACCTTGTCAAACCCTGCTTCCATCGCATCATAGATAGAATAATCCATGATAATCTCACCATTTGGTCCTACTGGTTCCAATTGTTTGATTCCACCGCCGAAACGACTTCCAATTCCAGCTGCCATGACTACTAATGTTGCTTTTGCCATGTCTATCTTCTCCTTATGTATTCTATTTATGAGTTCTTGCTACATCTCATATTATTATGATATCACATTTTAGCATTCCGAGATAGATTATATTTTATCCAAATTTTGGAATAAACTAGTATGCAATTTTAGCGTTTGTACATCTCTCGTATTCTTTTTTCTTAAGCTTTAGATATCCTATATCTTTCTTCGATAAGCCCTCTCTTTAATTCTTCGAACAACAACAGAATCCTTGATACTCAACTTAATCGCCCGTACACTTTCTAAAATATCTGGCAGGTTTATCCACTGCGCCAACCTGCTATTGACAATTGAAAACAGAAATACAAACACTCCAATATTTAAAACTATATCAAAAAGAGGATTGTTTGCAATCTGTTTACTTAATAAAACCGAAATAAAATCTTGTATATAACCTGTTACAACGTCTGAAACACAGAAAATTACAATATACAAAATTGCAATTGCAAGATTTTTAATTATGGTCCATCGAAGTTTCCTTGTCCACACCTTTTTCTCTTTCTGGTAATGGTCCTCATAAACTTCCGCATTTCCTGCAGAAGCTTCCTCGAGAATCACTCTGGAAGATGTATCCCAGCCCGCATGCTTTGCATCTCTAGGATATGGAATATACTCTGTTATTTCTTCCGTACGTGGAGTATATATTCCACTTTTTATCTCTCCCCAGTATTGCAAAATACGTTCTTTTATATCTGCATGCAGACTTTCTTTATCTTCAAAGCTTCTATAGTGAAGAGAAATATTCGTGATACTTTCTTCCACCGTATAGTTATAGCAGAGGTCAACCAGCATCTCCGCGAATAACAGTTCGTCTTCTTGTAAAACTGTTCCAAAATGCTTAATCGCATTATCATTTTCATCATCCAGCGAGAAATAGTTATGCCAGTTAGAGCGATTGTTAATATGCTTTTTGGCTGCATATGCTCCTGCAAGTTCGAGTATTGTTTTCTTGTTCTCCAAATCCGTTTTTGTTAATACATTTGTATAGATACGGCAGAGTTCTTCCTCTCCAGAGAACCACTTCGACACATCGAAGTTTTTTAATTCCACCATAAATTTCCCATAATCAAATGCCTTTTCTTTCTTTGGTGGATTACCTGCAAGCTGCATTTTGCTTATCGATAAAATAAAAGAAACATATGTGCACAAATACTCTACAATCTCATTCTTCTTTTCTATTGTAGTCCCGAATGAAATATCCTTACATTTCGCCCGTATAGAATCAGGGTCGCTAAACATAATTGCATCACGCATTATTTTCAACATTTCTTTATCATTGTGCTTAATCGGAAGTGCAGATGTAATAAAGGAATCTTCCCTTGCCTCTATATCATTCTGCTTTTCGACTGAACTAATATTTTTATTAAGCGACTGTAACATATACTGGGAAGGCGTACGTATTTCCCCCTCACTCGTCATATATCTGGATATTCTAATAACCCCTTTTTCAAACAATCTTAGAATATGATTATAGTTTTCTTTATCTTGAATTGCTGAGAAGAATATTTTCGAATCTGCCAATTGATTCATCGAAACAGCCACATAATTTCCATTCTTTACAACCTCTTCAAAAAGACATTCTAATCCACGCGAAATCCCTGCGTTGGATGTCCGCACAGAATCTAATTCATGTAAATAAACAAGTTTTTTCATTCGTATATACCTTTCTATTATTTAGACTTACTCATTAGCTTTTGCACATCTGCTTACGTACATTGCATACGCCGATAAACTATATCCATCATTGATTTTACCTTTTGTAATATAGTTTGTGAATTCTTCTGGCGTAAGTTCAATCGTTGAGCAAATGCCCTCATATCCCTGATATTCTTCATAAGAATCGATGGTGCACACATATACACTTACCTTATCACCACTCAATCCACTGTCAGCGACTACCGTTCCTAAAAAGACAACTTCTTTTGTCTCACACCCCAGCTCCTCCTGCAATTCTTTTCTACAGTTTTCTTCTGCAGAATATCCTTCACTTGCAAAGCCTCTTGGGAACGCATACTGATGTCCCCGAAGCGCATGCCGAAACTGTTCTAACAAAACAAAGTTCCCATTGTACATCGGAACGATAACTACTGCACCCGTATCAACCGCAGGCAGTAACCGTTCATACGCAAAATATTTTTTTCCATCATATGCAAGATCTACTACCATAATACGATATTTACTTTCATAATTCACACCGATGGTTTTTCCAGTCCTGTTTTCATAATCTGTGACCAGTTTTTCATCGGTAATAATTTCTAATTCCTTACTAGAAATAAAGTGCTGCGGACGTTCCGCCATCAACTTTTTATATTTTATCCATTCAATGTTTGTTTTATTTTGATTAGATATTCCCATAAATCTTTCCTCCATTAAAGGAATAGTCAGCCACCTATTGGCAACTGACTATTAAAACACTTTTATTAATCAAATAATTTTTCTGGGTATTCTCCTGCAACCACTAAGGCTTTCACTGACTCTACTACAAATTCTTTATCTTCCCTGTAAGTCACTCCAAACCACTGGTCATGTGACTTAAGAACTCTTACATCTGCTTTTCTTTCATGTAGAAGCTCACCCACGATTGTCGGCAACAGATACTCTGCCTTTTCATAATTCTCCGCATTTTCTTCTAAAAATTCTGCAAATCCAGTTTCCAGAATATCAAAGAACTCTGATTGCAATCCCCACATATTCATAGATACAAGAGAATTTACATCAACTGCCACCTCTCCCTCTTCTGTTTGAATTGCAGCCCCAGATTCTGTTTTCACAATATTCTTAGTCTCCACAATATCTGTCAGCATATGGCTTTCATCTGCCTTGCAGATTCCTCTTGTTACGCTTCCGTTATCACTCAACGTATTTCCGAGAACAAATCCCACCATACAAATCTGTGTCTTGTCACTTTCTTTTGCTTCTTGCATCAGATGTTCATAAGCCACTTTGTAAGCTTCTTTCCCGTAGTAGTCATCTGCGTTGATTACAAGGAATGGCTCATTTACCACATCCTTGCAGCAAAGAATCGCCTGCCCGGTTCCCCATGGTTTCTTTCTATTTGCATACTTTTCTTGGAACTTCTCTGGAATATCTGAAATCTCCTGGTATGCATACGCTACTTCCACCACTTTCTCAATGCGGTTTCCGATAACCTCTTTGAAGTCTTTTTCAAGGTCCTTTCGAATGACAAATACAACTTTATCAAACCCAGCTTCCATCGCATCATAGATAGAATAATCCATGATAATTTCACCATTTGGTCCTACTGGTTCCAATTGTTTGATTCCACCGCCGAAGCGACTTCCAATTCCAGCCGCCATGACTACTAATGCTGCTTTTGCCATAACATTTTCCTCCTTATGTATCTCCCCAGATACTTTTCATGCTAATGCACACTCATTGCAACTGGTTTATTTTTCTCCCAATATGCTTTAAATTCTTCTTTCGAATATGTGTGCACATTTCTAAAATACAATGTTTTGAATCTTTCCAAATCAAAACGAATCAGTTCCTCTTTCGCTTTTCCCAAAAAGTGCTTTGCAATCGCTTCTCTCGAATCTGATTCCTGCACTGTATCTTTTGTCACTTGATTCGGCAAAGGATTTTTATCGATATTATAAACAAGTACAAAATCCATTTTCTTTCTTGTATATGCGATTGTCTTTTCTGTAATATCACAAAAAAGCAACAAACTATCCCTAGCCTTATCCTTTACTTTACGTTTTTCGTTCTTCATCTTTCCATTTTTAAACTCAATGAATGCCAACCCATCCGCAAGTTGTGTTAATGCATCTACGGAATCAGACATATCCTCAGACAAACACAGCGCATTTGTATACTTTGTCTTAACAGAGTCGAAATCAACTGCTTCCTCTTCCGCCTCTGTCATATATTTTATATTTTCTTTATCACTATCATCTATTGATAATTCTTTGAGACCCTTTTTGTTATCATTGAAAATTTCATAATCTTCAAGATTAATCATTCATGTACCTCTCATTTTCTAGCCTTTGTAACGGTCTTGCCAGTTTTGCATAAATTGCCTCAATGTTATTTGTTACATCTACAATATCAGAACATTCCTCTACTTCTTCTGTCATGTAATACTTACACTTGTCGGCAATTTCGTGTTTCGCCGCATATACTTCAATTGCGTTCAAAAAATATGGGCTATGCGTATTTAGTAAGATGTGCATACCAAATTCTTTCTGTAACAAAACAATTAACTCTGCAAATACCAATTGCCATTCTGGATGTAAGTGTATTTCTGGTTCGTCAAGGATAATTGTTCCATTCATTTCCAAAACACCATTTACCAATAATCTCTTTAAAATCACAAAAGTTTTCATACCCGTAGAGAGATTCTTAATATTCAATACCTCTGAACCATTTTTCTCTTGATATCCCCACCCCAGGCGATTTGTCCTTACAATATCACCAGCGCAAACTAAACTAATCATTTCATAAATTTTTTCAAATTTATTTATTGCTACAATTTCTTCCACAATATTAATCTGTTTTTCTTTAAGATTCAGTTTATTTTTCAAATGCTGTCTGTGGTTAAGATAAGCATTAGGAACGGTGAAGCGGATTCTCGTAAGTTCATCTAAAACAAAGGGATCATCAATATACACAGTTTCTGTACGAAGAGCAATCTGATTATCAACATGCTTAACCCCTTCATTAGAAACAAAAACAGACATGATCTTATCTTTAATCTGCAAGCCAATTTCACCATGTTCTTTGGTATATATATTGCTGATTTGTCCGTTAAATTCGGCAGTTAGTCTTTTAAATAAAATACTTTTTAATATTTCATCATTTGAAACAAGCAAAAGTTCACACAGTTGTTCCAAATACATCCTAACTTTGTCATCATCAATATAATTTTTGCTATCATCATATTGTGTAATAATTGCAAGAACTTTTTTCTTTAGCCACTCCAAACTGGCATCGTTTTCGTACGAACAATCCACAACTTCCGTTGCTACCGCTTCCATATCTTCTATATTCCGCAATATCTCAATATCATGAGCCAAAATATTAATCATATTTTCCACACTAGAAATACGTTCTTTACGGATCTCGTGTTCAATATTGTAAAAACTATTAAACACCGAATACAAGACTTTCCCCACTGTACTTTTACCACTATTGTTCTCGCCAGCAATGACAGTAATTCCATTAAGTTCTACTGTCGCGTTTCTGATTTTCCCAATATTTTTTAAAGACAGTTTCATGCGTCTCCCCCTTATAATATAAATTTGTTCTTCCTTATTTTGCCAATCGATTCAGTGCACTGAACACCGCCTTGATACCCGCTCTTGTGATATTCGAGCTTACGCCAACTCCGTATGTAACCTTTCCAGTCTTTTCATCACGCATACAGATGTAAGCAGCCGCTCTCGCTTTTGAGCCTTCACCAAGCGAATGTTGTGTGTAATCCACGATGCTTGCGTCAACACCTGTCGCCTCTTCGATGGCTGTCTTAACCGCACTAAGTGGTCCGTTTCCAATCGCTGACACGTCAAATGTTTCTCCCTTGTACGCGAAACGGAGGTCCACTTTTGTATCACGATAGCCGTGGTCTTCTGCTTTTGCTTTCACGAATTGATATGGATATACTAATTCAAGATATTCTTGTTCGAACACTTCCATAATCGTGCTTGGTGCAACCTCACCTTGTTTTTCTGCGATTGCCTGAATCACATCTGCGAATTCTTTATGCATTGCTTTTGGAAGCTTGAATCCAAATTCGCTGTCCATAACGAAGGCTACGCCGCCCTTACCAGACTGGCTGTTGATACGGACGATTGGCTCATATTCACGACCAACATCGGCTGGGTCGATTGGAAGATATGGTACTTCCCACCAGTCCTGATTGCGTTCCTTCATCGCCTGCACACCTTTGTTGATCGCATCCTGATGCGAGCCAGAGAATGCAGTAAATACTAATTTGCCTGCATATGGATGGCGCATTGGCACTTCCATCTTACAGCATCTTTCGTATACTTCCTGAATTTCTACGATATTTGTAAGGTCTAATTCCGGGTCGATTCCCTGCGAGAACATGTTATAAGCAACTGTTAAGATGTCGAGGTTACCTGTACGTTCTCCATTTCCGAAAAGTGTACCTTCCACACGGTCAGCTCCTGCAAGAAGCGCAAGCTCTGTTGCTGCAACGCCAGTACCTCTGTCGTTGTGTGGATGAATGCTTAAGATAATACTTTCTCTATTTTTGAAATGTTTATGCATCCATTCGATTTGGTCTGCGTAAACGTTTGGTGTTGTCATTTCAACCGTCGCTGGAAGGTTAAAGATGATAGGATTTTCCTTTGTTGGTCCCCATGCATCCTGCACTGCTGTGCACACTTCAAGCGCATAGTCAAGCTCTGTTCCGGTAAAGCTTTCTGGAGAATATTCCAAGATAACTTCGCCCGGGAAGTCCTTCATACATTTCTTTACTAATTCTGTACCATCAATGGCAATCTGCTTGATTTCTTCTCTGTTTTTATGGAACACAACATCTCTTTGAAGAGTAGAAGTTGAGTTGTAAATGTGCACGATTGCCTTCTTTACACCTTCCAATGCTTCGAACGTTCTCTGAATCAGATGCTCGCGGCACTGTACAAGTACCTGAATACACACATCATCCGGAATAAGATTGCGTTCTACCAGCTCGCGCAGGAAATCGAATTCAATCTGGGATGCAGATGGAAAACCAACTTCAATTTCCTTGAATCCAAGCTTTACAAGAAGGTTAAACATCTCGATTTTTTCTTCCACAACCATTGGTTCAATAAGAGCCTGATTGCCATCACGCAAGTCTACGCTGCACCATACTGGTGCTTTTTGAATTTCTTTATTCGGCCATTCTCTTTCTGGATAGGCCATTACTGGTACTCTTTTATATTTTTGATAATTCAGCATGTTTGTCACTCTCCTAATCCGTCTTCAATAATCTTTACCATAGTAGCCAACGCTTCTTCTTCATCTTCGCCTTCGCATATCAGTTCAATTTCGTCTCCACGCTTGATGCAGGCACCAAGAACACTCAGCACACTTTTTGCATTTGCTATCGTGTTCTTGTGGCGAAATGTTACCTTGCTCTTAAATTCTACCGCAGTTTTGCAGAAAAGACCTGCTGGTCTTAAATGCAGCCCTGTGGTGTTCTTAATCATTATTTTCTGTGTCACCATACATGTAGCCTCCTACATATTAGTTTCCTGCCGCTTCTTTCTGGGACAATATAATCTGCACCTTCACATCACCAGTATATGCACATCCTTCTGGTATGCTTGTAATCGTTACAGGCACCTCAAAGGTTCCTTCCTCTTTAAATGCTGTGAGATCAATTGTCGCTGTAATCTTCTCTGCTGTCAGAGTCTGCAGTACTTCGTTTGCTCCTTCAAATACTAGTTCCAATGCCTGAGTAGGTCCATATTCTATCTGAAGCTTATCAGACAATCCTTCTACTCTTACAGAACGAACTGGAAGGGAAATTGTTTTTGTTCCAACCTGCTCCAGAATAATTTTTACAAGAACATTGCTTGCATCCGAATCTGCCAAAATCACGCCTTCTGGCAAATATTTACTGATATCAACTACAATATCCTCATTCTTTGTCATATCTGTTTTCTGCAGCTCTTCTGCTTTTATTTCCAGCTTCGTAACTGTAGTTAACACTTCTTGGCTTGCCGCAATTTCCACCTCTTTTGGCTCTACTTCAATGGAATCGAAGATGTATCCATCCCCCGGAACAATACCAGAGGTATCAAATCCCAGACTAACGGTCTTCGTCTTCCATACAGTAACAGTTACGTCCACCCCGTTTGCATCACAGTTACTTGACAGATTTGTCTTTTCAATTACGTTATCTGCCGCATCATAGTAAACGAGAGTCGTTTGTTTTGTCACATCACCAGACAGCTCAGAAACGTCTACTCTTGCAACTACTTTACTAATCTTTCCAACAACCGATTCTGGTCCGCTGATATCCACTGATTTTGGCGATACAGACAGACCTGCAACTACATAACCATCACGCACGCTTCCAGTCGTGACTGGTGTGATTGGGAATGTCTTTTGCTGTGTCTCTTCCACCTTTACTTGGATATTCTGCGGATTAGCAGTCGCTTTCTCATATTTTCCTTCAAATCCATTGATTGTAATTCGAATCGGCACCGAAGTTCCCTGGAGTTCGCGCATATCGGCTGTCGCCACGATATTGCCGCTCTTGATTTCTTCCAGGACCTTACGTCTTGCCTCTACAGTAACCACAACCGTTTTCGTGTTGTCAGAAATCTGATAGCTCTTACCTTCATTGGTAATAACCTCTGGATTAACCACGCCTACTTCTGTATAAAATTTCTTTTGTTCAATTGGATCATCGATATTTACAACAGCCCACCATAAGAAGATTGCGAAGAAGAGGGCCATGATTTTGAGGCCGAGATTATTTTTCAGTCTTTCCTTCATCCTTACGCCATCCTTTCTTCAATGTGAACTTTTTCTCATTTTCTGCCTTATCCTGCAGCTGCAGCAATTTGCCGCGCAGCTGTTCCTGCGGAACTGCACGGGTAAGATGACCGCCGACTGCAAAAGAAACTCTTCCTGTCTCTTCTGATACACTGATTACCAGCGCGTCACTCACTTCGCTCATTCCAACTGCCGCACGGTGTCTTGTACCCAGGTCTTTACTAAGCTTCATATTATCTGATAATGGCAGATAGCATGTAGCTGCCACGATACGGTCACCGCGCACAATAACTGCACCGTCATGAAGTGGTGTGTTATGTTCAAATATATTAATAAGTACCTGACTTGATACGATACAATCCAGTGCAATTCCTGTGTGCTCGTACTCTGTCAGTTTGATGTCTCTCTCTACAACAATCAATGCTCCTGTCTTAACTTTTCCCATTTCATAGCAGGCTGTTACAATCGCATCAATCGTTTTCATTTGGAATCTGCCATGTGTCTTGTTGGTATCAAATGGCATAAAAGCATTCCAAAAATCTCTCTGACCTAATTTTTCCAGTGCTCTTCGAAGTTCTGGCTGGAACACGACGATTGCTGCTGTTGCCAATACTCCGATAGAATTCTTCGCCAGCCATAAAATTGTATTCATTCTTAAAACAAAAGCAATCAGAATAAAGACAGCAAGCACAATAATGCCTCGAAGCAGCATCCAGGCTTTTGTATTCTTAATCCATTTGATGAGCTGGTAAAAGAGAAAAGCAAGAATAATAATTTCAAGCACATCTGTCACTTTCACATCTGGAAAATACCAGTCCCCAATAATTGGATTTAAAAGAGCACGAATATTCTGTCTCATTCTGTCACCTCCATTCTATCTGTTCTTTCTTTCGATTTATTTCTTCTAAATAAAAGATCTAATCTTCTTCAATAATCTTTTGGGTTTCAGTCTCCTGACGTTCATGAATACGTTTTACCGTCTTCTCTGGAACTGCAACCGACATCTTAGGAACTGCCTTTACATAATAATAATATTCATCATCTTCAAACTGTAAGTATTCTGTCCTTGCATAATCCACAGCAAAGACGAAGAACTCTAATATCAATGCAAAGATAACTGCAAATATGCTTCCAACAATCAACGCAACGTAATCTACCGGCACCTCCATAATTACATTTGCAAATGCCATTACAATCATATTGCTAAGTGCACCAGCCACGATTGCAATCTTCCATGCATGGTCAACTGCAAGCTGTCTCAGGTAATATACGATTAAAAGCACAAGCCCGAACGAAACAATTGCCGCCCACATTTTGCCATTCAGAAGTACCTGCTGTGCATATGCTGTGATTTGCTCCATCATTCCTGTCTCTGCAACAGTTCCAATGAGTGTCGCATAAGATTTTACGTAATCGACCATATAATAGAATAGTGTTCCCATAGAAATAGCCACGATACAAACCGGACCGCCTACTAATCCAAATATAATTGGAACTGCTACCGGCATGTTAAACATATATGCAATCAGAACAAGAAGTAAAATCAAGGATTTCCCCGGTGTGTAACGCAGGTAAAGTGCATACATTACGAGGAACAGTGCCGCCGATACGATTGCCATTCCAAACGATACTGTGAAAACATGGAGAAGTACCGCAAACATTGCAAATACTACGGTCATCGCTGTTGGCAGGAATGTACAAATCAGAGACAGTACAATTGACATAAATGGATTTCCCAGTACCGATGAGAATCCGATGTTGTTGTTAATAAAGGTAAATGTCAATAATGCCAGCAAAAATCTCAGCACTCGATCAATATATCTTGAGTATTTTGTATAAAGCATAGAAATATGCCCCTTCAATTCAAATAATTTGCCCATTATTGTTCCTCCTCTCTGTACATATCTTCTAAAATTTCAAGTCCTTTTTTGAATCGCTTCACGCGGTGATATGCACGTGCATGTTTCTTTTTGTAATGTTTTCTGGAAAGCACGATATATGTGATAAGCATTAATCCGTAAGCGGCCACAAACGCAAGCACCAATGAGAGAATCAGTCCAAACGACATATCCTTCAGTAGTACCTGCAAACACGTAACAACGATTAGCGCTGCTATAATTATGTATGCAACTGTCATCCATAGAATCGACCATATCATGTTGCTGTTCACATAATCTTTCTTAAAATATGAGCTTATCTTTAGTTCTTCCGCACCATCTTTGCTCTCATACAGCGCAAGCTTCACCATATGCTTTACCCGTTTTTCATTTAACATAAGTGTCACCTCTAAACATATTTTCCCTAATATACATTATTATTTGAGTATACCACATAATTAGAAACCTTGTCCAATACTTATGGTTAAAAACCATATTTTCTCCGCCCCGTTTTGCCTCAATACTCTCGCTGCCGCATCTATGGTATTCCCCGTGGTATAAATATCATCCACAATAAGCACATGGGGCACCTTTTTCCAGTGTTTTGTAATCTGAAATGCCTCCTTCAGATTCTTCTTTCTCTCTTTATCATTCAGTTCCTTCTGTGGCCTTGTATAGCGCACACGCTGCACCGCTTTTGCATTCACCGGAATTCCAGAAAGCCGTCCCAGATGGTGTGCTATGATTTCTGCCTGGTTGTAACCCCGGACTCGTTTTCGCTTCCAGTGAAGCGGCACTGGCACAATCACATCAATGTTCCAATTCTTTAGGTTCTTTCCATATAAACGCCAAAGCTCCTTGGCATAAAATTCTCCAAAGATGCGGCGATTGTGATACTTAAACTGATAGATGGACCATGTGACAGGTCCCTTGTGGAGCCATATGCTTTTTCCCTGTTCAAAAGCGGTCTCCCTTTTCTTACAGTCCTGGCAGTACTCCTGCTCCGCATATCTTACCGGCTTGCCACACTTTTTGCAGCGCGGTTCCTTGATATATGTAACTTTTTTAAGACAATCCTTACAGATGGGTGTCCTGCAAATTTTTCCACAAAAATAACATGTTTGAGGGTATAGTACCCTCAAACACTTGTCATACACTTTATATAATAGGTTCATCCGTTTACACCGGACTCTCTTTGGCATTTCCTACATCATTTCCCGAATCCGCTCTGCAAGGCTTGTATAACGGTTCTGTTCATGTACATTCTGAATCATTTCCTGAAATGTAATATCGCTCCCCACAAGCGTCACACATTTCTTCGCCCTTGTCACCGCTGTGTAAATCAGGTTGCGGTGATAGAGCTGTCTTGGCCCCTGAAGCAGGGGAATAATTACCGCCGGATACTCGCTTCCCTGGGACTTGTGAACTGTAACGGCATATGCCAGTTCCAGTTCCTCCAGCAGCTGAAATGGATATTTTACTTTTTTCTTTTCTTCATACTCCACTTCGATAGTTTCGGTATAATGGTTGATTTCCGTAATTCTTCCAATGTCGCCGTTGAAAACCCCGACGCCTTTATCTACTACAAGGCCATACTTTGTCGCAATCTCCCACTCGAGCTGGTAATTATTTTTTATCTGCATGACCTTATCGCCCACGCGGAACAGCTTATCCCCATATTCTTTCTCTGCCTTCTTGGCATCTGGCGGATTCAAATACTGCTGCAGGATTGTATTCAGCCGCTCCACTCCGAGAAGTCCTTTTCGCATCGGAGTGAGCACCTGAATGTCCAGCATGTCCGCGTCTACGTATCTCGGGAGCTTCTTCTGAATCAGCGTCAGCACCACACTGATAATCGTATTCGCATCCTGTCTCTTTAGGAAAAAGAAATCTCTGCTCTTATTATCCAGAATCACTTCTTCTCCGCGGTTAATCTTATGGGCATTGACTACAATGTCACTCTGCTCTGCCTGACGGAAAATCTTCGTAAGCGTAATCACCGGAAAGCATTCTGACTCAATCAAATCTTTCAAAACGCTCCCTGCCCCCACCGACGGCAGCTGGTCTTTATCCCCTACCAGAATGACTCTGGTTCCTACCATAACCGCTTTCAAAAGCACATGCATCAGCGGCAGGTCTACCATGGACATCTCATCAATGATAATCACATCTGCCTCCAGTGGATTTTCCTCGTTTCGCCCATACTGCATGCGGTTGTCGCTATTTTCCGGAATATAGGCAAGCTCCAGCATACGGTGAATGGTCTTGGCCTCATAGCCTGTCGCCTCTGTCATTCGCTTTGCCGCACGCCCCGTCGGTGCTGCCAGGTAAATATCCATCCCCTCACTTTCAAAGAAATGAATCATCGCATTGATGGTTGTCGTTTTTCCAGTTCCAGGCCCGCCGGTCAGCACCATAAGACCGTTTCTCGCGGCTGTAATAACTGCTTTTCTCTGCATATCGTCTAACTGCAAATCTGCATTCTGCTCTATTTGGAACAAACGCTGGGCCACAGCCACCTCTGCCACGTCATATTTTATATCCAGGTCGTGGAGCATTTTCGCCGTATTCAGTTCCATATAGTAGTACTGGGACGGATAAATATGTTTTTCTTCCTCCACATCCCGCATCACGATTTTCTTCTCGATTGCAAGGTCCATGAGATACTTCGAAACGTCTGCAAGATCCAGCTCCAGAAGCGCCTTAGTCCGATACAGTACTTCCCGCTCTGGCAGATAAATATGACCATCATTTGTCGCCTGCAACAGCACGTAGAATATACCGCTTCGAATGCGGTAATCCGAATCTGTATGTATGCCGATTCTTCTTGCAATTTCATCTGCCGTTTTAAATCCAACACCAGGAACATGGTCTGCAATCTGGTACGGATTTTCTTCCATGACACGGTACACATTCTGGCCGTAATGTTCATAAATCTTTGCGGATAATGCCAGTGTAATACCGTACTTCTGCAGATAAATCATGGCCTTTCGCATGTCCTTCTTCTCTTCTACCTGGGATGCAATTTCCATTGCTTTCCGTTCACTGATCCCCTTTACTTCTGCGAGGCGCTCCGGCTCTTCTTCTATGATGCGGAACGTGTCGCCCTTGAATCTGCGCACGATGCGCCCTGCAAGTGTTGCCCCAAGGCCCTTGATTGCGCCTGAGCCAAGATACCGCTCAATAGAAATCAAATCCTCCGGCTCCTGCACTTCGTAAGAAGCAACCTGCAGCTGCACCCCATAGGTCCCATGGGTGACATACTCGCCTGTCAGCTCCAACAATTCGCCCTCGCCAATATAAGGAAAACTACCAACGCAAGTCAATTCTCCATCATCATTCACCAAATGAAATACCGTATAACCATTGTCTTCGTTCCGAAACACAATATGGTCTACATATCCTTTTACAATTTCTGCCACGTTTTCCTCCTTGTTTTCTTAACAAAGTCCCATTCACGGGACTCTGCGTTTTTTATATGTCCGAATATAAAAGAGCCGCTTTGGTAATTAAAGCAGCTCTTTACATCTCAATCTTATTTTGAACCCATGAATTCTACAAACTGTCCAGTTCCAATCGCAACTACTTTCATTGGATCTTCTGCTGTCATTGTATTGATTCCTGTCTTCTCTTCAATTAATTCTTCCAGACCACGAAGTAATGCGCCGCCGCCTGTGAGCACGATTCCTCTATCAAGAATATCTGCTGACAATTCTGGTGGAGTTCTTTCCAGTACTTCGATAACAGCTTCCACAATCTGACCTGCTGGTTCTGCAAGTGCTTCTTCTGTTTCTGAAGAAGTTACTGTTACTGTCTTAGGAAGACCTGTTACCAGGTTACGTCCACGTACTTCCATAATCTCATCTTCTACTAATGGATAGGTTGTACCAATTCGAATCTTGATATCTTCTGCTGTACGTTCACCGATGAGCAAGTTGTGTTTCTTACGCATATAACGAACGATTGCTTCATCAAAGTCATCACCTGCAACCTTGATAGAAGTATTTACAACAGTTCCTCCAAGTGAAATAACTGCGATATCTGATGTACCACCACCGATATCTACAATCATATTTCCACATGGCTTTGCAATATCAATTCCAGCTCCGATCGCTGCCGCTACAGGCTCTTCAATCAAATGTACGGAACGGGCGCCTGCTGCGTATCCAGCATCCTCTACTGCTTTCTTTTCAACCTCTGTTACACCGCTTGGTACACAGATGCTAATACGTGGTTTCTTGAAAATTCTTGTACCTACTGCTTTCTGTACAAAATATTTAATCATCTTTTCAGTTACTGTGTAATCTGAAATAACACCCTGTCTTAAAGGTCTTACTGCAATAATGTTACCAGGTGTTCTTCCGAGCATTAATCTCGCTTCTTCCCCAATCGCTTTGATCACATTCGTGTCTCTGTCAAATGCCACTACTGAAGGTTCTTTTAAAACAACACCTTTCCCTTTTACGTACACCAGAACACTGGCTGTTCCCAAATCGATTCCGATATCTGTTACTGCCATTTAGTTTCTCCTTTCACTGCTCTTATCTATTATATCATCTTTCGTTTCATTCATATATCTACAACATTATAATTGAATTTCAAATAAATGGAAAGACTTTTTTTGCGATTTTCAGCATTTCTTAAGGAATATTTACATTATTTATGCATTATTTCTCACTTGCACGCATAAGTTCTCTCTTTATATAATGTCCCGTATACGATTTTGGATTCTCGGCAACCTCCTCCGGCGTTCCCTTGGCAATAATCGTACCGCCCTTATCTCCGCCTTCCGGACCGATGTCTATAATGTAATCTGCAGTCTTAATCACATCCAGATTGTGCTCAATGACAATTACCGTATTGCCGTCTTCTGTCAGTCGCTGCAGGATATCCGTCAGCTTATGCACATCCGCAAAATGTAAGCCCGTTGTCGGCTCATCCAGCACGTAAATGGTCTTTCCTGTGCTTCTTCTGCTAAGCTCTGTTGCAAGCTTAATCCGCTGTGCCTCTCCACCAGACAACTGCGTAGAAGGCTGTCCAAGACGGATATAAGAAAGTCCCACATCGTAAAGTGTCTCCATCTTTCTGCGGATGCTTGGAACATTCTCGAAAAACTTCGGCGCCTCCTCTACCGTCATATTCAGCACATCGTAAATGCTCTTTCCTTTATACTTCACTTCCAGGGTCTCACGATTGTAACGCTTACCGCCACACACTTCGCAAGGCACATAAACGTCCGGAAGGAAATGCATTTCTATTTTAAGAATTCCGTCGCCAGAGCATGCCTCACAGCGTCCGCCCTTCACATTGAAACTGAAACGTCCTTTTTTGTAGCCTCTTGCTTTTGCATCTGCTGTTGCAGCAAAAAGGTCACGAATCAAATCAAATACACCTGTATAGGTCGCTGGATTGGAGCGAGGCGTTCTTCCAATCGGCGACTGGTCAATATTAATAATCTTATCTAACTGCTCAATCCCTTCGATTGCCTTATGCTTTCCTGGAATCGTTCTTGCACGGTTTAGTTTCTTTGCAAGCTGCTTATAAATAATTTCATTTACGAGCGAGCTTTTTCCCGAACCAGAAACGCCTGTTACACAGGTCATCACGCCAAGCGGAATCTCCACATCAATATTTTTCAGATTATTTTCCGCCGCACCTACAACTTTCAGCCATCCCTTTGGTTCTTTACGCGCAGCCGGCACTGGAATTGTCAGTTTTCGGCTGAGGTACGCTCCCGTGATAGAATCTGGATTTGCCATAATATCCTCCGCAGTTCCTTCCGCCACAATGAGACCCCCATGCTCTCCCGCACCTGGACCAATGTCTACGATATGGTCCGCTGCCAGCATCGTATCTTCGTCGTGCTCTACCACAATCAATGTATTTCCCAAATCCCGCAAATGCTTTAACGTTCCGAGCAGTTTATCGTTATCTCTCTGGTGAAGTCCGATACTCGGCTCATCCAAGATATAGGCAACGCCCACAAGTCCGGAACCAATCTGGGTTGCAAGACGGATTCTCTGTGCCTCGCCGCCTGAGAGACTTCCCGTTGCACGAGCCAAAGTCAGATAGTCAAGTCCTACATCCATCAAAAAACGGATACGGGTCTTGATTTCTTTCAAAATCTGCTCCCCTATCATTTCCTGTGTCTTTGTAAGCTCTAATTCATCTAGAAATGCTGCTAACTGTTCAATGGAAAGTGCAGTTACTTCCGCAATATTCTTTCCGCCAACAGTTACCGCCAAAGCACTTTTCTTCAGACGCTGGCCACCACATTCATGACATGGCGTAATGCGCATGAATGTTTCATACTCAGCCTTTGTAATCTCTGAAGAAGTCTCGCGGTATCGGCGCTCTACATTTCGGATCAAACCTTCGAAGGCTATGTCATAGAAGCCTTCTCCGCGCTGACCAACATAATGCACTTTTACCGTCTTCCCATTTGTCCCATTTATTAAAATATCCTTGATTTTCTCCGGGTAATCCTGGAACGGAGTGCTAAGGGAAAATTTATATTCTTCGCTGAGCGCATTTAAAATCGCTCTTGTAAAACTCTTCTCATCTGTACATGACTGCCAGCCCATAACTACAATCGCGCCTTCGTCGATGCTGAGGCTCTGGTCTGGAATCATAAGGTCTATGTCAAATTCCATCTTGTAGCCAAGTCCAAAACAAACTGGGCAGGCACCAAACGGGTTGTTAAACGAGAAGCTTCTCGGTTCGATTTCTTCGATACTAATTCCACAGTCCGGGCAAGAAAAGCTCTGACTGAACTGGATTGGTTCCCCGCCAATCACATCCACCGTCAGCAGACCTTCCGCAAGATTTAATACAGTCTCGATTGAATCTGTCATTCTCTTTTCGATTCCAGGACGCACTACCAGACGGTCCACAATAATCTCAATCGTATGCTTAATATTCTTATCCAATGTAATCTCTTCGGATAATTCATACAAATTTCCATCAATACGCGCACGCACATATCCACTCTTCTTTGCGCGTTCCAATAATTTCTCGTGTCGTCCCTTTTTCCCGCGCACGACCGGTGCAAGAAGCTGTATCTTGGTTCCTTCTGGGAGTTCCATAATCTGGTCTACCATCTGGTCTACCGTCTGCTTCTTAATCTCCTTCCCACACTTTGGACAGTGCGGAATTCCAATACGCGCATAAAGAAGACGGAAATAATCATAAATCTCCGTTACCGTTCCAACCGTAGAGCGAGGGTTGCGGTTTGTCGTCTTCTGGTCAATGGAAATCGCTGGCGATAAGCCCTCGATGCTTTCCACATTTGGCTTTTCCATCTGCCCAAGGAATTGTCTCGCATAGGAAGACAAAGATTCCATATATCTTCTCTGGCCTTCTGCGTAAATCGTATCAAACGCCAGGGAAGACTTTCCCGAACCGCTGAGTCCTGTTAATACCACAAGCTCATCTCTTGGAATATTGATATCTACATTTTTCAGATTGTGCTCATTGGCACCTCGTATTTTAATATATTGCTTCATCTTTTACTCTATCTCCTGATACTTCTGCTTAAGCTCTATCATCTTGTCACGCAGCTGTGCTGCCGCCTCGAAATTCAGTTCTGCCGCGGCTTTTCTCATTTGTTTTGAAATATCTTTTATTAACTTCTCCAGTTCTTCCTTGCTCATAGACTCTGGGTCCTTCTCCATGCGAAGCTCTTCCGCAGCCACCTTCTTCGAAATACTAATCAAATCGCGCACTGCTTTGCGTACGGTCTGTGGCGTAATACCATGTTCTTCATTGTACTGCATCTGAATAGCACGTCTACGCTCGGTCTCATCCATCGCACGCTTCATGGAATCCGTAATTGTGTCTGCGTACATGATAACATGTCCGTCTACGTTACGGGCTGCACGTCCAATCGTCTGAATCAAAGAAGTTTCTGAGCGAAGGAACCCTTCTTTATCCGCATCCAGAATCGCAATCAACGTAATCTCCGGAATATCAAGGCCTTCACGGAGCAGGTTAATACCAATCAGCACATCGAACACGTCCAGACGCATGTCACGGATAATCTCCGTTCTTTCTAATGTATCAATGTCCGAATGCAGATATTTCACGCGGATTCCAAGCTCACGCATGTAATCTGTCAAATCCTCCGCCATACGCTTTGTAAGCGTTGTAATCAGAATCTTATTCTTCTTTGCAATCTCTTTATTGACTTCGCCAATCAGGTCGTCAATCTGTCCTTCAATCGGACGCACCTCTACCTCTGGGTCAAGAAGCCCGGTCGGACGGATAATCTGTTCCACGCGGAGAAGCTCGTTCTGCTCTTCATATTTTCCGGGTGTCGCAGATACAAAAAGCATCTGGTTTACCTTACTCTCAAACTCACCAAAGTTAAGCGGACGGTTATCCAGCGCCGAAGGGAGACGGAAACCATAATCCACCAACGTCGTCTTTCTCGAACGGTCACCCGAATACATGGCTCCAATCTGCGGAACCGTCATATGCGATTCATCTATCATAATCAAGAAATCATCCGGGAAATAGTCTATCAGTGTATGCGGTGGTTGTCCAGGCTCTAGTCCCGTTAAATGTCTTGAATAATTCTCGATTCCAGAACAGAACCCCGTCTCTCGCATCATCTCCACGTCAAAGTTTGTACGCTCCGATATACGCTGTGCTTCTAATAATTTATCCTCACTCTTGAAATAACGAACCTGTTCCACCAGTTCTTCTTCAATCGCCTGCGTTGCGCGTTTCATACTTTCTTCCGACACAACATAGTGTGAGGCAGGATAAATTGCTATATGATTCAGTGCACTTTTGATTTCTCCCGTGAGTACATCTATCTCTGTAATTCTGTCCACTTCATCGCCGAAGAATTCCACGCGGTAGGCTTTGTTTTCTGAATACGCGGGGAAAATCTCCAGCACATCCCCACGGACACGGAATGTACCGCGCTTAAAATCCATCTCATTTCGGTCATACTGTATCTCTATTAACTTCTTAATCACCTCGTCACGATCCTTTATCATGCCAGGTCGAAGCGAGATAACCATCTCCTGATAATCGATTGGAGAACCCAGTCCATAGATGCAGGATACACTGGCCACAATGATAACGTCGCGGCGCTCTGAAAGGGCTGCGGTTGCTGAGTGGCGAAGTTTGTCAATCTCGTCATTCATGGATGAGTCCTTCGCGATGTAGGTGTCAGAGGATGGGACGTAGGCTTCCGGTTGGTAGTAATCGTAGTAGGACACAAAATACTCCACCGCATTATCAGGGAACATCTCGCGGAATTCCCCGTACAGCTGAGCCGCTAATGTTTTGTTGTGTGCGATTACCAGCGTCGGTCTATTTAATTGTTCAATCACGTTAGCCATTGTAAAAGTTTTGCCGGAACCTGTAACCCCTAGTAAAGTCTGGCATTGATTGCCTTCGCGAAAGCCTTGAACTAGCTTTTCAATGGCTTGTGGTTGGTCTCCGGTTGGCTTATATTCTGATTTTAAAACGAATTTATTCATAGCATTTCTCCCATTTGTGACTTTAAAAAAGTTGTCTATTAGGCAATCATTCGTAATGAGATTCGTAATGAAAGCACTCTTTCGAGCATCCTAAAAAGCATTTTTCGAGTGAATTACGAATAAAAGTCACAAATCCTAATTTCAAGGACTACTTATCACTAAATAGCATTAAGTAGTATAAATTAAATTGCTTCATCATTATAGCAAAGATTTTTTTAAATGTATATAGAACTAAATCAAAAAAAGTACAAATGTTCGATTTGCCAACATCTGTACTTTTATTATGGTCACGCAGCTATCCAATATTCATCTGTGAGATTCTCCATTTCGAAAACATCTGTATAATCGTAATACTCTTCCCTATTATATATAGGCATGACTTCTTCTATAAAAGGTTCAATAGCATACAGACAATCTTCTATGATTTCCTGCGTGTCACCATAAACATCTGCCGTAATAATCTCCTTCGCATGTCCCATCAGATTTGAAATACCCTTTACATTAAAATCATTCTTCATGAGAAGTGTGCTATAAGTATTTCTCAGTTGATGAAAATGAATGTTTGGTAGGTTGTTTTCCGCCAAGATCTGTTTGTAATATTTAAAATGATAACTTTTGCTTCTCGGATTCCCGTAGGAAGAACAACAGATATAATCCCAGTCCCGAAACTCGCGCTTTCTGCGTCTTCGATTCTTCTCATAGATTTTGCGTTGCTCTAAGATTGCTTCAAAGACAAAATCCGGTATTGGCAACTCACGAACACTTGAATCTGTTTTGACAGGAATATCCTGCTTTGTCAGCATCTTTGGCGCGACATCTTCAGCCTTTGAATTTGGTTTCTTTCCCAACTGTCTTTTCACTCTCAATGTTCGATTGATATAGTCTACGTCACTGTATTTCAATCCATTGATTTCTCCACGTCTTAATCCCATCAATACCGCAAACAGAATCTGCATATAAATAGGTGTATCTTTACTTGCTTCGATAAGGGTAAGTACCTGTGGAAGTGTCATAGTCTTTTGTGTATCTATCTTTCTGACACGATACTCTGTCTTCTTCACACTCTTTGGCAAACTTACTCCTATAGCACAATTCACGGAAACAACGCTTTTGCTTTTGGCATAGTCTAATGCAGTCTTCATGACCGTTTTGGCAATTCTTGCCACCGATTCATATTTATCTGTTATTTCCTTATATAAATTAGTAATATATCCTTGATTCAGCGTAGACATGTACATCTTGCCATATTTCGGAATCACGTAATTATACACGACATTCTTATAGCCATCGTAGGAATCGGACGTGATTTCTACTCTCATAACATCTTCCAGCCAATATGTCAGAAAATCTGCAACTCGAATTTTATCATACACCACATAAGTTCTATCACGTAATTGCCCTACCACTTCATCACGCTCGGCATTTGCTTCGCGTTTCGTTTTAAAGCCTGCGTGTTGCTTTGTCATGGTTGTTTCATCTGCAAACGTCAGGACTACACGGAACCCATACCCTTTCTTTATAGTGGTAACTGCATATACTTTATATTCCACATACTGCTTAAACTCCAACTTCTTCATGCTATCCCTCCGTTCCGGTTCTGGCTGGCACAAACGTATCATTCATAAATGCAATAATCTTGTCCTTTTCATCCATAACATCACAGTAATATTCGTATGTGGTATGTATCGAAGTATGTCCTAATAAGCCCGATATCTTCACTAACGGTACACCTCTTTCAATCAATATGGTAGCAAACATGTGACGCAATCCATGCACAGTAATCACAGCAAGACCATTGCGCTTGCAGAGTTTCGTCAACGCATTGTTAAAGGAACTCAGTCCATGTGGCTTGCCGTTTTCTTGGCAACTAATATAATCATAATCCACGTACTCTGCGCCTAGACGTTCCTTATCCATTTGAACCTTTTTCTGTCGGTTCTCCAACTCTTTCATAACTGCTTTTGGCACTTTCAATATGCGCATACTGTTCTCTGTCTTTGGATCACGTTCAACCAAATCGCTTCCTTCGATTCGAAACTCATTCTCTGCTATCTTTAGATCGCTGACAAGCTGACGGCTGATTCTAACTGTCTGTTTCTCAAAATCAAAATCCCCAAACTTCAGTCCAAGAATTTCTCCTTTTCTAAGTCCGCAAAACAGCCCTAACAGAATTTCCAAAAACCAAGGACTTTTGCAAGCCACCTGCAATAATATTTTAATTTTTTCCTTACTCAAAATGCGAATCTTTGGTTTCTTTCTCCTGTATGGCTTCGTCTCAGGCACCGGATTGTATGTTATAAAGCCATCTGCAAGGGCATCTTTCATTGCCAATCCAACTAATTCCCTTGCTTTATTTCCTGCTGAAGCACAGATTTTAGAAACCGTCTGAAACAGCGCATCCAAGTATTCTACTGTTACATATCGCAACTTGATATCATTCTCCATACTTGGCATAATCAATTCATACAATGTATATGAGCCAAGCATCCTGGTTGTGGTTTCGATTCTCTCTGAATAAATGTGTTCAAACCAATACTTCAGATAATCCCCAAACATGGCTTCTGTGTTCTTCTTATAGGCTATTTGCAATTCTCTCTGCCTATCTTTAAAACGCTTCTCATACTGCCAGTAGCTTTCCTCTGCTTCTTCAGGTGTCTCGAATCCACCTTTTTTACTGTATTTCACAGTCATATCATCTAAGATTTCTTTATATCTGTGATACCACGAAGTATTCTCAAAAAAGACCACTCTCTTTTCTGCCATAGTACACCTCTTTCTGCATTATTCCCCACTCAGCCATTTATCAAATGGGCGACATGGAATCTTATACATCTTTCCTATCTTAATTACGCGGAAAGGCTCCTGTTTTTGATAAACCTCATCCAGAAATTCATATACCTTGGTTCGCCCGATTCCAAGCAATTTCTGAATATCTTCCGCTTCATATACTTTTTTCGATATCTCAAAAGTTTCTGTCATGACTGCACCTCCCCTTATCGTTTCTAAGACGCTAAAAGGACTGTACACTTATAAGATAGCGCACAGTCCTTTTAACGTCTAATGTGCGAATTTTGAAATCGCACACTTGACAATTATTTATACTTCTATACTAATTCTTAACGCCTCATCGACCTTCTGCATCTGCCGGTGGTTTACTCTCCCTATGTAATCCCCCAGGCGTTTCTTATCTATGGTCCGAATCTGCTCCAATAGCACCATCGAACTCTTATCCAATCTTCGTATTCCTCGAATTCGCACATGTGTCGGTAGCTTCGATTTCCTTCTGCTTGTAATCGCTGCAACAATAACGGTTGGGCTATGATAATTCCCTTTATTATTCTGAATCACAAGCACTGGACGACAACCGCCCTGCTCACTCCCAAAGACCGGATTGAGATTGGCGTGATAGATGTCACCACGCCTCACATCTTTTTTCTCCATACTCCTGATTCCCCTCCTAAGTCTGTCTCATATGTAGCCAGCCTATTTGTCCTCGACACCCCGACTGATGTGCATACACGCACGGGAAGTCACCAAATGGCTGACTGCGAATCAGCACCACGAGAATCGAACTCCTCCGGGGATCTCCCGAAGCTGCCCTCACCTTCATGACCGGACAGGAGTATCATTGTACCTGCTGTCTGTTATCGCCTTATCAGTAGCAACCTGATAGTTATAGCCGGATATTGCTCGCTCCCCAAAGATTACTTCGGCTCATGGCGTATCCGCTAACGTGGCTCACGCTCATCACGACAACAGCAGGAATGTATTTGGTGAATGGGTATTTATTTGTCAAGGTGCAAACCCATTCACCATCAGGCGATGTATCTGCCTGACAGAAAAA
>JAFTWA010000060.1 GCA_017465565.1 Tyzzerella sp.
ATTTCTCTGTGCCACCGCATTATAAAGCTGCAATAGCTCCTTCTTGTCCCTAAAAATCATGGTAAACATTCTGGACTTATAGTCCCTTTTGACAAGCTTCTTGTCTTTGTGTGTTGTCATACACATACCTCCTTTGTAACGCGCAGGAGGCTTCTATTTTTCCTCCAAAACCTCGCTGCTTTTTTTAATGAATTGATTTCGAAAGCATCAAGATTTCTTTAGAATTGAAAATAGAATTTCAGACTGGTATTCACCAAATGATTTGTTAGAAATATAATGCTTTTATTAATTGTAACACTTAAGCCGATGATATTCAAGTGAGGAATATGAAAAGTTGGGGAAGATAATACCGATGCGAGATTTAAAATCGGGTAGGAGGTAGATAATTATTTTATCTACCGACCTCCCACACCACCGTACGTACCGTTCGGTATACGGCGGTTCTTTAGTTTTCACATATTTTCACATAGAACTCTGTGAATGTTGGATAACCCCATTCGCGGAGTTTTGCATTATTCAAAGCGAACTGTACCATTCTGTTACTGCTACTGTTCCAAATGCCTTGTCGCATACTTGCGTGCCATTGAATAAAGTTTTCATCCATTCCGAGTTCTTTCAATCTTCGGTATCTTGTTCTGATTTTCTTCCACTGTTTCCAATAAATCGCCCTTATTCTATGGCGTAGCCATTCATCATTACTTTGTAATAGCCTTTTCATATCAGCCATTCCAAAGTAGTTTACCCATCCTCTGATAAACTGTGTCAGTTTCCATGCACGATATTCATTTCCCCATCCGTTATGTCTATCAGTAAGTTCTCTGATTTTATTCTTCATCTTCTCCACTGATTTTGGATGTACCCTAAATCTGCATTTCCCTTTGTATCTATAGAAACTATAGCCAAGATACTTGACTTTGCTGATATGTGCCACGCATGTTTTGATACGATTTACTTTGAGGAACAGCTTCCCTTCAATGTATGGCACTATGTTGTTTAAGGTTCTTTCTGCACTCTTTCTACTTTTGCAGAAAATCATACAATCATCTGCGTAACGGACAAATCTGTGTCCTCTGCGTGTAAGTTCCTTATCCAATTCATTCAGCATTATGTTACTTAAGAGTGGGCTTAACGGTCCACCTTGTGGCATACCAACCTCTGTCTTTTCAAACATTCCTCTGCTGATAACTCCAGCATTGAGATATTTGTGAATGAGCGATATTACTCGTCCATCCTTGATGGTGCGTGATAGTACTTCAATGAGTTTACTTTGACATACTGTATCAAAGAACTTCTCTAAATCCATATCCACCACGTAAACATAACCATCATTGACATTTGTCTGGCATTGTTTTAGTGCGTCGTGCGCACCTCTGCTTGGTCGGAAACCAAAACTGTTCTCTGAAAACTGTCTCTCATAGATTGGAGAAAGTACCTGTGTAATTGCCTGTTGAAACACTCTGTCAACCACTGTTGGCACTCCCAGTTTTCTAAACTCACCTTTTGTTTCTTTGGGTATTTCTACCCTACGAACTGGATTAGGTTTATATCTCCCTTCCCTTATCTTTTGGATTAGTTGCTTTTGGTTATCTCTAAGAAAGCCTAGAAGTTCATCCACGCTCATTCCGTCAACACCGCCTGCCCCTTTGTTCGATTTTACTTTCTTGTAAGCCTTATTTAGATTATCCTTGTGTAAAATCTGTTCCATTAGATTGTCCTTTTGAAAATCTGTGATGATGTCGTTGTTTTCAGTAATCCTCTGATGGGCGGACACTTCTGCATACTCTTTCTGTTCCGCAGATACCATTTGCAGATAGTCCTCAATATGAAGTTGTCTGTCCTTTAATCCATTTTTGGTTACATTCATTTACTCACATCTCCTAAAGTTCAGTCCTTCCCATTGTGTTTGCAACCACAATGGTACTATGACCTCTGCTGACTTCTCATAGTTCGTTGTTACTATAGATTTCATACTCCGTTTCCATCTACCCATGAGACCTCCCTAGGTACCACACGTTTCTTTCTCTCCATATATCTGCCACATTTACCACAGTTAATTCCGAGTAGTTATTGGACTTCAATTTGTAGTGCAATCTTATCCTTAACTGTAGCCTTATGTGATTTCTATTCGTCAGACCAGAGATTTGCCTACACCTTCCTTCAGATTCCATCTCACGATGGACACCCTTGGTGTTCAGCTATATCCTTCCCACTACTAGGGCGGATTAGGGACTTTCACCCATTAGAAACGTGCGCCGCTAGGCGCACACTTAAAGAATGAGGCGGAATATTCATTCCGCCCCAGGTTATCACTGAATAGCATTTTATGCTCTTCTACACTTCTGGCAAATAAACGCCGTCTTTTTTGAGTGTACAAACGAGTTTCGGTACATCTACTTCCTTCGTTTTCACTCCGTCTACCGCTGCAATGGCCGCTGCTGTTCCGGCTGCCTGTCCCATCGCAAAGCATGGAGGCATTACACGAATCGCAGCCATAATCTCACTTTCTGTCGACGCACATCTTCCTGCCACAAGGAGATTATCAAACTCTTTTGCAATCAGAGAACGATATGGGAAATAATACGGTTCGTTTGTATTACGTGCCACATAGGTAACACCATTTGGTGTATGGATATCGATGGAATTTGAGCAACAGAAAACAGAATCTTCATATCGGTATGAGTCTACTGCATCCGCTACCGTCATCACATATTCGCCAATAATGTGTCCTGATTCTCTGACACCAAGCTGGTCTGCTGTCTTTGAAAGCTTAATGTTCTTACATCCAGCAACGTATTTTTTCAGGAATTCGATGATTCCAACTGCCTGCTCACGACCTTCCATTTCAGCTGCTGTCACTTCTTCACTAGAATAAGCGTCCACATCATCAATCTGTGTCATGTTTACCAGCCACTCGCCATTGATAGCTTCGAAAAGCTGGATTTTGGCACGGTTAGAAGGAAATTCTCCTTTTGCCCTCGCTTCCTTAATCACATCCATGTAAAATCTCTTTTCCATGGTTTCTGCCGGAATCATGTAAGCATCCATTTCAGCCTTATCTACACCTGTCACGGTAAAGAAAAGTGTGGCTGACTGTTTGTGTCCCTCTTCATTTCCATACTGCATTTCTACGCCACTTGCCTTAGCAATCACTGCGTCACCAGAGCAGTCCACAAATACCTTTGCACTGATTTTGTAAATACCTGCCTGTGTTGCATAGTACGCAGCTGTTACTTTACCGTTTTCTGTATCACAGCCTACAAAAAGCATGTGATAAATTAAGTTTACTCCACTTTCTTTACACATTTTTTCTGCCACAGATTTGTAACATTCGATATCAAACTGTGAAAGGTTAAAGTGTCCTGTTGTACGGTAGGAAGAATAAGCCGTACAGATTGTTCCTTTTGAAGGGTGTACGGCGCCACCTTCCGCTTCCATTCTTCGCACAAACTCCTGAATCTCCCTCGACTTAAGTCGCAAGGTTCTTGGTCGATAGTGCTATCGCACTAAGCATAACCAAGCTATCCCCGCAATTCCTACGGTTCTTATATATGTTGTTATTAGGCTACATCAGCCAATAATCTCTTGCCTTCACTCAGTATGTTCCTTGCTGCATTTTCATCTCTGTCTAACTGTGTATGACAGTTTGGACATATCCATTCTCTTACGGATAAATCCTTAGTGATTGGAAATTGATGACCACAGCAATTACATATCTGACTGCTCGCATACCACTTATCTACTTTCACAAGTTTTCTTCCATACCAGTCTGCCTTATATTCCAACTGTCTCGTAAACTCTGACCAAGAGACATCTGCTATACATCTTGCCAGCTTGCGATTCTGAATCATGTTCTTTACCTGCAAGTCCTCGATACAAATGACATCATTCTCTCGAATTAGTTTGGTAGATAACTTTTGTAGAAAGTCCGTTCTTTGATTGGCTATGTGTTCTTGAAGTCTTGCAACTTTCATTCTTGCTTTATTCCAATTGGAGCCACCTCTTGTTTTTCGAGACAACCCCCGTTGTAACCTTGCAAGTTTGTCTAAAGACTGTTGAAGATATTTCGGATTTGGAATAAAATCATCATTACTTGTAACAGCAAACGCTTTGATTCCCAAATCGATACCAATCTCTTTTCCAGTTTCTTTGAACTGTGGAATGTCTACTTCTGTACAACAAAGTGAAACATAATATTTCCCACTTGGCTCCTGCGAAATTGTCGCATTCAAAATTCTGCCTTGTGGTATGAGTCTGGTTCTGGTTTTTACCATACCAAGTTTTGGAAGCTTAATGTATTTTTCACAATACGCAATGTTTCCATTTGTTGCATTCGTCCGGTAAGAAAAGCGATGTGTTTTCTTCGACTTATACTTTGGAAAGCCTGCGTTATTTTTGAAAAAATTCCTGTATGCTTTATCCATATCCTTTAATGCATTTTGCATAGAACATTTATCCGGTTCTTTCAACCATTCGAATTCTGTTTTTAGTTTCGTCAGTTCTGAGGAACATTGATTATAAGTCAAAGTTTTCTGCTCAGTTTGGTACGTTTCAATTCGTTTATTTAAAAAATAATTATAAATGAATCTGCAACATCCAAAGGTTTTCACCAAAAGTTCTTTCTGTCTTTTGTTTGGATAAATGCGATATTTATAAGCTTTTACCATTATGCTTCACCTCACTTTCCATAAGTCCATTGTATCACAAACGATTCAATAGCACAAACATTTATTCGAATATTTTTATAGAAATTTAAGGCTCATAACTAACATATATAAGAACCCTAAGGTCCTGTTTGTCGTGTAGAGGTTGTCGTTCATACAAAGCCGCTACGCTCTGCACAGTTCTCTGATGAACTTCTTATGCTTTCACATAAGCACAGACTATATCTTCTCCCTCAGCCTTACCTGTTAGGGGCTACCCACTTCCACTGCCAATCGCTTGCAGTGTACTTCCCTCAAGAGGAATAGTCGTTGAACTTTACCTTTCGGTCTTAGCTGCTGATTGCCCATTGTTACTTAGTGTTTAGGGTTTAACCATGCACCATACAACAAATTTTTTCTGCTTTCGCCACATTCACACTGATACCTTTTTCGGTATTATGTTGTAGTTTTGTTGTCTTTAGGGGTTTCCAGCAATTCAGGTAGTATTGGATGGGTGTAGTGCCCATCACTACATACACATTTCTGTATATGCTGACTATTTGCGCCTCACTAACTCATCACTGAAGTAACGAGTGTGAGTGAGGTTTTTCTAATCAAAGAAACCTACAATTAACTGTTTCTTTCCTTCGGCATCATAGGAAGTCATAAATGGTCCAACCATCCCTGCAGTCGCAGTACCTCCCAGATATCCATTTTTATCTACTAAGATTGTATTTGCTCCATTTCTTGCAGAACATACAGCCGCTGCAAGACCTGCGCATCCGCCGCCTGTCACTAAAACATCGCAGCAAAGTTCTTTTACTATCGGTAATGTAATCGTATTCAATCTAATCACCTCTTATTTTCTAATATTCTGATTCTTCTTCTGGAACAACTTCCACGTCATCAGACTCATCAATCGCTGTCTCTTCCTCATGGCCATCAACAACACCTTCTGAAGACTCATCATCCACAGTTTCATCATCTTCTACATAGTCGTTATCGTATTCGATTGGTTCGTCACTAATCTCATCCCCTGTAGAATCGTTTTGTTCATTGTTTATTGGTGCATCCTGTCCTTCATCTGCCTCTTCGCATGCAGAAAGGAAAACGCTTGTGAGCAGCAATAAAACTGCTATTAAAACTATATTCCATTTCTTTCTCATTATTTTGTCACCTTCTTTTCAATCTGCGATGCCATATATCGCCCAGTTTCCAACATAAATTTAAGTCCGTGTGGAATGAGCGGCTCTGGCAAGAAACGTAAAAATCGGTCCGCTTCAAACGTGAAATCACCTTCATATCCAATTTCCTGCAGTGCCTTTAATGTCAAATCCCAGTTAATATTTCTCGTATATGGCAATGTGTGAAGGTCATCACACAAATTGTTGTCATGTACATGGAGCGCCTGAAGACGCTTCGTTCCTAATACACGTATTGTTCGCTCTACACTCTCTCCCACAACGGCAACATGTCCGATATCGAGACAGGCCACAAACCATTCGCTGTCTAAATCATCCAGATAACGACAGAATTCTTCTGGTCTAGAGCAAGTGCTATGTACAATGTGATAAGATTTGTTTACCCCTTGCCACATATTTTCCAGCGCAACTTTGATTTGAAATTTCTCACAGTACGGTATCAGGCTTTTATAAAATTCCATGTTCATTTTATACAGCTCTTCCACATTTTCCTCGTATGGCAAATGCTGAATTGGGTGTACTACGATAATCTTGGCTCCAAGGATAGACGCAACTTCCATGGAACGCACAATTTTATCGAAAATCTCTCTCTGGTCTTTCTTGCCTGTTGTAAATGGAGCATGTGCCTGATTACAAACTATGCCAAGTTCATCTGCGAGTGCACGAAGTCCTTTGGCGTATTCTACATAGTTGTCTGCATTTAATGGTTCGTCAGGCTCTTTCGAAAGCATCTTCTGCATAGTGAAGTCATAGGCTGGAAATCCTGCTTCGTGTAGCATGCGAATTGCCTCCGCATCTCCATAACTAGTGCCTAAAAGCTGCGTTTGTGTTGATACTAACATTTGGCTTTCACCTCCGTTATTTGTTGAAATTCAGGTTGCCGCCCCAAAGGGGGCGGCTGTGGGTCTAGTTCACTTTATTTCCGCTTATATCATAATTAGAGACTTCATCTTTTTCTGTCGTAGAAACGGACGTATTTTCAATCAATAGTTGAGATACATTCTTTAATTGAATTTTTACACTACAATTCTCAATTGTAGCTCCACTTACTTGATTGTCACTCGAATTGTTATCTGTCAATTGAATACCAGCTCTTGTCTGCCCATTTCCATCAATTGTAATTTTAGAAATGTTCATACTACCGCCTGTAGAGTAGATTCCATGCCCTTTTACATTGCAGATATATAATCCTTTATTGCCTCCCTCTACTACTTCATTTGCTGTTACTATCAATTGCCCACCTTGATGGTCAATTCCATGATTATTATTAGTTTTACCCTTACTATCTGTACCTCTAAAATGCTGAATCGTTACATTATCCAGCGTTAATGTACCGCCATGTGCTGCAATTCCAATTCTGGCTGCTGTTGTGGTAGTTATGCCCGCATTATCGATAACTGTATTTTTAACTGTTACAGTTCCTTTTTTTACTACTAATCCATATGTACCAGAATCTTTGATTTCCACTCCCTGGATAGTTGCTGCTCCTTTATTAATACGAACGCCCTGCTGAACGCATTTCCAATCACTACATTTGTAAGCTGAAGTGTACCATTGCTTTCAATTGCATATTTAGCAATATTATCCCCCGCAAATGTGATTTTCTTATTGGCATCTGCGCCTGTTACAATAAGTGTTCCTCCTTCAGCAACATTAAACATATTGCCAGTAAAATTATCACTCGCTGTGATTGTAACGTTATCATCACATGTAAGAGTTAATTTTCCTGCAACTTCAACAGTAGAACTAATTTCCTGGTTATGCAAAATCTTAAGTGTAGATTCGGTTTTTACTTCTGCCAATGCATCATTTAAGCTAGCATAACTTACTCCATCTAATACGACAGGTGCTGCAAGTACACCACTATCATTTACATACCAGTGATTACCGTTGTAAGCCTCTACAGAAAGTTTCTTCATAGAATCCTTAAATTCCACATCAGTAATTTCACCCTTTAATGCAATCACTGTTGATTCAGAATAGTTTTTAGGACTAATCGAAATCTCATTTGTCAATGCTTTTTCAAGTGTGATTTCACCTTCCAAATAAATATCATTACCGCGATTATCAGCACTGTTATTTGCAAATGTACCGCCATTTAAATTAAATGTTGTACTACCTGCTAAATACAATCCGCCGCCTAAATTGTCAGCTGTATTATTTGAAATAACAGCCCCTTCATTCATGGTAAAAATGCCCTTACGCACTACAATTCCACCAGCACTTCCCGTTGCGTGATTTGCTGTGATAGCACCGCCATTCATCGTAAAATTACCATTTCTCACAGAAACTCCTACACCAGCCTTAGATGAATAGTTGTTTTTAATTTCTCCACCATCCATTGTGAAGACTGCACTTGTTCCATCAACACATACACCTGCTCCTTCAACAGCCAGTGGTTTCTGCTCACTTCCGTGATTTGAGATTTCTCCTGCATTCATATCGAAGGTACCGCATACAAACACACCAGCGCCATAATTTGTTGCGACATTCTCTTCGATTGTACCACCTGACATTGTAAATACACTATTAGCAAGAATAAGTACGCCACCGCCGTTATATGAACTCTTGTTTCCTGAAATCGTACCTGCATTCATCTCAATCTTTGTATTCTTATGTTGGAAAATCGCGCCGCCACCATTAGCATTGTTTACTAACGCGCTATTACCAGAAATCGTTCCGCCATTCATAACAAATGCTGCTGCCAGAGTTTCCTGTCCTCCAACGGTTTCTTCTCTTGTCGAACGAATAATCATTCCTCCGCCTGATGCTTTTGCAGTATTATTACTAATTGTTCCGTCATTCATAATGAACTTCGCTGTATCCATTACAGAAACACCTGCACCAGAACCATTTACGTAGTTATTAGAAATACTTCCACCATTCATATTTACAATACTTGTTCCAGCCGCACAAACACCAGCACCTTCATAAGCACCACGGGTAGTTACTTCCGTATCACTTCCAACTCCATGGTTGCAAATGCTTCCACCATTCAAATTGAAGGTTCCAGAAGCCAGATAAACCCCTGCACCATATGTATTTCCACTAGAAGGAGTAGTATTGTTAGTAATTTTGCCACCTGACATTGTCAATACACCACTGTTGACATATACACCGCCACCGTTAGTGGCTGTTTCATTGTTTTGAATAGTTGCATTACTCATATTAACTATCTTGGAACAACTAATATAAATACCGCCACCAGCATTCGCCTTGTTACCTTGGATATTTCCACCTGTAATATTGACATCTGCTGCAGATGTTTGAATAAAAATACCACCGCCATCGGCACTTGCACCATTACCTAAGATTTCTCCACCTGTCATTGTAAATGTACCTGTACTTCTTACCATTACACCGGCACCTTTACTAGCTTTATTGTTCTGGATTGTTCCACCATTCAATATAAAGCTTCCACGTACCGCTACACCGCCACTGGTATTGGTTGTTTCGTTATTCTCAATTACACCGCCATCCATCACAAATGATGCACCTTCGCAAACATATACTCCTGCACCTTCTGATGTGTTTCCTTTGGAATTTGCAATCTTTCCGCCTTTTAGATTAAAGTTTCCAGCTTCTTCTACCCAAACTCCAATTCCTGGTTTTTCCTGACCATTTACCAGAGATTGTTTATCTTCGGCGGTTCCTTCTCCGTTTTGCATCGTTAGAGAAGAATCTTTCATAATCCATACTAAATAATTTGTATTGTTTTCCTGACGAAGAATTCTTACATCCTCTGCAATAGCAGAAGCTGTACCACTAATTGCAATACCGTATGTTGTTGCATTGATTGTTCCGTCTGTCAGTTTCATATCTTTCGTGTTCATAATACGAACAGCTGCTTCAGTTGAGTCAGAAATGTTAAATCCATTAATTTGGATTTTCGATTCCTTTCCACCATCCACATAAACAGCCTGATTGCCTGTTCCTGTGATGTTAAGACCATTAACTACTGCTTCACTATCTGTAGACATAGTCAAAGCTCTGTTTGTAGATTGATTGATTTTCAATGTTTTACCAGTTAATTTTCCACCGGCATTTTGAATACCATGTTGTCCTGCATCTTCAATAGTCACATCCGTTACATTTGCAACTGCTGTTTTTCCTATGTAAATACCTGTAGAACCAGAATTCTTAATTGTACCATCAGCCAGTGTTACATTCTCAACTGCTGTTTCGTCTATTTCTTCTGTTTTTCCAAGACAGAACGCGGCACTCTTAGTTGTATCTACCATAAAGTTTGATAACTCTACAGTACTGTTTTCTACATAGACACCTTGATTTCCTACATTCTTCACAGTAAGTCCAACAACTTTCGTTGTACTGCCACTGATTAAATTCAACGCACGGCTTGTTGTTGTATCAATGCTAATTGTATTTCCGCCAACTTTTCCGCCATTGTTTACAAGGCCAGCTTTTGCATTCTTGACATTAATACTATTTGCCGTCAATTCCGCTTGATATGCCATCATACCGTATCCTGCGCTGTCTAAAATATCTACTGCTTCTACCTTAATTGCAGCTGCATCGCATACATATACACCATCACTTCCGGCATTCTTAATCGTACCGGTTTTGATTGATACATTCTGTGATTTTGAAGCACGGATTGCTGCACCCTTTGTTTTATCAATATTAATTTCTTTGAGCACTACCTTCGTTGTATCATCAATATATACGCCCTGGTCACCTGCATTTTTTACGGTAAGACCAGTAATCGATGTTGTACTCTTGTTGATAAGATTCAGTGCTCTGCTCGTTGAATCCTTAACGACAACAGTATTTCCTGAAACTGTTCCGCCATTATTTACAAGACCTGCACGGGCATCATTCACCGTAACATTGACTGCTGTTACTTCTGCAGTTCCATACACTTCCACACCATATTTTGTCGGCGCTGTGATAACAGTATCCTGCACTTTCATCTTGGCATTTTCAGATACCCAGATACCGTCACCGTTTGCATTGGTGATTGTTCCTGATTTAAGTAAAACATCTGTAGATTTCGTAATACGGAATGCACTCTGTCCAGATTTATCAATTGCGAAATCAGAAAAATGAGCCGAAGTTACTGCATCGATATATACAGATTGATTTTTTGATTCATTAATTGTAAGACCCTTTATATTTGTCGTACTTGCATCTGTAAGACTCATTGCTCTTGAACCAGATTTATTGATTGTTACTTTTTCTCCTGTGAGCGTTCCCTGATTCAAAATACCTGCATTTGTAGGTGCTTCTACGCTTACGTTTTTCACCACTGCAGTACCAAAATAGTTTGCAATGCCATGCTTATTTACACCTTTAATTGTGGCATCTGAAAGGTTTAATTTTGCATCTTTTTGTATATAAACACCTGTATTTGCAGTTCCATTAATCTCAACATCTTTTGCCGTGAGAGTACCAATTGACACACCAATCGCACTCTTTCCAGAATTCACAAGCTTTGCGCCATCAATGGTTGTCTTTGACTTTTCAGTTGTTGTGTAGATAGCTGTTCCTGCCGCATCCGTGATTTCGATATCTTTTGCAGTCACAGTTCCACCTGTGATACCAATACCACTCTTTCCTACTTTGGAAATTTTTGCTTTTTCAATTGTTGTAACTGATTTCTCACCGATTGTGATAATACCAGCACCTACCAGATTATCTACGGTTATATTTTTCATTGTAACCGTAGATGTATCGTTTACAATACCACGATGTCCACCATTCAAAATGGTAATGTCTTCTAGTTCTACTGTCGACTTATTGGTTAAGTTGATACCTACACTTTTTCCGTCCTTAATTTCTACATCCTGCATAGTAAGTTTCGAACTGTTCGTGTAGAAGGCACTCTTGCCCATATTCTCAGCCAAAACATTTTTTACATCACCCACACTGTCTTTTTCCAGATTCATAACATGAGCTGCAATATCATGCACATAAAGTCCATCAATTGTTACAGTAGTTCCTGCAACAGAACTGATGACAGACCTGCCAGTATCAAAGAATTCTACCAGTTTGTCAGATTCACTGATAATATTCAGTTCACCCTTGTTATAAATACAGTTTGAGTAAGAGTCACTAAATGTTCCGCCCGTAATATCCAACGTTCCAAAGTTGTAGAACAGGGAACCTGCTGATTTTTGAATCACCGCGTCTTTGCTTACTTTTGCATAAGCCTTGGTAGAAGTTGCAATCCCCGTCTGGATACAGTTGGTAATCTTACCGCCATTCATATATAATTCGCCGCCGGCTTCTACATAGATACCGGTATGCATCGAACGGTCGATTGTGATATCTTCTACGTTTACAATGCCCTCGGTTACGATACCATATGGCATTGGATATACAATGCTTCCTGAAAGACAATCTAATGTTCCACCGTCTTCCACCTCTATACCAGATGAAACACCATTTCCATCAATCGTTGCTCCATCTAAAATAAGGTGTGCGTCTGGGGATACTAAGCAGACTCTTTGTTTTGCATCTGTATTTAAATTCATAATAATGCTCTTATCACCCACCAGCGTTTTGGTTCCATTTACAGTCAATGGCTCACTTACGTAGATGTCTTCTGTAATCGCTATCGTATAAGTTGCATCGTCCAGTAACACTTGCCGCAGGGACGCTTCGTCATTTGCGAGCATTTCGCCTGCTTCATTTTTCTCTATTGCAATTTTTTCAGTATCTGTTGGCACTTTTTTATCAGCACCGATATTTTTTGAAAGCAATACGCCAACTGTAGCTAGAGCACAAACTACTACCACAGCAATACAGGCAATCAAAGGTATCAGAGATTTTTTCTTTGTTTTCATTTCTTGATTCTGTTCCATAAATCCTTCTCCTCCTCTTCCTTTACTCTACTAACATGTGCCCATTTTCAGTGGCTATTGTTCCATAGTAATTTGTGGTACGGTCTCCCGATACCTGCACATCATAAGTGCCATCTCCCGATGTGTAGATCAAAATGTCTCCATCCAAGGCTGTTGTAAGTGTCAACGCTCCTGTTTTTACGTGACTAAAATGTTCTAACTCATCACGTACATATGGAGAAGTTGTCACGAAAATCTTAGCCCCTACTGTTTCTCTCCAGATATCACTGCTTTTTGCTTTATCTGAACCATGGTGACCTGTCTTACTTACATCTGCCTTGAGCTCGTCGCCCCATTTGGCAACTAACACTTCCTCGGTTTTCTGTCCGTAATCTTCATTGTTACCGATGTCCCCGTTTGTTAAGAAAGAAGACTCTCCATATGTAAATTTCAGCACCAATGAACTCTCATTTAAATTAATCTTTGTATCTTTGGCAAATCCTGCCGGAGGGTTAAAGTTTTTCACCTGTACATCCTCTCCCAGTGTGAAGGTTTCACCCTCTGCCAAATATTTATATGGGATTCCCAGTTCTTCAATCTGATACATCAAATCAATACCCACATAATCCGAACGGTCCATCGCCTCCACTGGCGGCATAAGTATCTGTCCGATTTCGATATGGCGGGCTATAATAGAAAATCCACCGACATGGTCTGTATGTCCATGCGATAAAATGAGATAATCTAATTTTTCAATTCCTAATGCTTGTAATTTTGTGACAATGGAAGCACCCTCTGCCTGATGTCCACAGTCGATGAGTGCCGTTGTTCCATCCGGTGTAATTACCAGAATAGAATCCCCGCCCTGTGTATTATTCAGCCATGTAGGTAAATCGTTGCCGGAACTCATATAATAGAATGCAAGTTTTCCTTCTACTAGTTCGCGGTCATACACGGCGTCCTGATATTCTGTAAGACCCTTAACAGTACCTACAATTTCTCCAGATTCTTGGTTTTCTTTCGACTGTCCGTCAGACTCTTTTGAAGTCTCCTGTCCGGCACCGCAACCGGACAGGGTAAGAACCATGGTCAACAGGAATAGAAAGACGATTTTTAAATACTTATTTTTATTCATTTCTATTCTTCCTCTCAAATTTATTGCCCACGCAACTGTAAGATTTCAATTGATTTATTTAATGCTTCTGCTGCATTTTCAATATATGTGTTTACATCGCCAGTTGGCTCTGAAATAATGTTTGAAACAATTTCAAAGCTTGTATCAAGAAGCTTATTTGTAATCGTTGCATTTGGGAATTTCAATTCTGCATTTACTGTTTTTAACTTTTCTTCTAATTTTGCTTCTGAAGGATAGTTTTCATCTCTCCATGTAATCCATTCTTGACTTGTGAGTGCTTCTTCTGTATATGGTGTATATCCACGGAATGTACTCCAGAAAATTTGATTTTCTGGCTTAGCAAGGAATTTTAAGAATTCATATGCTCCCTGCATTTCCGTCTCATCTCCTGTATTTGCGATGAAAATACTTGTTCCTTCTGCAAGTACGCTGCCTTTATGTTTTGCATTATCATCAACGCCCTGGAATGGAAGAAATGCCCATTCAAACTCGATATTTACATCTTGAAGTTCATAAACGAAGGAACTTGTACATGCCCAGAACAACGATCTTCCATTTACAAATGTAGCTGTTCCTGCATCCTGACCTTTTGTATTCTTCATACAAGCACCGCTCTTAACCATATCCGCATAAATCTTAGCCATCTTTGTTAAAGCTGCTTTTGTTTCTCCTTCGTTATACATGCTCTTTGTGATGTCACCTGAATGTCCATTGTCTGCATCAAAAATGCCTACACCTTGATAAAGCAGCATATCTAATACCTCAGAACCATCTCCTGGAATGTATCCGTACTCAGAAGCACCCTTATCAAATGCAGCCTGTGCTGCTGCTGCAATTTTTTCAAAGCTTGTCAAATCATCAACTGTGTATCCTGTCTGTGCCAATACATCAAGATTTACCATATAACCTTTTACACTGACACCAACTGGCATACCGATAAGTTTTCCTTCTGTATCTGAATAAGAAGTTTTTACACTTTCTAACATTCCTTCTGTAAAATCTTCACTGTCCTTGTCGATAAAATCCTGCAGCGGTGCTACATACTCAGCTTCTGCATATTCATAAATCGCATTGTTTGTTCCCATGAAAAGTGATGGGTAATACTCTGGTGTAGATGTAGAAAGTTTTTGACGGTTACCAGATGCAGCCTGACCTGTTTCCAGCGAAACCGAATACTCTGCATTTTCTTTATTAAATTTCTTTACCAACTCTTCAAATTTTGCATTTGATGCTGCAGTGTAAGAACTCCACAGAGTCAACTCTGTCTTCCCATCTGGCGTTTTTCCTTGGCTGTCTCCACCATTACTGCTTCCGCATCCTGCTAATCCTGTACATGCAAGTGCCAAAGCCAATAATCCTGCCAACAATTTCTTTTTCATCATAAATTTTTACCTCCATAATAAATTTTTTATTTTAACTCTTAACAGCTCCGGCTGTCATACCTTCCACGATTTCATCCATACCGAAGAAATAAATCAACAGCGGAATAATAGAAGTTATGGTAGCTGCCGCAAGTGTAAGGCCGTCATGGCTGCTCCAAGCAATACTTGCAACCCCTGTCTGAATCGTTCTCATCTCATCTTTGGTAGTAACAAGAAGTGGCCACATATAGCTGTTATAAATTGAAACAAATGATCTAAGTGCAAATGTTACAATCATGGTTTTACAAACTGGAACTAAAATCGAGAAGAAATATTTCATATCTCCACATCCATCTATCGTCGAAGCTTCCCGAAGTTCCTTTGGAACAGACTGCATCGTTTGCCGGAACAGGAACACCGCACTTACATCCGTCAGACCCGTTATCGTCAAACCGGCGTAGGTGTCAATCATGTTCCACTTCAAAATCATCTTAAACAATGTTACTTCAAGCACTTCCCCTGGAATCATCATTACCATTAACAGTATTGCAAACCATACACTCTTAAATGGAAATTCAAAATGAGAAAACGCATAGGCTGCCAGTAAGGATGTAAGAAGTCTTGCAGGAAGACAAACCACAATCATCACAAACGTATTTTTCATATAAGTACCGAGATTCATGTATTGAAACGCTTCGATATAGTTTGCAAACGTTGCATTTTCCAATGTCAGTTTAAAAGGACTCGCTAAAATGTCTGCTTTAGGCATAAATGCCACAATCAACGCAAGGAGAATTGGCGATATCATACAGATTCCCAGAAAAATTCGAACAACCTCCAACATAACTGTTTTTATTTTCATAATTAAATGCTCACCTCACTCTCACAAATTATTGGTAAAATACAAGTTTCTTTTCACAGAAAAATTGTATTCTTGTTAGTATGAAAAGAAGCAAGAACATTACTATAGAAAGACAACATGCATATTCGTATTCTCCATATCGAATTGCTCTCAAATAAATTTCATACATTATTGTGGTCGTAGACCCTGCCGGTCCACCTGACGTTAACAATTTTGCCTGTGTAAAACATTTCATTGCGCCAAGAATATTTAAAAACAATACATAAAAAATCTGTGGCGATGCCATAGGCAGCATAATCTTAATTGCTTTTGTAAATCCATTCGCCCCATCTACCGTCGCAGCTTCCTGAATGTCATCTGACACTCCACGGAATCCTGCCAACAGATATAAAAAGCTGCCTGAAATGTGAGTCCAAATGGTAACAACTGCCACCACCCAGAATGCCGTATCCTTATTCGTAGTCCATGAAATATCGGTTCCCAGCCATGAGTTAAGTAATCCACCATCCGTTTTAACTACGAAAAGAAAGATAACGGAACTAGTTGCGTGGGCGATTGCAATTGGCAGTGCATAAAGCATCTGAGAAATCTTCCCAAGTTTCGTCTTCTTCGTAGTCAAGAGTGCCAATAACATTGCAATTCCGAAAGTTCCAATAAAAATTACAACGGCAAAAACTAATGTAAACTTCAAAATCTGCCAAAAACTATCCTCATGAAACATCATGTCCCAATATGTAGTTCCTGCCCAGCTTTGCCATGCCCCGAACTGATCGGTAAAAGAAAATGAAGATAAAATCGTTTTAAAAAATGGATAAAAACTAAATACTCCAGCTCCTACGAACGTTGGTAACATCAGCAAATATGGTAAGGCACGTTTCTTTTTCTTTTTCATAAAACCTTTCCACTCCTTCCTGTTTTATATCTTATTGTTCAAATTTACTCCAAGGTACATCTACTGTAATACCTTTTGTAATCATGTCGTAAATGTGACTGAGAAGTGGGAATTCCGCTAAGTCAACACCTTTATTCATTAACGCTTCAATTACAACCTGTGTAATTGCAACGGATTCTAATGTCACACCGCTGAGTTCTTCTCTCGCTTGTTTAAATGTCATTCCACGGCCGAGTAAAGTTCCAATCATTCTTGTTCTGCCGCCGAATACAGTTACGTATAAGTCACCAGCTCCGAAGAGAATCTGTTCTTTTTGTCCACCTGTCATTTCAATGAGCTTATACATTTCTTTTGTACTTTGCGCGAATAAACCAGCTTGTGGGTTGTAGTGTTCTTTACAGCCCACACCGTTCTTTGCTTCTGTAAGGCCGATTGCTAAAGCAACACCGAGTGCGTATGCATTTTTCATTGCTACTGCTGTCTCTACGCCAATCACATCTGTTGTTGCTGTAATGTGATAGTAATCTGTAGAAAGCATGTTTTTGATTTTCACAAGGTCTTCCATGTTGTTTCCGCAGAATGCAACTACTGTGTGATGTCTGTCTGCAAGTTCAAAGCTGATACATGGTCCGCCTACTGCATTCAAGGAAAGTCCATCACATCCTGGCTTTGTAGCAAGGTAATCTGGGAATGCTGTTAATGTTCCGTCTGGTTCACTATGTAACCCCTTTGTAATAGATAATACTGGTAAGCTTTTTGGAATCACTGGCAATACATTTTCTGCGAACCATTCCACACCAAAGCTGCTCACACCGCCGATTAATAAATCTGCATCTTTTAATGCTTCTGAGAGTTCTTCGATTTGATAGCAAGTTACTCCTTCTGGCAACTGTCTTTTTAAGGTTTTGTGATATCCTGTTTCCTTTGCCTCTGAAATAATTTCTCTGTCAAGTGGTGTTCCAACTAATCGAACCTCATGCCCATTATCCACTGCTGGCATACACATAGCCGACCCCATCATTCCAGCTCCTACAATTGTTACAATACTCATTTTTAATACCTTCTTTCTTTATATTTTTCTTTTGATTGTTATCTCAATATATTCCAGTCATCTAAGGTTTCCAGAATCAGGTGTCTGAAAGTACCCTGCCATCCGGTGCACCACTCAGATACAACGAAATATCTATGGTCTGGTCGTCCCCATCTTGTGTGACGAATGGATTCATCCTGGCATCCCGCTGGACGTACACGGCCTTTCACTACCATCGTTCCGTCTGAAATAAGCTGTGTTCCGTTATACCATAGGGCCCGTGCCCGCTCTTTCCAGACCTTATTTCCTGTCAGCTCTGCCAATTTCAGATAATCTGTAACCCACCATAATCCATAGTGGTCCAGTGCGTTATGTGCAGCTGAAACTGCAGTCGAACCATAGGTGTCAAATCGAAGCTGTGCTGTCATAGAATCCTTTGGAAATGCCACGCTGTAGTGATATTGCCAGGTTGCCAGATAATATGCCAATTCTACTGCCAACTCTAAATATCTTTGCTCACCGGTCAGTTCATACGCTCTAAGCGATGCTCTAAGAACAGGTGCTCCTGATTCCTTGTCAATGCAGTTAGAATCCAGCGCGCCGGCTGTCGTGCAGCCTCCTTTTTCAAACTCACCCAGATAGAAATCAAGTCCTTTTAAAGCCGATTCTAAATATCTCTTTTCTCCTGTCTTTTCATAAGCATCAAGAATTGGAAGAATGACAAATGCTCCTACACTTCCATGTGCCTTATCAATCGAGCCGTCCATAAAATAGCTCTTTGCAAACTCACCACTGTCCTGCTGTGCATTTACAAAGAAATCCACCAGCCCAAAAGCTCGTTTTTCATAGCTTGGTCTCTCGATTCCTGCCTTCTTACAAAGGTCTGCTGCTCTAAAGAAGTAAGTGGCCGCTGTACCAAGATTACAAGCATCCAAATCGGTCGGAATATCTCCGTTTAATGTCGAATCCAAACGTTCTGGCTTTTCTTTCACTTTTACCAGCATCAAACCGTTTGGCAAAAATGTATATTTATCCCAACTGTCCAGAACGCTGATTGCTTTATCTCTCGCATCCTCATCGCCCTCTTCTATGTACTGGTCTAGAAGTGCACATGCCTTTGCGCCATTTTGTCCAACCCATCCAATTTCAAAGTTCTGTGACTGCTGAATGAATAAATTACTTTGGTCGTCCCAATTCAGCCCGTGTGTGAATCCAACTAAACCATTGTATTTTTTGCTCCAGAGTTGACGGAAAAACAATAAATCTAATTGCTTTACCCGCTCTGGTGTGTGTTGCATCTTCACCTCACGATAAAAGAACTCCCATGCAAAATCCAAAAGGTCATGCATTCTTTCTCTTGGCTTGCCGGCATACATCAGCATTACAATACCTGTAAACTCGTCTGCCGGTTCCATCGTTCCATAGTAAGGTGCATCCCATGCACGTTTAAAAAGTACCTTTGGAGCCTCAGTTTCCGGCCAAATCAGTTCTTGTACCGTATTCCCATCCTGCTCATAAACAGAGCAGCTCATGCCGCCTTTTTCTTCTCCGAATAAAGCCACTGCATATTCTTCGGATTCCGTATAGGTACATGCCGGAATTGCAACCCTATGCCACGCATAAACCCACGGCTCTCCTTTGTCTGCATAACCTGAATATTGAGCTCCCGAACCCCAGCCGTTTCCATTGTAGTTGACTGCTGGAATTTGGAAATATCTTGGCTTGTATGCAGCCTTTAGAGAAAGCTTCATTTGTGTCACAGGCTTTTCTGTTTTTCTTTTCCAATAAAAGGCTTTATCATTGATTATCTCGAAATAATCCTGACATCCTTCTGGAACGGAAATGCAAAGCACTTCTGCCCCATCTAGAAGAACATGCCAATTGGAATCTTTCTTTTCAAATTGAATTGCCATAGTCTCCTCCTTTTTCATATTTATTATCCAACTCGAAATGTCAGTGTACGCTCAAACACCCCACCAACATCAACCGATTCTATTCCAAGTTTATTCTCCCACACATGGTCTGTACTTGCCAAATCAGATGTGCCGCACCATGGTTCAATACACATGATGGACATTCTGTTTCCGACGCCCCACAGGCACATGTATGGAAAATCCTTGATTCCCAGTTCTACAAAGTGTCCGCTGCGTTTTGATTTCATAGTGATGAAATCTGCGTGAACCTCTTCGAGTAACTGCGGACCATCATCAAAATAGTGGTCACTTAATTTTTTTTCAGTTTCACCATGAAGCCATGGGATTCTTTTTCCCGTCAAGAGGCGAGTCCCTTCTTCTAATTCAAACTGATTAATATATTGTGGAGAATCGAATTCTAAAGAATAATCCTCTCCACTTTCATCTAGTGCGATTGGACAATAAAATCCAGGGTGTGCACCTAATGAAAAGTAAATTCTTTTATTATCGTCATTGATCACACGGAACTTCTGAACGACAACTTCCCCGTCTAATGAAAATTCCACTTGGAATCGAAACTCATAAGGAAAGCTCTTTCTCGTTTCTTCTGTTGCAGATATTTGAAGCAAAATATGCTTATCATCTGCTTCTAACACTTCAAAATCCATGTCATTTGCAAATCCATGCATCGTAGCTGGATAAACTTTTCCGCCGATGATGGTTCTGTCTCCGGCGATACGCCCTGGATTTGGAAATAGCAGCATGGAATGATGAGGCCAAGTATCGCCTCCTGGCTGCCACAAATATTCCATTTCCGTCTTTTTGGAATACAGACTTTGAAGCTCTGCGCCAATAGGAGCAACTTCAATTTTTATGAATTCATTTTCAAGTTTTAAGTTTTTGTCTCCCATTTCATTTTCCTCTCATACTTTACAAAATACAGTCGAGCGCTTTTTCTAAACCATAAAGCATATCCATTCCAGATGAATGTCCTACCTCTTTTATCTTCTCAAGTACTTTGACAAGATCTGCTTCATAATCTCCAGCCAATATCTGAATTAATCTGCACAATATTTCTGCAAATTCACCACGGCAGGCACATTTTAAGTACTTGCAGCTGATTTCTGTTGTTTGCTTTTCTCCAATTAGATAGGAAAGGATTCTTTCAACCCTGGCAAAATAGGTGTCTTGTTTTTTATGTAAAGCCAACCCTAGCAAACATCCTGCAAGTGTGCCTACTATTGCATCATCGGCAGCCGGGGTCAAACCTCGCCCCGCTCCTATCAATGTCTGGAAGGAACTTTCTACTGCTGATAGATTACTATCTAGTACACCTTCCACAAATGTACTTAATGCAACCCCATAACGCTCTGGTAATCTCTCGAAATCACTCTTTTTTCCACTGTATCCTATAAATGTTTCTATTTGTTTTTTCTTTTGTTCAAACTGTTCTTTATTAAAATTCTCTAAGGAGATGTTCAAAAGGCTGCAGGATGAAATATTGGATAGCGCAATTTTTATATCCTTTATTTGCATGTAGTCTTTTGATTTCACTGCCCGAAACTCATCCTGCTTTTTCAAACGTTCATAATCTTCCCTTCGAAGTATGATGCTGTCTGGCAAAAGGATATTTCCTTCGCGCATGATGGTCAGTAATCTTGCCTCTCCTTTTATAGAGAATCGGAAATTTTGTACTCTGTCGAATTTGGAATGTAAGGTTCCCCAGGATATTTCGTCCTGGTTCCACTCTGACGCCAGGTTCATCTCTATTGGAGTAACTTCAAACATTGTCTCATCACCATAAGTTCTTCGTTCGTTTTCCATATGTAAACTCCAATTTTGCTTTCAGGTTTGCTGATTCTGCCTTCGTTTCCAACCTCGTTTGCCTCATCATCGAGAACGATTCCTTTGTAGGAAAGTTCTTCGCAAACTCTCTTACGAATCAGGCTGCTTCCCTTTCCAATACCACCGGTAAATACAAGTGCATCTGCTCCCTTGAGGTATGCATCAAACATTCCCGCATATCCAACAAGATTGTCTACATATGCATCTAATGTAAGATTTGCTCGTGCATCTCCCTCGTTTGCTGCTGCCTCTATAAGCCGCAAATCATTGCTGATTCCACTAACTCCGAGAAGCCCGCCTTTCGAAGACAAGTCTTTCAAAATCTGATTCCAGTCTCCATCATAAGCTTTCATAAGACCCGGAAGACAATACATATCAATATCGCCTACACGGTTGTTCTGAAACACTCCTGATTGTGGTGTCGCACCCATGCTGGATGCAATACTCTCTCCATCTTCAATGGCACAAACGGATGAAGAGCCTCCCAGATGAAAGGAAATGATTTTCTTACACTCTGGTGCTTCTTTCCCCATCTTCCATGCCATAAAGCTGTGTGATGAGCCATGAAAACCATATCTTCGAATACCCATTTTTTCTTTCCATTCGTAAGGAACTCCGTAGAGTACTCTTTTTTCTGGAATGGATGCATGAAAGGAAGTTTCAAAATACCCAATCTGTAAAAGCTTTGGAAATCTTTCTTTCATCTCTTTCATGACCTGAATGTATACTGGGTTGTGGGCTGGTGCGAATACGGAATAATGTTCCATAATTCCTAAGATTTCATCATTAATGACTCTTGCACCTGTCACATCACCTGCGTGAACCGCCTTATAACCAACTGCATCAAGGCTTTCAAAGGAATCTAACACTCCTTTTGCTTTTAGTTCTTTTTCTGTCTCTGCAAATGCGTCCATGTGACTCATAGTTCCGGCAGAACCCACATTTTCAAAACCACCTTCAGCCACCTGCTTTTCCTCATCACAGATTTCAAATAATTTGTATTTGAAGCTGGTAGAACCGAGGTTTAATACCATAATGTGATACGTTTTTTTATTTTCCATATTTCTTAACATAAGCAGCCATCGCTTTCTCGAAACATTCCATTGGAACACGGGCACTACCTGCACCGATTAATCCACCTTCGAAGTTAAACATACCACCATGGATTTCTGGAGTAATTCCTGTCTCTAATACCTTGCGGATATCAATACCAACTGGAAGGAATTCAAAGTCCATATTTGGAATTGGGAAGTTTGGATTCTTTGTAATACAAATCTTCTGCATTTCCTTTGTAAGCGCTACTGCGTCTTTATTTTTCATACCACGAAGTGCACATACGATAGGGCTGGCTGCTGCTGCAAGTCCACCCATGCCGGCACATTCTACCACGCAGCTGTCTCCAATCCATGGGAGCTGGTCTTTGATAGTATATTTGCTTGATGTGTAACGTCCCTTCATCATTGGAGCTGGCGCTGTAAACCATTCATCTCCAAGACCTGCAACCTTGATACCGAAAGTTACACCGTTTCCACAAACGGCTGTTACCATGGTAGAATATTCTGTTCCAACTGCAGAAAGCATTGCACTTCTTGATGCGCCTTGTCCATAGCAGTGGAAATAACGTGGTGTGTCTACAATATAGTTCACAACTGGAAGTAATTTTTCCTTTGGAACATCCATCTTAAATAAGTTTGGCAATACCTGATGTTCGAAAATAAGGTCTGCTGCTGACTGTCTTGTATGATTTTCATCACCCATCTGGAAGCTTTCTGCTAAGATTGGTTTGATTGCAATCGGTCCAAACTCTTTTAACATCTGTCTCACAACAGGGAATAATTCTTCTCTCATATAGCGAAGGTTTTCTGCAATTTCTGGTGAGTATAAGCCCCAACCACAGAAGCCTCCTTGGAAAGGTCCTTCTGCTGGGAATGTTGCAGCGCGGATTCCTGTTCTTCTGTCTTCAATAATAATCATGGCTACTGATTTTGTGATAATACCAGTTCCGGCACCTACTGTATTGGTATCCAGGGCTGACATGATTTTGAGTTTCCCTGATTTAATCAGCTCCACTGCTTCTTCCTGTGTCTTTGCCCAGCCTTCAAACAGACAAGCACTTACAAGACCTCTCTGGTGAAGCATTACCATATCGTCGTATTCAATCGGTGGTCCAGAGTGAATGATGGTATAATCATCTAATCCCTCGATAACCTCTCCTGCTGGAAGAATGTCTACCCACGCTGGATCAGAATCAATGATGCAATGTACTGCCTTGTCATTCGCCGCATCGATTTTTTCTTTTAATTCACTTTCGTTTACTACTTCTAACATTCTCTCTGTTTCGCAGCTTCTCTGTACTGGAACTCTCCAGTCTACCTGAACTGCTTCGCAGTCTTGTGCTTTCAGCGCATCATAGAAAAATTGAAGTCCGATATTTACTACTTTCCATTTCATAAATTAATTTCTCCTTTCCAATTCTTGCATAAGCGCTCCTGCGAGGCGCGCACTTTCATAACTAGAAGCTGTTACAATAACTCCTGCATCTTGAAGGAGCTTCTTCTTTTCCACAATGTTTTGTGGGTCCTGTTTTGAACCACAAATATTTGCAATATATGTAATATGTCTTCCTGTATCTGCTTTTTTGATTGCATCCACAAATGGTGTAATTGGGTCTTCTGCTACCCCTGGTCCTGTAATGAAATCAAGAAGCACTACTGCTGTCTCTTCATCCTTTAATTCTTTCATAAGTCTGCGGATACGAAGCTGTGGGTCGAATACAGGATGTGGAGCTTCGCTTGTAAAGTCTTCTGCACCCATATCTAAGATACTGTGTCCGAAGCTTACGTGACTGTCTTCTAATTTCTCCGCATATTTTGTATTGAGGTTCGAGTACAATTTAATTCCAGGAATCTTGCTGTAGTAAAGAAGCCCTTCTTCTGTGAATGTACCGCCACAGTACAATCCTCTGAAATATTTCTGTGTTTCGTTATATTTTTTCATTTCACCGGCTACGATTTCTGCAATTTCTGCATCTTCATATCTGAAATTCAAGTCGATGTCTGGTTTAATTAATTTTGCAGCCTTACATGCAGCTTCTTCTAAAGAGAATGCTGGAACTGTTTTATGTCCTTCAAATAAAGCTTCATCTCCGCCTAAGAATACTGCAACCACCGGTTTTGTTAAGCTGTCAGCTGCTCCAAGCACCTTTTCCATAACTTGATAGTTTGCTAATTTGGAAACTAAGATGATGACCTTTGTATCTTCATCTTTTTCCAGAAGCTCCATACCTTGCAGCATTTCGATACCACCGATTTCTGGGTAAAGGTCTCTTCCGCCGGTTCCAATCAGTGATGAAATACCGATGCCACATTGGTCAAGGAGACATGCTACTTCCTGTGCACCGCTTCCTGATGCTGCTACAATACCAACTGGACCTTGATTCATGATAGAGCCCGCTGCTAAGCAAACACCGCCGACCATACCAACGCCACAGTCTGGCCCCATAACAAGCAGTCCTTTTTCTCTTCCCTTTTCTTTTAACCTGCGTTCTTCTTCCAAGCTCACATTGTCGCTGAAGATAAATACGTGAAGACCTTTGTCTAAGGCTTTGTTTGCTTCTTCGTATGCGTATCTTCCTGGAAGAGAAATCTGTACTAAATCGAAAGGTGTTTCTTCTAAATCAATTTCACTCAGGTCAGAGTAGTGTTCTTCCTCATCCTCATCTCTGTGTTCTAAGATATCTTCAATACGGGTAAATGCTGCTGCCAGATGTTCCTCTGTATCACCAGTCACAGCCATTACCAAATCATCTGGTCCTGTACCTTCTGGAATCTCATAGCCAAGCTCCACAAGAAGTTCTTGGTTTGCCCATGTTCCCATCTGTACTTCTGCATTTTCAATGCCGTCCATTTTCATAATTTTATCGCCAACAGACATCAGCGTTACGGAATCAATGTATCGATTCTTTTTTACAACAATCTTTTTCATTTCCATTCTCCCTTCTGCTTTTATTTTACAGCTTCCACATAGCGTCTTGCCAATTCTGTAATGCCAGCATAGTTTCCTTCTGCCACCATTTTCTTATCTACGATGTTAGATGCCATTCCAAAGCCACACACACCAACCTTTAAGTAGTCTTTTAAGTTATGATGGTCTACACCGCCCACCGCTAAAAGTCGAATGTGTGACAATGGCGCTTTTACTGCTTTTACATATTCTGGTCCAAATGTAGAAACTGGAAATAGTTTTACAAAATCTGCACCCATCTCATGTGCATCTTCTATCTCCGTTGGAGTGAGTGCTCCTGGCATAGAAACCATACCAAGCTCTCTTGTTTTTTGAATGACTGCTTCTTTCACATTTGGCGAAATGATAAAGGAGCCACCTGCTGCTTTTGTCATTTCTACCTGCTTTGGTGTTAATACGGTACCCGCACCCACCAGCATTTTACCTTCAAAATGCTCCTGAATTGAACGAATGCATTCTGCTGTCACTTCATCTGGAATGGAACCATTTGCAGAATAAGTAACTTCAATGAGACGAATTCCGCCTTCGTACATCGCCTCTGCAAGTGGAATCATTTTCTCTTTTTCCAATCCACGTACAATTACGATTAATTTTTCATCTAAAATCTTTTGAATTACATCTTCTCTCATCTTTATCGCCTCTCTGACCTATCTTTGCACACGACCAGAACCATCGCCATCCATGAGTTTCGTCACTTCATCGATTGTCACTTCATTAAAGTCGTGTTCAATGGAATGCTTGAGACAAGAAGCAGCCACTGCAAATTCAATTGCCTTTTGCGGTTCATATCCACTAGAAAGTGCATAGATGAGTCCGCCGCCGAATGAGTCTCCGCCGCCAACGCGGTCTACAATATGTACCAAATATTCTTTTGAAAAATAACTCTTTCCATCTACGTAAAGCATTCCTGCCCATTTATTATCGCTTGCTGAAAGCGAGCTTCTAAGTGTGATTGCAACCGTTGGAATGTTGAATTTCTTTGAAAGTGTCTCTGCAACCACTGTATAGCCTTCTTTCGAAAGGCTTCCGCCTGTTACGTTCGTGCCTTCTGATTTAATGCCAAATACCTTTTCGCAGTCTTCTTCATTTCCGATTGCCACATCTACGTATTCCATAAGTCCTGCCATAACCTGACCAGCTTTTTCACTGCTCCAAAGCTTATTTCTATAGTTTAAGTCACAGCTTATTTTCACGCCTTTTCCCTTTGCTTTTTTGCAAGCTTCCAAACATACTTCTGCAGCTTCATCGGAAAGGGCTGGTGTAATTCCTGTAAAGTGGAACCATTCTGCCCCGTCAAAAATCTTATCCCAGTCAAAGTCCTCTGGCTTTGCCATAGAAATGGATGAATATTTTCTATCATAAATAACCTTTGATGCTCTCTGAGAAGCTCCTTTTTCTACAAAATAGATTCCCATTCTTTCTCCGCCAAGTACAACGTCAGAAACATCTACTCCATATCCTCGAAGCTTTCTTAAAGCTGATTTTGTCAAATCATTATCAGGAAGCTTTGTCACAAATGAAGCATCTTTTCCGTAGTTTGCTAAAGATACCGCAACGTTTGCCTCTCCTCCTGCATAGCTGATTTCCAATTGCTCTGCCTGTACCACTCTTAAATACCCTAATGGATTTAAGCGGGCCATAATTTCACCAAAACATACAAATTTGCCCATTATTTTTCCTCCTTTAAGCTTTCTTTCCAAAGTTTTCTCTTTCCTCTGTTATCCTTTTGCAGCATAACATTATATTTATAGTCACCTTCATCGCTATCCTTACGAACATGGCATCCCACACTTTCTGTTCGCGCAAGTGCCGCATGCGCAAGGAGTGTTGCACAGATTAAGTCATTTTCTAGTCTTAATTTTCCATAAGGATTCTGGTGACAACTATGTGTTTTCACATAAGCTTCCATTTCTTCTATAGAAGCTACAGCCTTCTCTAAATCCGCCCCGTTTCTTATGACGAACAGATTATTTTGCAAGAGCTTTTCCATCTTCTCTCGGATTTCTATGATTTCTTCTGGGTTCATGACAGCCTCATTTTCTTTTCCAATCAAAGAAGAAATCCGTTCTGCCTCATTTGTGTTCTGATCCCTAAAATTTTTCACATCAGCTTCCACAAAATACTTGTACATTCCATCTGCCGCACGTTTTCCGAATACTAAGGTTTCTAGCCCTGCATTGCCTCCAACACGATTGGCGCCATGAAGCCCTCCGATAATTTCACCTGCTGCAAATAATCCTTTTATATTTGTTTCACAATTTGTGTTAACCACAACTCCGCCAAGAGATGTGTGGGCTCCCGGTGCTATCTCAAATGGTTCTTTTGTGATGTCTACACCAACTTTTTTATATCTATCCACGTAGGAAGCGTAGCTTTCCATGAGCTTTTCAGCTCCAACTCCAGTGGCATCAAAATAGACGCCGCCGTGCTCGGTAGGTGTACCTTCCTGCATTTCTCTATAAATCGCTTTTGCAAGGGTATCCTTGCCTACACATTCTCCAGGTCCTTCACTGCCTTCTGGTTTCATGAAGCGTTCGTTCTTACCATTTCGAAGAACTGCGCCCTCATAGAACATGGTAGTAATCACGCTTTTACTGCGTACCCCTTCTGGATATAACGCCACACTTGGCTCAAACTGGATAAATTCCATGTCTGTAAGCACCGCGCCTGCCTCAAATGCCATGGCAATACCGTCTCCGCCGCTGTCAGGCATATTGGTAGAGAATGGATAAATCCCACAAAAGCCGCCACTTGCAAGCATCACAATATCCGCTTCTCTGTATTCGAACTCTTCTTTCTTCTTATTCCAAAGAACAGCTCCCCGTACGCTTCCATCCTGCACATCCAATCTAAGTACTCTTGCGGATGCAGTAAAACATACTTCTTTTCTGCTTTTGAGCAGCGCATCCAGTCGGTTCATAATCTCTGCCCCTGTGTGATTTCCGCTTCCCGCCACACGTGGCCATGTTGAGCCGAGAGGCTTTAACAGTTTGTACTGTCCATCTTTCTTTTCCAGAAAAACCTGCAGACGTTCCAAAAGCGCCGGCATGTCCTCGCTGTCTTCGCAAAGATATTTCACCAGTTCTGAATTCGATAAGCCATATCCTCCATCCATGGTATCTTGTTTGAAAATATCCACCGTGTCATTTGGATGCAGTGGAACATTAAACCCATGCACATAAGGAGAAGCGCCGCTGCCGTCGCTGACAATCTCTATTTCCAGCTCAGCACTTCCTGTTTTTTCTAACAGCTGCCAAGCCGCCATAAGTCCTGTCAGGCCTTTCCCTACGATTAATACTTTTATTCCCATATGCCACCTTTTGCCATAGAGCCTACATTTTTCACGAAGAGATTTAAGAATCTTGGATAGTCATTTTCTGGGAACTCCCAGTGGAATGCCTCTACACGAGCTTTCATCTCTTCCTCTGTGATATCCAGATGAATCTTTCTTTCCTTCACATCTATTTCAATAGTGTCGCCTTCTTCTACAATTCCAAGTGGGCCTGCAAGTGCTGCCTCTGGAGATACATAACCGATGCTAAGTCCGCTTGTTCCGCCCGAGAATCTTCCGTCCGTAATAATTGCACAGCTATTATATAATACAGGATTTCCTTTTAATTCCTCTTGGAAAGTAAAGGCAGTTGTACCAAATCTTGCCTTTAATCCGAGGAAACGAATGATAATCGCATCTCCTTCATGAATCTGGCCGCCGCGAAGTGCATCGAGTGCATCATGAAGTCCGTCAAATACTCTTGCTTTTCCCTTGAATTGCATCAATTGCTCTGGAACAGCCGCAATCTTTAAGATAGCGCCTTCTGGTGCTAGATTTCCATAAAGTACACCAATTCCTGGTTCCCACATCACTGGATTATCTAAGCTTCTGATAATCTCTGGATTGTAGTTCACCGCATTTTTCACGTTCTCTGCAATTGTATTTCCCGTTACAGTCAGACAATTTCCATCTAAAACTGGAAGCATCTCTTTTAATAGCGCTGGCATTCCTCCCGCAAGGTCAAGGTCCTTCAGTGAATATGGACCTCCTGGTGCCAAATGCGAAAGAAGTGGCACTTCCTGTGAAGCCTCATCAAAATATTTCCACCATGGAAGGTCATAACCTGCTTCGTTTGCAATTGCTGGAATGTGAAGAATCAGGTTCGAGCTTCCTGCAACCGCCATATCTAATTTAATGGCATTTTTAATTGCCTCTACTGTCATAATATCTCTTGCTTTGATATCTTGCTCTACTAAATTTACAATCTGCTTTCCTGCTTCATAAGCAATCAAATAAAGCTGCGAGCTCACTGCAGACACCGTTGAATTCCCCGGAAGAGACATTCCAAGCGCCTCTGCAACCATACACATGGAATTGGCTGTTGTCATAGAAGTACAGGCTCCACAGATTCCCCATGATTTTGCAATCAAATCATTATATTCATCCATGTCCATTTTGCCTTCTTTGGCAGTTCCAACTTTATCCTGTGCATGAATATGTAATACTTCTTTCCCTCGGCATTGTCCTAATGGCATATAACCACCTGTTACTAGGATTGTAGGTATGTTAATTCTCGCTGCTCCCATCAAGTGTCCCGGTACGATAGAATCACAGGTAGAGAGCATTACCATACCATCGAAGAAATTGCCTTCTACGGTAAGCTCCACTTGATCTGCAATAGAGTTACGGCTTGGAACTTCAATGTAACGCGGGTCTTTTAATACCATTCCGTCACAGATACCAGTTGTCATTACTTCTAATGGAAGCCCGCCTGCTTCCCGAATCCCTGCCTTTACACGTTCTGCCACCTTTTGCAGATGTACATGCCCCGGGTTAAATTCATTCCAAGAGTTTACAATTCCGATTAGTGGACGCTTCAATTCCTCATTGGAATAACCCATTCCCATCATGAGACCTCTACGACACTCACTCGCTTCACCAAATTCCCATTGACTTCTTAATTTCATATATGCAGCCTCCTAAAATTCGAAATTCATACTTTCAATTGAGCCATCTACAGACTGTCCACCATCAATAAAAATGGTCTGTCCTACAATAAATTTTGATTTCTCTTTATCTGCCAGGAAAAGCATCATAGGAACAATGTCATCTACTGTGCCGCCTGTACCGTATGGAATCTTTCTAGAGAAGGATGCCAAATCGGCTTCACTATATCTTTCGGCCAATTTTGTAAATACAAGTCCTGGTGCAATTCCATTTACATTAATCCCATATTTAATCAATTCCACACCCAAAGCCTTTGTGAACATGTTAAGTCCACCCTTACCTGCTGAATATGGAAGCATTCTTCTATGTACCCAGGTAACTTCTGAATGGATAGACGAAACATTAATAATGCTTCCTTTAATTCCTTTCTTAATCATATCTTCCGCTGCATAGCGGGATGTATAAGCTGCGGAGCTTAAGTTGAGTGCAATCTGTGAATCCCAGTATTCCATTGGCATATCGACGAATCTGCCCTTTGGACCGTCTGGAATCTGAAGTGCTCCGCCTGCATTGTTAATCAAAACATCAATGTGGCCAAAATATTCTATAAAATCATCAATCATCTTTTTACATGCATCATGCTTGCTGACATCGCATACAAAGATTTTTGTTTTTGCTCCATATTTTTCACATTCTGCTGCTACTTTTTCAGCTCCCTCAGGATTCTTGTTCGCAGTTACACCTACGTTGTACCCTTCCTTTGCAAATGCAATTGCTGCTGCTGCTCCGATTCCGTGTGATGAGCCTGTGATTAATACATTTTTCTTCATGACTATCTTCCTTTCTGTCTATTTCTTGTTATTTTTATTTCTTCGATATGTGTCTTCACCGTATACATCGGCAAAAATAAATATCCTGGTTTTATATTATTCATATGGGAAATCAACTGCTCTGCAATGGCAGCAATCTCTGTTTCGCCGTCATCCAATCGCTCCGCAATAAACTTTCCATATATCTCAACAATTCGTTCGCAATTTTTCAGATATGTAATCGCTTCTTCTTCTCCAATTGCCTTATCTCCTGAGAAAAGATAAGGGTGACCGCTGATAATATTTTGAATATCCATTGTCCTAAGCTTCGAAAGACTTTCTTGGTAGTCTGTCAAACTCATATATAGTGCGGTGCCCTGGGATGCTGTCCCATTTCCCTGAAGCGAATCACCTGTAATGAGAGATTTTGTTTCCAAATCATAAAAGCACACGCAATCGTCATCATGACCCGGTGTGGCGATAAGCTGCAATCTACCGGCAACAATATCACCCTCTTCAAGAATACTTGTCTCCTTTACACCCTCCAGAACGGCCGGTGCTGCCGGTGAATGTTCTGGGAACGTGGCACGAATTAGTTTGGAGTATTTCAGTGGATTATGAAGCTTATCCACGGATTTCCTGTAAACTGCCACTTTCACATTTCCAAGTTCCACGATTCGCCTGTGTCCTCCCACATGGTCCCCATGACAATGGGTGTTTAACAGCCAATCCATATCTGAAAGCTGATATCCCAATTGCTTTAACGCTGGCACCAAACATTCATCAATGTTCTTCGCATCAAGTCCACTATCAATCAGAATTTTTTCTTTTCCGTCTATGAAAATAATTCCGTTCCATACTCCTTCCACTGGCGTTTCCAGACGATAGATATCATTCATTATTTTTTTGAACTTAACCATCAATATGCCCTCTTTACCCATTATTTTTTTACTTATTAAATTATCTGAAAATTTATAGTCTTTCACAATCCTCAAAACCATTTACAAAATAAATGTAATTTTAGGTCTTGTGTTTTTCTCATTTTTATAGTAGAATATTTAATTAATTTTTGCAAAAAGAACGGAGAGGGATTATGAAAAAGCAAGAATTATATGTAATTACCGAAAAACAATATTCCAACACAAACTGGTATATCCGCATCATGAATGGACTTTATCAAGAGGCCGCAAAAAAATCATTTAAAATTGTTTTCTGCTCAGATTCTGACCTTCAGTCTTTTGAACCTGGTACAATTCTTATTTTAATTGGTTCTTCCAAGCCTTTTATGAATAAATACATTCAACTATGTACTAAATTTTCCCTCCGCCCAATTATCACCGGTTCTGGATTTTATCAGACAAATATGCCAGTCAGCTATATTACAATTAACCGCTATTCTGCAATGATTGATATAGTCCAGGCTTTGATTTCTATTGGTGCGAAATCCATCGCCCTTTTAGGGGTAAACTCCTCTTTCCAAACAGATATGCAACGTTATGAAGGATGGATGTCAGCGGTTCGTTTCCATAAAGCGGGAAATCCAGACACGGATGTATATTTTTCAGACAACGGTCTCCCAGACTGTATGGAAGCTTTTTGGAAAAACGTACATAAATATGATGCAGTAGCCTGCACCAACGACTGGTATGCTTCTTATGTTTGTTCTCATGCACGGGAATATGGTATTTCGATTCCCGAGGATTTAATGGTGACTGGTTTTGGTAACACATTGCTTGGGCAATACACAAACCCTCCTCTCACAACAGTCTCGCTAAACCTTTCTTCTGTAGGCACGCAGGTTTTGCCTCTTCACCGCCTGCTATCTCAGAATCCAGATTTGCAAGCCTGTACTGAGACACTAAAATCTGATATTATTTTCCGCGAAAGCACAAAAAAAACAGCGTCTAATACTACGCTGTTGGATAGTCCTGCTCTATTTGCGGATGATTTTTTCTCCGATTTTATTCCTGCTGATAAGCAACATTTGAATCAGTTGTATGCGCTCGAGAATACCATTGGGAAAATGGATGAAACAGACTATAAAATGATACATGGACTGTTAGAAGGCACTTCCTACCATGCACTCGCAGAAAATCTTTTCTTGTCAGATACAGCATTTAAGTATCGTCTCCAGAAGCTGTTTTCTTCTACAGGCTGCAATAATCGTGCGGAACTTGTGCAACTGTTCCATGATTATATTCCAAGGTTTTAAATTAATATATGATGTTATAAAAATACCCCACAATTAACCTCTTTCTATCAAGGGAGTTAATTGTAGGGGTATTGTTACATTTCTTTAATTTTAGGTCATCATCTTCATTCCTTTTTTGCCATAGCCTTCCAATATGCCAACTCTTCCTCAGCCTTCTTTGCACGTGTTTCAGCTTCGTCCGCACGTTTCTCTGCTTCGTCCGCACGTTGACGTTCTTTTTCGGTATTCGCTCTCTCCGCTTCTCTGCCGTCTTCAAAAGCGTCCTCGCGTTCCATCCTTATATGCGCTTCCTGATCATATTCGTATATACTCATAGCTCTTGCCTCCGCTCGATTCTTCTCCAGAAAATCCTTCAGAATCCCTTCCCCAATACACTCATCAATCGCTCTGTCCACTGCATCTTCAATTGGATTTTCTTCTGCATACATTGATATTAAGTACATCCACTACAAGTTCCAGCGATACCTCTTCATCTTCCGTCATGTAAGCATCCGAAAGTCTCAGAACTTCACGTTCTGGACGTTCTTCCTTGCCGTTGTAAAATACAACAAACTTCGGTGCCGGTATTTTAATCAGCTTTGAACCATAAATATTCTTCCCCCGAATCATGTCTTCA
>JAFTWA010000061.1 GCA_017465565.1 Tyzzerella sp.
TATTCAAGCAGGTAGAGAGATTCGTATCATGGTAGTTCCAGAACAAGTGTCTGATGCAGACATGGTACTAATGGCTAGAAATATTTCGAAACAGATTGAATTTGAATTGGAATATCCAGGTCAAGTTAAAGTAAATGTAATCCGCGAGTCGCGTGTTACAGATTACGCGAAATAATAAATTAAGAACCCTTGTTATTAAGGGTTCTTTTTTGTTACAATAAGACTATGTTAGGAGGTTGTGGCATGGGTGAATTTAGACGAATCAAAAGAGAATTGGCGTATCAGGGAACAATTATGAAAATCTACAAAGATTATGTAGAGGTAAATGGTCATGAGGCTGTGTGGGACTTCTTTCATCACAATGGTGGTGCGGCGGTTGTTCCAGTTACAAAGGAAGGGAAGATTCTGATGGTAAGACAATACCGAAATGCAATCGACCGATATACATTAGAGATTCCAGCCGGTGCATTTGACACTGCAAATGAATCTGGTGCAGAATGCGTTGCAAGAGAGTTAGAAGAAGAAACCGGCTATAAGGCGGGTAAAATAGAGTGGCTTATTACATCTAGAAGTATGGTTGCATTTTGTAATGAAAAGGTAGAAATATTTGTTGCAACAGATTTGATTCCATCAAAACAGCATTTAGATGAAGAAGAATCGATTGAATTAGAAGAGTATACAATCGAAGAATTAAAAGAAAAGATTTTTAGGGGAGAGATTGAAGATTCGAAGACGGTTGCAGGTCTTATGGCTTACGCTGTGAAATATACATAATTTTTTGACATACAAAACGTGTCCAAACATATAATGAACTATCGGAGTATGGAGGTAGGCGTGTGCGGACTTATAAAAATAAAGGCCAGCTTCTGATTGTTTTTTTAGTAGCCGGCTTTTTGATTGGAATTTTGTATGCAAATTTTGTTGCAGGGGATAGCATCATGCTTTCTGGTATGTTCGAAAAAGCAACATTGCAGCATTTTAAACAGACTGAAATCAATAGTGGGAAATATCTCTTACATGTGGTAAGAGAAAGAATCGGGTGCCTCGTATTTATTTGCTTTTTGAGCTGTCTGAAGTGGAAAAGGGTATATGCGGGGATCGTACTTGGAGTAATTGGATTTCTGAGTGGAGTTTTGATGGTTTCAGCAGTTATGCAATTGGGGATAAAAGGAATTTTAATTTGCATTGCAGGGATGCTTCCACAGTGGATTTTTTATGGACTGGCTTGTGGAGTCTTGTTATGGTATTGGTTTCAGTATCCGATGAATAAGTGGAATAAAGCAAAGACTGTGTTTGTCCTAGTAATGTTTAGTGGGGGAATTATAACAGAAGTATATTTGAACCCGTGGGTTGTGAAAGGGATTATAGGAATTATTTGATAAGTGATGTTGGAAAAACCCAACATCATTTTTTATTGGCTAATTTCAAATATTAATTGTGTATGATGTACGTATGTGCTAAACTATTTTTACATTTCAAACATACTATTTTCAATTCTTGGCTGTTCGCCGGTTATCCAATGTTTGACGAATTATGAATAAAGGAAGTGGTGCTTATGAATGTAAGGGATTAATATAACATGGTTACTAATTGACAAGGGTTATCTTATATGATAACTTTAAGAAAGAAGGTGAATAACATTTTCAAAGTTGAGATGTATAAAAAAGAAAGTGGTAGAGTTCCAGTGATGGAGTTTTTGATGTCTTTATCTCCTAAATTAAGAGCTAAAGCAGTTCGTGATATAGATTTGTTGCAGAAGCATGGTAGTGATTTGAGAGAACCTTATGTTAAAGCAATCAAAGGAAGCGAAAATAAAGGATTGTATGAGTTGAGAGTTAAATTTTCAAATGATATTGCAAGGATATTTTATTTTACATACTGTGATAATAAATATATTCTGTTGCATGGATTTATAAAAAAGTCTATGAAAACACCACCAAGAGAGCTGGAACGGGCGAGAAAATATATGGAGGATTATAAAAGGAGAGTTGGATATGAATAAGGTAAGTGTATCTTTTGAGGAACTTAAAAGTAGTTTGATGCTGGATGAAGAATTCAGAATCGAATATGAGAAATTAAGACCACGCTATGAAGTGATTTCTCAAATTATAGAAGCTAGAAAAGAGCAGAATATGACACAGGCTGAATTGGCTAAAAGAGTTGGTACGCAAAAATCTAATATTTCTAGATTAGAAAGCGGAAATTATAATCCTAGTTTGGATTTCCTTATAAAGGTTGCACGTTCACTAGGAAAAGAATTAAAAATTCAACTACAATAAATTATTAACCTTTGTGAAATGGATACAGAAAGGATATAATCTTCATATAGAATCAAGTTAGAAAATAGATATGGAGGATAAATCATGAAACTTAAAATGTTGATTGTAGAAGACGATCCTTTACTAGCAGAAGCAATCCATGATTATTTCACCAGTAAAGAATGGCAGGCAAAAATTGCATCCGACGGCAATATGGCTTTGGAATTATTTGAAGAAGAAAATTTTCAACTGATTCTTTTAGACATCATGCTTCCAAAACAAAACGGATTTACTATCTGCAGAAAAATCCGTGAACATAGTGACGTTCCAATCTTTTTTATTACAGCCCGGGTTATGGAAGAAGATGAATTAAATGGCTATGCACTTGGAGCAGATGACTATATAACAAAACCATTTTCGCTTCCAGTTCTTTATGCAAAGGCAATGGCAATTATGAACCGCACACGGGGAAATGATTCCTTCCGTAAGCTTTGTAAAGGTGATATCGAGATTGATATCCGAACCCATAAAGTATGTGTGAAAGGTCAAAACTGCCAGCTGGCTCCAATCGAATATAATATGCTGCTGTTCTTTCTTGAAAACCCTAATCGCATTTTTTCGAGAGACCAGCTTTTGATTCGGTTCTGGGGATATGATTTTGATGGAAACGAACGGGTCGTTGACAACCATATCAAGAAACTAAGACAAGCAATTGCAGATAGCGATTGTAAGATTCAAACGGTTCGAAAGAGCGGTTACCGTATGGAGGTGACGACATGAAACGAAATTATATAAGAGTGACGATTGTTGGATTTGTGACCTTTTATTTGATGTTTATGGGGTTTTCTACCTATCTTACAAAATTAAATTTTGAGAAGGATTTTGAGAATCAAATTGAGCAGGTGCAAGCAAATCTTCAAGTATTCTTAGGAGATGTAGATAGTGAAATTTTAACTCAGACCTCTTGGCCGTCGTATGATGAAATCATTTCCTATGAGGAGGCGTATGAGCTCAAGAGTAATTTGTATCATTATATGAGTTATGCCCTGTCTTATTCTGTAGACAGTACAAAAAATAGTAGTGATTATCAGCAGATTTCAGCGGCGATTTATGATTGTGCCCACGGGGAGCTTGTGGCACAGAGTGATAATATTATTGTAGAGATTTATTACCAGGAAAAAACCAAAATGTACGATTTTTATTCGTTGGACGAAATGTTTTCGGAAGATGAGCTTAAAGCGTTTGTGAAAAAATACATAGAGAATCCAGAAGTTATACAGGAACTAGAAGTGTATAAAGATAGTATGGATGTGCGTTTTCCATATTTGCCAGAGAAACCGCAGCTTGTAAACGTCTTTGAGACGTCGCCGAAATATGACTATAAAGCATGGGAAAAATGGCAGAGTGATACCTATCTGCAAAATTTTCCAAAGAATATGGAGGAGAGAGACGAAGCAGCATATTACACTACATTCTATGTGCCAAACTGGTATGAGATTGGGGATGCCTATCTGCTTTGCGTTCGCCAGACAGCAAATCCTTGGCTTGCAGCTGTGGACGAGATGAAGTTTGTATATATTTGGGGACTTGTGTTTATCAGCATATGCATTTATAAAAGTATAAGTACTAATAACAAGTATTATAAGCAACGCATGGCTTTAGAGGAAACCCGCAGGGACTTTACAAATGCAATTGCCCATGAACTGAAAACTCCGCTTGGAATCATTCGTGGATTCGCGGAAAATTCGTTGGAGCATACAGTAGAAGAAAAGCGAGAATATTATTTGCAGCAAATCATCGGACAGACTGAAGAGATGGATAAGCTTGTAAAAGAAATGATTTACATTTCGAAATTAGATTCTGAACAGATGATATTGCAGAAAGAATCCTTATCGTTAGCAACCGTCGTGAAAGAACAGATTTCCAGACTGCAGCTTCTCATAGAAGAAAGGAATCTGGACGTAAGGGTAAATGTTTCCGAAGATTTTCAGGTAGAGGGTGATAAGCAATATTTAGAACGAGCAATCTGGAACCTGCTTAGCAACGCAATTGAGTACAATCGTCAGGATGGCATTATCGATATTACGATTGATAAGAATCAATGTAAGATTGAGAACACTGGAACACAGATTGCAGAAGAAGATTTACCACATGTGTTCGAAATGTTTTATACAGGTGATAAGAGCCGGACTGCCACTGATAAGCATATGGGACTTGGGTTATATTTGACGAAGAAAATTCTGGCACTGCATAAACTAAACATTTCGATACAAAATACGGAAATCGGTGTTGAAGCAACAATTTATACATAATGCATTAGATGCAAAAGCAGGAAGTAGGGACTGTTGCGAAATTAAAAATCAAAAAAATAATCAAGGATTTTTGGCTGCCACTTGTGTGGCGGCTTTTTTGTGTGATACGCAGATTTATATTGGTATGATGTGGTTTTGATGGAGTTTGGGCACAGGCAGTCTTTTTTACCCTTCTATACCCAAAATCAAGCGATTTTTTACAGTTTTTCATATCATTTGGGCACTAGAGGTACGGAAGAAGCCTATAGTGCCCAAGGTTTTCCCGTTTTCATGGGTCTCAGAATGGTTTTTGCTAAATAAATACCCAATCACAGAATGAAATGGTATCTCTAAATGCTATTCACCATCAGATAGAATTATCTGCAGGCTACTATGTTTCTCTTAGTATCCTCATTTAAAAAAAGCCGCCACACAAGTGGCAGCCAAAAATCCTTGATTGTTTTTTTGATTTTTAATTTCGCAACAGTCTCTACTTCCTGTTTTTTACGTACAAAACAAGGTGACCTATACACAGCACACTTACCATCAATTGGCTGGCCAAAAGCCCCCAGAGATACCCCTCCATACCAAACACAGGAATACCACCCCAGACTCCAACGATTCGTATTGCAAGTCCGCACACATTGATAAAAAAGGAATTACTGGCTTTGCCTAGTCCATTTAAAATGCTAATCAATGTACTATTCATATACATAAAAGGACAAATCCAGGCAAGCGTCCGCATAAAGTCCCCTGCAAGCGAACTGTCAAATAATAAATTTCCGATAAAAGAGCCCAAAATTAAAAATACAAAACCACAGATTGTTCCAAGACCAAATCCGAAGAAGATGACCTTCTGAATCAGACCTCTCAGACGCTTGACATTGTCCTCTGCCTGGATTTCAGCAACTGTCGGAAGCAGCATTGTAGAAACAGAGTTTGTCAATGCAGTAGGAAACATAATACATGGAAGTGCCATTCCGGTTAACACCCCATAAGTGCTAAGTGCCTCTGAGTTTGTATAGCCATATTTTTGCAGACAGAGTGGAATAGAGATTGTCTCTACGCTCTGTAACAAATTCATTAAGACGCGGCTGGAGGTAAGCGGTACAGCGAGGGAAACCAGTTCCTGCCCGAGGTATCTGCATTTATTCAGACTCAAGAAAGAAAACTTTGTATGTGGATGCATGAAAAAGCAGCGCAGACAGAAAAGGGAGGAAATACATTCACCAACTACTAAGCCAAGGACTGCAACCCAGATAGAGACTTCGCGATGACTATTTAAGAACATTTGGTAAATAATATACACTGCACCCACGCGGGCAATCTGCTCCATAAATTGTGAAATGGCAGGAATCTTCGTCTGCTTTTGACCTAAGTAATATCCGATAATACACGCGTGAACCGATGCAAATGGCAGGGCATAGGAAAGAATAGATAGCAAACTTTCACAGCGCAAATCTCCCAGAACATAAATGGATAGGAAGGCAGCGTATTTTCTTATGAGCAGACCAAGAATCAATGAGAGTGCAAGGGATATAAGCAGTGCCTGGTATAAAATGGAATCCGCTTCTTTTTTCTTGCCCTGGGCGATTTTCTGCGCGACACATCTGGATAGTGCGGTCTCGATTCCGGCAGAAGAAAGAGAAAAGCAGAGGCCATAGATAGGGAAAATAAGCTGATAAAGTCCGACCTGTTCTTCTCCAAAGGTATGGCTTAAGAACATTCGGAAGAAGAAACCGATAAAACGTGTCAGTAATCCTGTAGCAGTAAGTATGAAGGTTCCAATAAGGATAGGGCGTTTTTGGGTCATGTTTTCACCTGGTAAAAAGTGTCATTTTAAGATATTCTGCAAGAGATATTGACAGAACAAAAATAGAGTGTTATTCTACAAAAAGAATAAATCCTAGTAAAATGCTAGGGATTAAAAAGAAGGTGAAGACTTGAAGATATCTACAAAAGGAAGATATGGTCTTCGTGCTCTAATTGATTTGGCTCAGTACAGTGAAGTTGAACCAGTGTCTATCAGCAGCATTGCTGCAAGACAGGGAATTTCGGAGCGGTATCTGGAGCAGCTCATGACGCTTCTTAAAAAGGCAGGTCTTATAAAGAGTATCCGGGGTGCCGGAGGCGGATATGTTCTTGTAAAGGATATGAGCGAGATTTCTGTAGGTGATGTCCTTCGGGCTTTGGAAGGAAGTCTGGAGCCGGTCGAGTGTGCGGCACACCAGGAAGATGGATGCGAAGCGGCCGGCGGCTGTGTCACAAAATATGTGTGGCAGAAAATCAATGAAAGCATTAATAAGACTGTAGATGAAATAAATTTGAAGCAGCTTGTGGAAGAGAGCAAAGCTGTACAAAATAAAGCAACATCATCACAGATGAAATGTAATAATTAGGAGGAACTGAGATGAGTAAATTAATCTATTTAGATAACGCAGCGACAACAAAGGTGGCGCAAGAGGTAGTGGATGCTATGATTCCATATTTTACAGAGAATTATGGAAATCCATCCAGCGTGTATGGTTTTGCTGCAAAGAATAAAGATGCAATCACAAAGCAGCGTGAGATTATTGCAGGGGCACTAGGTGCACAGGCAAATGAGATTTATTTTACGGCAGGCGGCTCGGAATCGGATAACTGGGCATTAAAAGCGACTGCAGAGGCGTATAAAAGTAAAGGAAACCACATCATCACAACAAAGATTGAACATCATGCAATTCTTCACACAGGTGACTACCTTGAAAAATGTGGATATGAAGTGACATATCTGGACGTAGATGAAAATGGTGTTGTAAAATTAGAAGATTTAAAGGCTGCAATCAGACCAACTACGATTCTGATTTCGGTCATGTTTGCAAATAATGAAATTGGCACCATTCAGCCAATCAAAGAAATTGGTGCAATTGCACGTGAAAACGGAATCTTGTTCCACACAGATGCGGTACAGGCATTTGGTCAGGTGCCAATCAATGTAGACGAATACAATATCGATATGTTAAGTGCCAGCGGTCACAAATTAAACGGACCAAAGGGAATCGGTTTCTTATATATCCGTAAGGGCGTGAAAATCCGTTCTTTCGTACACGGCGGCGCGCAGGAAAGAAAACGCCGTGCAGGTACAGAAAACGTGCCAGGTATCATCGGACTTGGAACAGCAACAGCCCGTGCAATGAGAACGATGGAAGAACGTACTGCAAAAGAAAAAGAACTTAGAGATTATCTTATCGGACGTATTTTGGACGAGGTTCCATATGTAAAATTAAATGGACATCCAGAGAATCGTCTTCCGAACAATGCGAACTTCAGCTTCCGTTTCATTGAAGGCGAATCATTACTCATTATGCTTGACATGAAGGGAATCTGTGGATCGAGCGGTTCTGCATGTACATCGGGTTCATTAGACCCATCGCATGTATTACTAGCAATTGGTCTTCCGCATGAAATTGCACACGGTTCACTTCGCCTCACTTTGAGCGAAGAGACTACAAAAGAAGACATCGATTATGTAGTAGAAAGCGTAAAAGAAATTGTGGCAAACTTAAGAAACATGTCACCATTATACGAAGATTTTGTAAGAAAGAATAAATAGTCAGGAGAGTGAAAATTATGTATACAGAAAAAGTAATGGACCATTTTCAAAATCCTAGAAATGTAGGGGAAATTGAAAATGCCAGTGGAGTTGGAACAGTAGGAAATGCAAAATGTGGAGATATCATGAGAATTTATCTTGATATCGACGAAAACCAAATTATTCAGGATGTGAAGTTTAAAACATTCGGATGTGGTGCGGCAGTTGCAACAAGCAGCATGGCGACAGAGCTTGTAAAAGGCAAATCGATTTACGATGCATTAAAAGTGACAAATAAAGCAGTTATGGAAGCATTAGATGGACTTCCACCAGTAAAAGTACATTGCTCATTATTAGCGGAAGAAGCAATCCATGCAGCGCTTTGGGATTATGCTGAAAAACATGGTATCAAGATTGAAGGTTTGGAAAAACCAAAATCAGACATTCATGAAGATGAGGAAGAAGAAAGTGAAGAATACTAAGAAGGTAGTTGTTGGTATGTCAGGCGGCGTGGATTCATCCGTAGCCGCCTTTCTTTTAAAAGAGCAAGGGTACGATGTGATTGGTGTAACCATGCAAATCTGGCAGGATGAGGACCGCGTGATCGAAGAAGAAAACGGTGGCTGCTGCGGTCTGACTGCGGTGGACGATGCCAGAAGGGTGGCCAGTGATTTGGACATTCCGTACTATGTCATGAATTTCAAAAGGGAATTCAAGGAAAATGTCATTGACTACTTTATTGACGAATATTTGCACGGAAGAACTCCAAATCCATGTATCGCATGCAACCGTTATGTGAAATGGGAATCTCTCTTAAAGAGAAGTATGGATATTGGTGCAGACTATATTGCGACCGGTCATTACGCAAGAATCAAGAAGCTTCCAAATGGAAGATACACGCTTCAGCGTTCCGCTACACTTGCCAAAGACCAGACCTATGCGCTTTATAATCTGACACAGGAGCAATTAAGCAGGACGCTCATGCCTGTTGGTGAATACACCAAAGACGAGGTGCGGGAAATCGCAGAGCAGATAAAGCTTCGGGTTGCGAATAAGCCTGACAGTCAGGATATTTGTTTTGTTCCAGATGGGGATTACGCTGGATTTATTGAAGAAACACTCGATACAAAGCTTCAGACAGGAAACTTTGTAACCTTGGATGGAAAGATTCTTGGAAAGCACAAGGGAATTGTTCACTACACAGTTGGACAGAGAAAGGGCCTCGGTCTGGCACTGGGTTATCCTGCGTTTGTCATTGAAATCCGGCCAGAGACGAACGAAGTTGTAATTGGTACAAACGAAGATTCTTTGTCTATTTATGTGAGGGCAAATAAGCTGAATTTCATGTCAATTGAAGACCTTACAGAGCCAATGCGAGTATTTGCAAAAATCCGCTACAATCATAAAGGCGCATGGTGTACGATTGAGAAGACAGGTGAAGACGAAGTGCTTTGCACATTTGAGGAACAGCAGAGAGCCATTACGCCAGGACAGGCAGTCGTATTTTACGATGGCGACTACGTCGTTGGCGGAGGAACAATTATAGGAGACAAATAGTATGAAAGCAGATTTTCATATGCACACCAGATTTTCTTCTGACTCAGATACCGCGCCAGAGGAAATTGTAGAAAAGGCAATCGAGATAGGCTTAGAAACCATTTGTTTTACAGACCATTTTGATAAGGATTATCCAGGGCATGAAAATGAGTTTCAATTAGACACTCCGAATTATTTTCCTTATATGCAGAAAATACAAGAAGAATATAAAGACAGGATAGACATCCGCATCGGAGTGGAATTGGGGATGCAGCCGCATTTAGGGGATTTCCTTAGAGAATATGTAAAACAATATCCATTTGATTTTGTAATTGGCTCCATGCATTTATTTCATGGACAGGACCCATATTATAAAAAATGCTTTGTGGGGAGAACAGACAGGGAGGCATATAAAGCGGCATTTGAAGAAACACTAGAGACTATTAAGCGGTTTTCGGGTTTCGATGTACTTGGACACCTTGACTTTATTGTCAGATACGGCAAAAGGCAGGCAGAAGAGTATTCCTATGAAGAAAATGCGGATGTGATTGACGAAATTTTGAAATATTTAATTACAAATGGGAAAGGCCTTGAGCTTAATACGGCTGGTTGGAAATATGGCCTGAGTTTTGCGCATCCATATCCCAGTATTCTGAAGCGTTACAGAGAACTTGGCGGTGAAATTATTACGGTTGGTTCTGATGGACACAGGCCAGAACATATCGCCTATGATTTTCATAAGGTAAACGACCTTTTAAAAGCTTGTGGATTTAAATATTACACAGAATTTAAACAAAGAAAGCCAGTTTTTTGTGCACTTATATAAATTTGAAAAAAGGCTTGAATTTTTGTATTTTATTTAGTACAATTAACACGTATGAAAATTCTTTAACAATGTAGAATTTCATAATATACGCTGTGAAACAGAAATTAGTAAAATAATTAAACTTTAGGAGGAATTAATCATGGCAGTAAAAGTAGCGATTAACGGATTTGGACGTATTGGACGTCTCGCATTCAGACAAATGTTCGGAGCAGAAGGATATGAAGTAGTTGCAATCAACGACTTAACATCTCCAAAAATGTTAGCTCACTTATTAAAATACGATTCATCACAAGGTAGATACGCTTTAGCAGATACAGTATCAGCTAGCGATGATTCTATCACAGTTGATGGAAAAGAAATCAAAATTTATGCAAAAGCTAACGCTGAAGAACTTCCATGGGGAGAAATCGGTGTTGACGTTGTATTAGAATGTACAGGTTTCTATACATCAAAAGCAAAAGCAGAAGCACATATCAAAGCAGGTGCTAAGAAAGTAGTTATCTCAGCTCCAGCTGGAAACGATCTTCCAACAATCGTTTACAATGTAAACCACGAAACATTAAAAGCTGAAGACACAGTTATTTCTGCAGCTTCTTGTACAACAAACTGCTTAGCTCCAATGGCAGCAGCATTAAACAACTTAGCTCCAATCAAATCTGGTATCATGTGTACAATCCATGCTTACACAGGAGATCAAATGACTCTTGATGCACCACAAAGAAAAGGTGACTTAAGAAGATCTCGTGCAGCAGCTATCAATATCGTACCAAACAGCACAGGTGCAGCAAAAGCTATCGGTCTTGTAGTTCCAGAATTAAATGGTAAATTAATCGGAGCAGCTCAACGTGTTCCAACACCAACAGGTTCTTCAACAATGTTATTTGCAGTAGTTGAAGGAACAGTAACAGTTGATGAAGTAAACGCAGCTATGAAAGCAGCTTCTACAGAATCATTCGGTTACAACACAGATGAAATCGTATCAAGCGATATCATCGGTATGAGATATGGTTCATTATTTGATGCTACACAAACAATGGTTTGCCCATTAGACAATGGAACAACAGAAGTTCAAGTAGTTTCTTGGTATGACAATGAAAACTCTTACACAAGCCAAATGGTAAGAACAATCAAATACTTTGCTGAATTGGCATAATTTTCTTGGCGAAGCATAGCTGAGATTAGAAAATTAGCCGTTCTTCGAGCGATAGCGAGAAGAACTTCCGCTAAAAGACTCAAAATAGGGTCCGGTCGCTTAGGACCGGACCTTCTTTTATAAAAAAATTAAGGAGGCATAACAATGCTTAACAAAAAATCAGTAGATGATATCAATGTAAAAGGTCTTAAAGTCCTTGTAAGATGTGACTTTAACGTACCAATGGTTGACGGAAAAATCACAGACGAAAACCGTCTTGTAGCAGCTCTTCCAACAATCAAAAAATTAATCGCAGACGGTGGAAAGATTATTCTTTGCTCACACATGGGTAAACCAAAGGGAGAACCAAAGCCAGAATTATCATTAGCTCCAGTAGCTGCCCGCTTATCAGAATTATTAGGACAAGAAGTGAAATTCGCTGCAGATGCAACAGTTGTTGGTGAAAACGCTAAGGCTGCTGTAGAAGCTATGAAAGATGGCGAAGTAGTTCTTCTTGAAAACACTCGTTATAGAAAAGAAGAAACAAAGAACGGCGAAGAATTCAGCAAAGAATTGGCTTCATTATGTGATGTATTCGTAAACGATGCATTTGGTACAGCTCACAGAGCACACTGTTCAAACGTTGGTGTAACTGAGTACGTTGACACAGCAGCTGTTGGTTACTTAATGCAAAAAGAAATCGATTTCTTAGGAAACGCTGTAAACAATCCAGAAAGACCATTCGTAGCAATCCTTGGTGGTTCAAAGGTTTCTAGCAAGATTTCTGTTATCGAAAACTTACTTGAAAAAGTTGATACATTAATCATTGGCGGTGGTATGGCTTACACATTTGCAAAAGCATTAGGCGGAAACGTTGGTAATTCTTTATTAGAAGAAGATTACTGCGAATACGCTTTAAACATGCTTAAGAAAGCAGAAGAAAAGGGCGTTAAATTATTACTTCCAAAGGATAACGTAATTGCAGATGATTTCTCTAACGATGCAAATACAAAAATCGTAGCAACAGGCGAAATCCCAGAAGGATGGGAAGGTCTTGATATTGGACCAGAAACAGCAAAACTTTATGCTGAAACAGTGAAGACAGCTAAGACAGTTGTATGGAATGGACCAATGGGATGTTTCGAAATGCCAAACTTCGCAGCTGGTACAGAAGCAGTAGCAAAAGCATTAGCTGAAACAGACGCTGTAACAATCATCGGTGGTGGTGACTCAGCAGCTGCTGTAAACCAATTAGGATATGGCGACAAGATGACACACATCTCTACAGGTGGTGGAGCTTCACTCGAATTCTTAGAAGGAAAAGAATTACCAGGTGTAGCAGCAGCAAATGATAAATAAGGAGGCCCTAAAAATGGCAAGAAGAAAAATTATCGCTGGTAATTGGAAAATGAACAAAACTCCAAGCCAGGCAGTAGAATTAATCAACGAATTAAAACCATTAGTAGCTACAGAAGATGCTGACGTAGTATTCTGCGTACCAGCAATCTGTATCATTCCAGCTATGGAAGCTGCTAAAGGAAGCAACATCTGCATCGGTGCTGAAAATATGTACTACGAAGAAAGCGGAGCATACACAGGAGAAATCGCTCCTAACATGCTTACAGATGTTGGAGTTAAGTACGTTATCATCGGACATTCAGAAAGAAGAGAATACTTCGCTGAAACAGATGAAACTGTTAACAAAAAAGTGAAAAAAGCATTCGAACACGGTATCACACCAATCGTTTGCTGTGGTGAAACATTAACACAAAGAGAACAAGGTGTTACAATCGATTTCATCCGTCAACAAATCAAAATCGCTTTCTTAGACGTAACAGCGCAGCAAGCTAAGACAGCAGTTATCGCTTATGAACCAATCTGGGCAATCGGAACAGGTAAAGTAGCTACAACAGAGCAGGCTCAAGAAGTTTGTGCAGCTATCCGTGTTTGCATCGGAGAAATCTATGATGAAGCAACAGCGCAGGCAATCCGTATCCAATACGGCGGATCTGTTTCAGCAGCTAGCGCTCCAGAATTATTTGCACAACCAGACATCGACGGTGGTCTTGTTGGTGGTGCAGCTCTTAAACCAGACTTTGGTAAGATTGTAAACTGGGATAAATAAGAGTTTAAAGCCTGGTTTAATAAGAACTGAAGAAATTGTTTTATAGGGGGAACGATATGTTCCCCTCTTTGCATTTATGTTGTTAAAAAGTAGTCAATCTATACAAAGAATTTGCAAAAAAATTGTTCAAACTACTTATTTTTGTGAAAAATTAACAAGATAAAACAAATCTCATGTGTGGGGTTTTTTAGAAAAAACAACAATAAAGGAGATAACCAAAATGAAAGTCAAAAGAAAAGACGAGATTCTCAGATTACTGGCTGAAAATCGAATGATGAAAGCCGGAGATCTTGCAGAACAATTTGAAGTATCTATGGAAACGATACGACGTGATTTGAGCGAATTGGAAGAATTGAAATTGATACGTCGAGTACATGGTGGGGCAATGTTATATACAGAATATGGTATAGAGCCTGATTATGCATTTCGAACGACAGAAAACTATAATGAAAAGCTTCAGATTGGTAAAAAGGCTGCTGAGATGGTGAAGGATGGTGACAGTATCATAATTGATATCGGAACCACCACATTAGAGTTCGCGAAGTTCCTAAAAGGGAAAAAAGACCTGACTGTTTTTACAAATTCAATAAAAATCGCCTATGAATTGATGTCAGAGAAAGAGATTTCGGTTATTCTCCTAGGTGGAAAGGTTCGTTATGGTGAAGGAACAACATCTGGCTACTGGTCAGAAGAGATGATTGATAACTTTTTTGCAGATAAGCTGTTCCTAGGTGTGGGTGCAATTATGCCTGAACATGGAGTTATGGATTACCATATTGAAGAAACAAATCTGCGTCGGCATTTCTTTAAACAGGCAAAACAGGTCATTGCATTGGCTGATTACAGCAAATTTGGAATAAAGGCATTGAATCATGTGTGCAAATCGAAAGAACTGGATTATCTGATAACAGATGAAAAAGCGGACAAAAAAATGCTGAAAGACTTGCGTGAAATGGGCGTTAAAGTGATTATAACTTAAAAATGATGAAATTAAAATAGTGTGGGAAAATGTGGGAAATGGTATGTTTTCCACATTTTTTATTGCTTTTCTTGTTGCAAAATACACAAAAAATGGACGAAACGCAGATTTGCCCAAATTTTCTATATGTGCTATGTTATACGTGTTAAAGAACGTAAAATAACGAATGGAGGAAGAAAAAGATGATGAAAACTGATGTAGTTGTAATTGGAGCCGGTGCGGTTGGCTGTGCAATTGCAAGAGAATTATCAAAATACGATGTAGACGTAATCGTAGTTGATAAGAGAGATGATGTGGGAGGAGATGCTTCAAAATCAAACAGTGCGATTATACATACTGGCTATGATGCTGCTCCTGGTACATTGGAGTCTCAACTTGTTGTAGCGGCAAATCCAATGTATGACCAATTAACAAAAGAATTAGACATTCCATTCAAACGCATTGGTGCAGTGCTTCCAGCTTTTACAGATGAGCAGTTCGAACAATTGCCTGCAATCAAGGAAAAAGCATTCAAGAACCATGTGTATGATGTGGAATACCTTTCTAAGGAAGAGATTCTTGCAAAAGAACCTGAGTTAAACCCAGAAGTAAAAGGTGGTTTATATATTCCAAGAGAAAGTCTGATTGACCCATTTATTCTTGTTCAGGCACTTGCTGAAAATGCCAATGAAAATGGTGTCGACTTCATGCTTAATACAGAGGTTACAGGAATTAATGTTGAAAATGGAGCAATCAAATCCGTAGAAACTACAAGCGGAACGATTGAAACTACATATGTAGTCAATGCAGCAGCTCTTCATTGTGATGACATTGCAGCAATGGTAGGCAAAGCAGATTATAAGGTCGTAGCAAGAAGAGGGCAGTTTTATATCTTAGATAAAAATACAAGCTGTAAGGTACAGACAATTGTACTCCCAATTCCTACCAAGATTACGAAAGGTAAGTTGATGTGTCCAACAATTCACGGAAATATGTTAGTAGGACCTACAGCAGAGGATTTGGACGACAAAGTGGATACATCTGTAACAACAGAAGGATTAAACAGTATCTATGCAGATGTAAGTAAAATGATTCCAAACGTGAACCTTCGAGATACCATTACACAATACAGCGGACTTCGTCCAAACAGAAATCCAGAAGGATTACATGTAGACGTATATGATGATTTGGCAGGCTATGTGAATTTATCAGGAGTTCGTTCAACAGGCTTAACCTTATGTGTAGCTATGGGTAAATATGTTGTTGAGAAATTAAAAGAAATCGGCATGAACGTTTCTTTGAAGGATGATTTCAAAGCAACAAGAAAAGGAATTCCAATCTTCCATGAAATGTCAAGAGAAGAACAAGAAAACATCATTAAAGAAGATCCTTTATATGGCACAATCGTTTGTCGTTGTGAAACAATTACGGAAGGCGAAATTATGAGAGCAATTCATAGACCTTTAGGCGCTCGCACAGTTGATGCTGTTAAGAGACGTGTAAGAGCAGGTATGGGACGCTGCCAAGGTGGTTTCTGTGGTCCAAAAGTGATTGAAATCCTCGCAAGAGAGCTTAATGTTCCAACAGAACAGATTAATAAAAACCTTGATGGCTCTTATATGGTAGTTGGCAAGAATAAATAGTCGGATAACAGGAAGGAGATTGAATTATGTATAATTTCGAATGTGATGTAGCAATCGTTGGTGGTGGCCCAGCAGGTTTATCAGCAGCTGTTGCAGCGAAAAAAGAAGGAGCCAAAAAGGTTCTGATTATAGAAAGAGATGAAAGCATTGGAGGTATCTTACAACAATGTATTCACCCAGGGTTTGGTCTTTCTTATTTTAAAGAAGAATTAACTGGTCCTGAGTATGCAGGAAGATTTGCAAAAGAAGCAGTAGAGCTTGGCGTAGAATTCTTATTAAATTCTATGGTTTTAGAAGTAAATGAAAACGAAAATACAGTAATCTGTGTGAATTCAGAGCACGGAATGACAGAAGTAAAAGCAAAAAGTATTATCTTAGCTATGGGATGCCGCGAAAGAACAAGAGCAAACATCATGATTCCAGGTGCAAGACCAGCTGGTGTTTACACAGCAGGTTCCGCACAACGTCTTGTAAACCGTCAAAACCAGATGGTAGGTAAGAAGGTTGTTATCTTAGGTTCTGGTGATATCGGAATGATTATGGCAAGAAGAATGACATTGGAAGGTGCAGAAGTTCTTGCAGTTATCGAGCTTATGGATTACCTTGCAGGACTCACAAGAAACAAGGTGCAATGTTTGGATGACTTCGGAATTCCTTTGTATCTCTCACACACAATCACAAAGATTGATGGATACCAGAGAGTAAAAGGTGTGTACTTCGCGCAAGTAGACGAAAACAAGAAACCAATCAAAGAAACAGAAAAATACATAGAATGTGACACCTTATTATTATCAGTTGGTTTGCTTCCAGAAAACGAGCTTACAAGAAAAGCAGGAATTGAGATGAATCCAATTACTAACGGACCAAAAGTAAATCAATACATGCAGACATCAGCTGAGAGCGTATTTGCTTGTGGAAACGTTGTTCACGTAAATGACCTTGTAGATAACGTAAGTACAGAAAGTATGAAGGCGGGTAAATTTGCAGCACAATATGCAATGGGAACACTTCCAATGGCTACAAAGAAAGTAGAAAACGTAAGTGGTGAAAACGTTCGTTATCTTTGCCCACATTCACTTAGTGTGGCAGAAGAAAATGAAAAAGTAACCTTATACTTCCGTGTACTTCATCCAGAGCTTAATGCGACAATTCGCGTAAAATCTGGAGACGAGATTATTGCGACGAAGAAAAGACAACGTGTAAATCCAGGTGAGATGGAAAATATTACATTTGACACCTCATTGGTAAAAGATAACAATGTGGTTGTAGAAGTAGTAAAGGAGGCATAGAGCGATGAAAAAAGAGATTATTTGTACCGTATGTCCTATGGGATGCCACATCCTTGTAGAGGGAGAAGGCGAAAATATTATTTCCGTTACAGGAAACACATGTAAACGTGGAGAAGTGTACGCATCAGCAGAGTTCTGTCATCCGGTTCGTATTCTTACAACAACAGTGAAGACAGACTGTGAGAAGACACCACTTGTGGCAGTGCGTTCAGAAAAACCACTTCCAAAAGAAAAAATTATGGATTGCATGGAAGTGATTCGCAAAGTGGAAGTGAAGACTCCGGTATCGATGTATGATGTTGTGGTTGAAAATATCTGTGGGACGGGGACTAATATCGTAGCGACAGGGAATGTGTAATAAAAATCTATACAATGATGTAGAAGGAAGGAGATAGTATGGATGTGAAAAAGAAAATTTCAAAGAAAAATCTCGTAGGGCTTATTTTAATTGCTTTGCTTTTGATTTCTGCCAGCGGTATGACTCTCATGAAACTGTGGAATACCAATCAAGTAGCGAGCAGTGAAGATAAGATACGTGCATACTTGGCTGGCGATGATTCTATGGAAAATGGAGTGACAGCAGAAGAAGCAGATGCATGGATACGAGTATTTTTAGAGTCGGACGGGGAAGGTTCCGTAGAAATTAACCGTACTCTAAAAATTCAAAAAGGGTATACCGTGAATGGTGATAAGCAGATTCAAGGAACAGGAACCTTTCTGGCGGAAAACAGCCCGGGAGGCGACATATTCTCCATTAGCGAGAATAGTCACCTTGATGTAGAAGTAATCAGTGCAGAGTGTAATTACGAAATGAATGTGGCAGCAAACATCAAGGAAACCGGTTCTTTAACCTGGAAAGGTGGGCTGATTGCCCGTGCTATGAGTTTTGGATTTTATGCTGGTGGATATACACAGATAGAAGACTGCTCAGTTCAGGACTGTGATGTTTGGATCGAAGCCCGAAAGGGAGTAAAAGTAGATGTTAAGGATACCGAATTTTACAAATGCGGTTCTGTAGGTATCAACGTTGCAGAGGGTGCTGAATGTACTATCACAGGTGAAAAAACATGGATTGAACAAACTCCTAGAGAAGCGATAAAAAATAATGGTACATTTTCTATGACGGATGGAAATTTTTTTCTGACGACCGGAAATGGCATCAATAACTATGGAACAGTCAATCTTACAGGGGTGAAGCAAAATAGAAGTTTGCAGGGAGGATTGGTTTCCAATGAAATCGGAGCTACTGCAAATGTGAAAGATTGTACCATGTGGAATAACAGGAATCATGTGATCAACCATGGTGAGATGAATCTTGAAGGTTGCAAAATGAACATGTCCTCTAATGCAAGTATCCAGAATGAGAAAGAAGGAACGGTGACTGTTAAAAACGTTTTTATTGAAAATAGTAATTCGCACGGTCTTTACAACAATAACGGTGTTGCCAATGTTGAGAATCTGGAATGTGAATTGGTTTTGGGAACCGGTGTTGTGAATATTGGAAAAGGTATCACGAAAGTAGATGGATATTCCATAGACAGATGTGGTATGGCAATCAATAATGGTGCCACCAAGAGTGAAGATGGTACAGGCAGTATGCATGTGGTAAATATGACCTCCAAAAACGCATTGGAACGTAATGTTTTTAGTACGGGCGGCGAATTTTACCTCGCAGATAGTACCATGTATCCATCGGTAGGTTACAGCGTTTATATTCGTGCCGGTTCTGCAGTTCTTGATTCTATCAAAATCTTAGGAACCAAAAAAGAAACCAGTGGCGGTTTGGCAATTGGCTCTTATGATTTTAAGAATGTTGACGTTACCGTAAAAGGGAACACGGTGATTACCGGATGTGCAAGCCGTGGAATTATCAACTATAGTAGATTGAAAATTGAAAACTGTGATGTATATGGAAACAATACAGCAGGGAAGGTGGACTCCGGTGCAGGTCTTATGACTGTAGGAACAGTGCACATGTATGGTGGAAAGATTCATGATAACCATAATGCAACATATGGTAGTGGTGTTCGTACAAGTTACAGTGAAGAACATAAAATGGCCGGAAAAATGTACATGCATGGTGGAGCTATTTATGACAATACAGCCAAGACCAGTGCAGGTGGTGTTTCCATTGGTAAGGGCTCAGTGTTTGAATTACGCGGTGGTTCTGTTTATGACAATGTTGCAGATACAAGAGGCGACGGAATTGTTGTTATGGGA
>JAFTWA010000062.1 GCA_017465565.1 Tyzzerella sp.
CATTTCTGCTTCCCCTGTTAGCACATTACCTAACTGTCATTTCCTACAGTTCCTAATCGTGTAATGCACACCCTAGATTTCTAGGTTCACGAGGTTTTAGATGGGCAGTAGTGTATTTTATTTACCCATCGGACTAATAATCTTGCCATATTGCTTGTACATACTTGCAACATAGCCTTTTCCAGTCAAGCTTAACCAGTCTGGATACATGGTCTTACTTGAACATTCAATACCTGCCTCAAATACATCTTCTAATTCTTTTCCAGGTCCGTGAAGATTTTCATCATATAAGAATACAATCTTAGGGAATAATACCGGTTTCTTGTGTCCTTCTTTTCCCTGCCCCTTCTGGCGAACCTCTAACATCTTAATGGTTGCTAATTTACCATATTTCGATGTATTTGTTCCTGCAGTTACTGTAATAAATGGATAGTCTCCACGGCTGGAAGATACGGAATTGAACTTGTACTCCCATCCCTGGAAGCCCTGTTCCATTTCTTTTTCCAAATCAGCCCATGCAACTTCTTCTACTTTCTCATCAGAAAGACCTAAGTCTTTATATTTCTTAATCAATTTCATATGAGATTTTTCTGCAAATGGTTCTAAAATATCATCTACGCTAGGCACTGTAAAACCGCCGTATTGCTGGCTCGCTGCACTGAGTACGATATCTCCGATAACGTCAAATGCAGTATCCAAAGTCTTTGGCTCATTATACCAGAGATTTCCCATCTCGAAACCTCCTGTCAAGACGTTTTTAACGTCAAAGAGACAACAGTTCATAGTATCTCTTCTTGCAGACATATCATGGATGTAGATATAACCTTCGCGGATTGCCTGAATTTCTTCCACAGTGAGGAAGAACTTCTTATAAAGCTCTTTATTCAACTCATTGAAGATAAGGCTTCGCTTCGTAGAAACAAGGGCACTGTCTGTATTACTGTTCTCTTTATCTCCAATATACATGATAGACTGGCTCTTTTTGTAAACATCATCAAGCATCTGAACGAAATCCTGCTTATAGTTTCTATAATCACGATAGCTCTTTGCTACGATTGGATTTACTTTTTCAAGTGCGCCTTCCACAACATTGTGCATCTGCGCAATCTGGATATCCTGAATACCCATCTTCTGCACTTCTTCCTCTACAAATTTACAAATGAAGTCTAATTCTTCCTGTGTAAACTTGATAAGTGCACGATATGCCGATTTATTCACAGCCACCACTATCTTTTGTACATTAAAATCTTCTTTTGTACCGTCTTTTTTCACAACTCTAATCATTTTCACTCTTCTCCTTTCGTATTATTTATATTTACAACTATATTTAGTGCTTTCACATTATTTAAATCACTAAATACAGTGTTTCTCATACTTAACTAATATTAGCATTCCCACATACCGCCGTCAATAAAATTCCATCTAAAATAATACACAAATTTTCACCGCCAAAAGCCCTTGATTTTTGGTCAAAAAAACAGACTGCCAAATCCTTAACAAACTCAAGTGCCTGACAGCCTGTTCTTTCCTTATTCGTCATCCTTCAAGATATAATCTGTTTCTTGATATACGTAGTAATTTGCCCAGTTAGTATACAAATTATTTGCGTTTGAGCGCCAGATTAAAAGCGGCTTTTCCTCGCAATTATCATTTGGATAATAGTTCTTTGGGACCGCAATTGGAAGTCCCTTATTTTTGTCTCGCATATACTCATTATGTAGCGTCACACGGTCATATTCTGGATGACCCATAACGTAAATCTGTCTTCCATCCTTTGACATAACAAGAAATACACCGGCCTCTTCCGATTCCGCCAAAATCACAAGGTCCTCCACCTTACGGATTTCTTCTGCAGGAATGGTTGTATGGCGGGAATGCGGCGCATAGAACACATCATCAAAGCCTCTCACGAGCGGAGTCTTGCGGTTCTGCACACGGTGTGGAAATACACCAAACATTTTTGCATCCAATGGCACCTTATCGATTCCATAATGATAGTAAAGACCTGCCTGTGCTCCCCAGCAAAGATGCATGGTAGAGGTTACATGAGTCTTGGTCCATTCCATAATCTGTTTTAACTCTTCCCAATAATCCACCTCTTCAAAAGGCATCTGCTCCACTGGTGCACCTGTGATAATAAATCCATCAAATCTTTGTTTTTTGATGTCTTTAAATGGTACATAAAACTTATTAATATGGCTTGTAGATGTATTTTTAGATTCGTGACTCGAAACTGTCACAAACACTACGTCAATCTGTAATGGTGTATTGGAAAGCGAACGTAAAATCTGCAATTCCGTGTCTTCTTTTAACGGCATCAGATTGAGGAGTCCAATCTTCAGTGGACGAATGTCCTGCGACATGGCACGAGATTCATCCATGACAAATATATTTTCACGTTCAAGAATTTCTCTTACTGGCAAATCATTTTGCACCCGAATTGGCATCTTATTTTTCCTCCTCTATTTTAGTTTCTGATGAAATATAATTTCCCTCATTATCCACATAACTCATATCTGTATAACAAGCTGTGGATACTGGCAATTTCTTCTGCTCCAGCTTCTGATTGACTATCATCTTAAAAATATAGTAGAACAATGCAAACGTTGGAACTCCAAGAAGCATTCCCAATACTCCAAATAGTCCACCTCCTACTACAATTGATGTCAGCACCCAGAATGGAGACAAACCGGTAGAATCTCCAAGAATTGTCGGTCCAATTACATTTCCATCTAATTGTTGCAATAATATAATGAAAATAATAAAATAGAGCCCTTTTATCGGGTCTACCAACAAAATCAAAATAGCACTTGGAACCGCACCAATGTATGGTCCGAACACTGGAATTACATTTGTCACACCTACGATTACACTGACCAATAATACGTATGGCATTTTAAGAATCGATAACCCAATAAAACAAAGCACCCCAATAATTGCAGAATCAATAATCTTTCCAATAATAAATCCGCTAAAAATCTCATTCGCTTTTCTGCCAATGTGAATCAAAAGATTCGCACGTTTTGGTTTTAATAAGGCATAAACAATCTTCTTAACCTGTGCCAGAAATTTTTCTTTACTGAATAAAATATAGATGGATGCCATGATTCCAACTAAAATATTCACAAGTCCATTTACAACACTGATTACCCCTGTTGTAACATTGGTTAGAAGTGTATCTGTGGTTGCAAGCAGGTCATTCTTTACCCAATTCTCTAACATCTGACTTCCTTGGACAAGCACATTTTGCCAAATCTTTTGAACGGTAGTATTGTCACTGCCTGCCATTGCATTCAATTCCTCTATGGCATCGCTGATTTCGCCTGGAAGCGTAACAACCAGATTGCGGATACTGTTGTATAGTTCTGGAATTAACATGTTCAGCAATGCTGAAATAAGGGCAATTGCAAAAACAAGTGCAGAAAATACACCAACCGTTCTAGCAGTCTTATCAACAAGCGTTTCCTTCTTTAGCACTTTTCCTAAAACAGGTTTTGTCCATTTCTCCACTTTTTTCATAATTGGATTTAACAAAAACGCAAATGCAAATCCATAAATAATTGGCTTTAGAACACCTAACACCGTGCCTATAACTCCTGAAAGCTCTGTAAAACGAAGCAACACAAAGAAGAAGATAATCGCTCCTACAATTACCAAAAAGGCGGTCATCCCCCTACTAAAATGTTCACGTAATTTTGATGGTTCACTTTTTAAAAGCTGTGGCTGTTTATCATAATATGTTGTCTTATCACTTGACTTTTCCATGTTGTCCTATCCTTTCACACATATCTATCATTATACAACCCTTTTCCGAATACCGTCAACTACATTCCCCTTAAGATTTTATGTAAAAAACGGTATAGCAGACACTATACCGTTTAAACCTGAATTTATTTCTTGAAGGTTGCACATTCTGTCTCATCGCTGCGGCTTGCGCTGCTTCCTACAACGTTGATTTTGCCTGCATAGCATTTGTATTCATCGTTATACTTACACTCGCGAGCGTGGCATTTGATTTCACTTGTAACACTTGCATCCTTCGCCCTGTTTTTGTACTCATTATCTTTTATCTCCACGAAGCTTCCACAGCTTGTTTCCTCAGAAATATTTGCTGTGTTTCCCATAACCTCAATGGCATCCAGTTCACAATAGTTTTGTGTATTATGAACACAGGTAACTACCGAACATTTTAACTCTGGCATACTTTTTCCTCCTTTATTTTTACTAGCTAAACATTATTAGTATGCGTCAAAGCCTTTTTTCTATGCAAAAAGAGTCCTTATTTTCTAAGGACTCTTACATACATTATAATAAGTGCAAAAAATTCGCGCACCATATAGTTTAGAAACATTACTGGATTACAGCTTGCTGGAATTGCATAAATTTTTCGATATCCCACGCGTCCTGCCAGCTTCATAGAACGATAAATGTGAAAGTTATTGGTGACAACTCCAACTTTTTCCTTCTTTTTTCGCTGCAAAAAGAGCATTGATTTTTCCAAATTCTCATTGGTATTTCTGGATTCACTCTCCAAGCATATTCTCTCTTTCTCGATTCCGCATGCCATCAGATACTCTGCCATTGCAGCTGCTTCAGAGATATCTTCTCCTTTTCCCTGACCACCTGAAACAATGCAAAACGTCCCTGGATTCTCCTGGAGATAACGAAGCCCTCTGTCAAGACGGCGTTTTAACGCTTCACTAACCCTTTTCCCCCGAATCTGCGCTCCAAGAATGATAATGCAGTCCAGATTCTTAGGTACCAGTGACACCATAGCACACAAAATCAAGATTTCGATAGCAACAAATAGAAGTCCGCATACCATACTGATTCCTATAATCATGTAATCAAACCAGTCTGGAGTGACACTCACAATCAGTCCCCAAACCATATTGTATGCACCAAACGCAATCCAAAACCATGAAAATGTGCTATTCCATCTCTTTGTATACCAGAAAATCAAAAAATAATATACAAAGCTTAGTATTCCCAATGCGTATAATCCTGATTCCATAAACTATCTACCACAACATTTTTTATACTTTTTACCACTACCGCATGGGCAAGGATCATTTCTTCCAATTTTCTTTTCTTTACGAATGGTTCCTGATTCTTTTTGTTCTTTGTATAATTCTTTTCTCTTTTCTTCTGTGAAAATAGCATCCCACTGTGGTAATTCATATAACCAGTCAGCCTTTGCAGCAACCATATTCTTATATAAACTTTCTTTATCAAATGCAAGACTTACAACTGTATCCTCTTCCATTTCTTCAATTGGATTTGGAACCTTTAAGCTGTCATTGATTCCATCTAAGAAACCTGTCATTGTAAATACTTCAACCTTGTATTTTTCTGCAAGTTCTTTTACAGTTCCCTTTACTTCTTCGTCTGGATTTTCTAATAACTCAGCATAAATATTTTTTTCAATTTCAAAGTATGTTCCCCAGAATCTTTGGATTTCTCCTCTATCCATGCTTTCTGAATAAGCTGTATCTCTCCATGTTTGTAATAAAGCCATTTGTGTATCTCCTTTGTATTTATAATTCAATCTGCCTTTGTATCATACCATTCGCCAGAATTTTGGTCAATACTTTACATTTGTATTTTCAATAATCAATCCGCGATTGATATATAAATAAGTTCTTCTTTTCCGGTTCTTATTTTTCACCTTTTGTATCCTCAAATACTCTTCCAGTGATATTGTATTACGGCTTTTCTCATTCTTTTGCATCCATACTCCCTCCGTTCTTGAAAATACCGACTATACTAGTATATTCAACTTTTTGCATAAAAATATCCTTTTTGCTTGACATAGTGCATAAAATACTACTACACTAATACTAATTGCTAAAGGAGAGATGACATATGGAACATTTAATGATACCTGAAGGCTACCAGTCACCGCTTACTATCCGCGAGACCGAGGTTGCCATCAAAGAAATCAAAGACCATTTCGAAAGGGCTCTTGCAAAATCACTACACTTGACACGTGTTTCTGCACCTCTTTTTGTAAAGCCAGAATCAGGACTGAATGATAACCTGAATGGTGTAGAAAGACCAGTTGCTTTCGGAATTAAAGAACAAAACGATGCTGAAGTAGAAATCGTTCATTCTCTTGCTAAATGGAAACGTTATGCATTAAAACGCTATGGATTCCACTCAGGAGAAGGACTCTATACAGATATGAATGCGATTCGCCGCGATGAAGATACCGATAACATCCACTCTCTCTACGTGGACCAGTGGGACTGGGAAAAGGTAATCTCCAGGGAAGAACGCAATACAGAGACCTTACAATATACCGTTCGTAAAGTATATGCTGCTTTAAAAGAAACAGAAAACTTTATTTCCAGAAGATATAACTACATAGAACCACTGCTTCCTGATGATATTACTTTTATTACCTCTCAGGAATTAGAAAATTTATATCCTGGATTGACACCAAAGGAAAGAGAATACACCATTGCCAAAGATAAAGGGGCTGTATTCATTTCACAGATTGGGAAACGCCTGATTTCTGGGGAAAAGCATGACGGTCGTGCACCAGACTATGATGACTGGGAATTAAACGGCGATATTATTGTGTACTACCCTGTACTCGATATTGCTTTGGAATTATCTTCTATGGGTATCCGTGTAGATGAAGAAGCATTGAAGAAACAATTGGATTTGGCTGGCTGCCCAGAAAGAGCTGAGCTGGAATTCCAGAAAGCACTTTTAAATCATGAGCTGCCATATACAATCGGCGGCGGACTTGGACAGTCACGTATCTGTATGTACTGTCTTAGAAAGGCACACATTGGAGAAGTACAATCTTCTACATGGCCAGAAGAAATTGTAAAAACAGCATTAGAAAATGGTATTCAATTATTGTAAACATTTACAAATAAAAAGTTCAAGGCTATCAATGCCTTGAACTTTTATTTTTACACTGAAAATATAATTTCGTTAAGTTAAATTAGTTTGTGTAGTTATCAAAGTATCCTTGTACTAATACGACTGGAGTTCCTTTGTCACCAGAACCGCTTGTAAGGTCACATAATGAACCGATTAAGTCTGTAAGCTGTCTAGGTGTCGTTCCTTGAGAAGCCATGTTACCTACAAGGTTTCCATCTTTTTCTTTGATTGCCTGTGAAATTGCCTCTTTCAAAGCTTCTCCACTTAAATCTGCAAAATCATTATCTGCAAGATATTTTAATTTCAATTCGTTAGGTGTTCCCACCAAGCCAGATGTGTATGCTGGTGATACAACCGGGTCAGCAAGTTCCCAAATCTTTCCTTGTGGATCTTTGAAGGCACCGTCTCCATAAACCATTACTTCAACATGTTTTCCTGTTTTATCCAAGATTTGTTTCTGAATATTTTCTACTAAATCAAAGCATTCATTTGGGAATAACTTGATTGTATCTTCTGTAGATTTGTTTGAACCTAAAAGACCATATTTTGTATTATAACCGCTGCCATTTACTGGAGCTGTTAAGATGTCGTCTAAGCTGCAAACCTTTTCTGCGCCATTTGCTAATAAGATACGTTTTGTTCTTGCACGTGTATGAATATCACAGTTCAAAACGTTCTTTGTGTAATCCAAGATTACTTTTGGGTTGTTTGCAAAAATAATTTCCACTTCTGCACCAGACTCTTTGATTAAGTTTCCATAATAGTCAACGTAATCAACGCCTGTAAATTCATGTTTATTTTCACCAAATAATTCTCTGTATTTATCTAATGTAAGCACATCACTGTATGGATTAATTTCGGCATCATCTAATTGGTCGTAAGTTAATAATGCATTACCCACTTCATCGCTTGGATAGTTGAGCATTAATACAACCTTCTTAGCGCCCATTGCAATACCTCTTAAGCAGATTGCAAATCTATTTCTTGATAAAATTGGGGAAATAACACCAATTGTTTCTCCTCCCAATTTTGCTTTAACATCTTCAGCGATTGCCTGAATTGATGCATAGTTGCCTTGTGATCTTGCAACGATAGATTCTGTAACAGCAATAACATCTCTGTCTCTTAATTCGAATCCTTCACTTTCAGCTGCTTCCAGAACACTTTTTACTACAATGTCTGCAAGGTTATCGCTTTGTCTGATGATTGGGCATCTAATACCTCTTGAAATTGTTCCCACTTTTCTTTCCATGTGATCGTCTCCCATCTGTATGTTTTATATTTAAAACTTTTTTCGTTTTGTGACCTCAATAAATCACAGAAGAATTATACTACTTTTTGCTTGAATGCACAATATTTTTTTTACATATATGTCATGCAAATTTTCCCATTACATAAGCGGTGCTATGAGTCTAAGCACGCTTCCCACAAGGCGTTCTGCCAAACTTATGGACTTCAAATCCTCCATCGTGATTAATTGACACTCTGCCAGAGTATTCTGAAAATCCTTTTCCACATCCCAGACAATAGTATTATTGTAGATAAAGGCTCCACACTCAAAATGATGATAGAGGCTTCTGTAATCAAGATTGACGGTTCCTACAGTCGCTGTATCGTTATCCGACACAAACACCTTTGCATGGACAAATCCTGGTGTGTACTCATAAATCTTAACTCCTGCTTCCATTAACTTTTGATAGTATGTTTTCGCAACAACGAATGCATACTTTTTATCTGGTATATGTGGCATAATAATGATGACTTCGATACCACATTTTGCAACATAGGTCAGCGCATCCATCATTTCGTTGTCCACAATTAAATATGGTGTCATAATATGCACATATTTCTTTGCATGGTTTAAGATATGAAGATAAACCTGTTTTCCGATATTTTCGTTGTCAAACGGACTGTCTGCATACGGAAGGACAAAACCAAGCTCCCGTTTCACTTCAGCTGATTTTGGAGTTAGATATTTTGCAAAGCTCTCCTGCCGTCTTTCATTTACATTCCACATCTGCAAAAACATCATCGTGAAGCTCTGAACTGCTTCTCCCTCCAGCATAACTGCTGTGTCTTTCCAGTGTCCAAAGCGCTCTTTCACATTGATATATTCATCTGCCAGATTGATACCTCCGGTAAAAGCAACCTTGCCATCCACAACACATATCTTTCGGTGGTCACGGTTGTTCTGGTAAGAAGACAGTACTGGACGAATAGGACTAAAGAGCTTACACTTGATGCCCGCCCGTCTCATTTCCTTTTCGTACCCATATGGCATCTGAATCATGCTGCACATGCCATCGTACATAAAACGTACTTCTACACCTTCCCACACTTTATCTTTTAAAATAGAAAGTATCTCATTCCACATTGTTCCTTTTTCTACAATAAAATATTCTAGAAAAATAAACTTTTCAGCTTTCCGAAGTTGTTTTTTCATTTCTTCAAACTTTTCTTCTCCGGATGCGAAATATTTTACCGCTGTATTTCTATGAACAGGAAACGATACCTGATTATTTAAATACGTTGCAAGATTTGCGTTTGCCGGTTTTGAAAGCCTAAGTGCTTCCAGAATCTCCTCGTCCTGCTGCATGTATGGCATCGTCTTCTTTGCCATATCTTTGAGCCTGTATTCCAGAAATTTTATCCCTGGCTGGAGCTTCACGAACACGTAAAATGCTGTTCCGAAAATCGGAAGCATCAAAATAACCAATATCCAGGTAATCTTAAATGCTGGATTACTGCTGCTATTAATAACATAAATAATAGAAACGACTTCCAGTATCAAAAAACTGGCATAAATTGCAGTCGCATAATCTTTCAAATAGGTGACAGTTGAAGCCAGTACAATGATTTGAATCAAGAGTAATAATACCACTACAAATGCCCTGCTGAACACAATATGAAAAATTCCTTTTTTTGCTTTTTTTACTGGTGGCATCTGACTCACTTTCATCTACATCACGTCCTTCTTCTCATATCTATTCTATTACAAACAAGGGACGAAAGATGCTCTCTCGTCCCCCCCTGTAATTATTTTGGTAATTTAAATGAGCTCTTCAATGACACTATACGGTTAAATACTAATGCATCCGGTTTTGAATCTTTTGCATCCACACAGAAATATCCATGTCTTACGAATTGGAAACTGTCGTACGCTTTAACATCATCAAAGCTTGGTTCCAAATAGCATTCTTTTAATACTGTCAATGAATTTGGATTCAGGTTCAATGAACCATCTTCCTTATTATATACTCCCTTTTCTTCGTCTACAATATTTTCGTAGAGACGAACCTCTGCTTTTGTTGCGAAAGGTGCTGGCACCCAATGAATAGTCCCTTTTACTTTACGTCCAGTAAATCCAGTTCCACATTTTGTCTCTGGATCATAAGTACAGTGGATTTCCGTTACTTTTCCAGTTTCGTCCTTCACATAGCTTTCACATTTTACAAAGTATGCATGCATTAAACGAACTTCATTTCCCGGGAAAAGTCTGAAGTATTTCTTAGGTGGTTCTTCCATAAAGTCCTCTCTGTCGATATATAGTTCTCTGCAGAATGGAATTTTTCTGGAACCTAATTCTTCATTTTCCATGTTGTTCGTCGCATCAAGGTACTCAACCTGTCCTTCTGGATAGTTGTCAATGATTAACTTGATTGGATCTAAAACTGCCATCATACGCGACTTCTTGAGTTTCAAGTCTTCACGAATACAGTACTCAAGCATTGCATAATCCACAGAACTATTGCTCTTTGATACACCACAAAGCTCTACAAACATTTTTAATGATTCTGGAGTAAATCCACGTCTTCTTAATGCTGCAATCGAAACAAGTCTTGGGTCATCCCAACCGTCCACGATGCCTTCTTCTACTAATTTCTTAATATATCTCTTACCTGTTACAACATTTGTGAGATATAATTTTGCAAATTCAATCTGTCTTGGTGCCGGATCAAATTCACATTCTTTTACTACCCAGTCATAGAGTGGTCTGTGGTCCTCAAACTCTAATGTACAGATTGAGTGTGTGATTTTTTCCACAGCATCTTCAATCGGATGGGCAAAATCGTACATCGGATAAATGCACCATTTATCTCCCGTGTTATGGTGAGTCATGTGAGCCACGCGATAGATGATAGGGTCACGCATGTTGATGTTAGGTGATGCCATATCAATCTTCGCACGAAGCACCTTTTCACCGTCTTCATACACACCATCTTTCATTTCCTCAAACAACTGTAAATTCTCGTCTACAGTTCTTTCACGATATGGACTGTCCTTTCCAGGCTCTGTTAAAGTTCCTCTGTATTCGCGGATTTCTTCTGGCGAAAGGTCACATACATATGCTTTTCCTTTCTTAATCAGCTTCACTGCACATTCATACATGATTTCAAAATAGTCTGACGCGAAGAATAAGTTTTCTTTCCAGTCTGCGCCAAGCCACTTAATATCCTCTTTGATTGATTCGACAAATTCAATCTTTTCTTTTGTAGGGTTGGTATCATCAAAACGCATATGGAACTTTCCATTGTATTTCTGTGCCAAACCGTAATTTAATAAAATAGATTTAGCGTGTCCGATGTGAAGATAACCATTTGGCTCTGGTGGAAATCTTGTAACAACTGTGTCATACACGCCTTCTCTTAAATCTTTGTCAATTTCTTGTTCTATAAAATTCTTTGAAACTACTTCTTTTTCCATAGTAGACCTCCTCAAGTTGTTTGCATATATTGTATATATTAACACAATTCAGAAATGAGGACAAGATTTGATTGACAGATTTTAAAAGATATTGTATTATATTCGAGTAACAAATTTTATGCTGCTGTGGCGCAGTCGGTAGCGCGTCGCCTTGGTAAGGCGGAGGTCACGGGTTCAAGTCCCGCCAGCAGCTGAAAAGAGCTCTCTTTCCTAAGAGAGCTCTTTTATTATTTCTCTATTAACTGGCTGACCTTTGCCTTAATTCTCTGAAGTGCATTATCGATTGACTTTGGACTTTTATCCAATAATCTTGCAATCGTCTGATAATCCTCACCCATGAGATGCAGATACAGCACCCTGCTTTCCAAATCACTCAGCCGATTCTTCAATTCCTGCTCAATGGTTTCAAAATATTCCTTATTCAGAAACAATTCCTCCGGATTATTATCTTTTGTAGCCTGGAGCATATCGATTAATGGCTGTTGCTTTTCTTCTGCCATTTCATCTCCCTGTTCATACAGAGAAACATAGGAATTCAGAGGCATATGCTTCTGTCTCTGGGAATTCTTAATCGCCGTATACATTTGTCTGGAAATGCATAAATCCGCAAAACTTTGGAAAGAAGTCTCCTGCTCTATATCATAGTCTCCAATCGCCTTAAAAAGGCCAATCATCCCTTCTTGAATCAGATCGTCATTTTCTCCACCGAGAAGAAACATAGCCTTGGCTTTCTTCTTTACCAGAAACTTGTACTTATCCATAATATAATCCGTGATTTCCTTTTCTCCCTTACGAAGACGGCGGATTAACTGTTCATCGGATATTTTCTTATAATCGTTCATACTTACTTCAAACGTTGTCTCACGATTTCATATGCGAGTACACCTGCTGCCACAGACGCATTCAATGAATCGATATCACCTTTCATTGGAATAGATGCGATAAAATCACAATTTTCTTTCATGAGACGGCTTACACCTTCGCCCTCATTTCCAATCACAAGTCCGATTGGTCCAGTGAGATTTAAGCGGTACATAGACTCTCCTCCCATATCAGCACACACGAACCAAAGTCCCCGTTCCTTTAACTCCTCCATGGTCTTTGCAAGGTTTGTAACCTTTGCAACCGGTGTATAATTCAATGCGCCTGCAGATGTTTTTGCCACCGTTGCGGTAAGTCCAACCGCGCGGCGCTTTGGAATAATCACACCATGTGCACCTGCAAGATTTGCCGTACGGATAATTGCTCCCAGATTGTGTGGATCCTCAATATTGTCGAGCAGAATAATGAATGGGTCTTCCCCCTTCTTTTCTGCAAGCGCAAACATATCTTCCACCTCTGAGTACTCATATGCTGCAGCATACGCAATAACTCCCTGGTGTTTCTTTGTCTCAGACAGCTGGTCAAGCCTTTCTTTTGTTACAAAGTTAATGATTGTATCATGCTTTTTTGCCTCTCTGACAATGGTTCGAACAGGTCCATCCTGGCATCCATCAAGCACAAACAGCTTGTCCACCGGTTTTCCCGAGCGAAATGCTTCAATCACCGCATTGCGTCCTTCTATAATAAGATTTTCCATTATTCTTCTCCTTTTTCTAAACTATCGAGTCCTATTTTCACCAAATCAAGTAATCGCTTCCAGTCTTTTTTAAGATACAAATATCCAAGAAGGGCTTCGAATCCTGTTGCCCTCCGGTAATCTGTAATGGTCTGGTTTTTTGCAGGTGTCACCGTTTTCGAATTACGTCCACGTTTATAAACAGTGTGTTCTTCCTCCGTCAGATGCTCCTGCATAGTCCTCATCATCAGAGACTGGGTTGAAGCCTGCACCAGCTGCGATGTATCTCTGTGCAGCTTATTTACCTGCTTATTCCCGTGATTTATCACAAGGCTTTTGATAATTAAATCGTAAATGCTATCTCCTATATACGCCAATGTAAGAGGTGAATAGCTATGAATATCCACCTCTTCCATTTGAAATATTTCTTGCATATAGGAATCAAATTCAAATCCTACGCTTTTCTCCATTTTACTCCTTCACGAGTATCTTCTAAGATAATACCCTTTTCTAACAATTCATTACGAATTTCATCTGCTCTTTGGAAATTCTTTGCTTTTCTCGCAGCCTGACGTTCTTCGATTAATTTTTCAATGTCTTCTGCAAGTAATTCTTCCTCTTTTTCCACAATGAGACCAAGTACATCTGTTAATTTTACAATCAATGCAAGTAAGCTGTCTAAATACTCTTTTGAGTTTGCCGCACTTGCTGTTGTGTTCGCATATTTTACAAGCTCAAATACAGAAGAAACTGCATCTGCTGTGTTGAAGTCATCTTCCATTGCAGCTTCAAATCCAGCTACAAATTCATTTGTCTTTTCAAATGCTGCTTTTTCTTCTTCTGTCATCGTTTCTACTGTTGCTGCACCTGATAAATGTTTTAAGTTCGCCACTGCTGTAACAATACGCTCTAAACCATTTTTCGAAGCTTCCATTAAGTCTGCACTGAAGTTGAGCGGGCTTCTGTAGTGCGCACTTAACATAAAGAAACGAAGAACCTGTAAATCATATTGTTCGCTGATTTCACGTACGGTAAAGAAGTTGCCGAGTGATTTTGACATCTTACGATTGTCAATATTTAAGAATGCGTTGTGCATCCAGTATTTTGAAAATTCTTTTCCATTTGCAGCTTCACTCTGTGCAATTTCATTTTCATGGTGTGGGAAAACCAAATCTTCTCCACCAGCGTGAATATCGATTTGTTCGCCCAAATATTTCTTAGACATTACCGAACATTCAATATGCCATCCCGGACGGCCATCGCACCATGGTGATTTCCAAGCTGGTTCCCCTTCTTTTTTCGGTTTCCACAATACGAAGTCTAAAGAATCCTCTTTTTCATCTTCACCAGTTACTAAAAGCGAACGTCCGCCTGACTGCAAATCGTCTAAGTTCTTATGCGATAATTTGCCGTATTCTTTGAATCTTCTTGTACGGAAATATACGGTTCCGTTCTTTTCATACGCATAACCGTCATCGATTAACTTTTGAATCATTTCAATCATGCCATCAATTTCTTCTGTTGCCAATGGATGCTTTGTAGCCGGTTTAACATTCATGCCAGCCATATCTTTTTTACATTCTTCGATGAATCTTTTTGAAATCACATCTGAAGTTGTTCCTTCTTCATTTGCTTTTTTGATAATCTTATCATCTACGTCTGTAAAGTTTGATACATAGTTTACATCGTATCCCTTATATTCGAAATAACGTCTTACTGTATCAAATACGATCATTGGACGTGCATTTCCAATGTGAATAAAGTTGTATACAGTAGGACCACATACATACATCTTTACCTTTCCTTCTTCTACTGGAATAAATTCCTCTTTCTTTCTTGATAATGTGTTAAATACTTTCATATTGTCCTCCTTTTATACTGGAAATAAAAAAACTTCATCTCTATTCATATAGAGACGAAGTTATATCCGCGGTTCCACTCTAATAAAGAAATCTTTTATACTAAATTTCTTCACTCGAAGCACGTAACGTGTGCGATACGTATTCGACTACTAATTTGTCTTGTTCGCCGAATCGACTCCCGAATGCACTTCATATATTCTTTCCTTGGGATTGCTTTCAGCCGGTGACATTCCCTCTCTGGCAGTTCCAAATATATTACTCTTTTCGTTCCCAGTCTTTATCATCATTATTTATACAGTTTATTCAAAATCTGGCATTTTGTCAACCTTTATACCACTTCATTTAGAAAAACTTTCGCGTTTTTAAGGTCCACTTGGAATGTTGGCTCTAGAATTTTCGCCATTATTATTGGCTTTGACTTTTCATTACCATAGCCCATACATAATACTTTATCTGTTTCATTGCCTGTCAATGTGAAAATTGCATGTTGCAACTCTGTCTCTTTATAAAATAGCGGCTCCATACACATATACTGCTCTTCTTTGGCGTAACACAAAACACCAACAATCTTGCCTTCTCTCCTTGCTACAAGAATTCCACCATTCTCACTTGTGTATTCTTTTAATAAAGTTTCATAATAAGAAGCGTTGCGGTAATTTACTACATCATATTTCCCTAGAAAATCATTGGCAAACTCTGCGATTTCCTTGGAATCTTTTTCCTCTGCTTTTATGATTTTGAGAGACACATCATCCAATCTTTTTCCGAACACCTTTACCCTTGACTGAGTATAAATAAATTCAAAACCAAACGGCTTATAGATTGCTTCCGAAGCTGGCATAAGAAATGTAAATGGTTCTCCCCTATCCTTCATCACCTGCATCGCGTGATTCAGCAGTGCGGCCATATAGCCACGTTTACGATAGTGCTCATCAGTTGCAACTGCCACAATGTAATGCGTCTTATATATTTTATTATTAACACGTATGTCATAAGGGTTTAAATGTAGCATAGAAATAATCTTATCTCCATCCTCCATGACGTAGATTTCATTTTCTAATGTTTTCACTGAGTAATAGTAGTCCAAAAATTCCTTTGTATCCTCTGTGAATATTTCTTCCCAGAGTTTTCTTGTCTTACTATGCTCTTCTTTCGCTAATTTTCTTGGTCCTGTGATATTATTCATGTCTCTTGCATCCCTGACAGCCAGCGCATCTTTCTTCGCTGTCTGCTACTTTGTAACTATTTAAATTTGTAATTTTTTCGATGGCACAGATTGCCTGTGAAGAAATTCCTTCTCCAGTTCCTGTGAATCCAAGGCCTTCTTCTGTAGTTGCCTTTACATTTACCTGGTCAACTTCAATCCCCAGTACTTCTGCAATATTTTCTCTCATTTTTTGAATATGTGGTGCCATCTTTGGACGCTGTGCAATAATCGTCGCATCAATATTTTCAATGACATATAAATGCTTGTCCAAGAGCTTCCCTACATGTCCTAATAATTTCAGACTGTCAATCCCTTTATACTGTGGGTCTGTATCTGGAAAATGCTTTCCGATATCTCCAAGGGCTGCTGCACCAACAAGTGCATCCATGATTGCATGCACAAGTACATCTGCATCTGAATGTCCAAGGAGTCCTTTCTCATATGGGATGTTAACACCGCCGAGAATCAAATCGCGGCCCTCTACTAATTTATGAACATCGTATCCTAATCCAACTCTCATAATGATACCTCTCTTAACCTAGTTTTCTATAGTATAGCACAAAAGGGTAAATGCTACTAGCATTCACCCTCTTATTTAGATTTAAATTAATTTTGTCACATCTTCTCCGTGCACAATTGCTAACTCATGAAGTGCACGTGTCGCCGCAACATAAAGCATACGTGCATGTCCTGCATCTAATGGATAATCCGCCTCAGTCGGGTCGTAAATCAGTGCCGTATCAAATTCGAGCCCTTTGGTGTATTCCACCGGAAGCACTAGTATTCCATTTGTAAATTCTGCTTTTTCCAAATCACTCTCAGCAATTTCAATGTGCTTGCTCAATTCCTTCGCCACCTTTTCTGCCTGCTTTGAAGTTCGGCAAATAACTGCCATCGTGTCATACCCTTCCTGTTTCCAGTTTTTAAGATATTTTAGCGTTCTGTCAAGCATCTCTTCTGTACCACAACTGCTGACACTCACTTCTTTTCCATGGCGAATAATCGGTTCAATCTTATAACCCTTAAAAGAGCCCTTCTCCAGGATTCTTTGCGCGAATTCTGATATCTCAACTGTGTTACGATAGCTTTTTGAAAGAACCTCAAATCCCTCATTCCCATCAACAAGCAGTAATTGTTTTAGTTCCTCCCAGTCATATAATCCTGAACCGAACCTAATATTTTGCGAAACATCTCCCATAATCGTCCATGTGCATCCCGGAATACAAAATCTTAACACCGTATAAGCCATCATTCCATAATCCTGCGCCTCATCTACTACAATGTGATGCGCCTCTTGAATTGGGTCTGTCTCTTTGATACGCTTGTAAAGATAAGCCAATGCAGCCAAATCATATACATCTAACTCCTTGCGTTTTCCTTTGCATTCTAGATTCTGTGTTTCCATAAATTCTTCGTATATATCATAAATGGAATGCTTCCATTTCTTTGCACCCAACAGCCCCGTGTATTCTTTTATAATCTGCCTTCTTTGCTCTGCAGTATAGCTGATATCCCATCCGTTAATTACATTGCGCAGGCGTGCCAGCACCCTCGCATTTAACATATCTATTTTAGATTGCACAGAAATCGTTTTGTTATCCCTAATATAGTTTTCAATCTGCTCTGTAGATAGTAACTCTGTATCCTCAAACTGAATACTGCCCCTTGGAATCACTTCCCATTCCAGCTTGTTGCAATAAGCTTCCAGTTTTCGAAACCATTCCATCGTTCCCTTTTGGAGTTCCTCTTTTTTACATGAAACGATTTTATATTTATTTTCCTTCCATTCTTCATATAGGAGGCGGACAAATAATTCTTCCATCATCATTTGCTTGATACCGTGAACATCCAAATCTGGCAGCACCCCAGTGATATAATTCAAAAGAATTCGGTTACTTCCAATAATATAGAAATCTTCTGGTCTGAATCTCTTTTCATAATTATATAGAATATAGGAAATTCGGTGCATCGCCACTGTCGTTTTACCACTCCCTGCAACTCCCTGCACAATGATATTTCGATGTGGTGATTTTCGTATAATATCGTTTTGTTCCTTTTGAATGGTTGCAACAATTTCCCCCAGCACAGCTTCTTTATTCTTCATTAAATATTTTGTCAGCAATTCATCGTTTGCAATCACTTCTGAATCGTAATAGTCGATTAACCTTTCACCTTCAATTTCATAAGTTCTCTTTTGTTTTAATTCCACTGGAATCTCGCTTCCCCCTGGAACTGAGTAACTACATTTCCCCAATCCATTTTCATAATAAATTGCTGCTATCGGTGCGCGCCAATCCACTACTAAGATGGTAGTGCTATCTTTCATAACTCCACCTTTTCCAAGATAGAATTGCTCCTTTTTCCCCTTTTCAGAAAGGATATCGATTCTCCCAAAATACGGTTTTTTCAAAGCACGCTGATTCTTATGTAGGAAGATTTTCATATTTTCATTCATGGTAATTGTATTGGACAGCTCGACAAATATCTCTGGGTCATTATCGTGGTAACGTTTGTACATCTCCTTAATATCAGCACTCATGACGGCAATTTCGCGTTCATAAAATGCTATATTGTCTTTGATTACTTGCACACAGTTATCTAGATTTTTTTGTTCTTTTTCCCATTCCTTATCGTATCTCATAATTGCCTCCTTGCATGCTTTTTCTTTTCACTCACAATTATAGAGACAAAATAAAATATTACTAGACTTATATTTTTGTTTGTGTTAAACTACATAATGAACTGGGGTCAAAATTTCATTTTCACAAATAAAGCTCTCATTCGAGAGCTTTTTTCGATGTTTTTTTCATGAAACGAAAAAAAGAACATCTGATAAGATGTTCTTCTCAAGTAGCGGGAACTGGATTCGAACCAGCGACACTACGGGTATGAACCGTATGCTCTAGCCAACTGAGCTATCCCGCCATATGCAATTGTCCTAGATTTCTCTAGTAATGGGACCAACAGGGCTCGAACCTGTGACCCCCTGCTTGTAAGGCAGGTGCTCTCCCAGCTGAGCTATGATCCCAAGAAAAGTAGCGGGAACTGGATTTGAACCAGCGACACCACGGGTATGAACCGTGTGCTCTAGCCAACTGAGCTATCCCGCCATATGTAGTTATCCTAGATTTCTCTAGTAATGGGACCAACAGGGCTCGAACCTGTGACCCCCTGCTTGTAAGGCAGGTGCTCTCCCAGCTGAGCTATGATCCCATGTCGCTAACCGACTTGCTTAGTATACTATTTCTTTTATATTTTGTCAACACCTTTTTTATTCTCTATTTGTATATTTTTTCTTATACTTTCCGAAATTGGCAATTTCTGAATTTCTTGACCTTTAGAAAGATATGTACATTCGGTGTAATTTTGCTGTTGATAATTCTTCACGAAAATTGCAAGAACTTTATTTGTTGGCTTAGATAATTTCCTAACATCTTCATTGTATAATGATACAGGAAAATCTACACTTTTCCCTGTTCTGAAGCCAACACTCAGGACTGCCTTCGTATTCCCTACAAAATAATCTGCCTTAATACAAATACCACTGTTGATAAAATTTCCAATCATGCAATTATTGTATAATAACTCTGAAAGAACAGGAAGAACTATCAACTTTTGCTGTACTTTACCTTTATTATCAATTTCAAAGTCACTTTCAGAAAGTTTTCCCTCAAGACAAGCAGAATAAAACTGTTTTGCTATTTCCATCTTCCTGATAAACAATCATAAAATGCTTATTATTCAATTTTATATCGTATTCTTTAGCCGCCTTCACAATAATTTGCAGGGCAGTTTTCTTATCATATTTCGCCATTCTTACTCCCCTAGTCACAAAAAGGTTGCCCTTTCGGACAACCCTTTCTATTTCTTTTGACGCTGATTTTTCTGTTGTCTGCCAACTGTCCGCCCTTCTAATATGCGGCTTAAATGTGGAGTTTTTCTGTTGCTCCCCAACCTGCCAGCCTACGAACTGGCTAAGATGTCAGATTTTTAAGGTGTCAGCACACCCAGATAGACACATCTATCTTGTTAATATTATTATATGAAATCCGGCTTTTTATGTCAAGCACACTAAACGTTTTTCGAAATTTTACATATGAAATACATTCTATACAATTCCCTGTGCTGTCATAGCATCTACCACTTTTTCAAAGCCTGCAATATTAGCACCTACTACATAGTTGCCCTTTGCACCGTATTTTTCTGCTGCATTGTATGCGTTGTGGCAAATGTTAACCATGATTGTCTTTAATTTTGCATCTACTTCTTCAAATGTCCAGCTTAAACGTTCGCTGTTTTGTGACATTTCAAGTGCTGATGTTGCAACACCACCTGCGTTTGCAGCTTTACCAGGAGCAAAGATTACACCATGTTCTTGTAAGTAGTGTGTTGCTTCTAATGTAGTTGGCATGTTAGCACCTTCTGCAACTGCTGTGACACCGTTAGCAACTAATGCTTTTGCATCTTCTAAAAGAAGTTCATTCTGTGTAGCACATGGTAATGCGATGTCAACTTTTACAGTCCATACGCCTCTGCCTTCATGATATTCTGAATTTGGACGATAGTTCTTGTATTCTGTTAAACGAGCACGTTTTACTTCTTTGATTTCTTTTAATGCTGCAAGGTCAATACCTTCTGCATCGTATACCCAGCCGTTAGAGTCACTTACAGTAACTACTTTTGCACCTAATTGAGTTGCTTTTTCTGCGGCATAGATTGCTACATTACCAGAACCTGAGATTGCTACTGTTTTTCCAGCAAGTTCAATTCCCGCTAATTTTAACATTTCGTTTGTAAAATATAACAAACCATAACCTGTTGCTTCTTTTCTAGCTAAAGAACCGCCGTAGCTGAGACCTTTTCCTGTAAGAACACCTTCATATACGTTGCGGATGCGTTTGTATTGTCCGTACATATAACCGATTTCTCTTGCACCTGTTCCGATATCACCTGCTGGAACGTCTGTGTCAGCGCCGATATGTTTGCACAATTCTGTCATAAAGCTTTGGCAAAATGCCATAATTTCTCTGTCTGATTTACCCTTTGGATCAAAGTCAGAACCACCTTTACCTCCACCGATTGGAAGTCCTGTTAATGAGTTCTTGAAAGTTTGTTCAAATCCTAAGAATTTGATAATACCTAAGTTTACAGATGGATGTAAACGGATACCTCCCTTGTATGGTCCAATTGCGCTATTGAACTGTACACGGTAACCTTTATTTACCTGAACATTTCCATTGTCGTCTACCCATGGTACACGGAATAAAATAGTTCTTTCAGGTTCTACCATTCTCTCTAAAAGAGCATCTCTTCTATATTTCTCTTCATTAGCCTCTACAACCACTCTTAAAGATTCTAATACTTCTTTTACTGCCTGATGAAATTCAGGTTCTGCTGGGTTCTTTTTTACAACTAATTCAATTATTTCATCTACGTATGACATATTATTACCCTCCTAAAATAAAATCTGCCGTATAGAAGGAACCTCTGTACGGCTCTTTTTACACTCTGTCATTATAAAGCGATGTAGTGCGGAAGTCAATATTTTTTTACAAAAAACAGAATGCACTCTATTTTACTAGAGTGCATTCATAAAAATGAATCTTATTTAAAATAATTCACACCTGATTCAAATATCTTAAGGTCTTGTTCCCCATAGATATTGATTGCAACAGAATCACCGCGTCGTTCAGAGTGAGCCATCTTACCAAGCACACGTCCGTCTGGACTTGTGATACCCTCGATTGCTCTGTACGAACCGTTTGGATTCCATTCCTCATCCATGGTAATTACACCATCAAGGTTACAGTATTGTGTTGCAACCTGACCATTTGCAAAGAGTTCATTCAATACTGCCTCTGGTGCAACAAAACGTCCCTCACCATGCGATGCTGGGTTTGTATAAACTCCGCCAAGCTGTGCACCTTGTAACCATGGTGATTTGTTTGTCACAACTTTTGTATAAACCATCTTTGAAATATGGCGGCCAATTGTGTTATATGTAAGCGTTGGAGAACCTTCTGTCTGTCCACAAATCTTTCCATATGGAACCAAGCCTAACTTAATTAATGCCTGGAAGCCATTGCAGATACCAAGTGCAAGACCATCACGTTCATTTAATAATTTTTCCACTGCTTCTTTTAATTTTGCATTCTGGAAAGCAGTTGCAAAGAATTTCGCAGAACCGTCTGGTTCATCTCCTGCGCTGAATCCACCTGGGAACATAATCATCTGCGCCTGTGCGATTGCTTTTTCAAATTCTGCTACTGATTCACGAATATCGTTTGCATCTAAATTCTTGAATACTTTTGTGATTACATTTGCACCAGCACGTTCAAAGGCTTTTCGGCTGTCATATTCACAGTTGGTTCCTGGGAATACAGGAATAAATACAGTTGGTTTTGCGACCTTATTCTTGCATACATAAATGCTGTCTGCTTTATATAACCTTTCCTCTACTGGAGTTGGCTCATAAGCACCTGCAACCGTGGCAAATACTTTTTCCAATGGCGCTTTCCATGTTTCTACAGCTTCATTTAATGAGATAACAACATCACCGTATGTGATTGTTTCATCTGCTGCCACTTCACCAATTACAGTGTGTGCAATGGTAAGTTCTGCAACCTTATCTGCTGGAACTTCTGCAATAATGTCTCCAAATGCTGGACTAAATAAGTCTGCTTTATCAACAGTTACTTCAATCTTTGCTCCCATGTGGTTACCAAATGCCATCTTGCTCACTGCTGCTGCAATACCATGTCTGTCTAATGTGTATGCAGATACAATATTTCCATTTTGGATATCATTGCGGAATTTTCCATATTGTTCCATAACCTGACTGTATACTGGTAAATCGTAGCCATCCTTTTCGATGCGCATCCATACCAGTTTATTTCCAGCCGCTTTGAACTCTGGGGTAATGATATCTTTCTGTGTTGCCACATCAACCGCAAATGAAACCAATGTTGGTGGAACATCGATATCCTGGAATGTACCTGACATACTGTCTTTTCCACCGATTGATGGCAGTCCAAGTCCAAGCTGTACATCATAAGCGCCAAGGAGTGCTGCAAATGGCTGGCTCCATCTTGATGGGTCTTCTGTCATACGTCTGAAGTATTCTTGGAATGTCAGACGAATCTTACTGTAATCTCCACCGTTTGCTACAATTTTTGCAACTGATTCTAATACAGCGTATACAGCTCCATGATACGGGCTCCAGCTTGATAAATATGGGTCAAAGCCGAAACTCATCATAGTAACTGTATCACATTTTCCAGTTAATACAGGTAATTTTGCTACCATAGCCTGCGTTTCTGTCATCTGATATTTTCCACCGTGTGGCATAAATACAGAACCGGCACCGATAGAGCCGTCAAACATTTCAACAAGCCCTTTTTGAGAACATACATTTAAATCAGAAAGTGTCTCAAGCCATTTTGCTTTTACATCTTCTACTTCTACTTTTGCTAAAATGCTGTCTTCTTTATTTGGAATATCCACAGCAACTGTTGTCTCTTGATGAGCACCGTTTGTATCAAGGAATGCACGAGAAATATTTACGATTTCTTTGCCTCTCCATGATAATACTAATCTTGGATCTTCTGTAACAACAGCAACTTCTACTGCCTCTAGGTTTTCTTCTTTTGCATAGCCCATAAATTCTGCAACGTCTTTTGGATCAACAACAACAGCCATACGTTCCTGAGATTCTGAGATTGCAATTTCAGTTCCATCAAGACCTGCATATTTCTTTGGCACTTTGTCTAAATTAATTTGGAGTCCGTCTGCCAACTCACCGATAGCTACAGATACTCCGCCCGCACCAAAATCATTACATTTCTTAATTAATTTACTTACTTCTTCTCTTCTGAACAAACGTTGAATCTTTCGTTCTGTTGGCGGATTACCTTTTTGTACTTCTGCACCGCAAGTTTCGATTGATTCCTCCGTATGTACTTTAGATGAACCAGTAGCGCCGCCACAACCGTCACGACCTGTACGTCCACCTAATAAGATGATGATATCGCCTGGGTCCGATGTTTCACGGATAACTGCTCTTCTAGGAGCTGCACCAAGTACCGCCCCAATTTCCATACGTTTTGCGACATAGTTTGGATGATAGATTTCTTTTACAGCGCCCGTTGCAAGACCAATCTGGTTACCGTATGAGCTGTAGCCGTGGGCTGCTTCACGAACTAATTTCTTCTGTGGAAGTTTTCCCTTCAAAGTATCTTTTACAGATACTGTAGGGTCTGCTGCACCTGTTACACGCATAGCCTGGTATACATATGTACGTCCAGAAAGTGGGTCACGGATACATCCACCAAGACAGGTAGCCGCACCACCGAATGGTTCGATTTCTGTAGGATGGTTGTGGGTCTCATTTTTGAAGTTTACCAACCACTCTTCCTCTACGCCATCTACTACTACAGGCACCACAATGCTACATGCGTTGATTTCATCTGATTTTTCCTGGTCTTCTAATTTACCTTCCAGTTTTAATCTGCGCATTGCCATAAGCGCTAAATCCATTAAGCAAACGAATTTATCCTCTCTTCCAGCAAAAATTTCACTGTGGTCCTTTAAATATTGTTTATATGAATTTACGATAGGTTCCTTGTAATCACCTTCACCAAATGTTACATCTGTAAGCTCTGTAGCAAAGGTTGTATGACGGCAGTGGTCTGACCAATAGGTATCAAGCACACGGATTTCTGTCATAGATGGGTCTCTATCTTCTTCATTTTTAAAGTAGTTTTGAATATGTAAGAAATCCTTGAATGTCATGGCCATTCCAAGAGAATTGTATAATTCTTTTAATTCTGCTTCTGACATATCTTTAAAACCATCAAAAATTATCACATCTGCCGGTTCATCAAATACTGTGATTAATGTTTCTGGCTTCTCCATTCCTGTTTCTCTTGAGTCTACAGGATTGATGCAGTGTGCTTTGATTGCATCAAATTCTTCATCTGTAATTGCACCTTCAATTACATAAGTTGTTGCAGATTTAATTATAGGAAGCTCATCTTCTTTAATAAACTGCACACACTGAACCGCAGAGTCTGCTCTCTGGTCGAACTGACCTGGCAAGTATTCAACTGAGAAAACTCTATCCCCTTCATTCATTGGGAAGCTTTCTCTATATAAACTGTCAACTGGTGGTTCTGAAAAGATTCCATTGCATGCAGTTTCAAATGTAGCATCCGAAATATTTTCCACATCATATCTAATTAATACACGAACATTTTCTACTGTTTTGATTCCTAAATAGCTTTTTACTTCATGTTTCAAAGATTTTGCCTGTACTGCATATTCTGGCTTCTTTTCTACATAGACGCGTTTTACTCTACTCATATTGACCTCCGTTTTTCTCTCTGGTTTATGTATTGTATATATCTTAGCACAATTTTCATCATTAGTATAATTAATATATTTAAAAAGTTTTATAAGATTTTCTTATTTTTCTGCTTTATAAGAGCAATGATGCCCAAAATTAGCAGAGCCGCCATCAGCAAAAGGAAAATTATCCCGATTCGAATGACCATATCTAGGAAAAATCCCTCTGGCAGCATACGAATCAGCAAATCTGTCCTTGGATTCAAAATCCACAGGTCATTATCAAAGAATATCTCATGGAATAAAGTAAAATATTTATTAAAGTCCGTCATAGCTACCATGCCAAATATTGCTGTGATTCCAATAAATGTCCCAGTTCCTATGAGGAAAGTCTTTGGAATCAGTTTCTTCCAATCTCCTTTTGTCAGAATGATTACTGCAACAGCCGTCAAAAGCACAACTGCTGAGATGCGGCGCAATTGTAAACCACCTAGGAAAAGATTCAAAACATCTACCATGTGTGCCTTTTCTCTATCATTGAAGAATTCGCGTTCTTCTCCATCTACAATCGTATGTACAACTAAATCTGCGCGGTCACCACGAAGATATTCCATCATTTCCCTGGTTACTTCCATTGCGTCTGACATTTCCATTTCCAAATCATCAAGCACTTCATATTTCGCATATTCCTTTTCATACCACCCAAAGTCACTATATGCTCCAATCTCAAAACTGGAAATTAATAAAACGACAATCATAGCCAAACTGGCTGCAATCCCAAGTACATGATGTAAAATTTTCATTTTTATCTCCTCTTTTCACATTTTTATTGTAATCTTTTTTATATTCCCTTATAATTAACTCAGTATTTATAAGGAGGTCTAATGATATGGATATTAATTATGAATTATATAAAGTATTTTTCTATGTCGCAACCACATTAAGTTTCTCTGAAGCTTCCAAGCAACTATTCATTTCACAATCAGCTGTCAGCCAGTCCATCAAAGCTTTGGAAAAAAAATTAGACCAAACGCTATTTATCCGAAGCACTAAGCGCGTACAATTAACCCCAGAGGGGGAAATTCTTCTTCGCCATGTGGAACCTGCTATGAACTTAATCAGACGCGGCGAGGCACAGCTTACTGATGCCGCTTCCACCGGCGGACAAATCCGTATTGGTGCAAGTGACACTATTTGCCGATACTTTTTAGTTCCTTATCTGGAGCGTTTCCATAAAGAATTTCCAAATGCACATATTTCTGTTACGAACCAGACATCTATTCGGTGTGTAGAATTGTTAGAGACTGGACAAGTGGATTTAATTGTAATCAACTATCCAAATTCTCATTTGAGCAATTTATATTCCATGAAAAAAATCAAGAAATTTCAAGATGTTTTTGTAGCAAACCATTCTTTTTCTGAATTAAAGGACAAGAAAGTTACCTTACAAGAATTACAGAAATATCCCATTTTAATGTTGGGCAAGCAGTCTACTACCAGTGAATTCTTACACAGCCTCTTCCAGCAAGAACAACTGGATTTAGTTCCTGAAATTGAACTAAGCAGTAACGATTTATTAATCGATTTGGCAAGAATTGGTCTCGGTATTGCATTTGTTCCTGACTTTTGTATCACGAACAAATTAGACAACCTATTCTGTCTCAATTTGGAAAGCAATCTTCCAGAAAGAGAATTAGCTGTGGTATACAACAATCACGTGCCTATTTCAAAAGCAACTGTAGAATTTCTAAAATACTTTGAGTAATTTCTAAAGAGCGATTGTAAAGACAGATTTATCTTCTGTCATTACAATGGCTCTTTTTTATTGATACCATCTTTCCAGAATTTTTCTACTCTTTCACTTACATTCATTATATTACAGTAACTTATATTTTTCCATTCTCTTGGAAAGTTCTCTATATATCTTCGTTCTTGAAATCTGTCATCCAGCAAGGCAACTACACCAATATCATTTTCTGTACGAATTACACGCCCTGCCGCCTGCAGCACTTTGCTCATTCCCGGATAAAGATAAGCATAATCGAACGCACTCTCATTTTTCTTTTCAAAGTATTGCTTTAAAATTTCCCGCTCGTTGCAGACCTGTGGAAGTCCCGTTCCTACCACGATTGCCCCAATCAGACGCTCCTCTGTCAAATCAATTCCTTCTGAAAACACTCCTCCAAGAACACAGAATCCGATAAGGCTCTCCTTTCTTTCTGCTTCGAATTCTTGCAAAAATGCTTCTCGCTTTTGCTCATTCATGTTCTGTTCCTGCATGATGCATAACATATCTTCTGACTTATATTCTTCAAATGCTGCTTCCACTTCTTCCATAAAGCGATAGGATGGGAAGAATACCAGATAATTTCCTTTTCTCGCCCGAACAATATTTGCAATATACTGAGCATATTTGTGATACATGGATTGGTTTCGCTTTGTATACTTCGTACTCACATCATTTCCAACTAGCACCAGACGGTGTGTTTCATCAAATGGCGACTGCGCGTAAACCGCATAATCATCTTTTTCGACACTCAAAAGCTTTTTATAATAAGTGATTGGAAGTAGAGTTGCTGAGAAAAAGACTGTACTATTTCCAAAACTCAAATAGCTTTCCAGGTTCACCGCCGGGTTTACACAGAATAGTTTTATCTTAAATCTTCCATCCTCTTCCATTTCCGTATAAATCACATAATTCTCATCGAGTTCTTCGTACACGCTTAGGAAAGAACGGACATGAAAATAAAACTCCAGCACCTCATCATCCACCTGCTTCTTTTCTTCCAGCATCTTTTCCATATAGCTTAACACATTCATTAATTTCAAACTGAAATGCGAAACGCTGTTATGCACCTGATAAGTCTCACATTCCCGCTTCATCTCTAGCAGAATCTTATTGCAGGCATCTAACTGACGCGCTAATTTCGGATAATCCTTTACCTTCTTTTTCGCACTCAAAAATTCTTCTTTATATAAAATTGCACTATACATCTCCCGGCCACGCTCGACCAGATTGTGTGCCTCGTCAATCAAAAATAGATAGTTTCCCTTTTTCCCTTCTGAGAAAAACCTCTTCAGATGAGCATTCGGGTCAAACACGTAATTATAATCACAGATGACAGCATCCACCCAGAGCGAAAGGTCCAGTGCCATTTCAAACGGACATACCTGATACTTTTCTGCATGCTGCTCGATATTCTCACGACTCATATCACTGGTTGTCGTAAGCATTTCATAGACAGCATCGTTTACACGGTCAAAATGCCCTTTCGCATACGGACAATTGTCCGGATTACATTCGGTTTGCCCACAAAAACATATCTTTTCTTTTGCAGTCAGCGTTATCGTCTTCATCTGCAGACCTTTTTGTTTCAGATGCTCAAATGCCTGCTCTGCGACCGTTCTCGTGATGGTCTTTGCTGTCAGATAAAAAATCTTCTCTCCCAAACCTTCACCCACTGCTTTTACTGCCGGAAATACCGTCGCCATGGTCTTTCCGACACCTGTCGGCGCTTGTATAAACAGTTTCTTCTTCCGCAGAATCGTTCGATATACAGACGTAACAAGTTCTTTCTGCCCTTCTCTATACTCATATGGAAATTCCGTCTTTTTAATAGAATTGGTTCGTATATCTTCCCATTCCACTTGAAAACGTGCCCATTTTTCATATAACTTAATTACATTCCAAAACCATTCTTCTAATTCCGTCATCTCATATTCGTTTTGGAATCTTCTAATATCTTCTGTCTCCATCTGACAATAAGTCATCTGGACAGTAACTTTTTCTAACCCTTGCTCTTTTCCGTAAATATAAGCATAGCACTTTGCCTGTGCCAAATGAACATTCACAGGTTCTTCTATGTGCTCCAGTTCTCTTAAAACGCCCTTAATCTCGTCAATCAGCACACCGTTCTCATCTTCCTGTATTCCATCTGCCCTGCCTTCTACCTGCAAAACAAATTTATCATATGGAATCTGCAACTTTAACGAAACTTCTGCACGATAATTAGAACCCATCTGACGCTGTATCTTTCGATGGATTCTGCTGCCCAGCTGCATCGCTTCTTTATCAGGCGTTCCTGCTCTTCTATTGTCGATATCTCCCTCCCGTAACACAAATTCTACTAAATTACGGACGGAAATGCGGATAAGTTTTGTCTGTTCCATATGCCTCTTAACACCTTTCTGGTGCTATTATATAACAATTCTGATACAAGAACAATTATTGAAATTCGGTAACATGTTTCCGGTAATGAAGCGGCAAGTGCTGCCTCTGCCTGTCATAGCTTTTTCTCTCCTCGATTGCAACGCTCTCAAAAAAGCCCTTCCACAGTTTCTCATACGTCTTTTCCTTCACACTGACCTTCTTAATCGCCTCTTCATTCACAACCTCATCTAACACAAGCACCCAATGCTTACTTTCTGGATGCACTAAAAACATCTTATGGGTTCTATCATAAATCATCCAATTTTCTAACGGAAAGCGATCCGTAAAATGGTCACCCAAACAAGTTAAAATCTGGCTTTTTGGCTCTATCTGAGAAAAAAGGATTCCATTATCCAATTCACGAAAACGTATGATTTCACGATAATAGTGCGCTTCATTCGAAACATTACGGCTCAGTTCAAACACCTTTCGCACTTTCGGATGGGATAAATGCTGCATAATCTTTTTACTCTGCGGAATGTTTCGAGCCTCTAACATCATTCCGAGAATCGCATCTCCCTTTTCTTTGTCACTTGAAAGAACAGCGTGATAAATCTCCCAATACGCCTCATATCCCATATGCTTCTTAATTAGGTTTTCCACCGCAATCGTCTTCTTCTCGCTTTCTACTACCTCCGCATACTCACAAAAAAGTTCCTGGTCAATACAACCTTTCAGTACAATTCCAAGCTGTTCCTGTCCCAGTTTCGTCTTCCATGCATCATAAATTCCAGAAAAAATTCCTGTAATAGTATCATTGCAAACATATACTCTCTTCACACAGCTCACCTCTATCCTATAATCTTTTCTATCGGTGCTTTCTTTCCTGCTTCAGCCATGAATTGTTCCTGCCTAAAATGGTAATCATCAAACAAAGACAGCTGCTTATAATTCATCTGCGTCACAGAAATCGGCAGTTTTTCTCCTACGTTCAATAAGTTACGTAAAATATAATCCTGCTCTATTTTCGTCGGGTACATCATCTTTCCATTACAGGTAATAAAGTATAATGCCCGTTTCAAAACCACACCCATCTTCTTCAGATCTTCAAAATTCAATACTCCCATTCTTCTTGCTTTCACAATTCTGGAAGCCGACTTATATCCAATCCCTGGTACGCGCATCAGCGTATAATAATCTGCCCGATTTACCTCCACAGGAAATACTTCCAGATGTTCTAATGCCCAGTTACACTTCGGATCAATGAGCACATTAAAGTTCGGATTCATTTCGGACAATAACTCCTTTGCTTCAAATCCATAAAAACGAAGCAGCCAATCCGCCTGATACAATCGGTGTTCCCGAAGTAACGGCGGTCCCTCGTCTCCTCTTGCAGGCAGATTCGAATCCTCATTCACATGGACAAAGGCTGAGTAAAACACTCTCTTCAGCTCAAACTTCTTATACAAAGCCTCTGCTACATTCAGAATCTGAAAGTCATTCTCTGGCGTCGCTCCAATAATCATCTGGGTGCTCTGTCCCGCTGGTACAAATCGCGGGGCATTCCGATAGGCAACGAGCTCCTGCTTATTTTCAGCCATGCCGTTCTGAACCAACCGCATCGGCGTCAATATATTTTTACGATTCTTGTGCGGGGCTAGTTTCCGGAGGCTCTCAGCTGTGGGAAGTTCTAGATTCACACTCATTCTGTCTGCAAGAAATCCTACTTTTTGTATCAACTCCGGCGACGCGCCTGGAATCGCTTTCACATGAATGTAGCCTTGAAAACGATACTCCGTGCGAAGCTTGTACAGCGTCTGATATAGCATCTCCATGGTGAAATCCGGACTCTTCCACACACCAGAACTCAAGAACAACCCTTCGATGTAATTTCTTCGGTAAAATTCGATTGTCAGGTTACAGACTTCGTCAGGCGTAAAAGATGCCCGCTCCACATCATTAGAGGTACGGTTAATGCAATACTTACAATCAAAAATGCATTCATTTGTAAATAGAATCTTAAGCAGCGAAATACATCTGCCATCTGCCGAAAAAGAATGGCAGATTCCTGCTTTCACACAATTTCCGATTCCTGTACCGTCGTTATGTCGGTCTGTGCCACTGGAGGTGCAGGCCACATCGTACTTGGCCGCATCGGACAAAATATTTAGTTTTTTTGAAAGTGACATATTCTCTGTAATTCTCATAGCCATCCTCTTTTCGAATGTATGTTCTATTTTATTTTAACACACCAAACATATGTTTGCAACCATAGAATTCACAAAAAAAGAAGAGCCATTTCGACTCTTCCTTTCACGCTCTTATGCCAATGCTTCTACCGCATCTTTCAAATATTCATTTTCTACATCGTAGAATCTCTCCAACTCTACCATCGCCGCAAGTTCTGGATCTATCGGCATCTTTCCAAGTACCTTCACACCAAGCTCTGCTGCGATTTCATCGATATGACTTTCACCAAATACCGAAATCTCTCTTCCGCAGTCTGGGCATTTTAAGTAACTGTAGTTTTCTACAATTCCAAGTACCGGAATATCCATTGCCACCGCCATATTGTATGCCTTCTTTACAATCATCTGAACCAAATCCTGTGGCGAAGTAACGATAACTACGCCATCTAATGGTAACGACTGGAATACGGTAAGCGGAACATCGCCTGTTCCTGGAGGCATATCTACGAATAGATAATCAAGGTCACCCCACAATACTTCATTCCAAAATTGTTTTACAACGCCTGCGATAATTGGCCCTCTCCAAATAACCGGTGTATCTTCCGTGTCTAACAAGAGGTTTACAGACATAATTCTTGTCTCATCCATGGCAATACACGGAAACATTCCTTCTTCTGTGCCTACTGCATGCTCATGGATTCCATACATTTTTGGGATTGATGGACCAGTAATATCCGCATCTAAAATACCAACGGAATAACCTTGTTCTCTCATAAGTCTTGCAAGGGAAGCTGTTACCATAGATTTTCCCACGCCGCCTTTACCACTGACTACACCAATGATTTTCTTCACATGTGTATATGCATTAGCCGGAACCCTCAAATCCACTTTTTGGCTTGGACAGTTTCCTGCCGACGGACAACTAGAACAGCTTTCTGCGGAACATGAACTGTTTTTTTCTTGTTCTGACATGTATACTCACTTCCTATTCTTCTACTACTGCGATTAACTCGATTTCGCAAAGTAAGTTTTTAGGTAATGTTTTCACTGCTACACAGCTTCTTGCTGGCTTTGAAGTAAAGTATTTTGCATAAACTTCGTTAAATGCGGCAAAATCACCCATGTCTGCTAAGAAACATGTTGTTTTTAATACTTTGTCAAATGATGTTCCAGCTGCTTCTAAAACTGCTGCAAGGTTTTTACAAACTTGTTCTGTTTGTTCTTCGATTGTTGTTGCTTCTACTTCATTTGTTGCAGGATTGATTGCGATTTGTCCTGCTGAATAGAACATACCGTTGTGCACATATCCTTGTGAATATGGTCCTAATGCTTTTGGTGCTTTTTCTGTTGATACTACTTTCATGATAAAATTCTCCTTTTCTTAAATATCTTGTCCGGCTCTAGGCTTTTATCTTCTGCCCAATTCCTTTTTCGCCGGCATCATCCACTAATTTTTGTGCTACGCAAAGATCAAAAAGTCCCATTCCTACTGACTTAAAGTATGTAGTCTTCTTTGTGTTTTTCTCTGCATCTGTTCCTTCTTCCAGAAGATTGTGCATAAGCTTTACTCTGTCCATAGAGAGAATCCCTGACTCTAATGGCTGACTTAAATCTCCGCTTTCTTCACATGCGTATTCCAGTTCTGTATATACATTATCAATTAATTCAAAGATAACATCTGGAACTTCACGCATTTCTGGCTTATATGAACCGATTGCCACAATGCATTTTCCTTCCAGCAACTCCTTGTCCGCTGGAAGCACTGGTGCCTGCGCTGGCGTTGCTGTACAGATAATTTCACTGTTTTTCACGAGTTCTTCCACCGTCTTACATTGTACCACTTTTACCCCCGGGTTATCAATTGCTTTTTCCAGTCTGTTTAAATAGTCTGTCAAATCACGGCTGCTGTGGTTAAATACATACACTGTTTCGATTGGTCTTGCTGCACATGCATAGAGCGCCAAATGGAAACCTTGCGTCCCTGCGCCTACGATTCCGACCGTCTTGCAATCTTTTCTTGATAAGTGGCGGATTCCAACTCCACCTACTGCGCCAGTGCGATACGCTGTCACTGATTGACCGTCCAGAATAGCAAGCGGCTTTCCTGTCTGACGGTCATTCATAATCACAAGCCCATCAATGGATGGCAAACCTAACTTCGAATTCTCTGGGAAGATTGTGAGCATCTTTGTTCCAAGACTTTTTTCTGTAAAACATGGCATATAGATTAAAGTCTGGCTTCCGTATGTTACGGTTGGCCTTGGAGGCATATAGAATTCTCCCGAGCCAAAGATACGGTAAGCCTCTTCAATCTGATCCATCATTCCGTTAAGGTCTACGGATTTTGCGATATCTTCTTTATTTAAAAATAACATCCTCATTTCCCTCCGTTCTAAATTTTCCGACTTTTATTGTATCACAAAGGCAATTATGATACAATATTTTCAACTATTATTCATCTCGGAGGTACTCTATGAAAGCACCTACTTATTATCAACACATGGTTCCATTAGACACGCTAGAGGGATTTCGTATCCGCCCTGGCTTTTTTGATGTGAACGGCGCAACAGCACTCTCCGATGGTGTATGCTTTACCATTCACTCACAAGGAGCAACTTCCTGTGAATTATTACTTTACAAGCCTTATGCCAAAGAGCCTTATGCCGTTTTAAAATACCCAGATAACTATCGCATTGGAAATGTATTTTCTATGATTGTATTTGATTTAGATGTAACTGATTTCCAATATGCATTTCGCTTAGACGGTCCATATGACCAAAAGAAAGGACTTCTATTTGACAAAAATAAAATCCTGTTAGACCCTTATGCGAAAGCAGTTATTGGCCGAAGTGAAACGGGATACCGCGGACGTGTGGTACGCAACAACTTTGACTGGGGTATTACAAAGCCTTCTACCTCACCTCTCTCTGATTTGGTGATTTACGAAATGCATGTACGTGGATTTACCCAGGATCCTACTTCTGGTGCCACATACCCTGGTACATTTCACGCGATTATAGAAAAGATTCCATACTTAAAAGAGCTCGGTGTAAATGCGGTGGAGCTTATGCCAATATTCGAATTTGATGAGATGCGCGACTACCGCATTGTAAACGGCAAAGAGGTTGTGGATTACTGGGGATATAATACAGTTAGTTTTTTTGCACCAAACACCAGCTACGCTTCTGGCGCAGAAGGCAATCATGTTGGCCTTGAACTCAAAAAATTGATAAAGACATTAAAAGACAATAACATCGAAGTTATCTTAGATGTGGTCTTTAATCATACTGCGGAAGGCAATGAAAATGGACCTTTCTTCTCATTTAAGGGAATCGATAATAATATTTATTATATGCTGAAACCTGATGGCACTTACTACAATTTTAGCGGATGTGGCAACACTATGAACTGCAACCACCCAGTCGTTCAGCAAATGATTCTGGAATGCCTTCGTTATTGGGTAACGACCTACCGTGTGGATGGATTCCGCTTCGACCTCGCTTCTATTCTTGGACGAAATGAAGATGGCTTACCAATGGAAAATCCCCCACTATTACAGACACTTGCATTTGACCCGATTTTGAAAGACATCAAATTAATCGCCGAAGCCTGGGATGCAGGTGGTCTATATCAGGTTGGTAACTTTCCTTCCTGGAAACGCTGGGCTGAGTGGAATGGAAAATACCGGGATGACCTTCGCGATTTTCTAAAAGGCGACTACTGGAAGGCGCCAGACGCAGCAAGACGCATCGCTGGTTCTACCGACCTTTACAATCCATTTGAACGCGGAACGGATGTATCTGTAAACTTTATCACCTGCCACGACGGTTTTACTCTGAACGATTTATATTCTTATAATGAAAAGCATAACGAAGACAACGGCTGGGATAACACCGACGGAACCAATGATAACCGCAGCTGGAACTGTGGCGAGGAGGGCGAAACCTCCAATCCACGTATTCTAAAGCTTCGCCGCAGGCTCATGCGAAATGCGTTTGCGGTTCTGATGTGCAGCCGCGGAACGCCGATGTTCTTGTCCGGCGATGAATTTTGCGATACCAGAAACGGAAATAACAACCCATATTGTCAGGACAATCCAACCTCATGGCTTGACTGGTCACTATTAGAAAAGAATCAGGATATGTTCGAATTTGCCAAATACATGATTCATTTCCGCCATATACATGCCGTAATCCGCAAGGATTTGGAGCAGGCAAAATGTGGATTTCCTCATATCAGTCAACACGGAACAACTCCTTGGAACGATTATTTTACAGAAGATTCCAAGGTGGTCTGCACCATGTATGCAGGATATGACAAAAAGCTTAAAAAAGACGATATTGTGTATCTGGCTGTGAATTCTTACTGGGAACCAATGCAGATTGAACTGCCAAAGCTGCCTGCGGACATGAACTGGCATCTGGCAGTAGATACGGCTTTATATAAGAGCAAACGATTTGTTTTCGAAGATGCAAAGATGAAAAAAATTAGGGACGAATATCAACTAGGCTCTAGATCTGTAGTAGTGCTGGTAGCGAAATAAATTTATATAACCAAGGGGCAGTTGCAAAAAACAACTGCCCCTTCTGAATAGAAATCCAATTTATTTTTCGTATAAAAACTTTTCTGGAAGTTCCACATTAAATTCTACAGCCAAATCTCTAAAATTCTGTGCTGTAATTGTCTGAAGCTTGTCTGGTCTCATAGAAAGCATTTTTACAAGAATTTCTGCTGCCTTTTCTACCGTGTGCATAAGTCCGAAAGTCAAATCAAAATCTTCTCCAGAACAGAACATTCCATGATGTGCCCAGATTGCCACATCGTATTGTTTCATAAGTTCACTTGTAGCCACCGCAATGTCACGTCCGCCTGGAACCATCCAGTCTACCACACCTATGCCTGAAGCAAAAACAATCGGACATTCCGTCATCATTTCCCACAATTCTCTTGTGAATACTTCATCCTTTAATGGAAGAACAAATGTAAGGGCAATGATATTTGCCGGATGCGCATGATAAATGACTCTGTGTTTGCCGCCAGAAGCTAACATTTTCACTTCGTGATTCATCAAATGGCTTGGCAATTCACTTGTTGGACGTCCTCCATTTACAAGTCCCCAACAAATTCTGTAATTCTCTCCCTTTTCGTCTACTTCAATGATACAAATACTGTCTTCTGGGTCTAAAATAACGTTGCGGAAATATTTCCCGCTTCCTGTTACCATAAAATATTCTCCGGCAAGCTTTGGTACAGAAGTTCCAATTGGCTTCCATTCTGATTCACTTGCTAAATACTCTTTTACTTCTTCCACTTCTTCTGGTTTCATACGGTAAGAGAAATTTCCGCCGTTTCTTTCATGCCAGCCCTGTTCCCAGCCGTCATTACACATTCTGATAAATCCTTGCACAAATTTTGCATCTAAAATACTCATTTTTCATCCTCCTTCTTTTGTCTTATCTAGCACTCAGTACTTCTTCTTCGTATTTTTTCACATCTTCAAACCATGCGCTTCTTACTGGAACATTTTCTAATTCACAGTAGTAATCCCACACATCTCCCATTGGATATGTCTTTAATTCTTCCTGCAACATCATAAGTTCTGTAAACTTTCCCTGGTCTTGAAGTTCTTTTAATTTTTTGTTTGGAGAAAGTAATGCATAAAGGAGTGCTTTTTGCATGTTTCTCATTCCTACAACCCATGCAGAAATGCGGTTGATACTTGCATCAAAATAATCCAGCGCGATAAATACTCTGTCGATTGCATCGTTTCTTACGATTTCTTTTGCAATTTCTTTTGTCTCATCATCCAGAAGCACCACATGGTCACTATCCCAGCGCATTGGTCTTGTCACGTGAAGTGCCACCTTTTCGTTAAATAAAAGCATAGAAGAAATCTTGTCCGATACCATTTCTGTTGGATGATAATGTCCGTTGTCCATAAGAGGAATCGTTCCTTCCGTCTTTGCAACATAGTTCTGTGCAAATTCTGCGGATCCAGCTGTATATGCTTCTAAACCGATACCGAATACCTTTGATTCTACACAAACATATACTTTTGACTTATCATAATCAATGCTTAAAATCTGGTCTAAAGAATCTTTATATCTTACTCTAGGCCCCAATCGGTCCGCTGGGATGTCTTTAAATCCATCTGGAATCCAAACATTCATAACACAAGGAATTCCTGTTTCCTCTGCAAAATATTGTGAAATTCTGATGCATGCTTGTCCGTGGCGAATCCAAAACTGACGGATTTCTTCATCAGGGCTTGTGAGCGTATATTCATCTGCCTTTGGATGTGAGAAGAATGTTGGGTTGAAATCAAGTCCCATTCCTCTTTCCTTTGCGAATTCCACCCATTTTGCAAAATGCTTTGGCTCTAAAGCATCTCTATCTGCCTTTTCTCCATTTTCAAAAATGGCATAACATGCATGGATATTGATTTTCTTTGCACCTGGAATCAGCTTTAACGCCATATCAATATCGTTCATTAATTCTTCTGGTGTGTGAGCCTTTCCTGGGTAGTTACCTGTTGTCTGAATTCCGCCTGTAAGTGGTCCGTCCTGGTCAAATCCCACAACGTCATCTCCCTGCCAGCAGTGCATAGAAACTGGAATACTCTTTAAGGTTTCCACTGCCTTGTCTACCTCTACTCCCAACTCTGCATACATATGCTTTGCATATTCGTATCGTTCTCTTGTTGTCATTTTTACATTCTCCTTTTCCTTTTTATTGTGGTTTAAATTCTTTTATGTTAAATGAATTAAACACGCATTTTCTTGCTTCTTCTAGTCTCTCCATCTCTCCTGACTGAATCATTTGCGCCATCAGATTTCCGATAGCAGTTGCTTCCCCAGGTCCTGCATAAACTGTCTTTCCTGTTGCATTCGCAGTTAATTGATTGAGATATGCCGCATTGGAACCTCCGCCAATCACATGGATTCCATCATAGGTTCGTCCTGTGTTACTTTCAATTTCATGCACTGTCTTTCCGTAGCAATCTGCTAAGCTCTGATAAATCACAGTTGCAATCTCACCAATGCTTTCTGGAACCTGCTGATTGGTTTTTCTGCAGTAATCTTTGATTGCCTCTGTCATATTTTCTGGTGCAAGAAATGCGTCATCATTTACATCTACCCGGCTTTTGAAATCCTTATGTTCTTCTGCCATCCCACATAACTCAGCAAATGAATAGGCGTCATTTAGTTCATGGCGTACAGACTGAATCATCCAAAGACCCATGATATTTTTCAAATAACGGAAATGGTACTCATATCCGCCTTCATTTGTGAAATTCGCCTTCTGGCTTTCTTCATTGCAAAGAGCCTCACTTAGCTCCACTCCCATGAGTGACCAGGTTCCTGAACTGATATAAAGTCCATTTCCCTCTTCACGAGGCATTGCCATGACTGCTGATGCAGTGTCGTGGCTTGCACAGAGCACAACTTTACAAGCAAAGCCGACCTCTTTTTGAATTTCTTCTTTTAAACTTCCAACCTCATATCCTGGCATCTGCAAAGGCAGAAACATTTCCTCATTATATCCTAATTGGGAAATCAGCGACTTATCCCACTGCTTCTCTATTGGACTAACTAGCTGCGTGGATGTCGCATTGGTGTATTCCGAAACCTTATTTCCTGTCAAAAGGAACTGGAAATAGTCAGGCAGCATTAAAAATGTCTTTGCTTTCTCCAGAATGTCTGGTGTCTGCTTTTTCACCGCCATCAATTGATAAATCGTATTGAAAATCTGTTTCTGAATTCCTGTTTTCTCATACAGCTCAGATTCTGCAATCACTTCATACACTTCTTTATCCATTCCGTTTGTTCTGGAATCTCTGTATCCATATGTATCACCGATCACTTCATCATTTTCATCTAATAAAACATAATCTACCGCCCAGGTGTCAATGGACATACTTTGAGGAATTTTTCCTATTTCTGCACACTTTTTCATTCCATTTACAATTTCCGTAAACAAATGCTCAGTATCCCACAAAAGCTTATTACCCTGCTTTTTCATACCGTTTTCAAAGCGGTAAATTTCTTCCAGCCGCATTTGTCCATCTTCCAGATGTCCTAAAATATGGCGTCCACTGGATGCTCCAATGTCTATCGCCAAATAATATTTCTGCATATTGCTGCTCCTTTCTCATTTCATTTTTATCCTATATACATCATAGGCAAATATTTTTCGTATTTTTAGGACTTTCCTGAAAAAGAAATAGGACCTTATTTGCAATTTTGTGTTATACTGTTTTTAAGGAATGGGAGGACTTGATATGCAGAAAGAATTGTTAACTCATCTTCAAAAAATCACACCAGAAGAACAGGAAATCTTAAATGGCTTGCAAAATATCCGCAAGGACCTATATACATCACGCAAAGACTTCGTCATTGACAGCCAGAAGCTTTTAGAAAAAGGACGCTTAATTGAAATACGTCCTCATACCAGATTTGCACACTTTCCAAAGCACCGCCACAACTATGTGGAAATGGTCTATATGTGCAGCGGTACTACTACGCATATCATTAACGACACAGACCGTATTGTGCTAAAAGAAGGGGATTTACTTTTCTTGAACCAGAATGTGACACAGGAGATTCTCCCTGCAAATGAACAGGATATCGCAGTCAATTTCATTATTCTTCCAGAATTCTTTGACCGCTCTATTTCCATGATTGAACGTGAAAATGTCTTGCGTAACTTTTTGATATCCACCCTCTCTCAGGATAATTCTATGTCCAGCTATCTGCATTTTGAGGCAAAAGACATCCTTCCTGTACAGAACCTCATTGAAAACATGGTATGGACACTGATTAACCAAAAAAGAGGGACAAATACCATTAATCAGACAACCATGGGACTTTTATTCATGAACCTATCGCTGTTTGCAGACACCATCAATCAAAATGACGAAAACCAATATGAACAGAATTTGGTTTTTACTGTTTTAAAGTATATTGAGACGAATTATAAAAATGGAACACTTGCGGATATCGCAAAAGAAACAAAGCAGCCTACGTATTACGTAAGCCGCTTATTGAAAAAACATACTGGTTCAAATTTCAAAGAATTGCTGCAGGAACGAAAGCTCCAGCAGGCTTCGTATCTGCTGTCTCAGACGCCTCTATCGACCGAAGCCATTATTGAGGCGATTGGGTATGATAACAGCAGTTACTTTTATCGGAAGTTTAGGGAGAAGTATGGTTGTTCACCGAAGGAATATCGGAAGAATGAAATGAACTAAATGCTTTTTAATCTTCAAAAGCCTCTTTCACTTTATCCATAAAGCCTTTTTTCTTTTTCTTCTCTTGTTCTGCATTTTCGCCTTGCTTTAATGTATTTCCAGTCAGTTCATCGAACTTGCGAAGTGCTTCTTTCGCCTCAGCGCTTAAGTGTTCTGGGGTCTGAATAACGAGTGTTACATAATGGTCACCTCGAACCTTTTTGTCTCTGAGTGAAGGCACACCTTTTCCTCTCAGACGCACTTTTGTATCTGTCTTTGTACCTGGTGCAATTGTATAAAGTACATCTCCATCCACAGTCTTGATACGTACATCACCGCCAAGTGCTGCCTGTGCAAATGAAATTGGTGCTGTTGAGAAAATATGCATATCCTGACGTCCAAAGATTGGATGTCTTGAAACAGTTACTTCCACTAACAAATCGCCTCTTGGGCCACCATTTGTACCCGGCTCGCCTTTATCGCGGATGCGAATGCTCTGGCCATTATCGATACCAGCTGGAATCGTAACTGCAATCTTCTTCTTAGACGCAACATATCCCGTACCCGCACAGTCTGAACATTTTTCTCTGACAATCTTTCCGCTTCCGTGACAGTCTGGACATGTCTGCACATTCTGTACTGTTCCAAAGAAAGATTGCTGTGTATATACAACCTGACCACGTCCGCCACATTTTGGACATGTCTCTGGTGCAGTACCTGGTTTTGCACCCGAACCATTACAGGTCTTACATGGGTCTTTGATAACCACTTCTAATTCTTTTTCACAGCCAAAAACAGCCTCTTCAAATGTAATACGAATACCTTTGCGGATGTTTGCGCCCTGCATTGGTCCGTTGTAAGCACTTCTTCTGCTGCGTCCACCGCCGAACATATCTCCGAAAATATCTCCAAAGATATCTGTGAAATCCATTCCACCAAAATCAAAGCCGCCGTATCCGCCAGCTCCGCCTGCGCCTCCATCAAAGGCCGCGTGACCGAACTGGTCATATTTGCTGCGCTTGTCTGGGTCGCTAAGTACTGCATATGCTTCTGAAAGTTCTTTGAACTTTGCTTCCGCCTCTTTGTCTCCTGGATTTGCATCTGGATGGTACTTCTTTCCTAAGGCTCTATATGCTTTTTTGATTGCTGCAGCATCGGCATTTTTATCGACGCCCAGCACCTCATAATAATCTCTTTTTGTCTCAGCCATAATATTTTGCCTCTCTACTTATATTACAATGAAATTCTGCGAACCCCGATTCCTCGGGTTCCGCAGAACATTTCTCTTTTATTAGATTTCTAATTAGATTTCTTTGTAGTCTCCATCAACTACGTCATCACCATTGAATCCTTCTGGTGCTGGGCCAGCTCCTGGAGTAGGACCTGCCTGACCTTGTTGCTGAGCAGCTGCCTGTTCGTACATCTTTGTGAATACGCCTTGGGCACCTGTCATTAATTTTTCTTTTGCTGCTTTGATTTCTTCCACATCAGCATCTGTCATAGATTCTGGTGTAGATTTAGCAAGAATGTCTTTTAATGCCTGGATATCAGCTTCCACTGCTGCTTTTTCTGATGCATCTATCTTATCTGCAACGTCTTTTAACGCTTTTTCTGTCTGGAAAATAATTGCATCTGCATCATTTCTTGCATCAATAGCTTCTTTACGTTTCTTGTCTTGTGCTTCGAATTCTGCTGCTTCTTTTACAGCTTTTTCGATATCTGCATCTGACATGTTAGAACCAGATGTAATTGTGATGTGTTGTTCTCTGCCTGTTCCTAAATCTTTCGCAGATACATTTACGATACCGTTAGCATCGATGTTGAATGTAACTTCGATTTGAGGAATTCCACGTGGAGCTGGTGCAATACCATCTAATCTAAATTGTCCAAGAGTTTTGTTGTCTCTTGCAAATTGTCTTTCACCTTGAACTACGTGAATATCTACTGCTGTCTGATTGTCAGCTGCTGTAGAGAATACCTGGCTCTTGCTTGTTGGAATTGTTGTATTTCTTTCAATTAATCTTGTAGCGATTCCACCCATTGTTTCAATTGATAATGAAAGTGGTGTTACGTCAAATAAGATAATGTCGCCAGCGCCAGCGTCTCCAGCTAATTTACCACCCTGAACTGATGCTCCTAAAGCAACACATTCGTCTGGGTTTAATGATTTACTTGGTTCTTTACCTGTTAATTGTCTTACTTTGTCTTGTACTGCTGGGATACGTGTTGAACCACCAACTAATAATACCTGACCAAGTTCAGAAGCTGTAAGTCCTGCATCTGATAATGCTCTTCTTACTGGTTCTGCTGTTCTTTCTACTAAATCACTTGTTAATTCATCAAATTTTGCTCTTGTAAGGTTCATATCTAAGTGAAGTGGACCTGAAGCATTCATGCTGATGAATGGAAGGTTGATGTTCGTTGTTGTAGCTGTTGATAATTCTTTTTTCGCTTTTTCAGCAGCTTCTTTTACTCTTTGGAGAGCCATTTTGTCTGCTGATAAATCTACACCATTTGCTGCTTTGAAATCATTTACGATGTAGTTCACGATTTTTTGGTCAAAGTCATCTCCACCAAGTCTGTTATCACCTGCTGTAGATAATACTTCGATAACACCGTCACCGATTTCGATGATAGATACGTCGAACGTACCACCACCTAAGTCGTATACCATGATTTTTTGTTCTTTTTCATTGTCAAGACCGTAAGCTAAAGCTGCTGCTGTTGGTTCGTTGATGATACGTTTTACATCAAGACCAGCGATTTTACCGGCATCCTTTGTAGCCTGACGTTGAGCATCGTTGAAGTAAGCAGGAACTGTGATAACAGCTTCTGTTACTTTTTCTCCAAGATATCCTTCAGCGTCTGCTTTTAATTTTTGAAGAATCATAGCTGAAATTTCTTGTGGAGAGTATTTCTTGTCATCAATTGTTACCTTGTAATCTCTACCCATTTCTCTCTTAATTGAAGAAATAGTTTTGTCAGCGTTTGTTACAGCCTGACGTTTCGCAGGTTCACCTACTAAACGTTCTCCTGTCTTTGTAAATGCTACTACAGATGGAGTTGTTCTAGCGCCTTCTGTGTTAGCGATAACTGTTGGCTGTCCACCTTCCATAACGGCTACACAGCTGTTTGTTGTACCTAAGTCAATACCAATAATTTTTCCCATGATTAAATCCTCCTAAAATATGTGTGAAATATTAGTTTGCTACCTTTACCATGCTGTATCTCACAACGGAGTCACGGTATGTGTAGCCTTTTTGAAATTCTTCTACAATAATATTATCTCCAACCTCTTCGTCTTCCACATGCATGACTGCGTTGTGAAGGTCCGGATTGAATTCTTGACCTACTGCTTCGATTGGTTTTACGCCAACGCTTTCCAGCATTGTCATAAGCTGCTTGTAAACCATTTCCATTCCTGTTACAAAAGCATCTTCTTTGTCCTCTTCTGCCACTGCTGAGAAACCTCTTTCGAAATTATCAACGACCGGTAATAATTTTTCGATAATGCTCTTTGCACCGATTTCGTACATCGCAGATTTCTCTTTCTCTGTACGTTTGCGGAAATTATCGAACTCTGCCATCTGTCTTAAAAGCTTATCAGACAGTTCTTCGATTTTTTCATCTCTTTCATCTTTTTTCTTCTTGAAAAACTTTGTTTTTTCTTTTGTAGCTTCCTCTGCCTCAGTTGCTTCTGATTCTTCTGTCTGAACTTCCTGCTCAGTCGTTTCTTCTATAACTTCTTCTGCAACTTCTTCCACAGTTTCTTCCACTACTTCTTGATTCTTGTTTTCTTCCAATGGATGTATCCACCTTTCTATTCTTCTTTATGGAAAATCTCATCCAGCTCTGTCATCAGAGTTTTCAGAGTCTTCATTACATGCTCATAATCCATTCGTTTTGGTCCGATAATACCTATCGTTCCCTGCATTCCTTCACCTAATTCATAGGTTGCTGTCACAACACTGCAGTCCTTCATGGATTGTACCGGAGTTTCATTTCCGATATAAACCTGAATTCCTTTGTTCTCTTCCTGTGAAAGAGTCTGTGTAACAATTTCCTGAAGTAATTGCTTCTCCTCAAAGGCATTGATGATTTCCTGGGCACTTTGATTGTCGCTCAGTTCTGGATACTTAAATACATTTGTTGCACCACTTGTATAAATCTCCATGTCATTATCCAACTGGATTGTAGCTGCAACTGCATCAAGCACATCCCCGATTACTTCACTGTGAATTCCTGCCTGTTCCTTTAATCTTGCTATCATTCCAAGATTAATCTCTTCAATGGACATGCCAGTCAAGGTAGTGTTCAGCAGCATGTTAAGCTTAAGAATGATTTCGTTGCTGAGTGTCTCCGCAACAGTTACTATCTTATTCTTAATAATGTTGCCTTCCATTACGATAACTGCAATAATCTGATGGTCATCAACCTGAGACAATTGAATAAATTTCAATTTGTTACGATTGATTGTTGGAGCAGAAATCATGGTTGCGTAATTTGTATTTACCGCAAGTACCTTCGCAGCCTGCTTTAAGATCTTATCCATCTTATCGGCTTTCTCCAGCATCGCTTCCCGCATCTCAATGACTTCCTGTTCCTTCTCCTCCATCAGTAAATCAACGTAGAGACGATATCCCTTATCCGACGGAATACGTCCTGCTGATGTGTGAGGCTGCATGATGTATCCCAAATCTTCCAGGTCTGCCATCTCATTACGAATGGTAGCGGAACTTAAGTTCAAGTCTGTGTATTTTGAAATTGTTCTTGAACCAACTGGTTCGCCTGTTTCCAAATATGTTTTGATAATCGTCTGCAAGATTGTTAACTTACGATTATCCAATCCGTGATCCAGTGCCATACAAACCTCCTTCTTTTTCTTTATTAGCACTCTTTTATTTCGAGTGCTAACATCTACGTTATTAAGATAGCATTAGAGGATTTATTTGTCAACCATGTTTATATATTTTTTAGATTTATTAGGATTTATTCATAAAGAAGGGAGATTTGTTAGATGAGATGTTCTTACAACTTCTTCCGCCTTGCATATTTTCTATAATGGATGAAAATATGGCTCCTATACCCAAGACTATCCCAAATCTTGTGATTTTCTCTGTCTTTAACTAAGTAATTTTCTATATTTTGCAATTTTGAGCTGTAATACCCCGTTTTTTCTTGAAAGTCGGGTATTATACGACTTTTTGTAATTATATAGAAAAAACCTCTTGAAAAATCTATAAATTTCTTTGTTTTCTGTTAGATTAGGGTATATATAAAGACTTGTTGCCATTTATACCCTCGTTGCCATATTTCGAGGCATTATCAAACTACAGATAGAATTGCTAATATTCCTTTTCCTACAAGAGAAAATACTCTTCCACAATTTTCTCTACTGTTTCTGCACTTAAGGGATTCTCTTTTGTTTCATATGTTGTAATTAATTGAATAGTTGGAATAATTCCGTTTGAAATATAGAATTGAAGTTTCGACAGCATTTTGTTGCAATAGATTGGATTATCCATCATTCCGATACCATTTATACCCCTTACCGTTTGCGGCACAGATGAGATTTCCATCTGGCAATTTGTCAATTTGCGTTTGCAAGTTTACTATTTGTTTTTCTATTTTTTGCTTTTTATTAATCAATATATATCGACCTCCTTTTTCAGTATTTATCCAAATAATATTTCTGCGAAAACATAGTTACTGATATCGATTCCTCTCTTTGTTAATCGTATATAACCATCTTTTTCTTCTATTAATTCTTCTTGTTTCATGCGTTCTATATTCTTGCCATAGCAATCATATATACTTTTTCTAAATGCTGCTTCGAATTCTTGCACGGAAATTCCTTTCATTTTACGCATGCCAAGAAACACAAACTCTTCCATTTGTGCTGTCTGGCTTAATTTTTCTTCGTCACATTGAATTGCTTTTAAATCCGATGCCTTTTCCATGTAAAACTGCAAATCTTCTATATTATGAAACCTCATATTGTCCACCAGAGACGATGCTCCAAGTCCTAATCCAAGATAATTCTTTCTCTCCCAATAACCCAGATTGTGCTTGCATTCCATATCCACTTTTGCATAGTTGGATATCTCGTAACGATGATATCCAGCTTGTTCTAGAAGCTCCTCTGTTTTCTTATAGATTGCTCTTTCCTCTTCTTCAGATGGAAGTTCTTTCTCACCTATTTTTCCCTCTCCGTAAACTTCTGCAAATGGGGTTCCTTCTTCTATAATGAGACTATATGCAGAGATGTGCGCTGGATTTAATTTGATAATTCTTTTGAGAGTTTCCTCCCAACTTTCCAAAGTTTGCTTTGGAATTGCTGAAATCAAATCTACGTTAACATTAGCAAATCCACATTCTTGCGCTAATTTGTAACTTTCTAAGAATTCTTCATAGGTGTGAATCCTGCCGAGCATTTTAAGTTCATCGTTGTTTGTAGATTGTAGACCAAAGCTGATACGATTAATGCCAGCTTGCTTATAAGCTTCCAACTTTTCTTTGGTTACTGTGCCTGGATTCGCTTCAATGGTTATCTCAGCGTTTTTTGATATTTTGAATGACTCGCGTAATGCTGTGATGATTTGTTGGATGTGAGTAGGTTCTAGTATAGACGGAGTTCCACCACCAAGAAAAATAGTGGTTACATAGCAGCTTGCGTTGTACTGATATGAACATTTGTGTGCTTGAATTTCCTGCAATAATGCCTCAACATACTTATCTATGACTTGCTTATTTTGCGAACTTGATAAGAAATCACAATATGCACATTTTCTTATACAAAATGGAATATGAATATATAATTCTAACTCTTTTTTCATGCTAACCTCCATCTACAATATTAATAATGGTACAGATATTATGGTAAGAATTGTTTTCAACTCCTTATATTTTATCATTGTGGGTATAACAAACATTTCTCGCTCCATGTACCCCCAACAAGTCCAGAAATCATGCTTCTGGACTATGTTTCGAAGTAATTTTTCTATGTACAAAAATAGCAAACCAAAATACCCTTATTTTTGTGAAATCCAGGGTATTTCGCACTATTTTTCTCTTACCTAGAAAAGTCCGCCCTCAAATAATACTAAAACAGTAAAATCTGAATATCTTGAGGGTATAATCAAATTAAAATTCACTACATGCCCTCACCACTGCCAAAAACAAATTAAAGCGGGTATACACAGGAAAAAATCAACTATATACCCAAATCGTCTCCCAAATTAGAGCAAGATGGGTATATGAAGACCAAAGTCTTGCATATACCCATACTTTCCTACCAAAATCTCAAAAATCCTATTTCTTATCATCCAATTTCAGCACGCTCATGAATGCCTTCTGCGGAATCTCCACATTACCAATCTGGCGCATTCTCTTCTTACCCTCTTTTTGTTTTTCAAGAAGCTTTCTCTTACGTGAGATATCGCCGCCGTAACATTTTGCCAATACGTCCTTGCGCACTGCCTTCACGGTTTCTCTGGCGATAATCTTGCTTCCAATAGCTGCCTGAATCGGAATCTCAAATAAATGTCTTGGAATCTCATCTTTCAGTTTCTCACACATCTTACGTCCACGTTCATATGCATTTCCCGCAAACACGATGAAAGACAATGCATCCACTTCTTCTCGGTTGATTAAAATATCTAACTTCACAAGTTCTGATTTCTCGTATCCTAACATTTCATAATCAAAAGAAGCATAGCCTCTTGAACGAGATTTCAATGCATCAAAGAAATCGTAAATGATTTCATTGAGCGGCAAATGATAACGAAGCACTGCCCTGGTCTCTTCGATATATTCCATGCCTTGGTAGATACCACGGCGCTCCTGACATAAATCCATAATCGCACCAATATATTCTGAAGTTACCATAATCTCTGCTTTTACCATTGGCTCTTCCATATAATCAATCTCAGTTGGTTCTGGAAGGTTGGATGGATTTGTAAGCTCGATGACTTCACCATTTGTCTTGTGCACCTTGTAAACTACGCCAGGGGCTGTTGTCACAAGATCCAAGTTATATTCTCTTTCTAATCTTTCCTGAATGATTTCCAAATGTAATAATCCAAGGAAACCGCAGCGGAAACCGAATCCAAGCGCAATCGATGTTTCTGGTTCAAACTGAAGTGCTGCGTCATTTAACTGCAGTTTTTCAAGTGCCTCACGCAAATCCTGGTATTTTGAACCATCTGCCGGATACATACCACAGTAAACCATGGACTGTACTTTTTTATAACCAGGAAGTGGCTTTTCACATGGATTGTCCGCGTCTGTAATCGTATCGCCCACACGTGTATCTTTTACGTTCTTAAGGCTGGCTGTGATATAACCTACCATACCTGCGCTTAATTCTTCACATGGAATGAACTGACCCGCACCAAAATATCCAACCTCAACGACTTCCGCAGTTGCGCCAGTTGCCATCATCTTCATATTGGTTCCTTTTCTTACAGCTCCTTCTTTGACACGGCAGAATACGATTACACCCTTATAAGAATCATAAACCGAGTCAAAAATCAATGCCTGAAGCGGAGCATCTGGGTCTCCTGTTGGTGCTGGAATCTTTTGTACAATCTGTTCCAGTACGTCTTCAATATTTAAACCTATTTTTGCGGAAATACGCGGTGCATCTGCCGCTTCAATTCCGATTACATCCTCAATCTCTTCAATCGCATGCTCTGGGTCTGCACTTGGCAAATCTATCTTATTGATAACAGGCATAACATCCAAATCATGGTCTAACGCCAGATATACATTCGCAAGTGTCTGTGCTTCTACACCCTGCGCCGCATCTACAACCAAAATCGCACCGTCACAGGCTGCAAGGCTTCGTGAAACCTCGTAGTTAAAGTCTACGTGTCCCGGTGTATCGATTAAGTTGAAAATATACTCTTCCCCATCGTTTGCTTTATATACAATGCGTACCGCCTGCGCTTTGATTGTGATTCCACGTTCACGTTCAAGCTCCATATTGTCCAAAACCTGTGCCTGCATCTCACGGCTGGTAAGTAAACCTGTCTTTTCGATGAGACGGTCTGCCAGTGTAGACTTCCCATGGTCAATATGTGCGATAATGCAAAAATTACGAATTTTATTTTGATCTATTCTTGCCACTTTTGTTCCTCCAAAAATTTACTCGTATCATTATATCATAAATGAACGTCCCGATTCCACATTATTTTGCAGAATACTTCATAATAAAAAGCTCCACGCCCAGCATATCTGTGAGACGCCCAGTCTTCACGCATTCTTCGGTATCGACGCTGTCTTCAATGATAGTCCGCAGCTCACTCACTGAAAATGCTTTCGCCTGCGCCTGATACTTTCCTACCACAAATGGATTGAGTCCTGCCTTTTCCCCAATCTCTTTTCTTGCAAGTCCCAGCCTATCCATCTCTTTTACTTCCAATAATAATTTGAACTGTCTTGCGAGCAGAAAAAGGATTCGCATTGGCGGTTCCTTTAACGCAATCAAATCATAATAGTAATCCAGCGCTTTCCTTTGCTGCTTTTCTGCCACAGCATTTACCATATCGAAAATCTGATTTGTAATCTGAGTGGTACAGATTACTTCGACGTCTTCTACCGAAATCACATCTTTCTCCATAGCGTAACAGAATAATTTTTCCAATTCTTTCTGGATATTTTCCATATCTGTTCCGACCTTCGCAAGAAAATGCCGAATCGTATTTTCTGAAATCTGTTTATTTTCACGCTTTACACTTCCCGCAATCCATCGAAGAAGCGTTGCTTCATCCTGTCTCCCAAGCTCTACTGCACGGCCCTTGGACTGCACTGCTTTGTATAACTTCCCACGCTTATCTATCTCAGATTCCACAAAAATCATGGCTGTCGTTTCCGGCAGTTCTTTGATATAATCAGATAGCTCCGGGGATGCATTTTTAAAGAATCCCGTATCCTCCATGATAATGAGTCTCCGCTCTGCAAAAAATGGGAGGGTCTCTGCCAAATCAATCACCTCTTTGACATTGATGCCTTTCCCCTCATAATATGCATAATTCATATTGTCATCCGGCGAAAGCATTGCGTTGCGAAGCTTCTCTTTATACTGCTTTTTCAAATAAGCCTCTTCCCCATATAGCAAATAAACATTATTAAATTGTCCCGTTTTCAAATCTTCGTTCAGACTCTTCATTACCAATTGCCTTTCTCGACATACTCTTCTATTAGTCTAAATGGAAGTGACAAAATTGTCAATGAAATACCGTGATACTCATATCTTTCCCATCCGTTTTCAGATGAATTGCACCGCTTTCACTCGTCTCATAAATGTTACATCCATACTCCATCAGGCGCTGCAGGGTCTCTTCATGGGGATGCCCGTAAGAATTCTCTGCACCTGCAGAAATCCAGGCTATCTCTGCATCGATTGTTTTTAAAAATGCTTCCGAAGTTGAATTTCTCGAGCCATGGTGCGCAACCTTCAGTACATCATAATTTTTCCCTTGCACGTTTTTTATAAGCAGTTCTTCTCCTGCTGCTTCAGCGTCGCCGGTACAAAGCATTTCAAACTCCCCATAATCCAGTTCCAGAACCATGGAACCTGCATTCCCACTTAGCGAAGCTGACGCACTATCTGGCTGCAGACATGTAACCGTGAACTCTTTCTCTTTTAAACTAACTCCTGCTTTTATCACCTTCACGGCTGTTCCTTCTTGCCTTGCCAAACTTGCCAGCTCCAAGAGCGCTTCATCCTGTTTGTAATTTTCAGGAAGGACCAGATTGCGAATGTGAATTCCAACCTCTTGACGCCCCAGCATTTCTTTTATTCCACTATAGTGGTCGATATCCCCATGAGAAATAAACACATAATCCAGCGTCCCTGCCCCCTGTGACTTCAGATATGGTTCTATCCGGTATTTCCCCAGTTCTTCCACATCACTGCTGCCTCCATCAATAAAATACGTTGTTCCAGTTGGCCCTTTTACAAAGATTCCATCCCCCTGTCCAACATCCAGCATCGTAACCTGCAGCGAGCCTGTTGGTCTGTACACTAGTAAAAAAATTCCTGTTACAAAAAGCAGAATCTGCCTTCTCAGCTTTTTGCAGATTCCAGTTAAAATAACCGCTAATATCATGTAATACAATACCACTTCCCAAATCTCAGGCTGACCTGTCACTACCCTTGCAAATGGAAGCTTGATTCCCATTTCACTAATCGCTTTATAGAACACCAGGATAAGATGGCATATTTTCAAACAAAGCTGCCCCAGTGGTTTCCACACCATATAAATTCCGCTTCCAATCATTCCTGCACCTAACAGCACACTCATAAGTGGAATTACAATCATATTTAACATAACAGAATAAAGCGGAAATTCAAAATAATACCAGAGCTGTATTGGAAATAGCGCAATATTAACACAAATTCCAGAGGAACATGCTGAAAGCCACTTCTTTTTTCCCAAAAAGCTTTTCTGAAACGCAGGCATGATAACTAAAATTCCAAGAATTGCTCCATAGGACATATAAAAACCTGCATCTGTCAAATAGAGCGGCTGATATCCAATGGTGAGTGCTGCAGATAGCATTAAGGCAGTCAGCATGTCATACACTCTCCCACTCATATCTGCACCGATTTTCACCAGAAGCATGACATATGCCCGGAACACGGACGTGGAAAATCCTATCATCGCCGCATATAGACTTAATATCACAATCGCAAATATGCCAGACAGCAAATATGGAATCCCCGTTTTTCGAATTATGCGGTAAATCCCAAGTCCAATAAATGAAATATGGAGACCGGAAATCGCCAAGACATGCCCGATTCCATTCTTTTGATACAGTTCTTTTACCTCTGCATCCATTTCGCTCTTTTCACCGAGCAGCATCGCGGAAAGAATTTCTCCATTTTCTTCCCCGACAGTCTCAATGAGCATCTTCTTCCACTTTAACTTCAATTGATATAATGCTTCTTTTATTTCAGAAGTCTCTCCTTTTATTTCCAGGACCTCCTCACACCATATTGCTCCATATATTTCTTCTTTGGCATAATATAGACTCTGGTCATAATTTCCTGGATTGTGCGCTGTATCAAAATGGGTTATTGTTCCTTTTAAACGCATTGTTTTCCCGATTGGTATTTCTGTAAAATCTGAATCATAAATTAGAATTTTTGAATCGTAAAAAGAATTGTTTTTTAGATATAGTATTTGAATATTAGATGTGTTTCTTTTTTTATAAACCTGTCCTTCGACGAAGACTTCCTGTCCCTCCTCTTTCTGAAAGATAGAGGAAGCGGGCATTTTCACGAGGGACTGCCCGCTTGTCAAAATCAATAATAAGCCTTGTATCAGCAGGAATAACAGGCACGTAAAGCTTAATGGCCTTTTTATCATTCCTTCTCCTCCATTAAAGCAGAATTCCATTCCAATGGCCTGCTTAAATCTACAGTTCCTTTGTAGAGTGTATCACTAGAACCATCGATTAGAATCTGCACTTTCGCTGCCGTTCCATTTTGAATAATGGAATTTACAATTGAATAAATCGTCACTTCCGGATTCTGGTCATAGCCATCGGATGCAAATTTTGAATCAAAATTCACATAACAGATTCCGTCTTTTACCGATACCCCTAACAGCTTCGTAGTTTTCGGAATGGTTGGCTGTGCACCACTTGCACTTGTTCCCTTCATAAGCTGCTCAACCACCAATTTTTCAATGGATGTATTCGTATTGTAATGAACACTATTTTTCTTCACCGATTTTAATGTCATCCCATCTTTGCTCGAAAAGTAGAGTCGCAAATCTGTTGTTTGATACGAATCAGACGTATAACCAACGTTCTGTACAAAATCTTCTGCCCGCATGAGACCAATGGCAGTTCCATCTGTGTCCTTCAACGGTTCCTCACCTATATAGAACGAAACAAACGTCACACCCTTCACCTGTACCATGGTCTGCACCACAGCTGCGCGGAACAACACCTCTGTGCTCTTTTTCATTTGCAAATATTCATTGTTAAACGTCAATATAAGCTGCCCTTTATTCAACTCATATCTCTCTAATGCAAGTTTTTCTGGTATTACAACATTTTGTTTTGTCGAGTTATCCGGTTTCATCAATTTATCCAGAGCACCTTTCACATCGAGCTTCGGATAAATTTCTTGAACCAGAGCATTTCCTTCTGTATTAATATAGTAAATGTACATTTCATCTTCTGCTTTTTCAGCGGATGTACATCCACATAATATGATACTCCATACAAGACAGAGGATCACACCTAATCTTTTTCTCATGTTTTTCCTCATTTCTTTATGCAATAAAATTCAATGGCACCCTCACTGTAAATGTGGTCCCTTCGCCTTCCTCACTGTGTACTTTTATCGCACCTCTGTGCATAATCACTGCGCCGCGCGCAATTGCAAGTCCAAGCCCCGTTCCACCAATCTCTCTAGAATGAGACTTATCTACACGATAAAAGCGCTCAAAAATATGCTCCAGTGATTCCTGCGGAATCCCCATTCCTGTATCAGCAACCTTCACATAAAAATACTTATGGTCGGCATTTAATGATACGTTAACGGAACCATTTTCCCTATTATACTTGATTGCATTTTCCACCAAATTGGAAATTGCAAGTGAGAATTTTACTTCATCCACTTCTGCCGTAACCGGGCGGAAGCTCTCAAATATAACTTCTACATTCCGAAGTGCCGCAATTGGTCTTAAGCGCTTCAAAATACGTTCCACCAAATCATTGATATTTTCTGATTTGACATTCAGGTCCGCAGACGTCTTATCCATTTTTACAAGAGAGAGCAGGTCATTAATAATCTTATTCTCTCTCTCAATTTCTTCTGTGATATCACCCATGAATTCCTGATAAAGCTCCACTGGAACATTTTCCTGTGCCAGCAGGGAATCTGCCAGAACTTTCATGGATGTCAAAGGTGTCTTAAGCTCATGGGATACATTCGATACAAATTCATTTCTCGACTCATCCAATGTTTTCATACGGCTAAACATTTTATTTAAGGCCTCAGAAATGTTCTTCGTTTCGTTATATGTATTCTCAAAAACAGTAGTGCCTGTGTAGCCTTCTGTCGCATCCTCAATTTTTCTTGCCAGTCTGCCAAACGGCTTCACCATCTGTGTTGCGATGAAACTAGTAATTACAATAATCACCAGCATCATAACACCGAAAATTGCATCTGCAGTATTCTTCAATTCTGATACCGTTTCTGCAATAACATCCGTAGAAATACTAACCAGAATTACACCTTTTACCTGTACTTCATCCTTTGAAGTTACGGTTATCGGTGATGTGATATCAAGGCAGCGGCCATCCCTATTATAGTTACTTGTAGATTTTCCTGCAAAGCAGGTAATGACATACGGCGAAAGAATCGTTTTTCCATCTTCAATCCCAAATGTATCTTTCACGACACGATAGTCTTCATCAATAATTAAGACGCGTCCATCATAGATATTGGAGAGCTGTGTCATCTCAGCATCCAGCACATCTGAAACTGGTTCGTTAAAATAATTTGAGTTCGCCAGCTGATTTGCCAAAATGGTACATTGATTCTGGATTTCTGCTGTTCGCCATGCAATTGCTTTGTCTTCGTATCGTTTTAACACGGTTGCTTTGACCATAAGACAAGGTATGCTGCTTACCAAGATAAGCAGCACAATAATCTGAAACCGGAGACTTTTAAAAATTTTATCTTTCACTTGTAATTTAGCCTTTAAAATAATAACCCACTCCCCACTTTGTATGAACATATTTTGGATTGCTAGGAAGTTTTTCAATCTTTTCTCGAAGTCTTCTGATATGTACATCCACAGTTCTCGCATCACCTGGATATTCATATCCCCATACCAGATTGAGCAGCTTCTCTCTGCTGTATACTTTGTCTGGATTTAATGCAAGAAGTTCAAGCACATCAAATTCTTTTGCAGTCAGGTTAATTTCCTTTCCTTCGATGAAAACTCTTCTGCTTTCGCGGTCAATCTTCATATCATGCTTCTCTAAGATATTGCTCGTATCCGGCTTTTCTTCTTTCTTTCCAGTACGGCGCATAATCGCTTTAATTCTGGCTTTTACCTCTAAGATATTAAATGGTTTTGTAATATAGTCGTCTGCGCCATAATCCAAACCTAAAATCTTATCCATATCATCGCCCTTTGCTGTAAGCATTACGATTGGTACATCCGAGAACTCACGAACCTGCTGACATACTTCAAATCCATCCATTTTAGGAAGCATAACATCTAACAAAATCAAATCGTATTTATTTTCTTTTGCTTTCTCCAACGCTTCCTCTCCATCGTATGCACAATCCACTTCCAGTCCGTCCTGTAACAGACTAAAACGAATTCCTTTCACGATTAACTTTTCATCGTCTACAACCAATACCTTTTTACCCATGATTGTTCTCCCTTAATCATATTTTAATATAGTCTTTTATTTTATTAAAAAGTCCTTCTTTAATGCCAGATATCTGCATGATATCTTCAATTGTTTTAAAACCACCTTGTTCTTCCCGATAAGAAATAATACTCAAAGCCTTTGCTTCTCCTACTCCCGGAAGTGTCATCAGTTCTTCTTTGGCAGCAGTATTTAGATTCACTTTGCCATCGTCTTCCGCCTGGCTCTCTGCTATTTCATAAACTGTTGGAACATAAAGTGTCGCTTCATCTTGTAGTATCTCTGCCTGATTAATCTGAGATGTAGCCGCATCGCTGCGAAAACCACCTGCCTTGTCAATCGCCTCGTAGCCTCTGCTTCCCGCCGGCAGTTCATAAACTCCTTCGCAATTGACTGCGCCACATACATACACAAAAATACTCTCCGGATTCGCTGCTTCGGCCTCTTCTTCCTCTGCCACTGCATCCTCCAGTAAGGTGAGTTCTGTCCCCTCTTCTTTGCAGGCAGCAAGACAAAACATAATAAATGCCACTACAAATATTATCTTAATTTTTCTTCGCATAATTTTCCTCCATAGCTTTCACTACAGATACCCCTCTATGCTTAGATATATCTATTTTAACGAATTTTATTTTAAATTACAACCTGTTTTTATTTTGTATCTTTACTTCCACTGAAATATGGCGATTCCAATGAGTGCAAGCACCAATCCTCCCAGTTTTCTCCACTCAAAAGGCGCCTTATCCATACCGAAAAGTCCCATAAGCTCTATCAGATAAGATACGGTTAACTGTGCAATTACAATGAGAAGTGCGGACTTTGCCGGTCCCAGCATTTCGATACTTTTAATTACCGTCCATGTAATGCCTGCACCGATGACACCTCCGAGCAGCACATACTTCGGCTCTACCTTTGTTAACGCCATAACCGGTTCTCTTCCAGCAAAAAACCACGCTACAACGCAGACTGCAAATGCAGTTAACTGTACCCAGCCATTTGAAACCCACATTCCAGTCGTCTTTGTAACCTGTGTATTAAATACTCCCTGCACGCTCATAAGTGCGCCTGATAATAATGCAATTAAAAACCCAATCACTCAGATATCCTCCTAGAATTTAGTATTTCTAGTATATCCAGATGATTGGGTATTATACGCTTGCCTATTCTGCCAACGCTTTCTTTAATTTATCAATCATTTCATCCACCTGGGCTTCTGTGATGATGAGCGGTGGTACTAATCTTAATACATTTCCGCCTGCTGAAATCACAATAAGTCCATGCTGCATTGCTTTTACAATTACTTCTCCAACTGGTTTCTTAAGTACAAGTCCCTGCATCAGACCTTTTCCACGTCTCTCTGAGACAAATGCATTCTCTTTTGCTAGTTCTTCTAATCTGTTTTCTAAATAGGCCCCTACTTGCTGTACGTGTTCCACGATATTTTCTTCTTCAAAAATCTGAAGCACTTCCGCTACTGCTGCACATACAAATGGATTGCCGCCATAGGTTGTTCCATGGTCTCCCGGTGCAAGTGAGCTTGCTGCCACCTTCTCTGTCATTGCAAATGCACCTACAGGAACTCCATTTCCAATTGCCTTTGCCATTGCCATGATGTCCGGCTGTACGCCATATCCCTGCCACGCAAACATACTGCCACATCTTCCCATGCCACATTGAATTTCATCAAAAATAAGCAGAATATCATTTTCATCACAGAGCTCACGCACGCCTTTTAAGAAGCTTTCTTCTGCAGGATAGATGCCGCCCTCTCCCTGTACTGGCTCTAAAATAATTGCACAGGTTTTGTCGGTCACAAGCGCTTTCACACTGTCCAAATCATTGAACTCGGCAAATTTCACACCACCAATCAAAGGTTCAAACGGTGTACGGTAATGCTCATTTCCTGTTACAGCCACTGCCCCCATGCTTCTTCCGTGGAAGGAATGGTTCATTGCGATGAATTCGTATTTCCCAGAACCTTTTGTATACGCATATTTTCTAGCTGCTTTCAGCGCACCTTCGATTGCTTCTGTTCCGCTGTTTGTAAAAAAGACGCGGTCCATCTGCGCTGCTTCCTTCAGCATATGCGCTGCTTTGGCAACTGGCTTGCTGTAAAACAAGTTTGAAGTATGCATAAGCGAGTCGATCTGAGTCTTTAATGCTTCTTTATACTTTGGATGTCCGTATCCAAGAGAGCACACTGCAATTCCTGCCGCAAAATCCAGATACTTTTTCCCTTCTATGTCATAGAGATAAGCACCCTCACCTTTCTCTAAAACAATCTGATAGCGGTTATATGTATGTAAGAGTGCCTCTTCCGCCTGCTTAATATAATTATTCTCCATGATAAAACCTACTTCCGTCGTCTTTTAAGATTGCTGTTCCAATACCTTTGTTTGTAAAGATTTCCAGTAACAGACAATGTGGAATTCTTCCATCCAAAATATGGACACGGGAAACGCCACTGTTAATCGCATCAATGCAATTCTGCAATTTTGGAAGCATACCACCGCCAATATATCCATCATTCATCAGACCCTCTGCTTCTGATACAGTAAGTTCTGAAATTAATGTATCTGGGTCTTTTGGATCCTTGTAAACACCTTCAATATCTGTTAAGAAGGCTAGCTTTTCCACCTGCATTGCCTGTGCAATCGCACACGCTGCATCATCAGCATTAATATTATATGTCTGAAATTCATCATCCAGTCCAATCGGGCACACGATTGGAAGGAAGTCTTTTTCTAACAAATCTAAAAGAATCTGACCGTTTACCTCTGTCACTTCCCCTACAAATCCAATATCTTCGCCGTCTGCATATTTCTTCTTAACCTTAAGAAGTGCACCGTCCTTTCCACTGATTCCGATGGCACGCACGCCAAGAGATTCTACTAATTGAACCAAACTTTTATTTACTTTTCCAAGAACCATTTCTGCTACGTCCATGGTTTCCTCATCCGTTACACGGAGACCATTTACAAATGTTGATTCTTTGCCTAATCTTTTCAGCATACTGCTAATTTCTTTGCCGCCGCCATGAACAATAATTGGCTTAAATCCAACAAGTTTTAAAAGAGTAACATCTTCAATGACTCTCTTTTTTAATTCTTCATCCACCATAGCACTGCCGCCATATTTAACCACAATAATCTTGCGGTTAAATCTTTGGATATATGGAAGTGCTTCGATAAGTACTTCTGCTTTATTTAAATATTTTTCCATGCTTTTATCCATGATAAACACCTCGACAAACTAGCTTCTATAATCTGCGTTAATTTCAATATATGCGTGTGTCAAGTCGCAGCCCCATGCTGTTGCTTTTGCATCACCCATCTTCACGTCTGCTGTTGCGATAACAACTGGTTGCGATAAGATTTCGGTCGCTTTCTCTTCGCTGTAATCTACCGCAACACCATCTTCTGCAATTTGGATTTTACCAGCTTCACTTTCGAAGAACAAGTCTACTTTTTCCGGGTCGAACTGCGCGCCTGAATAACCCATGGCACAGATAATACGTCCCCAGTTTGCATCGTGACCAGCAATTGCTGTCTTTGTAAGATTTGAGCATGCAATCGCTTTCGCTAATAATTTTGCCTGTTCTTTTGTCTCAGCACCAACGATATTTACTTCAAAGAGGGCTGTTGCGCCTTCGCCGTCACCTGCAATTTTCTTTGCAAGGTATTCGTTTACTACATGAAGAGCCTCTGCAAATATTTTATAGTCTTCTGAGCCTTCCACAATTTCTGTATTTTCTGCCATTCCATTTGCGAGAACCAATACCGTATCATTTGTAGAAGTATCACCATCTACTGAGATCATATTATATGTATCATTTACATCATCACTCAATGCTTTCTGGAGTGCAGATTTTGAAATTGCTGCATCAGTCGTAATAAAGCTGAGCATGGTACACATATTTGGATGAATCATACCTGAACCTTTTGCCATACCACCAACTGTTACCGTTTTTCCGCCAACTTCGATTTCCACTGCGATTTCTTTTTCGCACGTATCTGTTGTCATAATTGCTTTCGCTGCTTCAGTTCCTGCTTCAATAGCAGCTTTTTTTGCTTCTGCAAGCTTTGCTACTCCAGCTTTGATTCTGTTCATTGGAAGCTGCTTTCCAATAACGCCAGTTGAACCAAGAAGTACACTGTCTGCTGGAATTCCAAGAATTTCTGCTGCAGTATCTGCAGTCTCTTTACAATATCCATAGCCCTCTGCACCTGTACATGCATTTGCGATTCCTGAATTCACAATAATTGCCTGTGCATGGGCCACATCCTTCACTTGTACCTGATCCCATTTTACTGGCGCTGCCTTAGCTACATTTGTTGTAAATGTGCCGGCTGCCACGCAAGGCTTTTGGCTGTACACGATAGCCATATCTGTACGTCCTTTATACTTAATCTCCGCAGCAATTCCTGCCGCTTCAAATCCCTTTGCTGCTGTCACGCCGCCTATTATTTTCTTCATAATACATACCTCCTTTTCAATTGGGGACGTAGTAAAATTGAATTTTGCAACGTCCCCTGTTAAGTTCTTAACGATTAAATGCGGTTATATTCGCTTCATTTAATGTAAAATCGTAATAATTCAAATCCTCCCGTTTTGTCCAACCGATTTCTTTCCAGAATGCGTTTCCAACATCATTCTTGGTAAATGCTATCAAAGATACTTTATTAATATTTTCTCTCTTTAATGCTTCCATCGCTTCTACGACCATGCTTTTGCCAATTCCCCGAAGTCGATATGCTTCGTCAACACACACATGGTAAAAGCATCCTCTTCGACCATCATGTCCACATAAAATGCTTCCTACAATTTTGCCGTCTTCTTCTGCCACGATACTGGTCGTTGGATTTCTTTTGATAAAACGTTCTACACCTTCTCTGGAATCATCAATGCTGCGGATTCCAAAACCGTGGATTTTCTTCCACAATGTATAGACCTCATCATAATCATCCATTGTCATTATTCTAATCATGTTTCTCATCTCCCGTTGTTATTTTATGGGAACATTGGAATTAAATCAAGTCCTTCCGTCTCTTTTAATCCAAACATCAGGTTCATATTCTGAACTGCCTGACCTGCTGCTCCTTTTACCAGATTGTCAATTGCTCCCATCATAATAATACGCCCTGTACGTTTGTCAATCTTGAAATTCACATCAACATAGTTGCTGCCTTCTACCCATTTTGTCTGTGGGCATACATCCTTATCTAATACACGTACGAATTTTTCTTCTTTATAATATTTGTCGTAAGCGGCTCTCACATCTTCATATGTAACGCCTTCTTTTAAAGTTGCATATGCTGTTGCCAGAATTCCCCGGTTCATTGGAACCAAATGTGGTGTGAAGTTGAGGAGCACTTTTTCTCCAGATGCATATCCTAATTGTTCCTCAATCTCCGGAGTATGTCTGTGATTTGTAACTCCATACGCCTTGATATTCTCATTTACTTCACAGTACAAATTATCTACCTTTGCCCCGCGCCCTGCACCTGAGGTACCTGATTTTGCATCGATGATAATCGAATTCATATCAATCAGTCCTTCTTTAGCCAGCGGGTAAATTGTTAAAATCGAACAAGTTGTATAGCATCCTGGATTGGCAACCAATCTAGCCTTCTTTACATCCTCACGATTTACTTCGCAGAGTCCGTAAACGGCTTCTTCAATAAACTGCGGACTCTTATGCTCTATCTTGTACCATTCTTCATATGTAGCAACATCCTTAATCCGAAAATCCGCACTCAAGTCGACGATTTTTACTTTGGATAAAATTTCTTCATTTAATAAGGAAGCGCAAAAGCCTTGAGGTGTCGCCGTGAAAATCACATCCACCTGCTCTGCCAAAGCTTCCATATTATCATCCATGCAGACTGCATCTACAATCTGGAAAAAATTCTGATATACTTCGTAATATTTCTTATCTATATAACTTCGGGAACCGTACCATTTAATCTCCACATCCTTATGTCCCATTAAAATACGAACCAATTCACCGCCAGCATAACCTGTCGATCCAATAATTCCTACCTTTATCATGTAAAACCTTCCTTTCTGCTTCCATTTATTGTTAGGAACACTTTCGCATAATTATACACCCAACATGAATATCATGCAACAATAAATTTATATTTTTAAAATACTTTGCATATTTTTTCATTTTCCTCTTGTATTTCTGCATAAATAGTAGTATAGTATGCATATTGACAATAAAAATACATTTTAGGAGGCATATATATTATGAAAGAAAAAGTTGTTTTAGCATATTCAGGCGGTCTTGATACAACCGCAATCATCCCATGGTTAAAGGAGAATTTTGATTACGAAGTAATCTGCTGCTGCATCGACTGCGGACAGGGTGAAGAATTAGATGGTTTAGAAGAAAGAGCAAAGCTTTCTGGTGCTTCTAAATTATACATCGAAAACATTATCGATGAATTCTGTGACGAATACATCGTTCCATGTGTTCAGGCAAATGCCGTTTACGAAAACAAATATTTACTTGGTACATCAATGGCTCGTCCAGCAATCGCAAAAACATTAGTTGAGGTTGCCCGAAAAGAAGGTGCTACTGCTATCTGCCACGGTGCTACAGGAAAAGGAAATGACCAGATTCGTTTTGAGCTTGGAATCAAAGCTCTTGCTCCAGATTTAAAAATCATCGCTCCTTGGAGAATGACAGATGTTTGGACAATGCAATCTCGTGAAGATGAAATCGAATACTGTAAAGCCCATGGCATCGACTTACCATTCGATGCAAGCCACAGCTACAGCCGTGACCGTAACTTATGGCACATCAGCCATGAAGGTCTGGAATTAGAAGATCCAGCACAAGAACCAAACTATGATAATTTATTAGTTCTTGGTGTTTCTCCAGAAAAAGCTCCAGATGAAGGCGAATACATAACAATGACATTTGAAAAAGGTATTCCAACAAGTGTTAATGGTGAAAAGATGAAAGTTTCTGAAATCATTACAAAATTAAATGAACTTGGCGGAAAACATGGTATTGGTATCGTTGATATCGTAGAAAACCGTGTAGTTGGTATGAAATCTCGTGGTGTATATGAAACTCCAGGTGGAACAATCCTTATGGAAGCACACCAACAATTAGAAGAACTTGTTTTAGACCGTGCTACAATGGAAGTGAAAAAAGATATGGGTAACAAGCTTGCTCAAATCGTTTACGAAGGAAAATGGTTCACACCACTCTGCGACGCTGTAAAAGCATTCGTAGCATCAACTCAAGAATACGTAACTGGTGAAGTGAAATTCAAGCTTTACAAGGGTAACATCATCAAAGCCGGTACTACTTCTCCATATTCATTATATAACGAATCACTTGCAAGCTTCACAACTGGTGACTTATATGACCACCATGATGCAGACGGATTCATCACATTATTCGGACTTCCATTAAAAGTTCGTGCAATGAAAATGGCTGAGGTTGAAGCTAATAAATAAGACACGCAAAAGGGACTGTTGTAAAATTAAAAATTCAAAAATATAATTAAGGGTTTTAGCCACCACTGATATGCTCCCTTTTAGGTAGACAGTTAAAAAAATAAAACTGTTTATCTGGAAGGGGGCATTTTCTATGGGTAAAATTTCTCCAGAAGAAAAAATACAATGGGTAGAGAAAATCATTCAGAATAAAGAATCCA
>JAFTWA010000003.1 GCA_017465565.1 Tyzzerella sp.
CTCAATTTTTTACCCAAGTAAAAATCCACCACTTCAAGACATGTGGTGGATTAATATCTCTGATTATTATTTGATTGTTTTTTAGCCATTGTAGCTAGAACGTTCCCTTAACTTAATGACATTGTTCGTGTGACGTCCTTTAAAGTTTGCCTAACTAGATTGGTTCCCCATTTTTGTACTTCTCAACAATATTTTGAATTCTCTTGCTTGGATCAAGAATATCGCTGATGGAACCATCGTGATTCAATGTATCAATAATCAATGAAATATATTTGCTCAAGTCACAGTTGATATACCATGGTTTTTCTAATAATTCAGGTGTCTGGTAAATCAAGTTCGTTGTTAATACACCTGTGATAAGTCCTTTTTCATAAGCTTCATCAAATTTCTCATGTCCATTTGTGAAGAGACCAAATGTGGAAGCTGCAAAGATGCGGTTTGCTTTTCTGTCCTTTAACTGCTTCGCAACATCAAGCATACTATCTCCAGAAGAAATCATATCGTCCATAATAATTACATCTTTTCCCTCTACAGAAGAACCTAAGAATTCGTGGGCAACGATTGGGTTGCGGCCGTTTACGATTCTTGTGTAGTCACGGCGTTTGTAGAACATACCCATATCAACTCCAAGAACGTTTGCAAGATAGATAGCACGCTCTGTAGCGCCTTCATCAGGGCTGATAATCATCATATGTTCACTGTCAACCTTAAGGTCTGGGTAGTGGCGAAGGAGTTCCTTTACGAATTGGTATGTTGGACGAACCGTTTCAAATCCATGCAATGGGATTGCATTCTGAATACGTGGGTCGTGAGCATCAAATGTGATAATGTTGTCAACGCCCATACGCACAAGCTCTTGAAGTGCAAGCGCACAGTCGAGAGATTCTCTTGAGCTTCTTTTATGTTGTCTGCTTTCATATAAGAAAGGCATGATTACGTTGATTCTACGCGCTTTTCCGCCGATAGCAGCGATAACTCTCTTAAGATTTTGATAGTGGTCATCTGGAGACATGTGGTTTTTGTGTCCAGATAAAGAATAAGTGAGGCTGTAGTTACATACATCTACCATAAGGTAAATATCTTTTCCTCTGACTGATTCGTTGATGATACCTTTTGCTTCTCCTGAACCAAAACGAGGAACCTTTGCATTAACGATGTAAGAATCTTTTAAATATCCATTAAATACAACATCGTTTTCCGTGTCTGCTGCTGTTTCTTTGCGCCATTTTACGAGATAGTCATTAACTTTTGCTCCTAATTCTTGGCATCCATCAACTGGAATAAACCCAAGTGGTCCTACTGGAATGTTTTCTAATGTGCGTTCTGTGCGGTGTAACATTAATTTTCCTCCCTATTCATTAGTTTCTTTTTAATGCGAATATCGTCACCAGTTAGCTTTAGCATTGTATAGTTGCTTGTGATTCGGGAAAAGGTTCTCTCTGAATAAGTGTGACGCATTGTTTCTACTGAAAGATTGGTAGAGATAATGGTCGATTTTCTGCGTGATAGACGTTCATTTACGCAGAGAAATAATTGCGAAGTAGTCAGGGTATTCGCAAGCTCTGTTCCTAAATCATCAATGATTAACAGGTCGCAGTCGAAGATGTGCTCATACATCTGATCGGCTGCGTCATCTTTTCCGAATCTGCTTTTGGCAAGTGTATCAAATAATTCAAATGCCGAAAAGTAAATTACGGAGTAGGATCTATCAATTAACTCCTTTGCAATACAATTGGAAAGAAACGTCTTTCCGACTCCGGTATCGCCGTAAAGGAATAAATTGCGGAATTCTTTCGAAAATGTATCCACAAAATCACGGGCAGTCTGATAAGCTTTTTGCATAGTAGCGAGTGAAGAACGCCCAGTCTTTGGGTCTACGTGATTTTCGGAATAATATCTAAACGAAAATGTATCAAAATTTTCTTTTTGAAGAATGCTCTTCAGGTTCGATTGTGTATAAAGCAAATCGATAACCGCCTTCTGGAAACAGTGACACTTTTGATTATCAATATATCCGGTATCCTTGCAATCTGGACAATCATAAACTGGTTCCAGGTAGTTGGCAGGGAATCCAGCATTAGCAAGCAGCACCACTTTTTGATTAGAAAGCTCTCGAATCTGCGCTTTTAATTCCATAAGAGCATGTTCATCGCCCTCCAAAAGCTTTCTCGCCTGCTTTACACTTAAGTATGAAATTTTTTGATTAATTTCATTCATCTCTGGTATTTTATTATACACGGTTTCATAACGCTTGTCTAATATGTTCCGGTTATGAAGTTGTTTTTGTTCGTAAGTACGGATAATGGTGTCGTACTGTGAATTATTTAAAGCCACGGTTAAACTCCTTTAGTCTGCGTTGAGAAGTTGTTGTTCTAATAAATCGTAATCATAAGAACGGCCCTCAAAGTTATTAAAACGGTTATTTGTAACAGGTTTTGCCTTCGTTTTTTTCTTCGATTCTTTTTCTAATTGGTATGCCTTGTCCAAATTAGAAACATCTGATAAATGGTGTACATTCTGGTTCAGCCAGTTTTTCAAAATAGTATCGGTATATTTAAAGTCTGCTTTGTGCGTGTTTGCAATGGTGCGGTTACAGGCTTCCAGAATAATGTCTAAGGAGAAGCCATACTCGTCAAACCATCTTTTCATAAATTCCATTTCAAGAGCAGCAGGATTTCTGCCCTTGATGCCAAAGGCATTCAAAATAGAAAAATAAGTCTTATTATAAGATGCGGAGATATCCTTTGCATCTGCAACGCAGGTAACATTCATATCTGCCCAATTATATGCAACTTTTTCTATGTAACGCATACTCTTATGACCATTTTCCACGCAGTATTCAATCAAATACTCGATTAAATCTGTGGAGAAATTGAGCTCATCAAGGAAATAGTTAATCTTTTTAATTTCATTGACAGTAAGAGGCTTGCCCATATACTGCTCAGCGACAAAATACAGCTGACGAAGCTCTTCCTGAGAGTTCACTCTTCTTTCAGCAGGCTTGTCCATCTCCATAGACTGTAATGTGATGGATGATTCCTTGTTTTTAGCTTGGACAGCAGGTTTGACAGAAGCTTTGCCGATTGCAAGACCGCAGATATTGCCTGCCTCATCATAATCAAGCTTAAGGAGTCCTGCTTCATGCCAGTAATTGAACGCACGCAGAATATCCTTCTCTGTACACTCCAGGCAGTCTGCCATCCTGGAAATGGACATAGAATGGTCGTCTGCGTTCAGATAACGCAGTAATAGAAGGTAAACCTTCACATATTCTCCATTTGCTTTTGCCATATAAAAATCTATAAATTCGTTTTCCACAATCGTGCTATTTCCCTGAAAACGGTTTCTCAGTGTTAATGTTCTAGTCATATTATTCACCCTTAATCCCATTAGTATGTGTAGTATAGCACTTCAAAACCGTAGGACAAAGCACTTTTAAGTGGATATCTTGAGTTTTTTGTGGATAAAAATTTTGTGGATAATGTGGATAACTCTTACTTCAGAAGGTCTTCCCCAATGTTTACAACGTCTCCAGCCCCCATAGTTATCAACAAATCACCGTGGATAAGTTTTTCCAGCACAAAATTTTCAATTGCTTCGAAGCTTGGAAGATAGTAAGCGTCAGCTCCTAATTTCTTGATTTCTTCGGCAAGTGCCTCTGATGACATGCCGAGTGTATCTGTCTCGCGGGCAGCGTAGATGTCTGCCAGTATCACATGGTCTGCAAGGGAAAGCGCTTCAGCAAATTCATGGAAGAATGCTTTCGTTCTTGTGTAGGTATGTGGCTGGAAGATGCACCAGATGTCCTTGTGCGGATAATTTCTTGCAGAAGTCAGGGTTGCTTTGATTTCTGTTGGGTGATGCGCATAATCATCGATAATGGTGATGCCGTTTATTTCCCCTTTATATTGGAAACGGCGTACCGTTCCAGTAAAGGATGTGATTCCCTTCTGAATGGTCTCAAATGGAATGTCAAGCTGGTCTGCCACAGCAATTGTGGAAAGCGCATTGGAAACATTGTGATTTCCAGCAACAGAAAGCTTGATACGTCCAATATTTTCTCCATATTTAACTAAATCAAAGGAAGCATTCCCCAGTTCATCAAATGCAATATTGGAAGCAGAGTAGTCTGCATCCTGAACCTCGGAATAAGTAATTACCCTAGCAGAGATTCCATCTGTGATAGTTTCTAATGCTTCAATATTCTTATTAATAACTAATACACCGTCTTCTGGAAGAAGTGAGGCAAATCGATGGAAAGAAGAACGAATGTCATGAATGTCTTTAAAGAAATCCATGTGGTCTTCCTCCACATTTAAAATGACACTAATCTTAGGTAAGAAGCTTAAGAAGCTGTTTGTGTACTCGCAGGCTTCTGTCACAAATACATTGGAGCTTCCCACGCGGATGTTCCCGCCGATTGCATTTAAGATGCCGCCTACTGAGATAGTAGGGTCAGTTTCAGCTTCCAATAAAATGTGGGAGAGCATAGAGGTAGTCGTTGTCTTGCCGTGCGTTCCAGAAATTGCAATTGGAGTTTCATAATTTGTCATCAGCTGTCCGAGAAGCTCGGCGCGCGATAACATTGGAAGGCCCTGTCTCTTAACTTCCATATATTCTTCATTATCTTCATGAATTGCGGCTGTATACACTACAACATCAATGCCCTCAATGACATTAGATGCTTTCTGTGGATAGAAAATAGTTGCACCTAAGGCTTCTAAATGGGCTGTCAAAGCAGAAGGCTTTGAATCCGAGCCTGAGATGGTAAAGTGTTCTTTTAGCAAAATCTCCGCTAGTCCACTCATGCTAATCCCGCCGATTCCTATAAAGTGTACATGTTGTGGTGTTTTAAAATCAATTTTATACATAAATACACATCCTGTCCGAAATATTGTCATACAATTTTTATCTCTCTTATATATTATATACAGATATACATAAAAAACCAAGACATTTATTTTGTATAAATATGATAAAAAGTTTACCGCGCCGGTGGATTTTTTGTAAAAAATGTTCACGGAATGTTTTGTATATGTTATAATAATGTATTATAGAATACTGAGAGAAGGTGACAACATGAGGAAGAAGGAGATGATAGCAATGCTATTGGCTGGAGGACAAGGCAGCAGACTTGGTGTCCTTACAGCTAAAGTTGCTAAACCGGCCGTCGCTTTCGGTGGAAAATACCGCATTATTGATTTTCCCCTGAGCAATTGTATCAATTCCGGAGTTGATACGGTTGGTGTTTTGACCCAGTATCAGCCTTTACGTCTGAATGCCCATATTGGAATTGGAATTCCATGGGATTTGGACCGTAACGTTGGCGGGGTTGCTGTCTTGCCTCCATATGAGAAGAGCTCGAACAGCGAATGGTATACAGGTACGGCGAATGCTATTTATCAGAACCTGGAATATATGGAAAGTTATAACCCGGATTATGTGCTGATTCTGTCAGGGGATCACATTTACAAAATGGATTATGAAGTAATGCTTGATTTCCATAAAGAAAATAATGCAGATGTCACAATCGCTGCAATGCCTGTTCCAATGGAAGAGGCGAGCCGTTTTGGAATTGTGGTTGCAGACGAAGAGAAGCGAATCACTGCATTTGAAGAAAAGCCAGAAAAGCCTAGAAGTAACCTGGCTTCTATGGGAATTTACATTTTCAGCTGGCCAGTACTTAGAGACGCCCTTATCAAGAAAAAGGACGTGCCTGGATGTGACTTCGGAAAACATGTCATTCCATACTGTTTCGAACAGGATGACAGAATGTTTGTTTATGAATTCAATGGCTACTGGAAAGACGTTGGAACATTAGGCTCTTATTGGGAAGCTAATATGGAACTCCTTGACATTGTTCCAGATTTTAATTTGTATGAAGAGTATTGGAAAATTTATACCAATAGCAGTATTTTGCCTCCACAATATCTTTCGGAAAATGCGGTAATTGAAAGAAGTATTGTGGGAAATGGCACAGAGATTCACGGAGAGGTGAAGCATTCTGTACTTAGTGCCGGCGTTGTTATTGGAAAAGGCAGTGTGGTTCGCGATTCCATTATCATGCAGGATACGGTTATCGGAGAGGGCTGTGTGATTGACAAGGCGATTATCGCAGAGAATGTGAAAATCGGCGACAATGTAACCATGGGAATCGGAGCGGACACACCAAATAAAGCAAAACCAAATATTTACTCTTTTGGTATTGCAACAGTTGGAGAAAACTCTGTTATTCCATCTGACGTGCAGATTGGCAAGAATACAGCAATCAGCGGAGTTACTGTAAAAGAAGATTATGTAAATAATGTTCTTGAAAGTGGCGAAATTTTGATAAAGGCAGGTGAGTAGGCATGAAAGCAGTAGGAATTATTTTGGCAGGCGGAAGCAGTAATAAGATGCGTGAGCTCACAAGAAAACGTGCTGCAGCAGCAATGCCAATCGCCGGAAGTTACCGGGCAATCGATTTTGCACTGAGCAATATGTCGAATTCGGGTATCTCAAAAGCAGCTGTCCTGACGCAGTACAACGCCCGTTCGCTGAATGAACATTTGAACTCATCAAAATGGTGGGATTTTGGTAGAAAACAGGGTGGTCTATATGTGTTTACGCCTGTTATCACAGCTGATAATGGAAGCTGGTATCGTGGAACAGCGGATGCAATCTATCAGAATCTCGATTTCCTGAAGAAATGTCACGAACCATATGTGCTCATCACATCCGGGGATGCTGTCTATAAAATGGATTATGAAAAAGTATTAGACTATCATATGGAAAAGAAGGCAGATGTTACAGTTGTATGTAAGGAGCTGCCGGCGGGAGAAGACGCAAGAAGATTCGGTATCCTGAAGATGGATGCTGATATGCGGATTACAGATTTCGAAGAGAAACCAATGGTTGCGATGTCGAATACGATTTCCACAGGAATTTATATTATCCGCAGACGTCTGCTGATTGATTTGGTAGAGCAGTGTGTGGAAGATGAAAAGTACGATTTTGTATCGGATATTTTAATCAGATATAAAAACCTGAAAAAGATTTATGGTTATAAGATTGATCAGTATTGGAGTAATATTTCAACAGTAGATGCTTATTACAACACAAACATGGATTTCTTGAAGTCAGATGTGAGAAACCATTTCTTTAAAGAATATCCTGAGATTTATTCGAAAGTAAGCGATCTGCCACCAGCAAAATATAATCCTGGTTCGGTTGTGAAGAATAGTCTCGTTGCAAGCGGAACAATTGTAAATGGAACAGTTGAAAATTCCATTCTGTTCAAAAAGGTATTTGTGGGAAATAATTGTGTAATTAAAAATTCAATTATTCTAAATGATGTATATCTTGGGGATAATACATACATTGAAAATTGTATCGTGGAAAGCCGCGGAACAATTCGGGCAAATACACGCCATGTAGGCGAAGATAAAATTAAAGTAGTAGTAGAAAAGAATGAAAGATATGAATTCTAGAAAGAGGTAGTATATGCAAATCACAGATGTACGCGTACGTAAAGTTGCGAAAGAAGGTAAATTGAAAGCAGTAGTATCAATTACTATGGATGATGAATTTGTGGTACATGATATCAAGGTAATCGAAGGAGAAAAAGGGCTTTTCATTGCAATGCCAAGCAAGAAAGCTTTGGACGGTGAATACCGCGATATCGCGCATCCAATTAATTCCGGAACAAGAGAACGCATTCAGACAATGATTCTTGAGAAGTATGAAGAAGCGTTGAAAGAAGAGACATTTGAAGAGGCAGAATAGAATGATTTCTTTGAGAGGGCAGGTGAAAATACCTGTCCTCTTTTATGATATAATAAATTTGTATTTAGCGATGTAGGCTTGCTTTCTTCTTGTGGGAACTAATAAGTTTAATTCGGGTGCTTGGACCCTGGTCGAGCTCAGTTGGATATGGTGTCCAAATTCTAGAGAAAATTGGACACCACTTGCCAAATTCACGTTTATAGGTAAAAATTGCTTCAAGACACACTAAAAGGTCCAAAAAAAGTACGAATTTTGGACCTTGAGACGA
>JAFTWA010000004.1 GCA_017465565.1 Tyzzerella sp.
GAGAGATACATGAGTGTATCACTGCCACTGGAGAAAATCAAGGTGACATCACCTTATGGAATGAGAAATGACCCTTTTACAGGTAAGAAGAAGATGCATTACGGCCTGGACTTAAGGGCTGACCGTAGTGAAGTTTATGCTATGATGCACGGCATCGTAGAGAAGGCCGGACAGGACAGGGTGTCCGGGAAACATGTCACTGTGCGGCATTGGGAATTCTCGGTCAGCTATTGCCACCTGTCCGAATGTCATGTGAAACGGGGTGACTGCGTGAAGCCGGGTGATGTGGTGGGTAAAAGCGGCAGTACAGGACGGTCAACCAGTCCGCATCTACACTTGGCAGTCCGAATGGGGCGGAGACACATTAATCCGGAGATATTGCTGCAGTTCATTGGTGAAACACGGCGACAGGCGTTGGAAAAGTTATCAGAATGAGGCATTAATGCTTCTTTGTGGCTTTCGGGCATCATTTTCTGCTCCTTTTCTGCTAATTCTACTAATTTCCTCTGAAAAACTTGCAGGATTGGAATAAAAACATTATATCTGCATCGACAATTTCCGCCACGCCTCTTTTTAATGTGTACCAAGGCGGAACTTTTACTTTTTATACACTTATGGATTATACTAAGCAACCGTTGGATTATCCCCGAATTCTTCATATGCTGAAAGCCCCGGGAACTAATCATTAGAGATGACAATGATGCTTCAGCACAGTTAAAAATCATGAGTTATTACCGTCTGGCAAACTACCTCCGTCCGATGGAACAAGACAAAACAACTCATATATTCAAGCCTAACATCCATTCTGACAGTGCTGTCAATCTTTATTTTTTTGACAAGAAGCTAAGGGCTTTGCTTTTTACTGCCATACAAAGTTTCGAGATAGCTCTTCGCTCAAAACTGATACATCATTTCTCGATGGCTTACGGCTCATTCTGGATAATGACAGGAGTTTGTTTGCCGATAACAAAATCTTTGACGATTGCTCTATTCGTGTTAAACAGGAAGTTTTCCACTCAAAAGAGGATTCCATTCAGGAACATTTTGACAAATACGCCAATCCGACTATTCCTCCTGTATGGAAAACTTTGGACGTGGTTTTTAAAGATATTCTGTAATTTGAAAGACACTAAACTTAAGAAGAAAATCGCAAGAGAATTTAACTTGCCTCAGCACGAATATCTTGAAAGCTGGTGTAAATGCGCCGTTGCCTTGTGCAACTGTCTTGCGCATCACTCACGCACATGGAACAGAAGATACCCTATGAAACCACAGTTGCCCTGCAAACTGAAAGGCGAGTGGATTGATATTTCCATAACACTTCGAACCAAACTCTATGCCCAGCTTTGCTGTCTTGCATATTTGCAGAACACCACCCATCCAAGTAACGATTTCAAACAACAATTGAAATCATTGTTGAAGGTTCATCCCAATGTAGAAGCGGAGGCGATGGGATTCCCCGTCGGCTAGGAAAACGAGCCGCTATGGAAGTAAGCCAATACTTAAATAACCGAGTAAGGTGTACTTCAGTTTTTTTACTGATCACCTGATTATCTGGAACCCATTTGGGGTATAGTATAATCCCAAAATCATAAACATCTAAAATCAGCCAATTTCTTCCGAAAGAGTTTGGCTGATTTTTTATAGCTTTTTGGTAAACTCCTTATAAAACTTTTATTCAAACATCAAAAAAATTTATGGAGTACATTTTTTCATAAAAACAACCACATAAACACCTCCTCACACAATAAATTCAAACTTTCTTCGTTAAGGCTATAATAGAATAATAATTAAAATGTAGCTCTATGAAGAAAAAATTAACCATGTTGCTCATCTGGACTATGCCTTATGCAGCATTAGCCCAAAATGTTAAATATAGTTATGACAGCGCAGGTAATCGCATTAAGAGAGAAATTGTAATGAACACAAAATCCTCTTATAAAGAGGCATCTACAGCAGAATACTTTTCGGAGATGCTCTCAGAAAAAAACATCCGGATATACCCGAATCCGACAAAAGGCAAATTAAAAATCGAAATTGCGAATTATGATAATTCTGACAGATGTATTATCCGCATTGTCAATGCATCCGGACAACAAATACTCTCAACACAATCAACTTCTCGATGGATAGAATTGGACATTAGTTCTCGGGCAAACGGAATTTACATTTTATATATTTCTTTAAATAAAAAGGAAAGTACTTGGAAGATAATCAAAAAATAATTTTGGTTCTAGCTAATTTTAAACATACACACATGAAACGAATAATATATATTACAAGCATCCTGTCTATATTGCATACAGGCATAGGCTGGGCTAAAGATTTTTCTGTATCTGAACAAATATCCCTTCATCATGCTCAGATAAAAACACTTGCTAATACACCGGATGATGACAGGTTTAAAAATTGGACAGAAGAACAATACAAGCATTATGAGGATTCCATCCAAGCAAGATTGTACCCATCTGTGATTGCACAAAAGGCTGACAGTTCTTCCTTTGGTAAAGACAACAACAGACTGGCACAGATACCTCCATCGCGTATTACAAACTCGCATATCCCAAACTCTATCAGTTTGAGTCAGTCTAAAGAAGTTGGGCAAATTGTTATCAATTCTGGAACATCATCTACCGGAGCAAGAATTTATGAGGTTCCGATTGATGTGTATCCTGGAATGAGAGGCTTCAATCCCCAATTATCCTTCGCATATAATAGCCAACAGGGAAACTCCGTCATGGGTTTTGGCTGGTCTGTCTCAGGGTTGCCTATAATTGCCCGAAGTGGGAAAACGATGTATTACGAAGGAAAGCCGGAAGGTATTGTCATGGACAATAGTGACGCTTTTGTGCTTAATGGTATCCGATTGATAAAGACATCAACAGCAAGTACCTATATTTTATATGAATCCGAACAAGGAAATATCAAGGTGAAAGGCTATGTCTCCGGGAATATAATGAAATATTTCGAGGTCTTCTATCCAGATGGTAATAAAGGCATTTTCGGAAATACAAGTAATACCCAAAATAACCTGTACTATCCTCTTATGTCACTTACAGATTTGAAAGGAAACAAAATAAGTTATTCTTATTCTTTTTCAAACAACCACTATAATATTACCAATATCTCATACAATGGGGCTTCTGTTGAATTTACATACCAGACTTCACGTCCGGATCCGATTCTTTATTTTGCAGGTGGCCTCAAAGTAAATGAACCTCAACTTTTGAAGAGTATTACCTGTAAATTAGGTTCTACTGTCTTAGGCACTTATACATTGACATACACTACACAGGATGACAAATCCCTCTTGACACAGATTGATTATGCAGCTTCCGGAAAATCCTATAATCCGTTGTTGTTTTATTATGGCAGAGGTTATGTCGCCTCCAATTACACAAAAAGTACGACTCAGTTATATGAATGGTATGTAGCGGATAATCCGAGCATGATAAAAGTTGTAAAAGGAAAATTCGATTATGACAGTGGTGCGGACGGATTAATTGCACTCCCTAATTTGAATCCTTATTGGAAGCATTATCGGCATTCTACTATGTTTCGGCATTCTCAGAATCGGTTTGACAACAAATACACAGGTGAAGAAAAGATTTTCCTATATGCTGGTCTAAAAGACAGTTGGGCGTCACCCATGCCTAATTTATTCACAGAAAAAGGATTTGTGGATATTATATGTGCAGATTTGGAGGGGAAACAAGAAGAATATGTTATAAAAATCAACAATTCTGTGGTGAGCAACAACGACCAGGTTGTTTTCCATGTTTATCGGTCTAATTTGTATTCAGGTCTTTCTAAGCTCTATACTAGAACTTACAATTTCCCCACAGTATATACGGATGCGGACGATGGAAAAAGCATCCAGCCCAAATTCTATTATACCGGTGATTTCAATGGCGATGGTAAAATGGAAGTCTTGGCCGTTTCCGTACACCAGCCGTTTGGAGATACAAGCAAACCTTCTAAATGCTATATTTTTGATTTGGTTGGTAACAAGATTATCTATCAGAACCATGTGCTGCCATATAATGTCGAGTTTGTAGGTACACAACAAAGTGACCCTAAAGCTGCCAATAACAACACCGACAAACTATTTGTTATGGACTACGATGGCGATGGAAAGACTGATATATGTCATATTAATGAAAGTGGGGTCAATATCTATACTTTTGATGTTTCAGGCAGTACCCTTACGGCGCGAAAAGTAGCCACTTATACTGGGTTGAAGAAATCCGGACTGGCTAATCGTGATGTATTACTTGGAGAATATAATGGTGATGGATTAATGGATTTCTTGGTTTCCCCTAGTGGCTCGTCAACTACTTGGACTGTATATAACTCCAAAGGAAATGGTCAGTTTGAAAGTACTACTTTTAGTGGAACGACTAAAAGTACGGCCGATAATACCGGTTTTATTATACAGGACATCAACGGTGACGGTGCGACAGATCTAATCAAGTATGACACAAGCGGATTTTTTACTTATTTGGTAAAGAATAACAATGTAGGCTCTTCAATTTTGTATTCCAGCTATCCGTCATCAAAATCTATTCTTATACCTACCAATATCAATACACGCAATTGTTTCACACAGTTGATAAGTTTGAAAGATGGAATCGCTACAAAATTCTCATTTTCACGGAATGACAGCGAAGAAGTTATGGCTACAGGTATGGCAAACAGTTTGGGAGTCATTGAAAAAAATGATTATCGACTGATTAATGAAGAAGGCGTGTCTTCTGGGCTATACACGAAAGGATATGGAGCAACCTATCCTTATGTTAATATTCAAGAGCCTTTGCCGGTAATCGCATCATCGGAAATTTACATGAATGGTTTTCAGATTGACATCAATTCTTTCACTTATAATAATGCGGTTATTCACCGACAGGGATTGGGCTTTCGGGGATTTGAAAATATTACGATCTACAACAAGAGAGGACAAAGTCTTGTCCGGACTTACGAACCTTATCGTTATGGTTTGCTGAAAAGTGAAGTCGCACCTACTTTTGAGAACTCATACACTTACACTGTAAGTACACAGGTAAATAAAATTGCAAAGATTCGTTTGACCAATAAAATAGAGAAGGATTTGCTTAAAGATATATCTGCTACGACTTCTTATGTGTATGATTCTTATGGTTATCCTACAGAAGAATCCATTTCCTATACAGGAAATATAACAGTGAAAAAGACGAATACTTATTCATCAAAAACGACAGTAGAGGATGGATATAATTTGGGGTTCCTAACTAAGCAAATTGTTACGGTAAATCGTGGAGGTTCTTCTTATACGGAACAGATGTATATTCCAGTGTATTCTTCACGCCTGCCAACAGTAAAAGTATATTCAAAAGATGGGAATCAAGTCAGACAATATAATTATGTGTACGATAGTTATGGAAATCCAACTTCTGAAACGCAGATGCTTTATACCTCTTCAAATGTACAAAAGACATCTTATGAGTATGATTCTTATGGACGATTATCCAAAGTGACCAGTCCAATGGGATTGAGCAACACGTTTACTTATAATGCTTTTGGTCAAGTCACAACTGTAAAAGATTATAAAGGTGGAACTACGACTTTTACTTATGATGCTTTTGGACGTGAAACAGCGGTCAAATATCCGGATAATACTAGCAAAACGATTCAGTACGCTTGGTCTTCAACTGCAACTAACGGACTTTATTCGATTACTACCACAAATACGGGAAAACCGACAGTGACAGAAGTCTATGATGCGCTGAATCGGGAAGTCCGTAAGGGGGAGAAACGGTTTGACGGAACTATAAAAAACATTGATAAGTTATATGATTCTTATGGTAATCTGCAAAAGGAGTCTCTACCCTTTACAGGAAGTACAGCTTCGTTATGGAACACGTATGCGTATGATAGTTATGACCGTATTTTGTCTTATACAGAGAGTTCGGGCAGGAAGACAACATATAGTTATAATAAGAATAATGTAACAGTGGTGTCCGACAAGGTTTCAACAACTAAGTCTTATGACGCACAAGGGAATTTGCTTTCTGTTACCGACCCAGCGGGAACGATTGTTTATAATCTGGCGGCGGACGGACAACCTTCTTCTGTAACGGCACCAGGCAATATTGTTACTTCTTTTGGTTATGACAAATATAGAAGACATACGAGCTTGATTGATCCCAGTCAAGGGACAACAACGTATGAATATGATGCAGCTGGAAATGTGGCGAAAGAGACAAATGCGAATGGAAAGGTTACTCAAAATGAATATGACTTATACAATAGGCTGATAAAAACGACTACTCCTGAATTTGTAACATCTTTTACCTACAATTCAAAGGATGAACTGACAAATATATCCACCAACAACGGAACATCAAAATCATTTGCTTATGATAATTATGGCAGATTGACTACATGGAAAGAAAATGGAGTGGATGGCAAATGGTTGCAAAAGGATTATACCTATTCTAATGGAAATATCAGTTCCATCAAATACACGTCACAATCTGGTGTGTTGGCTACTGAAAATTATCTCTATTCAAACGGGCATTTGAATGAAGCCAAACTGGATGAAACAACCGTTTTCAAATTGTCCAAAGAAAACAATTTTGGCCAACCTACAGAAATTATCACGGGGGGTATAACACGCAAATACGATTTTACCGCTTATGGGTTACCGTCTGGCAGAAGTGCAAGTAGTACGTCCAAAACTTATCAGAATTTTTCGTATGTTTTTGATGCAACAACATCTAATTTGACATCGAGGAAAGATAATACAAGGAATATCACGGAAAATTTCAGTTATGATAATTTAAATAGATTGACTTCTTATGCCGGTAAAACCACGGCGTATGACATGAAAGGTAACATTACTAGCAAAAGTGATGTAGGGACATTTGAATACGCGCTTGCTCAAAAGCCTTATGCGGTTTCTGGTGTTAATGTATCGGGGAATGGGGTGCCAACGCATACTCAAGAAATTACTTACACCTCATTTGGACGTCCTCTGTCTATTGCTGAGAATGGCCAAGTGGCGACATTTACCTATAATGGTGAGTATGACAGGGTAAAAATGAATCTTTCACAGAATGGAAATAACATTTTGACCCGTTATTATTTGGGCAATTGTTATGAACTGGACCAGACTTCCACTTCAAAAGAAAA
>JAFTWA010000005.1 GCA_017465565.1 Tyzzerella sp.
CGGATTTGTCAAGCATTTTTTGAAAAATTTAGATTTTTCAGAAAAAAAGTGGGTGATTTTTGAAATGAAGAGTCTGAAAGCCTTGAAAAATCAGGGCTGAAGATTCCGAGAATTTATAATCTAGGAAAGGAGGACATACTTATGACGGATTATGAAGTTTTATCGTTGGTCTTGATGATACTTGGTATCATTACTTCCTTGTTAATTGCTTTAATAAACCACATAAAAAAGTAATCGCCAGCCTGAGAAACTACGATTACTTTCCTAAGTAATATTTAGTTAAGGGCTAACCGTCTATCGGTAGCCTTGTTGTCACTTATAGTATAAGTTATGTTTTTGATGATGTCAATAAGTATCTATTTCATTTCAGAACCGAATTTAATCTTTTTTATTAAATTCAAACCACTGACTTTATTTACTCTTTATTGATTTTTTAGGAAGTAAACAAGATACTCTATTGCATTGCTCACTCAAAAAACATGTCTCACAAATAATATCTCGAATTGCCTGCCTTGTCAGCTCCTCATCTGTTGGCAATTGATAGTTTTCAATTTTTCTAATATTCTCTGGATTTCTCAAAGCAAAATCAATCTGTTTCCCTTTACCTGTTTTTACATAACGGTATACTTCAGCAAAAAAGCAAACATTATCACCGATTTGATATTCTTCAAACCCAGCTATATTCATCCAAACATGGTCTTCTTTACCATCAAAACAAACACCATCTGGATACATGCCTTCCACCCAAACACGTTTAAAGCAAATGTTCTCTTTCGTTTTTCTTTCTATGCAACCTTTAAAGCCCAGAACAATATTGTCATAACAAGTTGCAAACCACTGTCTTGTTTTTTGAAGCGATTTCATTTGTACATCAATATATTCATCATAACTAAATTTTTCCGCTCCAACAACATCGATATATCCCTCAGGATTAAAATCCACTATGCCACCTGTTGTATGTACTACTACTTTCTTGCCATAATATGCTGCGAATAATTCTTTTTCTTCTGGATATTTTTGAATCAAGGCAGAAACATTTTTTAAGCGAGCGTTTTGCCTCTCTTCTCTCTTTTCTGTTCCCTTTTCTCGCTCATGCTTAATTGACGCGTTTTTAATATTTTTGTCTTTCATATCTACAACCTCCGTTAATAAGTGCTGCTAAAGCAGCCTAACATGTTAACAAAGATAGTTAAATATTCTTCTTGTTATTGAAATAGTTAGCTCTTCAAAACAGTTGCAATAATGGCTATAATTACTAAAGCTATTATCAACATAACCAAGGGAGCAATTGTTCACCAACTATTACCCTCAAGAATTTTTGTGATTTTGTTCTTCATCTTCGGGATATCAGCTGTAAAAAATTCAGCAATACGTTCTCCAATTTTGACAAAAAACTTCGAGAGATTTTTTTCGAATTCTTCTTCATCAAAACTAGTCATTTTTTATCTAAACTGGTAAATTTTTCATCAAGTTTAGTTGAAAATTTATCTACCTTTTTATCAATTGTTCCTACAACCGTTTCAATTTTATTTTCAATCTTATTAGTATTTTTTGTGTTTTTTTCGTCGTCTGTATTATACGTCATTCTTTTATCACTTCGAAAATATGTGTTTATTATACCAGATTGATTTATTACTTGCAACAGATAGGCTCCTTACTAATTTTTCTTTAACTTCAAAGAATAAATTCTCATTTAACACCTAGTTTTCTTTTGACGCAATTACTAAACATTTCGTATTGGAATATCCGATGAAATTATATGAATGTGACTCAATTTTTTAGAGCACAGATAATCTTTCAGGTTGTTAACCGTAATCTCCTCTTTGATTGTCGGAGCAATTGTAATACTTCTTACAGAAGATGCCTCCATATTATATATGACATAAGGAACAATCAATCCATTACTTTGTCTATATTTTCTTTCCGACACTTGTCCTGTATTATTACTCTCGGTTTTAGGTATATGCAGAACCGCTCGTATTTCTTCTTCGTAAGAAAATGATTTGTTCTTAAAGACAAATTGAAAATCCCTAATCATTATTTTTACGATAGATAATAGATTTTCTTTATCTCTTTTTGTCGCGGAATCATATAATCCCATGATAGGTGACAATACTCCTTCTATCAACTCCATCTTTTTTCGTTCATCATAAATCACTTTCACTAATTCAACGCTAAAACCTTTTCTGTAATATTGCTTTCGTGAAAATGCGGAGCTAGAAAATTCTACGCAAAATCCTTCATAATGTTCTGCTTTAGAGTACATTCTCCACATTGGCAAGGAATCGTTGTTTTTTGAAAAACTACATATGTATGTATAGCACTCTTCATCCGCAAAAGCAGTAATGTCTTCAACTATCTCACCGTTATCTAATATTAGCTTTTTATTTGTTTTACGTGTAATACCAAATAAATCCGATTGTGGAATGGATACTATGGCATCATACAACTCTTTGGACATTATTCCTTTTTTCAATTGCTTATCGCAATATTTTTTCAAACTCTCAAAAATATCCTTTCGCTCTTTTGTATCGTTTAATGAATCATACTGCGAAAAAAATAAAGTTGGGGCACCTTCCTTGAATATACCCAACAGACCGTCAGGCGATGTATAATGACATAATTTTTTAGTACGCACATCAACACTGCCCTTACGTATAGCGTTAGCCGCTACTATCATCGTATTTTGAATTTCAGACATACAACAATCTCCTTTCATAGAATTTGATAGTGATGAATTTTTTTGTTATATGATATTGTATATAATTTCTGCATTCTCATCGTGAAATTCAAATCTTTTTACATCAATATTATACCACACATCTATTCCTCTTCAACAAACTAATCCCCATACACAATATTGCGTATGGGGATATTTCATTTAAACTAATTAAGTTTTTCAATGACCTTGTACGGTGCCCTACTTGTCAGCGATAGCAGCTTGGTCTGCTGTAGACCAAAGGTGGTGCATTGATTATCTGTTCTTTAGTCACATTTTACCTAAATATTTTAATCATCAAATTGAATTTTGCCGAACTGTCAAACTAAAATTTTCAGGTCTTTTACATTAATTCATTCTTTAACTGTAAAACCTTATTTTCAATCTCCTCGATTATTATTTTAAATTCTTCATCCGATTTTCCAGTAGGGTCTTCCAGCCCCCAATTATCATCAAATCCTCTTCCAATGAAAGGACATTCAACATTACCCCCTTTGAAATTGCCACATCAGGATTTGGAATTTCTGAAATCAATTTTGAATACTGTGTCTGTTCCATATCAATTTCATATAATTCTTTCATGATACGAACTGCATCTTGATTGATTTGAGGCTTTGTTTCGGTTCCAGCAGAATAGCTTTCAAAAACATCTGTAGCCAAATGCTTACCTAACGCCTCTGCAATCTGACTTCGGCATGAATTATGCACACATATAAACGCTATTTTCTTTTTCATATTATGCACCATATTTCTGTAATAATTTTTCTACTTCTGCTGTTTTCATAACTTTTCCAAAAGATATTACCTTTTCATTTACAACGATTGCAGGCATACTCATAACACCGTATTCCATAACTTTAACCATATCTGTAATGTATTCGACTTCGATAGATAATCCCAAATTGTTTACAGCATCTTTTACATTGTCATATTGTTCGTGGCAAGCTTTACATCCAGCGCCCAGTACTTTAATACAGCAAACTCCTTTTATTTCCGGTTCACAGCATTCACTGATTGCTTGCTCTACTACACCTGATGAGCAGCTACAACAACAGCTTGCAGTTTTTTCTTCTTTTTTCTTTCCAAATCCGAATAATCCCATTTCCACTTCCTTCTAAATAATAAATTCTTGAAATAAATTAAATAAATAACCAACAATAGTAATGCCTGTAGCACAAATTCCAATAAACAGACCAAGCAATTTAGGCTTAACTGCTTTCTTCAACATAATCATGGAAGGCAAACTAAGCGTAGTAACTCCCATCATGAAACTTAAAATAGTTCCAAGTTGTGCACCCTTTGCTAATAATGCTTCTGCAACTGGTATTGTACCAAAAATATCTGCATACATTGGAATCCCTACTAAAGTAGCTAATATTACACCAAATGGGTTATTACTTCCCAATACCGTTTCAATCCAAGTTTCAGGAATCCAGTTATGGATACCTGCCCCAATTGCAACGCCAATCAATATATAAGGAAATACTTTTTTAAAAGTATCAATCACTTGCTCTTTTGCATATACTAGACGATCTTTTTGAGTAAGTTCAGGACTGTCGATATCTACCGAACTAGCATTTAATATAAATTGCTCAACATATTTTTCCATATGCATTTTTTCAATCAACGTACCGCCAATAACAGCAATGGCAAGACCTACTATTACATAGAGTACAGCTACCTTTGTTCCAAAGATACTCATTAGCAGAACTAAACTTCCCAAGTCTACCATTGGAGAAGAAATTAAAAACGAAAATGTAACCCCTAATGGAAGGCCTGCACTTGTAAAACCAATGAATAATGGTATCGATGAACAAGAGCAAAAAGGTGTTACCGTTCCTAACAATGCAGAAATGCAATTCGCTCCGATTCCTTTAAAACGCCCTAAAATTCTTTTGCTTCGATCCGGTGGAAAATAGCTTTGTATATAGGAAATCATATATATCAACGTACAAAGCAAAATGGAAATCTTAATCACATCATAGATGAAAAAGTGGATACTACCTCCCAGTTTACTAGATATGTCTAATCCAACTTTCCCCAATAATGTTCCAATCAGTTCGTTGAGCCATTTCATCCCTAATATTTGATTTTGAATAAAATTCCAAATCATTAACAGCAACACCCTCCTTCCTTCACACAAGACAAGCCTTCAATAAAACCTTTAAATCCTTGCAGTGTCTCACAGTTCAAAGAATAATAATGCCACTTACCTTCCTTGCGAGCATTTACAAGTCCGCATTCACACAATATTTTCATATGGTGCGACAAGGTTGGTTGTGTTATTTTAAACGCCTCCAACAGTTTACATCCACATTTTTCTTCATCTGCCAACAGCTGAACAATCTGCAAACGATTACTATCTCCAAGTGCTTTACATATAACTGCTACGTCAATCTCATTCATTTCTAATTACCTCACATAGATATTTGTCTATGTATCCATATTAGCACACATATAGATATGCGTCAATGTGTATTTCATCAAAAAAACACATCTTAAGCTTTTTAAGATGTGTTTTCGTAATTTATTCAAATTTTATTTAATCTATTATAACACACGTCTATCCCTCTTCAACAAAAAATCCCCTTACGAACATTTCGTAAGGGGATTCCTTATTAAACCTAATTAAGTTCTTTTACTGTGTCTCCAGTGTACTACTTATCAGCGATAGCTGCTTGTGCAGCAGCTAATCTTGCGATTGGTACACGGAATGGTGAACAAGATACATAATCTAAACCAATCTTGTGGCAGAATTCTACTGAACTTGGATCTCCACCATGTTCTCCACAGATACCAACGTGTAAGTGTGAGTTCACTGGTTTTCCTAACTTAATAGCCATTTCCATCAATGCACCTACGCCTGTCTGGTCTAATTTAGCAAATGGATCGTTTTCGAAAATCTTTGTATCATAGTAAGCATCTAAGAACTTACCAGCATCATCACGAGAGAATCCATATGTCATCTGTGTTAAGTCGTTTGTACCGAAGCAGAAGAAGTCAGCTTCTTTAGCGATTTCATCAGCTGTGAGACAAGCACGTGGGATTTCCATCATAGTACCTACTTCGTAAGCTAATTCTACGCCTGCAGCAGCGATTTCAGCGTCAGCTGTAGCTACTACAACTTTCTTAACGTATGCCAATTCTTTTGCATCACATGAAAGAGGAATCATGATTTCTGGTTTTACATTCCAGTCAGCGTGTGCTTTCTGTACGTTGATTGCTGCACGGATAACAGCTTTTGTCTGCATCTTAGCAATTTCTGGATATGTTACAGCAAGACGAAGTCCTCTGTGTCCCATCATTGGATTGAATTCATGTAATGATTGGATAATTGCTTTAATATCTTCTACTGATTTGCCTTGAGCATCAGCAAGTTTCTTGATGTCTTCTTCTTCTGTTGGAACGAATTCGTGAAGCGGTGGATCTAAGAAACGGATTGTAACTGGGTTACCTTCTAATGCTTCAAATAATCCTTCGAAGTCTCCTTGTTGATATGGAAGGATCTTATCAAGAGCAGCTTCTCTTTCTTCTACTGTGTCAGAACAGATCATTTCACGGAATGCTGCAATTCTGTCTTCTTCGAAGAACATGTGCTCTGTACGGCAAAGACCGATACCTTCTGCACCAAGCTCACGAGCTTTCTTAGCATCTGCTGGAGTATCCGCATTTGTTCTAACCTTTAATGTTCTGTATTTGTCAGCCCATGCCATGATTCTTCCGAATTCACCAGCGATTGTAGCGTCTACAGTTGGGATGATTCCATCATAGATGTTACCTGTTGTACCATCGATAGAAATTTCAGAACCTTCTACAAATGTTTTTCCAGCTAATGTAAATTTCTTATTAGCTTCGTCCATGTTGATGTCTCCACAACCAGATACACAACATGTACCCATACCACGTGCTACTACAGCAGCGTGAGATGTCATACCACCACGAACTGTTAAGATACCTTGGGCAGCTTTCATACCTGTGATATCTTCTGGTGATGTTTCAAGACGAACAAGAACTACTTTTTCTCCTCTTGCAGCCCATTCTACAGCGTCATCAGCTGTGAATACAACTTTACCACAAGCAGCACCTGGAGAAGCTCCAAGACCTTTGCCCATTGGAGTTGCAGCCTTTAATGCTTTTGCATCAAATTGAGGATGTAATAATGTGTCTAAGTTACGAGGATCGATCATTGCAACAGCTTCTTCTTCTGTTCTCATTCCTTCGTCAACTAAGTCACAAGCGATTTTTAAAGCAGCCTGAGCTGTTCTCTTACCATTACGAGTTTGAAGCATGAATAATTTACGGTCTTGGATTGTAAATTCCATATCTTGCATATCTCTGTAGTGTGTTTCAAGAATATTACAAACGTTTGTGAATTGCTCGAATACTTCTGGCATAACTTCATTTAATGCAGCGATTGGTTGAGGTGTACGAACACCTGCAACAACGTCTTCACCTTGTGCATTGATTAAGAATTCACCCATAAGTTTCTTTTCACCTGTAGCTGGGTCACGAGTAAATGCAACACCTGTACCTGATTCATCTGACCAGTTACCAAATGCCATTTCTTGTACGTTAACAGCTGTTCCCCATGAATAAGGGATGTCGTTGTCACGACGGTAAACGTTAGCACGTGGGTTGTCCCAAGAACGGAATACAGCTTTTACAGCTCCCATTAATTGTTCCTTTGGATCATCTGGGAAATCAGCACCGATTTTAGCTTTGTATTCAGCTTTGAATTGGTTAGCTAATTCTTTTAAGTCTTCTGCTGTGAGGTCTACGTCTTGAGTAACTCCTCTTTCTTCTTTCATTTTATCGATAAGTTCTTCAAAATATTTCTTACCAACTTCCATAACTACGTCAGAATACATTTGAATAAATCTTCTGTAGCAGTCACGCGCCCATCTTTCATTACCTGTCTTCTTAGCAACTACTTCTACTACTTCTTCGTTAAGACCAAGGTTCAAAATAGTGTCCATCATACCTGGCATAGAAGCTCTGGCACCTGAACGAACAGATACAAGTAATGGATTTTCTAAATCCCCAAATTTCTTTCCTGTAATTTCTTCCATCTTAACGATTGCGTCGTTAATTTGTGCTTGAATCTCATCATTAATTTGACGACCGTCTTCATAATACTGAGTACAAGCTTCTGTTGTAATTGTAAAACCTTGTGGTACTGGAAGACCTAATTTTGTCATTTCAGCAAGGTTAGCACCTTTACCTCCAAGAGTATTACGCATGCTGGCGTCACCTTCGGTGAACATATAAACCCATTTTGCCATGTCTTTGCGACCTCCTAATAATATTTTTAACGTAACTTTATTGTATACATTTTTACACATTACGTCAAGGATTTTCCATAAAAACAAGGCGCTGAAAATCTACTTTTCAGCGCCCAAATTTGTGCATTTTTTAACGATTGGGGACGTAGTAAAATTCACTTTTACTACGTCCCCAATTGCGTTTAGTGGTGTCCCCAAATATGATATACCCCTGTCCCTTTTTACACATTATATTAAATTTTGCAAAACTAATTACTTTAGACTCTATCGTAAACAAAAACCCTGTAAACAGCGCATTAGAATTGTTGGGTTATCAGCCCTTTTTCTAACCATCTGTTTTACAGGGTTCTTTTATATATCCCTAAACACTTAAGATCTATCTAAGCTTCTACTAAGAATGCTTTATAACCTCTATAGGCTTCATACACATCGGCTTTGCTTGTAATTTCCCATGGTGCATGCATGTTAAGCACTGGAACGCCACTATCAATCACTTCCATACCATAATTAGCTAAGATATAAGCGATTGTTCCACCACCACCAACATCAACGCGACCTAATTCAGCTGTTTGGAATTGCACATCGTTTTTAGCCATAATGTCTCTTAAATGAGCAATATATTCTGGATTCGCATCGTTAGAGCCACCTTTTCCGCGACTTCCTGTATATTTGTTAAGCGCAATACCTTTACCAAAAAACGCTGAATTTTTCTTCTCGAAGCAGCCTTCAAACATTGGATCAAATGCTGCACTAACATCTGAAGATAACATCTTAGAGTTAGCAAGCGTTCTTCTCACTTTAATATCTGAGCATTCGCCCATTGCATAGAGAATTTCTGCAACTACATTTTCAAAGAAACGGGACTGCATACCCGTTGCTCCTACACTGCCAATTTCTTCTTTATCCACTAATAAACAACATGTTGTTCTCTTAACATTTTTCACTTCTAACATCGCAATAAGAGATGTGTATGCACATACTCTATCGTCTTGTCCATATGCAGCAATCATACTTCTGTCAAGACCACAATCACGAGCTTTACCAGCTGGTACAATTTCTAATTCTGCAGAAATAAAATCATCTTCTTCAATGTTATATTTTTCTTTCAGTAATGCTAAAATATTTGCTTTTACTGCATCTTTCTCTTCATCTTTTAATGGTTTGTTACCAACTAAGAGGTCTAACTTTTCTCCTTCGATTACTTTCGCCGCAGTAAGTTGCATCTGCTCTCCAGCCAAATGTACTAAAATATCTGTAATCATCATAATTGGATCATTATCGTCTTCACCAATCACGATGTTTTCTACAGAGCCATCTTTACGAACCACGATTCCATGGATAGCTAACGGTGTAGTTACCCATTGATATTTTTTGATACCACCATAATAGTGTGTATCTAAATAAGCAAATTCACTATTTTCATACAACGGATTTTGTTTTAAATCGATACGTGGTGAATCAACATGTGCACCAAGGATATTCATACCGTTTTCCAATGCCTCTTCACCGATTTGGAATAAAGCAATCGTCTTTTCCATACATACAGCATATACGCAGTCACCAACTTTTAATGTTTCGCCATTAGCAATTACATCCTTCAAATCTCTGTAACCCGCTTCTTTTACCATTTTAACTGCTTCTCTAATACATTCTCTTTCTGTTTTACCATTGTCGAGATATGTTTTGTAACCACTGTTAAGTTGTTCTAATTCTTGCAGTTGTTCATCACTGTAAACTGTCCATAAATTTTTCTTTCCCATTTGTAATTCTCCTTTCGAACACTACTTTAATTGTAACCCTTTTTCAATATTTTGTCTACTATTGACGCGTTGTAAAATCAACATTTACTACGTCCCCAATTTAACTTAGTGGTGTCCCCAAATCTTCCATTATCTTCGCTACCCGATTCACAATAATAATTCTTTCTTTATTTCTTCATACAACTTCTTTTTCTTCGTTTCAGAGATTTGCATTCTTTCCTTCAGCAAATTTAAATACCTTTTTCTCATTTCAGGTTCTTCCAATACTTCTCTCACGTGTTCCACTTCTTCCAAAGCCTGCATTTCATATAGAATATCCCATGCCATATCTTTTTGCTGCAAATAAACTTCCTGCTCCATCCCAAGAAATATAGATGCATTCCTACCATAATGATATTCCATAAACTGCTGCCAATTCGCAAACTTTTGCTTATATTGCTTAATTCCATTTTCATGAATTATATTCGTTCTCTCATTTTTGTAATCATTAATACTGCTATAACGATATTCCCATGCTGCTGATACCATATGAGCCTTTACAGGATTCATATGTATATACTTCAAGCATGTCCAATAATAATGTGAATCTTCAATACATTCACTGCGAAAACGGCCTTGAAATACGTGTCCATTCCGATTCTTTTTATAATTATAATAACTTGCGTATTCTGCCAAGACTTTTGACATAAACATAGACATTTCTTGAATATCTTGAGATTTAATAATGAAGTGAGCATGACTTGACATTATACAATAAGCATAAATTTCAATATCATACTTAATAAGATGTTTTTTTATAATCTTCTTAAAATAGCACTTTTCTCGAGTTTGATTAAAAATCAATTCGTGATTAATTCCTCTTACAAACACATGATAAACCCCAGTACTACTCTCTTTTCGTGCTCTATGTGGCAATATACAACCTCCTTCCAGACATGGAAATCGCATTTAGGGACACCACTAAGTTAAATTCGGGACGTAGTCAATTTGAGTTTAACTACGTCCCCAACTATTATAAAATTAGAATCTGAATTTATCTTCGAAGTATACTTTTAAATCTTCAATCTTGATTCTTTCTTGTTCCATTGTATCTCTATCACGAACTGTTACTGCACCATCTTCTTCTGATTCGAAGTCGTATGTAATACAGAATGGAGTTCCGATTTCATCCTGACGACGGTAACGTTTACCGATATTTCCACGGTCATCGAATTCACAGTTGTAGTATTTTGATAATTCGGCAAATACTTTTTCTGCTCCTTCGTTCAACTTCTTAGAAAGTGGAAGCACACCGATTTTCACTGGTGCAAGTGCTGGATGGAAATGAAGTACTGTACGTACATCTCCGCCTTCTAATTCTTCTTCGTCGTATGCGCTGCAAAGGAATGCAAGTACCACACGGTCAGCACCGAGTGATGGTTCAATAACGTATGGGATGTATTTTTCCTTCTTTTCGTCATCAAAGTAAGACATGTCCTGTTTTGATACTTCTTGGTGTTGTGTCAAGTCGTAATCAGTTCTGTCAGCGATTCCCCAAAGCTCGCCCCAACCAAATGGGAATAAGAATTCGATGTCAGTTGTAGCTTTACTGTAGAAGCAAAGTTCTTCTGGAGAGTGGTCTCTCGCTTTCATCTCTTCTGGCTTGATACCCAATGATTGTAACCAGTCGATACAGTATTGTTTCCAGTATGCGAACCATTCAAGGTCTGTTCCTGGTGCACAGAAGAATTCTAATTCCATCTGCTCGAATTCTCTTGTACGGAATGTGAAGTTACCTGGCGTAATTTCGTTACGGAATGATTTACCAATCTGACCGATGCCGAATGGGATTTTCTTTCTTGATGTACGCTGTACATTCTTAAAGTTTACAAAAATACCTTGCGCTGTTTCTGGTCGGAGGTATACAGTGTTCTTAGCGTCCTCTGTTACACCCTGGAATGTTTTAAACATTAAGTTGAACTGACGGATTTCTGTGAAGTTGTGCTTTCCACATGTTGGACATGGAACATTGTGCTCAGCAACCCATGCTTCCATCTGCTCTTTTGACCAGGCATCAACACTTTCTGTTAATTCAATTCCGTTTTCTGCTGCAAAATCTTCGATTAACTTGTCTGCACGGAATCTTTCCTTACATTCTTTACAGTCCATAAGTGGATCGCTGAATCCTCCTAAATGTCCTGATGCTACCCATGTCTGTGGGTTCATTAAGATGGCACAGTCAACGCCAACGTTATATGGGTTTTCCTGAATGAATTTCTGCCACCATGCTTTTTTAACGTTATTTTTTAATTCAACACCGAGATTACCATAATCCCATGTATTAGCAAGACCTCCATAAATTTCAGATCCTGGATATACAAAACCTCTCGATTTTGCAAGTGCTACGATTTTTTCCATTGTTTTTTCCATTATTCGTATTCCTCTCATTCTATGAATCCTTAATGCTAATAATTATACCTTTATTAACACGTTTTTTCAACTCTTAATCCAGACACATTTCCAATATTTCTAAAGATTTGAACCGTTTATCTACATAAAGTCCCACATATTGCTTCATAATTCTGCGAAGCTTAGAAAGCACCTCGTCTGAAACAGTAAATGTATAAAGCTTCTCAATGGTAGAACTGACAATATATTGAAGCGTATACAACGTTGAACTGTCCACACCAATTCCGTCAGCAGCTATCGCCTTACACTCTTCACAGATGAGCCCATGATTCTTACTGCTAAATACAACGCCTCTATCCACCGCACCACAATTTCCGCAGCGGAACACTTCCGGATATTCGCCGTTAATTACCAGTGCTTTCAGCTCGAATATGTAGCGCACCAGCTCGCGCTTAATCTTCCCGGAAGACAGCGCTCTCAGTGTCTGATACAGCAGCTTTAACATCTGCGTCTCATCGTTATATTCTTTTGTGTAATAATCCGCAAATTCCATAAAATAGAATCCATAATAGGCACCTTCAAAATCACTGCTAAGCTCCATAAAATAGTTGGAAATATTCGCTGTCATTATGTTATAAGAAGTCCTTCCCTCATACAACGTAAATTCTCCAAAAGAAAAGGGACTTGTCACTCCCATAAGCGGGCTGTTCTGTCTTCTTGCCCCTTTTGCAAATGCTGAGATTTTCCCCTTTTCCTTTGTCAATATCACAACTCGTTTATCGTACTCACCGATAGGTGCCGCGGACAGTATCATTCCTGTTACAGTTACTGTCTGACTCAAACGTTCTCTCTCCTATATCCTGCTCATCTGAAATGCTGCGAATCCCTTTATAATTCAAGTAATCCACAACACTTCCTGTTTTTTCAAAAGTTGTCCACAAATCTTTCTCTTCCATGAAAACCCTCCTTTGTATTGCAATCTCAAATCACATAAACTTAGGGTCTCCAACGGAATTCAAAACATACTGAAACTATCTGCCAGTTCTTTTTTTCAAAAGCACCTTGACATTTATTCGTCTTTCGTATAACCAAAGTTACGGATCAGGAAATCGCTGTCTCTCCAGTCCTTCTTCACCTTCACCCAAAGCTGAAGATTCACTTTACAGTCCAGCATTCTCTCGATTTCATATCTGGCCGTACTTCCAATTTTCTTTAACATTGCTCCCTGTTTTCCAATGATAATTCCCTTATGGGAATCACGCTCACAAATAATCGTAGCCTCAATGTCCACGATTTTCCTGCGATACTTCATGCTGTCTATTGCCACTGCAATCCCGTGTGGAATCTCATCATTCAGGCAATGCAATGCCTTTTCACGAATCAGTTCTGCCACAATCTGTCTTTCCGGCTGGTCTGTAACCGTATCCTCATCGTAAAACTGCGGTCCATATGGCAAATATTTCAGAATCACCTTCACAAGCTCATCTGTATTTTCACCGCTCCTTGCAGAAACCGGCACAATTTCTGCAAAGTCATAAACCTTGCGGTAAGCATCAATAAATGTCAACACTTCTTCCTTCTTCACCATATCCACTTTATTGATGACGAGAATCACTGGTGTTTTTACATTGCCCAGCTGCTCCGCAATATGCTTCTCTCCCGCCCCAATAAAGGTAGATGGTTCCACGAGCCAGAGTACCACATCTACTTCATTCAGTGTGCGCTCTGCCACATTTACCATATATTCACCAAGCTTGTTTTTCGCCTTGTGAATCCCTGGTGTATCCACAAATACAATCTGCCCTTCCTCTGTTGTCAAGACCGTCTGAATACGGTTTCTCGTTGTCTGTGGCTTATTTGAAGTAATTGCAATCTTCTGGCCAATCAGATAATTCATAAGGGTAGATTTTCCCACATTTGGTCTTCCAATTAATGTTACAAATCCTGATTTGTAATCCGCTTTCATACCTTCTCCTTTGCAAATCGAACGTCATATTAAAACAGACTTCTCGTTTCTATAAATAACTCTTTTTGTTCCTCAATCTTCTCTTCATTTCCCACAACGCAGAAATAATTATCCTTCAATACCGCTTCCACAATCTCCGCCAACGCTCTGATATCTTCTGCCTTCGCATCCAGAATCTGATTTCGCTCTTCGTAAATCATTTCCGGCGACACCTTGTTCATATAAAGAGTCATAGAACGGTCGCCCCTCGCTGCAGGTGTCATCGGCTGGTCAATATTACTGATTGTACCGATAATATATTTCGTCATATCACGTTCACTCACATCGAATTCCTTTAAATATGCTGGAATTCCCTCATAAACCTGATTTGTCTTTTCCAGGTTCGGGTCACGGTACGACATGAAATAACCTTCCCCTAGCTTCGAAAAACCGCTCATGCAGCCGTACGCTCCACCTTTCACACGGATGTTCTGCCACAAGTAATCATAACTCAAAATAACCTTCAAAATCTGAAGTGCCCCTGTATAAGACAGCCCTGCATCAATAAAGTTACCAGTGCGGGCAACGTACTGCACCTTAGACGAAGTCTTGAAGCCTTCATTTTTCTTTTCAAGATAGAGGACGCAAGGCTCTGTCTCCACCTCTTCTGCAAATAAATGCGCTTTCAAATTTCTAATTAACATCTCTAATCCATCCAGACCATCCCTTGATGCGGTATAGCTTACCATCATGTTTTCTGGACGGAACAAGATTTTCGTAAGCAATTTTAAGTTCTCGATTAACTTCTCTTTTTCAGTTTCAAAATGTTCTTCCACTTCTTTTACTATCTCAAAATAATCAATTCCCGAGGTCACGTCCTTAAATTTAGACAGTGGTGAGAAGTATGACATGGCACGAAGAGCCGCTGTGGCATGCCCAGAAGACTGGAATTTCATCTGCATTCTGGATATTACCATAGCCAAAATTTCTTTCAGTCTCTTTTCATCGTCCAGTTTTGACTGTGTCAGAATCTCTTCCATCATGGCAAATGCCACTGGAAGCTTATCATATAAAGCCTTTGCCTTGATTTCAAAAGTAGCCTTAAACTCTTTCTCTTTTACCTTCGTCACATCTGGATACAGCTCCAGAGAGGTTCCAATTCCACCCGTATGAACATTGATTTCATTAAAGAGTTCACTATATTCATAATGCTCTGTGTCGATAATGCCAAGCACCGCCTGAAGCATTCCTACATATGGTAAAAGTTCCGCCGACACGCCCGATAAATCGAATAGCAAATCTACATACCCGATTCCATTTGTTTCCACCTCATGAAAAATCACAGGAGTACCGTCGTAATTCATCTCTTCATTATAAATTGGTGAAATTTCGCGGGAAATATCCTCACGCTTCAGAACCGGAATCTTTTCCACATCCTCAAGGCTTTCTTCTGCCTCTTGGAATTCCTCCAGTTCAGCTGTCGCAGCAACCAACCCTTGAATTTCCTCATCGCTCAAGCTATTTTTATAGGCTGCAAGGCGCTCTTCCAGTTCCTTATCCATTCTGGCCGTACGACCTTTTTCTGGTTTTACAACCACAATTGAGCCATGTGTATTATCCAAAAGATATTTCTGGATTAATGCTTCAAAATATCCTTCATTTACTTTCTTTTTCAAAAACTCAAATGTCTCGCTTGCTTCCATATGAAGGAAAGGCAGCCCATCATCATACAACCAACTGTCCCATATCTGAAGTCCATAAACCAGACCCTTTGGATAATTTCCAAAGTCTGCCTCACGATAGCGGAATTCGTGGTAATTGATTCCCGCCTCCAAAGCCTTCTTATTGATTCCATTTTTCACAAGCTCCGAGAGCGTTTCTTCGATTGTCTTTACAAACGCTTCCTTCTGCTCCACATTTGCATTCTTTGCAACGATTGTGAAAATCGGCTGATAGATTCCATCATCAAAAGAACCCATAATATCCTTTCCGATTCCTGCATCCAAAAGAACTTTCTTAAGCGGTGCACCAGGCGCGGAAAGGAGTGCATAATCCAAAATCTGGAACGCCTGATAAAGTTCCTTATCGAGACTTGTTCCAACTACTTTATTATAAGAAAGATAGGTGTTATCTTCCTCCGGCTCGCTGCTCGAAATGGAATATGCTATCTCAATCTCTTTCACCGCATCAAACGCCTTCTGCCCACGGATTGCAGAATCGATTTCCAAGGTGTCAAACTGCGACAAATATTCTGCATCCAGCCACTGAAGCTTCTCTTCCATATCCATATTTCCATAAAGATAAATATAACTATTCGAAGGATGATAATATTTGCTGTGGAAATCAATAAATTGCCCGTAAGTCAGCTCTGGAATCACGTCCGGGTCTCCGCCAGACTCGTGTGCGTAGGCCGTATCTGGAAATAATGAATTCAGGGTCACACGCTCCAAAACACCTTCTGGGGAAGAGAATGCCCCCTTCATTTCATTATAAACAACTCCATTATAAGTTAATGCGTCTTCTGCGTTTTCCAGGCGGTAGCTCCAGCCTTCCTGCCTGAAAATCTCATCATGCTTATAGATATTTGGATACAAGACAGCATCCATATAAACATGCATCAGATTCTGAAAATCCTTATCATTGCAGCTTGCAACCGGATAAACCGTCTTATCCGGGAATGTCATTGCATTCAAAAATGTATTCAGTGACCCTTTTGCAAGTTCAATAAATGGGTCCTTTACCGGAAAATTCTTGGACCCACAAAGAACAGAATGCTCCAAAATATGAGGAAGCCCTGTGCTGTCCTCCGGCGGTGTCCGAAAGCCAATTGCAAACACTTTATTTTCATCATCGTTTTCCATCAAAAGAACTCTCGCACCGCTCTTTTTGTGGCGTAAGAGATATCCTTCTGTCTTTAAATCATTCAAATACTTCTGTTGTATTAATTCATAATTCGTCAATGTATTGATACTCATAATCAGCGCTCCTAAATTTATACATACTGTATTCATTATAACACTATTTTAACAAATAGCAAAGGGATGATAGTTTTAATCCTAAAACCATCATCCCCATATTTTTACATCTTATGCTTTCGCCTTATTCTTTTGTCGAATTACAAATAACACCAAGAACATTAATACCATCCCCACAGGAAGCGAAATCCATGCATTCTGTACAAATCCTGCCACAATGTATGTTACGAATGACACTGCTGCCACTGTAATCGCATATGGAAGCTGTGTAGATACGTGGTTAACATGATTACACTGTGCACCAGCTGACGCCATAATTGTTGTGTCCGAAATTGGCGAGCAGTGGTCACCACATACTGCACCAGCCATACAAGCTGAAATGGAAATAATCATCATTTCTGGATTTGTATTTTCAAAAAGAGCAACTACGATTGGGATTAAAATACCAAAAGTTCCCCAAGATGTTCCCGTTGCAAATGCAATGAAGCATCCAATAACAAAAATGATTGCCGGCAGGAAGTTCATGAGTCCGCCTGCAAAACCTTTTACAGTTGTTTCCACGAATTCCGCTGCACCAAGGCTGTCTGTCATTGATTTCAATGTCCATGCAAATACAAGAATCATAATCGCTGGTACCATTGCCTTAAATCCATCTGGGATACATCCCATACAATCAGAGAATGTAAGCACCTTACGCACTACATATAAAATAATCGTAATAGCCATTGCGAAAAAGCTGCCCAGTGCAAGACCTACAGATGCATCACAATTTGAAAATGCTGTGATAAAATCTGTTCCACTAAAGAAACCGCCTGTGTAAATCATTCCGATAACACAGCATACAATCAAAGAAATAACTGGAATTACCAGGTCGATTACTTTTCCCTTCGCATTTGAAAATTCTGAACCTGCATTTTCATATGGACGGTCTGGAGTAGTATAAATATCTCCCTTGATTGCATTATCTTCATGCTTTTTCATTGGACCATAATCCATTTTCATTGTGATAATAACAATCATCATTACGATTGTTAAGAGTGCATAGAAGTTATATGGAATCGCTTTGATAAAAATTTCAAATCCGTTGTGTCCCTCTACGCAGCTGGTTACAGCTGCTGCCCAAGAAGAAATTGGAGCAATAATACAAACAGGTGCTGCTGTTGCATCGATTAAATAGGATAACTTCGCACGTGACACGTTATGCTTATCTGTTACTGGGCGCATAACACTACCTACTGTTAAACAGTTAAAATAGTCATCAATAAAAATCAGAACACCGAGTGCTACGGTAGCGAGCTGAGCTCCTACTCTCGACTTGATATGTTGGCCTGCCCAGCGCCCAAACGCTGCTGAACCCCCAGCGCGGTTCATGAGACATACCATTGCACCAAGAATGACTAAGAATATTAAGATTCCCATGTTGTACTCATCTGTTAATACGGCAATAAAACCGTCCTCGTAAATGTGTGTGATTGTTCCCTCGAAAGAAAATCCCGAATAGAATAATCCACCTACTAAAATACCAATAAATAGCGAACTATATACTTCTTTTGTAATTAAAGCAAGAATAATCGCTACCAATGGTGGCACTAAAGCCCAAATTGTTGCATGCATAAATTAATTAAACCTCTCTCTCTTTATAATAGAATGTGCAAAAAAAATGAACGACTTCGTGAAAAGCTCGCTCATGGTCATAAAATTATATATATTTCCTCAATAACGATAGCACTCCACAAATGTGACAGTGCATTACATATTCTGTAATGCCCCAGAAATACTTCTTCGGACATAGAAGCAAATCTTCGGCGGTCTTCCCTTTCAAATCTGACGGTTGTCCTACCTTGTCATATCCTACTGATGAACCCCGCACCTCTATCAGTCAATCATTCAATTGCGTCCATTCTAACACAGTGGCACATAATTGTAAAGAGATTATTTTTATAAAGGCCTGCTTTCTAAGCACATAAAAGGCGCTGGGGGTACAACCAGCGCCTTTCTAGGCAGAATCTTTATGTACTACATTACAGTACTACATGAAGATACTTAATACTAATACTTCTACAACACCAACTGCCCAGGCAATTGTTGATGTTACTGACCAAATTGTCAATTGGTCTTTCGCTTCTTCTACACCGAGTGTTCTGTTTACTACCCAGAAGTAACTATCGTTAAAGTAACCAAAGAATAATGAACCAACACAACATGCAACTGCACCAAGAACTGGATTAGCACCTGCTGCAACAATGATAGGAGCTGTGATAGAAGCTGCTGTTGTCATAGCAACTGTACCAGAACCCTGGATAAATCTCATTGCTGTAGAGATGATAAGTGGAAGAATGATAATTGGAATAGCTGTTTGAGCAATACCATTTGCCATGTATGTTCCAAGACCAGAATCTTTAATAATCTGACCAAGAGAACCGCCACCACCAGTTACTAACATGATGATACCTGCAGAAGCCATACCTTTTTCCATTTCTTTTAATGCTGTAGCTCTGTCTAATTTTCTACCTAATGTGAAGATAGCAACTAATAAACCAATACCAACAGCTACGATTGGTTGACCTAAGAAGATAAGTACTTCGAAGATACCTGTCTTCATTCCTAAAGCTGAAGAAACTGTGTTAATGAGGATCAAGATGATTGGGAATAACAATGGAGCAAATGATTCAAATGCACCTGGAACGCCATCCATATCTAAGTCAAGAGCTGCATTTTTGTCAGCTTCCTGGTATGGAGCGTCCACGATATCACCATTGTCATCAACGATCTTGTAATATTTCTTAGCAAGGAACTTTCTAGCGTAGATAATACAGCAGATTACCATAGGTAATGAAAGTACAAGTGTTAATAAGATAAAGATACCAACATCAATACCGAAAAGACCACAAACTCCCAAAGGACCTGGTGTAGGTGGTACTAATGAGTGAGTTACTACAAGACCAGCTGCAAGAGAAACACCAAGTGCAACTACTGATTTTTTAGTAACCTTTGAAAGTGCTTTCGCGATAGGTGAAAGTACTACGAAACCTGAATCACAGAAAATAGGAATAGAAACAACGAAACCTGTGATTGCTAATGCTTCTTCTTCTCTTCCTTTACCGAAAAGCTTTAAGAATGTGTAAGCCATTCTCTTAGCAGCTCCGGTTACTTCGAAGATTTGACCCATCATAACACCGAAACCGATAATAATACCGATACTTCCGAGAGTTCCGCCAAAACCTGAAGTTACTGAGTTAACAATACCCAATGTTTTTCCGTCATCCATTGTAACGTTTGCAAGTGGCATACCACCAACAACACCTACTACGATTGTACAAAGAATTAAAGCTAAGAAAGCCTGCACCTTAGTTTTTAAAACTAAGAAAATTAATAATGCGATACCGATTCCAAGACCAAGTAACATTCTTGGACCACTAAGATCATATACCATAAATGAACCTCCTCTTTCCTTTTTCTACTCTGTTTACTTTGTAAAACTTGGAGCATATTTGGCCGCCAGCAAAATCGCTTCAATCATGCTGACTGCACTCACCACGCCTTTACCTGCGATATCAAAAGCTGTACCATGATCCACAGATGTTCGAAGAATTGGCATACCGTTCGTGATAGAGATTGTCTTTTCAAAATCAAGTGTTTTCGCTGCAATGTGCCCTTGATCATGATATAAAGACAATACACTATTGTATCTTCCAATTGCTGCCTGATGGAATACCGAATCCGCACCAATTGGCCCCACAACGTTGTACCCTTCTGCCTGCAGTTCTTCGATTGCCGGCGTAATTTCATTAACCTCTTCCCAGCCAAATAATCCATGTTCACCACTGTGTGGATTCAGGCCGGCGATTGCCATTGTCCCTTCTTTTACTCCCAATTTTTCGAGAGCAATGAGACAACGTTTGACATAATCCTTGATTCTGTCTTTTTTAATCAAATCCAACATATCTCTCAAAGATACATGTCTTGTCAAGAAGAAGATACGCATTCCGTTTGTTTCAAACATTGTAAGCGGATCTTCTGTATTTGTAAGTTCACCGAAGATTTCTGTATGTCCGATGAAGTTCACATCACCTGCTCGCAGGGATTCTTTATTGATTGGAGTTGTAGCAACTGCGTCCACCTTACCAGCATTTGCGAGTTCAATACTCTTTGCTATGTATGCGAATGCTGCCTTTCCACATTTGCCATTTACTTTTCCAAATTCAAACTCATCAATGTTAATATTATCTAAATCAATAATATTCAAAACACCTTCGCTATAGTCACCGTCTTCCGGCTCCTCTATCACATTGATTTTTAAATCCACACCAGAAATACGGATTGCCTGTTCCATAACTTTTTTATCACCAATAACAACCGTATTTGCCACATCAAATACTTCTTTCGAAGCAACTGACTTTGCAACAATTTCAGGACCAACACCGGCTGGATCCCCGATTGGCACTGCGATGTAAGATTTTCCCATAATGTATCTCCTCCTGTCTGTCATTTATACGTATAATTTTTCTTTCAAATATGTGATGCACTGGTTAATAGCACCTTTACCACCCTGGCTTCCGCCTTTTGTGATAATATGTACACCTTCAAACTCTCCTTTGAGGAATTGCCCATATGCAGCAAGTGGAAGCACCTCATCCTGAAGGGCAAGACCTGCAGTCTGGAACTTCTGGCACACAGCCACTGTGATGTCTCCACCACTGGTATATAAACCTTTAAAAGAAGAATCTGCTTTAAATATTTGATAAGTAATCTCAGCAAATGCCGAGTTAATCATTCCTGTCACATCATCTAAAGAACAATTATAACGTTCCATGTATGGTGCAAAATTGATACGGTTTTCAGGATAGATACCGTCGCCTGTCACAGTTGAAACTGTGTATTGTCCGCTCCTTTTCAGAACCTCTGAAACAACACGGTTAATCTCAGCAGCTCTGGCCGCATCCCCCTCCAGGAACTCTTTGGTATTTACCATAACCTTATTTGTCTTCTGAGACAGCCAGAGTTCTTCCATCTGTGCCGTCGTATTTGGATTAACACTTCCTACAACTGCCAGGATTTTGTTCTTTTCTTTCTTCTCAGAAGGTGTGATAAGCTTTCTTGAAAGAGTCGCTGTAAATACCCCCGGGTCTACTGCAATGATTTTTAATCCGGTACTAATCACTGCATCCGCAATCAAGTCCATATCTTCCTGTGTCACACAGTCCAGGACAATGATTCTGTTTCCATGTGCCACTTTCTCTTTAATCAACTCTGCAAGATAGTAATGTCCCTGCATCATATCCTTCATAAAAATAGAAGATACCTGATACTTGCTCTGTTCTTTAAAAAGCAATGCCACTTCTGAAACCTTAACCGGCGTCTTAGGGTCAATTGCAATATTGGTTCTATGTAATGGAATTCCATCCACCAGCATATAGCCACCAATGACAATTCTGCCTGATGATGGGAAACATGGGGCAACAATTGCCACATAATCTTCACCTAGACAATCCAGCATCGCATCCGTCTCGCTTCCCAGATTACCTCTGAGGGTACTGTCAATTCGGTTTGCATATACCTTTACATCGTCGTTCTTTAACAGATTACATACATTATACACACGATTATATGCAATCTCCGGTGCCACACCACGGCTGTCCGTTGGATATAATACACAATCACAAGTTGAAAGCGTCTCCAGCTCAATCCGCTCTGAATTCATTACTGTATACGCATTATAATTCATTTTTTTCAGCAAAACTCCGGTCGCGTTTGCTCCCGTCAAGTCATCTGCAATTACAACACATTGTGACATATCGAAACTCCTTTCTCACTATTTCTCATTCATACTTCTCTGATTTCCGAAGCTTCAAATAGGCGGAATATCCCCCGCAATATTCCTTTATAATTCCACCTTACCACCTACCGAAATGTCGGTCAAGAGAGGAAATTCTTTTTTCCCTTTTACACAGTTTTTTGCTCGAATTTTTGTGTATTTTTACTAACTCGTTTATTTTTTAACGTTATTTTATTGTCAAAATGTATAGATTTTTTTTACTAATTTCCTCGTTAGCTCTTTAAATACTATATGATGAAAACAGCAAAAAAATCCTCGAGTCCGAAAACTCGAGGATTTATTTTTTCGCCTTTAATTATTCAGCATCTTCTCCGTAAAGAGCGATAAGTTTTTTAAGATAATTGTATCTTGCTTTTGCTTCTGCTTCGTTTTGTGCAAACATTGCTTCTGCCTTTTCTGGATTTGCTCTCATCAAAGCATTGTAACGAACTTCACCATTGAGGAAATCTTTGTATCCTTCTAAGTTAGGTTCTTTGCTGTCAAGAGTGAACTTATTGCCTTCAGCTGCTGGATTGTAACGGAAGTTGTTCCAGTATCCACATTCAACTGCCAATGCTTCTTCTGTCTGGGCTTTGCTCATACCTTTCTTAATACCATGGTTGATACATGGAGCGTATGCGATAATTAATGATGGTCCTGGGTAAGCTTCTGCTTCAGAAATCGCTTTTACAGTCTGGTTGAAGTCAGCACCCATAGCGATTTGTGCAACGTATACATAGCCGTAGCTCATTGCGATGCTTGCAAGGTCTTTCTTCTTGATTTCTTTTCCGCCTGCTGCGAATTGAGCAATTGCACCAGTCTTAGTAGCTTTTGAAGCCTGACCACCTGTGTTAGAGTAAACTTCTGTATCGAATACCATAATGTTGATGTCTTTACCACTTGCTAATACGTGGTCAACACCGCCAAATCCGATATCGTATGCCCAACCGTCTCCACCGAAGATCCATTGAGATTTCTTAGCTAAGAAGTCTTTGTTTGCAACGATGTCTTTACAAACCTCACAGTCGCATCCTTCTAATGCTGCCACCAATTTGTCTGTAGCTGTACCATTTGTAGCACCAACACTAAATGTATCTAACCATTCAGCACATGCTGCTTTTACTTCTTCTGAAGCTGCTTCAGATGCCGCAACAGCTTCTACTTTTTCTTTTAAGCCATTTCTTAAAGCTCTTTGAGCCAATAACATACCGTAACCAAATTCAGCTGCATCTTCGAAAAGTGAGTTAGACCATGCTGGTCCTTGTCCCTTATCATTTACTGTATATGGTGTAGATGGTGAAGAGTTACCCCAGATTGAAGAACAACCCGTTGCGTTAGCAATGTACATTCTATCACCGAATAATTGTGTAACTAATTTCGCGTAAGGTGTTTCGCCACAACCAGCACAAGCTCCTGAGAACTCTAAGAGAGGTTGTTTGAACTGAGAACCTTTTACTGTATTTTCTTTGAATTTAGCAACAACTTCTGGTTTAACAGGAATTTCACGGCCGAAATCAAAGTATACTTGTTTGCCAGCGTTTGCTTCCATGCCGCCCATAACAAGAGCTTTTTCACCCTTCTTACCTGGACATACGTTAGCACATGAACCACATCCTGTACAGTCATAAGCTGAAACTGTTATAGCGAATTTCATTCCTGGCATACCGATCATATCGATAGTCTGGATTCCTTCTGGAGCTTTTGCCAAATCTTCTTCTGTTAAAGCGATTGGACGGATAACTGCATGTGGACATACATATGCACAGCGGTTACATTGGATACAGTTTTCTGGTACCCAAACCGGGATATCTACTGCAATACCACGTTTTTCATATGCAGATGCACCAGATGGTGTGCTGCCGTCAACGTATTCATTAAATGCAGATACTGGTAAGTTGTTACCTTCCTGCGCATTAACCTTTGCCTGAATGTTCTTAACGAAATCAACAACGTCTGCTCTTCCGCCTTTTACTTCTGGTGCAAATAAACCTTCATCAGCGCAGTCCTTCCAAGAGTCTGGAACCTGGATTTCAACAATTTGCTGTGCACCGGCATCGATTGCGTCGTAGTTCATTTGAACAATAGCGTCACCTTTCTTTCCATAAGAAGCTTTTGCAGCCGCTTTCATTAATTCGATTGCCTGTTCTTCTGGAATGATGTTGGCAAGCTTGAAGAAAGCAGATTGAAGAACTGTATTGATACGTCCGCCAAGTCCGATTTCCTTACCAATCTTAATACCATCAATTGTGTAGAATTTGATATTGTGGTTAGCGATAAATGCTTTTACTTGTCCTGGTAAATGTTTTTCAAGACCTTCCATATCCCATGAACAGTTCAGAAGGAATGTACCTCCGTCAACTAATTCTTGAACCATGTTGTATTTATTTACATATGATGGGTTATGGCAAGCTACAAAATTCGCTTGTTTAATCAAATATGTTGATTTGATTGGACTCTTACCAAAACGGAGGTGAGACATTGTAACACCGCCTGATTTCTTAGAGTCATAATCAAAGTATGCCTGTGCATACATATCTGTGTTGTCACCGATAATCTTGATTGAGTTCTTGTTCGCACCTACAGTACCGTCAGCACCAAGTCCCCAGAACTTACAGTTGATTGTTCCTTCTGGTGTTGTTACTAATGGAGCACCAACTTCTAATGATAAGTTCGTAACATCATCAACGATACCTAATGTAAATTTTTGTTTTGTGCTGTTTTCATATACTGCAACGATTTGAGCTGGTGTAGTATCTTTTGAACCCAAACCATAACGTCCTGTAAATACAGGTACTGCATCAAATTTAGAGCCCTTAAGTGCTGCGCAAACGTCTAAATATAATGGTTCTCCAAGAGCACCTGGTTCTTTTGTTCTGTCTAATACTGTAATTTGTTTTACAGATTCTGGAATAGCAGCGATTAAAGCTTCTGCTGAGAATGGTCTGTAAAGACGAACTTTAACAACACCAACTTTTTTGCCCTGTGCTGCTAAATAATCAACTGTTTCATCGATAGTGTCACATACAGAACCCATTGCAACAATTACATGTTCTGCATCTTCTGCACCATAGTAGTTGAATAACTTGTAGTTTGTTCCGAGCTTTTCGTTCACTTTGTCCATGTAATCCTGTACGATTGCCGGCATTGCATCGTAATATGGGTTACATGCTTCTCTTGCCTGGAAGAAGATATCAGGATTTTGAGCTGATCCTCTCTGGCATGGGTGATTTGGATTGAGTGCATGTTTTCTAAATGCAGCGATCGCTTCCATATCAGCCATATCTTTTAAATCTTCGTAATCCCATGTTTCAATCTTTTGAATTTCATGGGATGTTCTGAATCCGTCAAAGAAGTTGATAAATGGAATCTTTCCTTTGATTGCTGAAAGGTGAGCAACTGGAGTCAAGTCCATTACTTCCTGTACACTTGATTCACAAAGCATAGCACATCCTGTTTGACGACATGCATATACGTCTGAGTGGTCACCAAAGATTGATAACGCATGGCTTGCAATTGCACGGGCTGATACGTTGATAACGCCTGGTAATTGTTCACCAGCCAGCTTGTATAAGTTTGGAATCATAAGCAATAACCCTTGAGATGCTGTATATGTTGTTGTCAAAGCACCTGCTGCTAATGATCCGTGTACCGTACCAGCTGCACCTGCTTCTGATTGCATTTCTGTCACTTGAACTGTTTGTCCAAAAATATTCTTTCTACCCTGTGTAGCCCACTCATCTGTAGCTTCCGCCATAACAGATGATGGAGTAATAGGGTAAATAGCTGCAACGTCTGTATATGCATAAGATGCATGAGCTGCTGCATGGTTACCATCCATGGTCTTCATTTTTCTTCCCATTGGTTTTTGTCCTCCTTCAAAATACTTCTCCTGAAAAAAGTTTAGTTTTTCATACTTATCACCATTATACACCTCATTTCTTTCAAAATCTAGTGCATATTTCACATATATTGTACCTTTATAGATACATCTCCACACAATCTGTTTATTTTTCTTCTTTTTTCTGATAATTAACATTTTCGTAATAAATTTACTGTATAATGGTAATGTGTTACTATTTTATCACACTAAAATCTATTATAGAACGGAGGAATTATATGAGTAGTAATAAGAACACAGCCAATTTCGGCTCACGATTTGGTTACATTATGGTCGCGGCTGGCGCCGCTATAGGATTAGGTAATATTTGGAAATTCCCTTACCTCGCATACGGCGGAGGCGGAGGCGCTTTTGTAGTCGTATATATCATTTTATGTATCGTACTTGGTCATCCGGTTGTAGAGATGGAAACTGCAGTAGGCCGCTATGCAAAAACCAATTGTATTGATGCATATGGTGTCGTAAATAAAAAATGGAAATTCGTCGGCGTCATCAATGTTATTTGTACATTGTTGATTGATATGTACTACATCATCGTAAGTGGTTATGTCTTAAAATACGCTATCAACTTCTTGATAAGCGGTGATTTTGGTGCAGACAGCACTTCATACTATACAAACTTTATTTCTGACCCAATTGAACCATTGATTTATGCAGGTATTTTAATGCTTGTTACAGTAGTTCTTTTATCATTTGGTATTACAGAGCTGGTTGAAAAGGTAACAAAGGTTATTATGCCATTGCTTTTTGTCTTATTAGTTGCATGTGGAATCTGGGCACTCTTTATTTCAGAAGGTGCTATTGATGGTTTAAAATTCTATTTAATCCCTGATTGGGAAAACTTTACTTGGAAAGCTTTCGCTGACGCCTGTATGCAGGTAATGTTCTCAGTTGGTATTGGCTGGGCAATTTTCAGTACACTTGGTGCCAGCGTTTCTGATAAAAATAACCTTCGCAAGGACTCTATGTGGGTTACTGTCTGTGATACTTGCGTAGCTTTGACAGCAGGATTTGTTATTATTCCTTCTGTAGTGGGTGCTGGCTCGCAGATGACTGCTGGCCCATCCCTTGTCTTCCTTGCAATGACAGATATTTTTGGTAAATTCCCTGGTGGAAGAATTATTGGTTTCTTTTTCTTTACAGCACTTATTTTTGCAGTGCTTTCTACTTACTTTACAATCTTAGAGATTCCTGTAAAATGCGTAGAAGAAAAGTGTAAAATCTCTCACACGAAAGCAACCATTTTTACATCTATCATTATTTTCGCCGGCGGCATCTTGTGTTCACTCAGCCAAGGAACTGGTTTGTTAAGCCACGTAAAATTACCATGGTGGGCATTTGGAAGCGGCGTTATATATTACAATATTTATGACTGGGTTGACTGCTTCTCTGGTTATGTATTACTTCCGCTTGGCTGTCTCCTTACCACAATCTACTGCTGTAAGGTATGGGGCTACAAGGGGTATGAAGAAGAGCTTACCAAGGGCGGCCGCGATGGTGTCTTAAGCAAATATGACCGGGTTGTTATGACAGTTGTTGTACCAATTCTTACATTGATTGTTATCCTAAACTGCTTTGGATTCATCAAATAAAAAGGTGTTTTATGAAATATCAAGCAGAATTAAAATTTTTCGAGCGGATACTAAAGAATTTTCATCTGCCTTATCATTATGTTACTTACCCTTTTCATGCAGTTCCTGATTTGGATTTGGGGTTACGTAAACTGCTAAATCCGGAAATGGACTTTGCAGATGTTATGACATTTATTCCAGAGCAGATAGATTCTAATAAAATATATTATATTTTTGATAAATTCGGTTGTAATTATGTGTTCTTTCAGATACCAGAAACAGACGAGCCGACCTATTTATTTATCGGTCCTTATCTTTTGACACCGGTATCAGAGACAGACCTTTATAAGCACGCGGAACGTTTTTCGCTTCCTGCGGGCCTGCTTACCCAGATAGCAAAATACTTTCACAGTCTTACATTGCTGCCTGTTCACGGCGTTCTCCTGAATTTGATTACCACACTTGGAGAAACACTCTGGGGCTCGGTTGACAATTTTTCTTTCACAGAAATACAGCAGAACAGACTCTCAGATTCTGATTATGCCGCTACTATTTCAACTTACCAGGAAAGTGAATCCCCGCAGCTTACAATGAAACTGATAGAAGAACGATATGAATCGGAATACAATTTTATGCTTGCCGTTTCACAAGGGCAGTTTTTAAAGGCTGAAAAGTTCCTTGCGCCATATGGTCTTTCTAATCTGGAGCCAAGAACTGCCGAACCGCTGCGCAACGAAAAGAACTATACAGTTATACTGAACACATTGCTTCGGAAGGCTGCCGAATCAGGATCTGTTCATCCATTTCACATTGACAATTTGTCTTCCAAATTTGCCCGTAAAATTGAGATGACAACGTCCACAAAGGATTTGGAGCAATTACAGCGTGACATGGTTCATAGGTATTGTCTTCTGGTAAAAAACTATTCCATGAAAGGATATTCATTACTGATACGTAAGGTTCTGACACAAATTGATACCGATTTGACTGCCAACCTAAGCTTAAATACATTAGCTAATACGCTGAACGTCAACTCTAGTTATCTTTCTACTCTTTTTAAAAAAGAAACTGGAAGCACGCTGACAGAATATGTGAACCGCAAACGCATTGAGCACGCAATTTTACTTTTGAATTCGACCAATATGCAGATTCAAACAATTGCGCAGTATTGCGGCATTTCCGATGTGAATTATTTTACAAAGCTTTTCAAAAAACAGGTTGGAAAAACCCCAAAAGAATATCGCGACACAATACTCGCACACAAAAATAAGAGAAGTGGCATTTAAACCACTTCTCTACTTTTTTTATCGTTTCTTTTCTTTCTTCCATAACAGATTGCAATGACAGAAAATACAGCCATCACCGCTGCCAGCACTTGAGATACAGGAAGCCCTGCTCCCGGAATCAGAAGCTGGTCTGTGCGGAGTCCTTCTATCCAGAATCTTCCCACACCATAACCTAACAAATAGATTAAGAACACTTCCCCGTCAAATTTTTTGCGTTTTATCCATAAAATCATAAGAGTCAGGATACATAAGTTCCATAATGATTCATACAAAAACGTCGGATGCACCTGAATATAGGAGATGCCGTCTATTACCTCTACGTGTTCCATCATCAGTTCTGTAATATCAGAGCTTCTGACTGCATCAACTGGAAGCCGCATTGCCAGAAGACTGTCGGTATATTCGCCAAAGGCTTCACGGTTAAAAAAGTTTCCCCAGCGTCCAATAATTTGTCCGAGAATTAGACCCGGACCTGCGGTGTCTGCCAGTAGTCCAAATGGAACCTTTTTCACCTTTGCAAATACAAAGGTAGTGATAATTGCTGCAATCACACCGCCATAGATGGCAAGACCGCCTTCCCGCAGATTGAAAATGCTAAGCAAATCATCTTTATAATAATCCCACGAAAATACTACGTAATATATTCTTGCTCCCATGATAGAGAGAATGACTGCATACATTGCAAGGTCATAATAGGTTTCCGGATTCTGCCCCGTTTTCTTAGCCAGAAACGCCGCCATGAAAATCCCTGCCATTACACCTAGCGCAATAATTATTCCATAATACGCTATCTCAAAGTCAAACACAGAAATCATCTTTCCCACATTTTCAAGATGAATTCCTATGTTTGGAAAACTAATGCTTGTTGTCATAGTTTGCATTCCTTTCGACTCTATACGTTAAATCTGAATAAAATAATGTCACCATCCTGTACAACGTATTCTTTACCTTCCAGACGCACAAGACCTTTTTCCTTTGCTGCCGCATAAGTTCCGCAGTCCATAAGGTCTGTGTAGCTTACGATTTCTGCACGGATAAATCCGCGTTCAAAATCAGAATGAATCTTACCAGCTGCCTGTGGTGCTTTTGTCCCTTTGCGGATTGTCCATGCACGAACTTCTGGTTCTCCCGCTGTCAGATAGCTAATCAATCCGAGTAAGCTATAGCTTGCCTTGATTAATTTTTCAAGACCAGATTCTTCTAATCCAAGGTCTTCTAAGAACATTTTCTTCTCATCATCTTCTAACTCAGCAATCTCCTGCTCAATCTGTGCACACACAACAAATACTTCGCAGTTTTCTTTTTCCGCAAATTCTCTGACAGCCTGTACGCCTTCGTTGCCTGCACCGTCATCCATCAAATCGTCTTCTGCTACGTTTGCAGCAAAAATAACTGGCTTGTATGTGAGTAAATTATAGCTTTCCAATAACGCAAGTTCATCTTCATCATTTACTTCAAAGCTTCTTGCCATATTATCATTTTCCAGATGGGCTTTGATTTTTTCTAATAATTCCAATTCCTTTGCAACTGCTTTGTCATTACGAGCAACCTTTGTTGCTTTCGCAATACGTCTGTCTAGGATTTCAATATCTGAGAAAATGAGTTCCAAATTGATAGTTTCAATATCACGAAGTGGAGCAATACTTCCATCTACGTGAACAATATTACTATCTTCAAAACATCTTACTACATGTACAATTGCATCTACCTCACGGATATTGGCAAGGAACTGGTTTCCTAAGCCTTCCCCTTTGGAAGCACCCTTTACAAGACCTGCAATATCAACAAATTCAATTGCAGCTGGTACAATTTTTCTTGTATTGTACATTTCTCCAAGTACATTTAGCCTTTCATCTGGCACAGTTACCACCCCTACGTTAGGGTCGATTGTACAGAATGGGTAGTTTGCCGATTCTGCTCCTGCCTTTGTTAACGAATTAAACAATGTACTTTTACCAACGTTTGGCAATCCTACGATACCTAATTTCATATTATGTTCCTCTCTATCTTCTATTTTTTATCTCTTGTTTCCATCAGGATGATTGTCCCCTTTGGAAATCTGATTTTCACTTCATCTGCGAATAGCTCGTTGCTCACGCATCTGCTGTCATATGGACAAAGTCTATAATGCTCCAGCGGATATTTCGCGCCTTCAACTGAAATGTCTTCCACAATCCCGCCAAATGGGAATATCGAAAAATAATCCCCAAAAGCCTTTTCTTTTGAAAGAACCACTTCTTTTTCAGCCAGCGAAATGCGGTTACAAGGGTCTATAATATAAGCTTTCGTGCCCTCGTCAAACGCAATCTTAAGCACCTGAATATTGGCCATCACATGGTCGAGACGTGTCCCCGTGGCCCCAAGAAGCCACAATTCCCCTACATCTAATGCAAGCGCCAGCCGCACTGCAATCTCGGTATCCGATGCGTCTTTTATGGGATTAAACTCCCGAATGGGAATATTGGTCTGGGTTTTGTAGTAATCAATAACAGCCGTATCTACGCTATCAAAATCACCTACAATATGCGTCGGCATCACCTTATTATGATACAAAAATGTAAGCCCGCTGTCTACCGCAATTATATAGTGGGGCTGAAGTTCCTCAAGCATCTGCAGTCCAAATGCCTCATCTATGGAACCGCCGCTAATAATCAATCCTCTTTTATTCATACTTTTTCAAAATCTCTAACATGTCCTTTGTATTTCGGGCAGCATCTCCCTTAAATACAGCGGAACCTGCTACGATGATATTTGCTCCTGCCTTTATAACCTCTTCTACGTTATGAGTATAGATTCCACCGTCTACCTGAATATCTACAGAAAGTCCCTTTTTGTCAATCATCGATTTCACTGCTGCAATTTTTTCCAGGGACTCCGGAATAAACTTCTGTCCGCCAAACCCTGGGTGAACCGACATGACTAATACCATATCTACTTTATCCAGCAAATCTTCCAAAACCGAAACCGGGGTTTCTGGGCAAATAGAAACACCCACTTTACAGCCACACGCTTTTATCTTGTCAATAGTAGCATGAACATCTTCACAGGCTTCCACATGCACCGTAATCAAGTCAGCACCTGCCTGCGCATATACTTCCACATAACGAATCGGTTCTGTAATCATCAAATGAGCGTCACAAAATAACTTTGTGGCCGGACGAATGGATTTTAATACTGGTTCACCAAACGAAATACTTGGCACAAAAACCCCGTCCATAACATCAAAGTGCAAATACTCGGCTCCATTTTCTTCAATCGTCTGGATTGCCTTTCCTAATTCTTTAAAATCTGCTGCTAGTATAGATGGTGCTAAAATCATCATAGCTAGTATCTCCTCTTCTCTTTCAATTCCTTGTACATTTCCAAATAATTTTCATAGCGGACCGGATGAATTTTTCCTTCCTCTAAAGCTTCTTTCACCGCACATCCAGGCTCGTGTACATGATCACAGCCCTGAAACCTGCATGTTCCTTCATACGGTTCAAACTCTGTAAAATAGTATTTCAGTTCTTCTTTCTCAAACTCGTTTGTGTAAAGCGAACTAAATCCCGGCGTGTCCATAATATACGTATCCTCTTCAATCCAGATTAATTCTGAATGTCTCGTCGTATGCTTTCCACGCTCAATCTTCTCACTGATACTTCCCGTCTCCATCTGTGCATCTGGCTGGAAAATGTTAATGAGGGAAGATTTACCCACACCAGAAGGGCCCGCAATCGCTGTCGTTTTTCCCTCCAGCAACACTTTCAACACTTCTACATTCTCATGCCCGAGTGCACTCGTGAAAACGATTTTATAGCCACAACCTTCATAAATATCTTTCAACTCCTGTATTTCCGGCTCTGTCGCAATATCTTTCTTGTTAAAACAGAGAACAACTGGAATTCCTTTGCTCTCCATCATAATGAGGAACCGGTCAAGCAGATTGAAATGCGGCTTTGGCTTTGTCACCGCAAATACCACAAGTGCCTGATCAATATTGGCTACCGCCGGACGGACAAGCTCATTCTTTCGCTCCAGTATTTCTATAATATTTCCTTTTTTTTCAGTTTCATCTAAGACATCAATCTCTACCATATCACCAACAAGTGGTTTAATCTTATCTTTTCGAAAAATGCCCTTAGCCTTACATTCATAAAGACCGGATCCTACTACGTGTACGTAGTAGAATCCGGCAATTCCTTTTATAATCTTTCCTTGCATAGATTAGTCCTTTAATACTATTCCGTTTCTGTACCTGCTTCTGGCTCCTCTTCTGTTCCTGCTGGAGTCCAATCACTTACATATACTTTTATACTAGCACCCTTTTCGACTTCTTTGCCTGCATTTTCAACCTCTGCAACAGTTCCCGACTCATAACCAGGGTATGTTGCAAATCGTACATCTGCTTTAAGACCCACTTTATCTAATTCTTTTTGAACCTCACTTATTTTCTTGCCAATAAGCTTATCAGCAGATGGAACTTTAACCATTTCCTTTGGTTCTTCCCCTTTACTTACTACATATTCAACAGTAGAACCTGCCTCCACTTCATCTCCAGCATCTGTCTTCTGGCTGATAACCTTTCCAGCTTCTACAGTCGCATCATATTCCTCAGTAGCACTTCCAACTAAACCAGCATCTGTCAATGCTTTTTCTGCTTCGTCTTTTGTCTTGCCAGCAAGATTTGGCACCTCAACCATCTCAATACCTGTACTTACATAGACTGTAACTACCGTACTTTTCGTCTTCCATTCTCCTGCTGCCGGCTCTGTTCTAATTACTTTGTCTTCTTCAATATCCTTATGTGGTTCTTCCACCATTTTGATATTATCCTTATCAAATCCAAGTTCAATCAAAATATCTCTTGCATCGATATAATTCTTTTTACCAAGCTCTGGAATCTCAAGCAATTTTCCAGTACTTACTACAACCTGCACGATTGCACCCTCTGGCATTTCTGTACCAGCCTGTGTCTTCTGGCTGTCAATCAAGCCCTCTTCATGCTTTTTCGACTCTTTACGAGATACGACTTTCATCTGTAAGCCCGCTTTTTCACACGCCTCTTGTGCCTCTTCTTCTGTCTTTCCTTCCAATTCTGGCACTTTAATCTTATCCTCTTCTGAACCTTCTGTAATGTCAGGCCCGAATTTGATTAATCCAGTCGCACTGCTGATTGCAAAAATCAGAATAAAGACAAAAATTACCGCTACGACAATCGTCATAATCTTCATAATCTTCGCCATCTTAGGGTCAATTTCTGATTTTTTAGATGAACTGCTGCGTTTTCTTGGACGACGCTCTTCGTCATATTCATCATCATAATTGTCATCGTAATTATCATCATCATAATCCACGTTGTAATTTGATTTTCCCTGAATTACCTGCAATTCTTCCGGTGTAATCATCACAGTGTCTGCTGCACTTACAAATGGTGCAATTTTTACAAAATCACCATCTGGTTCTGCAAGAGAACGTTTCAAATCACGAATCAATGGTCCAACTTCTGCATAACGTCTGTCCGGACTCTTTTGTGTACATTTTAAAATAATGTTTTCTAAGCTGTATGGAATATCTGGTACGTATTCAGATGGAAGTACCATATCTTCCTGCAAATGCTTCAGCGCAATTGCAACTGTTGAGTCTCCATCAAATGGAAGACGTCCTGTAATCATTTCATACATTGTGATACCAAGTGAGTAAATATCACTCTTTGCATCACTAAATCCACCTCTCGCCTGTTCTGGAGATGTATAGTGTACAGAACCCATAGCATTTGTACTGATTGTATTAGAAGAGGTTGCCTTTGCAATACCAAAATCAGTTACTTTCACTTTGCCTTCTTTTGAGATAATAATATTCTGTGGTTTGATATCACGATGAACAATGTTATGGCTGTGTGCCATATCGATTGCAGAACATACCTGTACTGTAATTCCAACAACCTCTTTTGGAGAAAGCTGACCTTTCTTCTGAATATAGTCTTTCAGTGTAATTCCTTCTACCAATTCCATAACTATGTAGTAAAGCCCACGGTCTTCAGCTACATCGTATACGTTAACAATATTTGGATGTAAGAGTCCTGCCGCAGCCTGTGCTTCAGAGCGGAACTTCTTCACAAAGTTCTCGTCTTCACGAAATTCTCTTTTTAATACTTTGACAGCAACATAGCGGTTCAATACCGTATCAACTGCTTTATAAACATCAGCCATTCCGCCCATGCCTATTCTGCCCATGATCTCATATCTTCCGCCAATCATAACGCCTTCTTTTATCATAAATTCACCTCATCTGCGAACGGTTTTGCAACAACAACTCCAATGTTATCACGTCCACCATTATAATTCGCTCTTTCAATTAATTGTTCTACTGCTTCTACAACATCTCTGGAACTCTTTACGATACGAAGTATCTCATCATCCTCAACCATGTTGCTAAGTCCGTCTGTACACATCAAAATTATGTCACCCTTTTTCAGGCGATACTCGAAAAAGTCTATTTCTATCTTTTCTTTGGCACCAACTGCCCGTGTAATGATATTCTTGTCTGGATGATATTTCGCTTCTTCTGCTTTTATTCCTCCAAGACGCACCATTTCCTGTACAAACGAATGATCCTTTGATAATTGCTTGATTTCATCATTCAAGAGATACAGCCGACTATCACCAATATTGGCAAAATAGAGAGTATTCTCTATGACAGTTGCTGCCACTAAGGTAGTTCCAGTACCCTGAAGCCGTATATCCTGTCTGGCTCTCTCAATCAATTTTCGATTTGCAGCTACAATTGCTGTTCTAATCATTGCTTCTGGTCCGTCTTCTGTACTTTGAAGCAGTTCCTCTTTCAAGGTCTCTACTACAAACTTCGAAGCGAAATCGCCGGCCTTATGACCGCCCATGCCGTCTGCAACGACCAATAGATTCGGAATATTGCCAACTGGCTGCTCAGACGTGAACACATAATCCTGATTCACCTCACGCACTACTCCGACATCTGTCTTTGAAAACGTCTTCATATAGTTCTCCTTTTATTTAGTTTCTACATAACGTCGCCTTAGTTGCCCACAGGCTCCGTCAATATCAGAGCCCATTTCTCTTCTAATAGTAACATTTATTCCGCTTTTTTCAAGTTTATTTTTGAAATTCTCAGCACTTTTACGGCTTGGCTTCTCAAAATTACGCTCTTTAATCGGATTTACCGGGATTAAATTCAAATGACAGTTCCGTGGTTTCAGTATCCCAATCAATTCATTTGCATCTTCATCCCTGTCATTTACCCCATGTACGAGGCTGTATTCGAACGTGATTCTTCTTCCGGTTTTTTCAAAATAATAGTCGCAGGCTTCCAGAACTTCCGAAAGCTCATATTTATTCGCAACTGGCATCAGCGTCTTTCGCTTTTCCTGTGTGGAGCCATGTAGCGACAGTGCAAGTGTAATCTGAAGTTTTTCCTCCGCAAGCCTTTTCATATTTGGCACAATACCGCAGGTAGAAACCGTTACATTCCGCTGACTTATATTCAATCCGTTTTCATCTGTCAAAAGACGAATAAACCGAACAAAATTATCGTAGTTGTCCAATGGTTCACCTGTTCCCATAATGACGATATTTGAAACACGTTCCCCCGATATTTTCTGAATCTGATAGATTTCTCCAAGCATCTCCGATGGAAGCAGATTTCTCTCCAAACCACCAATTGTAGATGCACAGAACTTGCATCCCATACGGCAGCCAACCTGGGAGGAAATACAAACAGAATTCCCATGTTTGTATCGCATCAGCACACTTTCCACCACATGTCCATCTTCTAATTGGAACAGGAACTTGTTTGTTCCATCTATTTTTGAAATCTGTCGTTCCAGCATACTTACACTTGGAATGCGGTATACAGCCTCCATTCTTTCTCGTAACCCTTTGGAGAGATTCGTCATTTCCTCAAAGGAATCCACAAGTTTCACATGAAGCCACTCATAAATCTGTTTTGCCCGAAAGGACTTCTCACCAATGCCTTCCATCTCTATTTTCAATTCATCAAACGTAAAAGATTTGATATCTTTTTTATTCATGATTCACCTTCTTAAATTTTGCAATGAAAAACCCGTCACTTTCGTGAACGCCTGGTAGGAGTTGCTGGCTGAAAACCAGTTCAAACTCTACATTTTCTGCGAGGAACCATTTTACATTTCCCATATTCTCTGCTTCGTTAATGGTACAGGTACTATAGATAAGTGTACCGCCCGGTTTTACATAGGCTTTCACTATGGACAAAATGTCTCGCTGCAGTTTTACAAGTTCTCCTTGCGTCTTTTCTGTCATTTTGTACTTCAGGTCCGTCTTCTTTCCAAGAACCCCGAGCCCAGAGCACGGTAAATCTGCCACAACAATGTCTGCTGTCTCTATCGATGCTTCATCTAAAATCGTTGCATCTTTTCTCACTGCCTCAATATTTTTCATACCAGAGCGCATAATATTGTCCCAAATCAGATTCACCTTATAATCGGTCAAATCCCTTGCTTCCACATGGCCTGTTCCGTGAAGCATTTCCGCCATGTGAAGAGATTTTCCTCCTGGTGCTGCGCACACATCAATCACCCTATCGCCCTCTTTCGGCTGTGCAATCTGTGACACCAGCATAGAACTGATATCCTGTACATGGAAATCTCCGTTTTGGAAGGTCTCCAAATCGCCCAGGTAATTGTAGGAAGATATCCACAATGCATATGGCAGATACGGATGTTTTTCCACATGCACTCCCTCTTTTTCCAGCTTTTCCACAAGTTCGTCCACCGCCACCTGATTTAGATTACAACGAATGGTGGTCGGTTTTTCCTTTAGAAAATCCTGCAGCATTATTTCTACGGTTTCGCGGCTGTACACTTCCATCCACTGCTTCAAAATCCACGCTGGCATCGAGTATTTTACAGATAGATAAGTCACCAAATCCGACTCATCTGGATATGTAATGGCGTCCAGATTCCGCTCAATATTGCGGAGCACACCATTTACAAAACCTTTCAAATTCGCAAACCCTTTCTTTGTTGCCAGCTTGACAGCCTCATTGCAGACTGCCGAATTGGGAATGCTGTCCATATATTTCAGCTGATAGACAGCACTTCTAAGGATGTTTCGAATCACTGGTTTCATTTTATTTACTTTTACTTTTGAAAATTGATTAATAATATAATCAATCTCAATCATACGCTCTAAAGTACCTTCGGTTACTCTGGTAATAAAAGCGCGTTCTTTTTTATCTAAATATTGATATTTGCTTAACACGTTGCGAAGTGCGATGTGGCTGTACTCCCCATCTCGTGTCACTTCTAATAAAATACCAAGTACCAGTTCTCTAGTCATTCCGTCTTCTTCCTCCTGTTAAGAGAATGATTCGAAGGAGCTGCAGCACTGCTGTTGCCGCACCTGCTACATAGGTAAGTGCAGCCGCACTTAATACCTTTTTCGCTTCTCTGATTTCTTCTCCCTGCATAAGACCAGTTTCTGCAATCATGCGGATGGCACGGTTTGATGCATTGTACTCTACCGGCAATGTTACAACCTGGAAGAGCACTGCAAATAAAAATGCGATAATTCCAAGATTGATTAATAGAGAAGAGGTCTCACTTGTGAAGAAAAGACCGAAGATTATAAGTGGCCATGCAATTTTCGCCCCAAAATTTGCTACAGGTACGATAGCACTTCTGATTTTAAGCGGTGCATATCCCTTCGCATGCTGAATGGCGTGTCCACATTCATGAGCCGCAACGCCTACTGCTGCCACAGAGTTTTGCCCATAGACAGAATCAGACAAACGTAATACCTTGCTTCTTGGGTCATAGTGGTCAGTCAGGTTTCCTGATACATGCTCGATGCGTACGTCATAGATTCCGGCACCATGCAAAATGCGCTCTGCGGTCTCTGCTCCCGTGATTCCTCTTGCATTTCTTCTCTGCGAATACCTTGCGAAGGTGCTCTTTACTTTTCCCTGCGCAAGCATGCTTAAAACCACTCCAATTAATACTAAAAAATAAGTTGGGTCATAAAACATTGGAAAAAACATCCAACTTCCTCCTTATACTAAATTCTTTCTAATACTTCCCCTGCTTTCACCTGATAGCCACGAAGAAATGCTCCTGCATCCATTCGTTTCTTTCCTGGAATCTGAAGCTCACACACCTTTAAAAGACCTTCTCCGGTCTGCACATAAAATGCATCCTTTTCCACTTTCACAATGGTTCCAGGTTCTTTGTCTCCCGGGCCATCTACTGCTTCTGCATCCCAGATTTTCATAATCTTCCCATTCCATCCGGTGTATGCACTTGGCCAAGGAGCGAGTCCCCGAATTAATCTTTCGATTGCGATACCACTCTGATTCCAATCAATATTTCCAAGCTGTTTGTCTAACATTTTCGCATAGGCAGTTGTTGTCTCGCCCTGCGGAACTGGTGTGATTGATTTTTCTTCCAATCCCTTTAACGTTTCCACACAGAGCTTCGCCCCTGCTTCTGCCAGCTTATCATGAAGGCTTCCGCCTGTCTCTTTTGCGTCCATTGGAATTACGGTCTTGAGAAGCATATCGCCTGTATCAAGGCCCTCGTCCATCTGCATGGTTGTAACACCGGTCACCTCTTCGCCATCAATAATAGACCATTGAATTGGCGCTGCACCCCGGTATTTTGGAAGTAAAGAAGCATGCACATTTACACACCCATAAGGAGTCATTTCCAAAATTTCTTTTGGAAGAAGCTGTCCAAATGCAACGACTACCATGATGTCTGCTTCATACTTGCGAAGCTCTGCGATGCATTCTGGTTCGCGGACTCTCTTTGGCTGATAAACTGGAATGTTGTATTTCACGGCACACTCTTTTACTGGTGTGAACTGCATTTCCTTTCCTCTTCCCTTTGGCTTATCCGGCTGCGTCACAGCAAGAACCACTTCGTGCCCCGCTTCCACAAGTGCTTCCAAGGTTCCCACCGAGAAATCAGGAGTTCCCATAAAAATTACTTTCATTTTCTCTCCTCCTTATTCTTCCTCAAATTCTTCTTCCTCATACGCCACATCGTGAAGTTCGCCTTCCACTTTTTCTACATATAAATGTCCGTCCAAATGGTCGATTTCATGGCAGAATGCCCTTGCAAGAAGACCTTCGCCTTCGTAAATCACTTCTTCCATATTTTCATCCAAAGCTTTTACTTTCACATAATTTGGGCGTGTTACCTGACCAGCTTTTCCTGGAACACTAAGACAGCCTTCATCTCCTACCTGCTCACCAGAAGTTTCCAAAATCACTGGGTTGATTAACACGATTGGACCTTCTCCAATATCGATTACCACAAGACGTTTTAAGATACCTACCTGTGGTGCTGCAAGTCCAACGCCATTTGCTTCATACATGGTTTCAATCATATCTTCGATTAAAATCGCTGTACGTGGTGTCATTGCCTTTACTTCTTTACATTTTTTTGCGAGCACTTCGTCTCCTTGCACTCTAATCTCTCTAACTGCCATTTTTCTTATCTCCTTATTTAAAATATATTCATTGGGTTAAAATCGAATTGAATCCGCAGCTTCGCAAATCCTGGATTCACTTCAATGTATTGCTCGAGTTTATCTTTCATACCAGTCAGGGCATTGTAATCTTTGTGCTTCAAATAAATTACCCGACGGTAAACATCGTTCACCTTTCCAACATATGGACTGGTCGGTCCTATGATTCGAATCTGCAGCTTATTTACCCGCTCTGCATAGGTTTTCAAATACCCACATGCCTTTTCCAACAACTCTTCATCTTCGCCTGCAGCCAAAATTGCCATGAGCTGCTCTACTGGTGGATATCCCATAAGTCTGCGGTATGCGGCTTCTTCCTGATAAAAACTTTCATAATCCTGTCCTGCTGCCGTCTCAATTGCGTAATGTTCTGGGCTGTAGGTCTGGATTACCACCTCGCCTTTGGCTTTTCCCCTTCCAGCGCGGCCTGCTGCCTGTGTAAGGAGTTGGAAGGTTCTCTCTCCTGCGCGGTAGTCATCTGCATACAAGGACAAGTCCGCCGCAAGGATTCCAACCAGCGTCACATTTGGGAAATCATGCCCTTTGACAATCATCTGGGTTCCAATTAAAATATCGGCTTCCTCATTTGCAAAGGTCTCTAATATTTTCTCGTGACCATCCTTTTCCTTGGTGGTATCCATATCCATGCGAAGCACTCTGGCTTCTGGAAATTCTTTTTTTACCAGTTCCTCAATCTGCTGGGTTCCTGCGCGGAAGCCTCCGATATGCTTGGAGCCACATTCTGGACAAGTCTGGTATTCCGGCATCTCATATCCACAGTAATGACAAACCAGTTTGCCGCCTCTGTGAGACGTAAGAGACACGTCACAGTGGGGACATTTCGCCACATAGCCACAAGAGCGGCAAGAAATAAACCCTGCATAGCCTCTGCGGTTGATAAAAAGTATAATCTGCTGTTTCTTATCTAAACGGTCCTGAATTAATTCATGCAGCTGACGGCTGATAATCGAACGGTTGCCTGATTTTAATTCTTCCCTCAAATCTACTGTGTAAACCGATGGAAGTTCCTGTTTCTGCGAACGATTTCGCAGCGTCAGGAGTTTGTACTCGCCTGTTCCTGCTCTGTAAAAAGCTTCTAACGACGGAGTCGCCGAACCAAGTACTACGCTTGCGCCTTCTAACTCTGCTCTTGCAATCGCCGTCTCTCTTGCGTGGTAGCGCGGAATCTGCTCGCTCTTGTAAGTCGGCTCATGCTCCTCATCAATTACGATGAGTCCCAAATTTGGAAATGGAGTAAACAACGCCGAACGGGGGCCAATCATCACATCGATAGCGCCCTCTTTGGCGCGCATCATCTGGTCGTAGCGTTCCCCGTTTGACATCCTTGAATTCAAAATCGAAATGCGGTCGCCAAATCTTTTATAAAACCGCATTACGGTCTGATAGGTCAGGGCAATTTCTGGAATCAGGACAATCGCCTGCTTGCCGTCTCGGACGACGCGGGCAATCATTTCCATATAGACTTCCGTCTTCCCGCTTCCAGTCACTCCATATAATAAATACGTTTTATGAAGACCTTGCAGATAATCTTCTCTAAATATGTCAATTGCATTCTGCTGCTCTCCTGTGTAAGCTATCGGCTGCCAGTTCTGTTCCCGATTCTTAATCGGATTTCGAAAAACCTGTTCCGACTCGATTCTGGCTACACCCTGTTCTTCCAACGCACGCAGAACCGTTCTTGTCACATTTAACTTGTGAATGACAAACTCATACTCTAATACATTGTTATCCAAAAGTGCTGCAAGAACACGAACTCTGGCTTTCTGGTTCTTTTTTAAATACTCTTCTAACTTTTCTTTCCCTTCTTTCTCAGAAAGAAGAAGTCTTACGTATCGTTTAACCTTCATCCGCTCTTCTTTTTTTATAGGAAGAACCGTCTTCAATGCCTGAATCATGGTGCCGCCATAGTGCTCCTTCATCCAGGCTGCAAGTTCTATGAGTTTTATCTCTATAGAATTTCTTTTTTCTGCTGGTCTAAGAATCGCTTTTATTTTATTCGCTTCATATTCGCAATTTTCACAAATATCAACAATATAACCACTTATTTCACGATTGCCGAGACCAAAAGGCGCAATCACTTCCATGCCGACTTTCAGCGCTCCCTCTAATTCAGCAGGAATGCGATACTCAAATACTCTATCCAGTTTTTCATGTGTAATGTCAACAATGACCTTTGCGTACATGGGTAACTGCTCCTTTTATTTCTTCATCTATATCTAACTAGCGAATCAGATTCGCCCTCTTACTTTCTTTTACAACCTCGGCGATTAATACACGTTCATCCATATCGTATTTCACGCCCTTAATTTCCTGATAATCCTCATGACCTTTTCCAGCGAGCACAATAACATCGCCAACCTCTGCCTCGTCAATCGCATAGCGGATAGCTTCCTTACGGTCAATGATTTCTACATATTCGCCATCTGTCTTACCAATACCAATCTTGATATCATCAATGATATCCTGCGGTTCTTCAAAACGTGGATTATCTGATGTGATAATTGTAAGGTCAGCAAGGTTTCCTGACACCTCACCCATCTCATAGCGTCTTGATTTTGCACGGTTTCCACCGCATCCAAAGAGACAAACCAGACGTTTTGGGTTGTATTCCTTGAGTGTAGAGAGTAAACTTTCCAGACTCATTGCATTATGCGCATAGTCAATCATAAGCGTAAAATCATTTGACACTTTTACCATTTCAATTCTGCCTTTGACTTTTGCAACTCTAAGTGCTTCGATAATCTTTTCAGCAGGCACATTGAAATGGCTACAAACAGCAATGGCTGTCAAAGAATTGTATACGCTAAATTTCCCTGGAATATCAATTTCCACATCAAAGTTTGCAAGCCCGCTTACTTTATAGGAAATACCAAGATGTCCTGGGCTTGAAACCAACTCTGTATCGTTGGCACGGAAGTCCGCTTTTTCTGAGAAACCAAAGGTTTCAATCTTGCAGGTTGCTTCCTTGAACACATCTTCAAAATGTTCATCATCTACATTTGCAATACCAAGCTTACATTGCTTGAATAACAAACCTTTGCAGCGTTTATAATCCTCAAAATCCTTGTGTTCATTTGGTCCGATGTGGTCTTCGCCTAAGTTCGTGAAGATGCCGATTTCAAATGGAATTCCTGCTGTTCTGTGAAGCATAAGTCCCTGCGAAGAAACCTCCATAACAACTGCGTCACAGCCTGCATCTACCATCTTTCTAAAATACTGGTGAATCGTGAAAGATTCTGGAGTTGTGTTCTTCGCTGGAATCACTTCATCGCCGATAATGGCTTCAATAGTACCGATAAGTCCAACCTTGTGACCCACACCCTCTAAAATAGATTTTACCATGTAAGTTGTTGTTGTCTTCCCTTTAGTACCTGTGATACCGATGACTTTAAGTTCATCCGCTGGGTAGCCAAAATATGCCGCCGAAGTAAGGGCCAAAGCATATCTTGTATCCTCAACTTTAATCACAGTCATATGCTCTGGTGCTTCCACTTCTTTTTCCACGATTACGGCTACAGCACCTTTTTCAGCCACATCATTTATAAAGTTGTGTCCATCGACAACTGCACCACTGATACAAACGAACACGCTGCCTTCACAGACCTTTCTTGAGTCGTTAACTAATTCTGTAATTTCTATATCATCATTTCCCTGTAAAATTTCGTAATTCAGACGTTCTAAAAGCTTCGTTAATTTCATTATTTATACATCCTCCTATTTGTTCACATAGATAATATGAGTATACCACAGTTTATGCAAGAATGCAAAAAAGAGGGCATCGCTTTGCGATACCCTTAGTTCACTATTCTATTTCTTTACAAACCTATCTTTTGGTTGTTTGCAAATCGGACAACAATAATCTTCTGGCAATTCCTCAAAAGGAATCTCTCCATTATATTCATAGGTGCAGATACTACACACCCATTTCGCTTCTTCCACATTTTCTTCTGGAAGATATGTTGGTGCATTCTTTGGACTCTTGCCCTTCACCACTTTATGATAGTATGCATATGTCATTGGCTCTTCGTTCTTTAAGACGTCTGCATCAATCACTTCACCTAAAAATACAGTATGTGTTGAAGTCTCCATTTTATCAATCACTTTACAGACAATATAGCCGCAAGCATCTGGAATCACTGAAATTCCTTCTTTTTCTAACGATTCAATCCCGTCAAATTTATTGACATCCTTTCCTGACTGGAAACCAAATCTTCCAATAAGCCCTGGATCTGATTCTTCAGACAAAATAGAAACTGCAAACTTTCCAGACTTTGCAATACATGAATTTGTATAGTTATCGTGATTCATGCTGACTGCAATGGTCGCTGGTTCAGAAGTAATCTGCATCACACTATTTGCCACACATCCAGTTGGTCTTTCCCCGTCCAATGTTGAAATAATATAAACTCCATAAGATAAACCACGAAATGCATTTTTATTCATAAAGAAACCTCCTGCTCGATTATTTTTTTATATTGTACCACATATTTCCATATATTTCAATAATAATAATTATTATCAATTTATCTTTATATAAACATCAAACTCTTTAAGATATACAGCCATCCTGTCAATGTAAATGCACTAAACATAGTTGTCAACATTACAACACTTGATGAAAGAACTCCTTCGTGTCCCATATTTTTCGCCATAACGAAACAAGTCACGGTTGATGCAGAACCAAGCATCACCAGAATTGCCACGAGTTCCGAATCGCGGAAACCAAGCTTTATTGCAATTGGCAAGAAAATTGCACATAATCCAACGAGTTTAAAAAATGTGGCCGTTAATGACGGCTTTATTTTTGCAAACGCTTTCTTGATATCAAATGTGGCTCCCATAGCCATCAGTCCCAATGGCGTTGCCACAGATGCAACGTTGGAAACTGTTTTTTCCAAAATCTTTGGCATCGGAATACGAAATGCCGACCACAAAAGGCCTGCTGCGATACCGATTATAATCGGATTCGTGACAATTCCTTTCAACGTCTTAACCAATAATTTCTTATCAATTCCTTTTTGCTCCCCACCAAAGAAAGACAGTACAGCAACTGCCATAATGTTGTAAAGCGGTACACTTCCAATAATCATCATCGGTGCCATGCCGGAATTCCCATAAATATTCTGGATAAACGCAATTCCGAGGAGTGCTGCACTGCTTCGGTAAGAGGCTTGAATAAATTCACCTCGAATTCCCCTGTCTTTCCATACGCACGAAAAAGCTGCCGCAATTGTGATACTAAGTACCGTTACCACAAAACAAAATAAAACAAACTTGGCATCCCATGCTTCTTCAAAATCTACAGTTGCCAAATCCTGAAACACCTTGACTGGCAACGGAACGAGAAATACAAATTTGTTCATCTTTGAAGCAAATTCTTCGTCAAGCCAGCCAAGATTTCGAAACAAAAGTCCCAAAAGCATCAGCAAAAATACCGGAACTGTTGCATTCAGACTAAAAATTAAATTCTCCATATTCGATTACACCTCTCACTACCACCTATTTCAGGCTTCCTCTTATGATTGCATCTTTACCGTATTTCTTCCGAATCTGGTCAAGCGCCTTATCTAATTTCTCGTGTTTTTCATCTTTTGCAGTCTTCTGCTCTATATTATTTTGAAAATCAAAGATACTCATCTGTTCCGGTTCAGTCTCGTCCACCAGCTTTGATGTCCGAATTCCCAATAAACGAATCGGCTCTCCATTCCACAATTCTCTAAAAAGCTCACACGCTGTCTCATAAATTGTTTTATCAGCATTCGTAGCTCTAATAAGCTGCTTTTGGTGGGATACGGACTGAAACGTACTGTATTTGATTTCCACACTGACCATTTTGGCTTTCACGTTTTCTTTGCGAAGTCTTCCACCTACCGTTTCTGCAAGCCACAAGAATACCTTTTTGGCACCATCTTCCGTCTCCACATCCTTTGGAAGCGTCGTAGAATTTCCAATCCCTTTACTTTCCACACGCTCTCTAATGACCTTATCGCCAGCTTTTCCATTGGCAAATTCCCACAAGGTTCTGCCGTGGCTCTTCAAGTGCAATTCCAGCAAATTCGGGTCTGCCTGCGCCAACTCCCCAATCGTACGTATTTCCAATTTATTCAGAACCTCTACACTAGAGCGTCCTGCCATATATAGTTCAGAAACTGGTAATGGCCACATTTTCACAGGAATCTCCTCTGGAAATAATGTATGTACTTTATTTGGCTTTTCAAAATCCGACGCCATCTTCGCCAAAAGGTGATTGACGGAAATACCAATATTCACCGTAAATCCGAACTTTTCGCAAACTGCATCTTTGATTTCAAAGGCTGCCGCCACAGGCGAGTGGTACTTATGGGCGATTCCTGTAAAATCCATATAACACTCGTCCACACTCACCTGCTCGATATCTGGAGTGTAATCTAGTAAAAAGGCCATAAGTCTTCGGCTATACTCGTTGTACATCTTATGATTTGGAGGTGCCATCACAAGATTCGGGCATTTGCGAAGCGCGTTTGCCACAGGTTCTCCTGTCACGATGCCATACTTTTTGGCAGGAACCGATTTTGCCAGCACAACTCCGTGACGAGATTCCTGGTTGCCACCGATAATCGAAGGAATCTCGCGAAGATCTACTTCTGCGCCATTTTTCAGTTGTTCCACTGCGGTCCAGCTAAGGAAAGCAGAATTCACATCAATGTGAAAAATAATCCGTTTCATGTGCATCTCCTGTTACTTTCTGTTATAATAATACATCATACCACAAAAGGAGCTCTTTATGAAGATTACAATTATAGACGGGCAGGGTGGAAAAATCGGTAAAACCCTGGTAGAACAATTAAAGAAAAAACACCCAGAGCAGGAAATCTACGCTATTGGCACAAATAGCATCGCAACATCAGCCATGTTAAAGGCAGGTGCCGATTATGGCGCAACAGGTGAAAACCCATGCATCGTAAATGCACAGGATTCTGATATCATTATCGGTCCAGTTGGCATTGTATTTGCAAATGCTCTCTTAGGAGAAATTACTCCTGCAATCGCTACCGCTGTAGGGGCAAGCAAGGCATATAAAATTTTGATTCCGATGAATCGCTGCAATCATTATATTGTGGGCTGTGAAGAGGCTGGTATAAGTGAATATATCCGCATAGCATGCGAAAAAGTGGACTCATTACTGTAGTCCACTTTTTTCTTTAGTCTTATATGTTTCAAAATATTTATTCTCCATCGGTATCCATTCATTTTGGAAACGTTTTAACATTTCGGCACCATTGCGTTTTAAGATGCGTGCCTCTTGCTCCTCTTTTTCGATCTCACAGAAAATACGAAGGTCATAGACGTCTCCAAAATATGGATGATGACTGTATGCTCCCTCTATAATTGCCAATGGACTCCATGGGACAAAAATTTCTTCTCCCAGTTTTTGATTTCCACAGTTGTATGAGCGGTATTTTAAACCGTCCTTATCCGAAAGATGGTCAATAATTTCTGACTTAAATCTTTCATAATCCACATTTCCGCCTACTTCAGCAAGCCTTTCATCTGTCCTCTGGTGCGGCTGCAAAAAGAAATCATCCATATGAAAAAGATTGGATTCTGGATAATTCTCATGCAAAAGATTACCCATCGTCGTTTTACCGCTGGCACTCATCCCATCAATTGCAACAACCAAAGGCCGCGTTGCTTTCTCTATCATTTGAGTCACTTCATAGGTTTTCACATAAGTTTCTTCAATCACGCGATATGCTGGGTGGTAGCTCTCTCTGTAAATATCACTATGGCTCATAGCTGGATATCCTTGCTTTTTCCAATTTTCAAAAAAAGTTTCTGCTTCCTTCGCTTCATATGCAAAAATGCCATTTCTACATGCTTCCAAAAATGTTTCTATCTTCTTCTCCAGACCTTCCACTGTCCCGGTCCTGTGATTTGCACACTGAACAAACATCTCATTTAAGACTTCCGCCTTCATTCCGTTTGAAAGACATGTCAAATAGATTCTGCACATGCCATCGCCAATCGGCTCTACTTCCGACATACATACTACATCTTCCAAATTCAATTTCTCATATTCTTCTTGAATACGTTTTAGACTCTTTCCAGAATCCGCTATCATGTGTCCTCCGCCAAATTCGCTCTGAAATAGCAGCTTTGCCACATCCTGAACCTGCATTTTCGGATAACACATTATATGTTTTTGTATCATATTAATCATTAAGCTTCATTACTCCTGTTCTCTCCAGTGCCATCACGAGAATTGGAATCAGCACTATTTGCAGTATAATACCTGGAACCGCATTTAGCAATGCCCCACCGATAAACATCTGCCATGAAAATACATTTCCGCCAATTCCGTAAATCACAATACTTACGATTCCCCAAACGATGCGACCCACTATCATCGCAGCGAGCAGACTTATGTAAATTCTAGCTTTAGATTTTGGAAGTTTTTGATAGAGTATGCCAGTAATTGCTCCATATGTTGCAAGTTCAAATGCCATACCAATCGCAGTCATCATCGGTGGCATAGTGAATAAGAAACTTCGGAGTAAAGGTACAATAAACCCAACTACTAATCCGTATTTCCAACCACACACAAACCCACAAATGAGAACCGGGATGTGCATAGGCAATAACATACTTCCGATTTCTGGAATCTGCCCTGTCAAAAATGGCATTACAAGTCCTAATGCTAGAAACAACGCCGCCAAAACCATTCTTTTTATACTTTTCATCATTAACCTTCTTTCTACTAAAGATATAAAAAAGACCAACAAAATGAAACGTCACTTCTGTGACACTTACACCTTCCTGGTCTTATATTATCTTTATTAAATTCAAATTTGATTTTATAAAATTATATTGGCTTCAACCAATGGTTGTATTAAGTGTATAAAAACAACTCAGTTTTGTCAACAAAAAAGTGCCCTTAATATTTCTTAGTTACTCCTAATGTACTGATAAGTGCTTCCTGCAAAACCTTTGATACATTGACTTGTGCTTTTTCAGCCTCAGCATTCAACCAATTTGGAAGCGTTACATTTCTTCGTACTGCTTTATTATCTACTTTTCGACGATATTCTGTAAAGTTGACATCTACTAATGTTAATATACCTGTAGAATAATCAAAAATTTCTGCATCTTCTTTTGCTTTCGCGATAGCTGCCTCTCGTGTTGATGGAATTGGAAATTCTTTTCCGTCATCTTCAAAGTCAATCCCCTTCAAACCAATTGCATCTCGCGCCATTTCAATCGCATCAGCCATTGTTTTTCCTTCTGTATAGATGTCCATATCTGGAACATAAACCAAATAGTCATTTTCATGTTCTGCAATAAATACTGGATATACTTGTTTCATGGATTATTTCAACCCCCATTTTTTTAAAATCTTTTTTGCTGTTATTTCGTTAATTTCATTATGTCTCGGAACTTGTTCTGTATCTTTACCTCTTTTATACGTATCATGATTTCCACCATGTTCCTTAAACCTAAACCCTGCTTTTTCTAACTTCTTTATCAGGTCTCTCCTTTTCATTTGTTCCTCCTATCATGTATTATACACAAAAATGTGTATAATACAATATTTTGTGCACGCAAAAAACACTTTCCAAAACCGAAAGATTTTTATCTTGCATTATTTTCTTTTACTATGGATTTATATGGCAGATTTGCCAGATATAATAAAAAGCAATTGCTTGTATGTAAGATGGATTATAGCATCTTCTTCTTTTAACCTCAATATTATTTTGTTATAATAAATCATAATAATTTATTAAGGAAGTGACTATTATGAAAGTTATTTTAGTAAATGGAAGTCCACACAAGCACGGCTGTACATATACAGCTCTCTCAGAAATCGCCAATGTCCTTCAAACAGAAGGCATCGAAACGGAAATCTTCTGGGTTGGAAACAAACCAATTTCAGGTTGTCTCGCCTGTGGTGCGTGCCGCAAAACTGGAAAATGTTTTATCGAAGATACCGTAAATGAGTTTGTGGAAAAGGCAAAGGAAGCAGATGGATTTGTATTCGGCTCACCAGTACACTACGCCGGTGCAAGTGGAATGATTACCTCATTCTTAGACCGCGCATTTTATGGCAAAGGAAAATTCTTCAAAGGAAAACCTGGCGCTGCAATTGCAAGTTGCAGACGTGGCGGAGCTTCTGCTACCTTCGATCAATTAAACAAATATTTTACTATCTGCTCTATGCCAGTTGTTTCTTCTCAATATTGGAACATGGTACACGGAAACACACCAGAGGAAGTAAAACAGGATTTAGAGGGTCTTCAGACTATGCGTACGCTCGGACGCAATATGGCATGGCTCCTGAAATGTATTGAACTTGGCAAACAAAACGGAATCGATTTCCCTAAACACGAACCAGGTATTGCAACCAATTTCATAAGATAACGATTTAAAATAGCAAAAGCCCGTTTTTCGCATAAATTGTAATAAAAAAGAAATCAGGAATATTATGAATGTTAAAATACTTTTCGCATCATTAATCATTCTACTTTTTCTTATTCTTTTTATCATATTACATTTTCGAAAACGGGCTATTATTTTGAAAATAAATGAATTGAATGTGAATGAAAAAGATGAGATTTTAGACAGACTTGGAGAGCCTTTCGGCTATGCATATGAACCCAATCAGGATATCTTTGTCTCGCGGCGGGATGCACCGCAAAAACTATTCGGTTACACCACTGCATACGACCTGTCTGCCCCATACTTCAATATGATTTTCGACTATGAGACCATTTATTTCGACTACAATAACAGAACCTGGCTTGTAGAAATGTGGAAAGGGCAATATGGCATCAACTCCGGCTGCGAACTCGGCATCTACTATGCCGACGAAATCATCTCTCCTGAGGAATATGACACCACACTGTTTAAGGCAGTGGAGAGCAATGACATGCTCCTAATCTCCTTAAAACTAAACCGTCACTTATCACAGAAAAAATCAGGCTATGCACGACTAGGACAAATACAAAAGCGCCATTGGTGGCCGACTATCTTTAAAATGGGAACATTTTCAAAACCAGAACAACTCTTTGTAAATACTTCCATCCGCTTTAAAGACCGCACCATGCTGCACAGTTTCATGGAAAGTTTTGCGGAAACACTACCTTCTACTTTCTATAAAATCAATGGACTTACCGTGTATTTTACATTTTCTAAAAGTTTACGCAGCTACTCAGCTTTTAAAAAGATGGTGCGCCGCATTGCGCTGGCGTCCTGCCATATGCTTTGTAACTGGTTCAATTATTTGACCAGACCATTTTCTAATAGTGGCGATAAACTGCTCTATCTCTACTACTACCTGCCGTTTCTAATTCGGTTCCTGTTCCGACGCATTTCTAAATAAATAGAATTTGTTTGGAGGTTCGCTATGAGTTATGTAAAACGCCTTGACCATGCTTTTGAAAAAGCTCCCCTGCTGCCAGTCACCAATAACACAAAATACGTGTTCTTTAGCGATTGTCACCGAGGAGCCGGAACCAACAATGATAATTTCCTAAAAAACGAAAGCTGCTATCTGGCGGCATTACACTACTATTACCAGAACGATTTTTGCTATATTGAAGTGGGTGATGGGGATGAACTCTGGGAGAACAGAAACTTAAGTCAGATTATGGAAATCCACAACAAGGCATTTTCGATGCTATCCTGTTTTCAAGACTCCGGGCGTTTATACATGCTCTACGGTAACCACGACATGGTTAAGAAATACAGCGAAAGCATCTATGAGAGCCTTATTTTTCAATCAAAAAATCCACCTGTTGACTTGTACGTAACGCACGGTCATCAGGCAGACTTTATGAACTCTGTTCTTTGGAAGCTTGCCCGCTTTCTTGTTCGTCATCTCTGGACACCACTTGAACACTTCGGTGTGCTGGACCCAACAAGCGCTGCAAAAAACAACAAGAAACGGAACAAGGTCGAAAAAAGACTAATTGATTATGCTAAAAATAGGGACTGTCTGATTCTATGCGGCCACACTCACAAACCAGTGCTTGGAAATACTGCTTCACCGTATTTCAACTGCGGCAGCTGTGTCCATCCCCAAGGCATAACCTGTATTGAACTGTATGGTTTTCACATAAGGCTTGTAAAATGGCATATCAGCGTAGATCCTTGCAGTCATTTTGGTAATATTTACAATCAAAATCCAGTCTATCCTCTTTACGTAAAACGAGAAGTACTGGAAGAAAAATCACTTTTATCCTAATCTTCCAAATAATAACGAATTAATTTCAACGTATTTTCTACGCCATCTCTATGGCTTCTCTCGTACCCGTGGCTCGCATATACGCCAGGTCCAATAAGTCCATGACGAATGTCATTTCCGGCTCGGAGTGTGGCCTCCACATCCGAACCATAATATGGATAAATATCTACCGCATATTTAATATCATGGGCATCTGCCACCTCAATCATGCGTGCCACCACATCATAATTGTAAGGGCCTCCGCTGTCCTTTGCACAGATAGAAACCTCATGTTCTGTACATTCAAGTCCTTCTCCAACACAGCCCATGTCTACTGACCATGCCTCTGTCACGCCTTCTGGACACGAAGCGCAGCCACCATGTCCAACCTCTTCATAGATTGTAAAGTGTGCATACACTTTTCTCTTTGGAGAAATTCCATTATCCTTCAGATATTTTGCATATCCAAGCAAAATTGCAGCCGAAAGCTTGTCATCCAAATAACGGCTCTTGATATATCCGCTTTCCGTAATACGAGTGCGTGCTTCGAAACAAACATAGTCTCCATTTCGGATGCCTAATTCTTTCACATCATCTTTTGAAGCAACCTTCTCATCGATTACGACTTCTACGCTATCCCAGGTTCTTTCTGTCTTGTAATCGCCATTTACATGAACTGATGCGTTGACAAGCTGGCAAGTTCCTTCATAAATCTTTCCACCTTTTGTGATAATACGGCAATTTTCTGCTTCTGCATTTTCCGCGCGCATACCGCCAACTGGTGTGAGTTTTAATCTTCCATCGCCCTTAATCATATGAACCATGGCACCAAGTGTATCGCAGTGTGCCTCTAAAAGTATGGCGTCGTTCACGTCTTCTCCGCCAAGTTCCGCAATCACACCGCCTTTTACCGTCAATTCTGCTTTTACGCCAATACTTGCAAGTTCTTCCATAAGATATTCCATCACATATTTTCCATAACCTGATGGACTATCGATATTCAGAAGTTTCACTGCCTGCTCCATGATATAATCTGTATATTGTTTCATAACCATTCCTCCGAATTTAATTACTAATATTATTATATCTATTTTCTTATTATAGGGGATATATCCCCTACTATCAATGTAAAATTACACACTTTCAGAAATTGAATTCCTTTCTGTATTCTTTTATCAATTAATTGAATATCTGGCTGAACCGCCTTGAAAATTATTTTGATACATCTACCAGACGCGTCATGAGTGCACTTTGAATATCCTAAGTAGAATCGCTCTCACTGTTGATGTATGGAAAAGTATAACTGTGAGACTTTAACCATCACATTTCGTGGTGATTTTTTGTGCAACCACACGGAATTCTGTTATGATTTTCCATATGCAAAAAAACTTGCTTCCGGCACTAACACTTTTGGCAAAATCGTTAGCAGAATGCTGACATTATTTCTCATAAAGAAAAATTTGTTCAAAGAACGACAAAAATTAGTAAAAAACAAGAATTTTTCATCTGCGGAACATCAAAAATCTTGTATATGGAAAATACTCTCAAAATTTATGCAGTTGCACAAAAAACTATCTGCACTTATAGGATGAATTGCTTTATTTGCTTTGTCTTTCTTAATGAAAATGGCGGTGGTTCAGAATTGTCTCTACCACCGCCATTTATACTTATCCTTTTATTTAACTAGGACGTCTTACTTCCAAAAATTCTATTTGTCCGTCCTGCATATCTACATTGCAACTAGCCGAATATGGCCAATCTTCCCCAGAGGTTAGAATTAAGCAATCTACTTTAGAAATGTCGCACTCTGGCGCAGGTTCATCACTAACTCCAACAAAACAATATACACTTCCTTCTTCCACACCATATCCTGAAGTACTGTTATCTGCATGCTTCTTACAAAATTCATATCCAATGGCATCAATACATGCCCTAATTCCTATTTTCTTTGCTTCTTTTACCGTTAACATTTTTGTACCTCCTATTCTAAAATTCTTCAAATGAATTTGAACCAAATTCAAATTCGGCACCTGTAATGTAAGAAATAATAATACTAGATTTTTGGTCAATATGCTTTAAAAACTCCCTATCTTCTGTCGATGGTTTTATTTTGCCATAATCTGGATGTGTGTGTGCAATCAACCTTAGTTTCTTTGTTTGTAGTAAATCTAAAAGTTCTTCATTAAAATAACAATGTCTTTCAACACCATGAACTATGATATCTCTTGTTTTTCCTCTCAATAGCGCAAATTCATGATGTGTAGCTGCTGATAGATATGCTATATCCTTAATTGATATAGTGTCTTTTTCAAAAGTAGCCCAATCATTAGAACATGGGACTCTTGCCAGCATATTTTTTCGTTTTTCATTTAACCCTGCTTCACCATTACGTATCGCCTCAAGCGATGTTTTGGTTGAAGCAGTTGATGAGAGTGTTTTATCCATACTTGTATTTGGGGACTCTCTTTATTTGGCATCACTTTCCTATCACGACTATATTATATATTAAATACGTCTCCTTTTCAACTTTTTCGTCCCAAATTTAATAGAAATGAAACAAGCCCCTTCCATCCATTTCTGGACAGTCGGGGCTCATTTCTAGATGTATTGTGTAAATCTAGGTAACGGCTAATTTACTGTTCTGCTTCCTTTCGTGCAGCTACTGCATCTTTGAATATTTCTTGCAACCGCAATTTGTGGTGCGCCCGCGATTCAGATTACCCGTGGTGGCAATACAAGTATTCCCGCAGTCACAGCGACACAGCCAACGACGCTGACCACTATCAGTGGAATCAACCTATTCTTCTACCACCAGTTTTCCAATACGCTGTCCAACTAAACTCTGCCACTCACGCATGTTAATCACTCACCTTCCGGCACTTCAGGCTGTCCTTGAGATTCAGCATCTGTAACAGTTGGCGAAGCACTTTCTGTATCATCGGTAGTCGTATCTGTAGATTCAGTTGTTGTGTCTGTAGATTCGGATTCTTCTGTTGTATTTTCCTCTTCGGTTTCTGATTCTATCTCTCCCTCAGTCTCAGTTTCCGTTTCTGTTTTGGTCTCTGTGTCTGTCCCAATTCCCTCAGTACCACCTGCATTTGGTTGCACCTGTTCCGTATTTTCACTCTCGTCCTGCGGAGCATCATTATTCTTATCGTCGCCCGAGGTACTTGGAATATTTCCATCTGGCGTAGTTGAATGAACTATGGTGGTCTTATCACCCACACCATAAAGTTCTTCTTGATTAACAGCATAATTAGCAGACGTTCCCCACTGTGGAATAAATGTAATCACACATCCTTCAGCTGCCTGAATTGTTAAAGTGAGTTCTGTAAGGCGATCAGTATTTTCCCCAGCCTCTTTGAAAATTTGTGTAGTATAATAAATCTTCTTCTCTGTTCCATTAGAGATTTCGATTTTGCAGTAGCCAGTTTCTGCTGTGCCGTTAGGAGTAAATGTAAAGGTATGTAAATCGTCTGTTACCTCTTTACAAGTATAGGCACCTGTCACGACTGCATCACTACTATCTTTTATCTCTAACGAATATTGAGCCGATTGAATTGTATTTAAATCGGAGGAAACACTACAGGTAAAGTAGGCATAAGCCGTATAACTCATGGCTGTTAAACATAGCACCATGAAAATGACTGAAACAGCAATACGCGCTATCATCACTTTTTCACGAATTTTGCCATCTTCTGAAATATAGAAGAATTCATTAAAAAGTGTCTTCATGCAGTTGTCCTCCTTTCCAGTTAATCTTTTATTGCTTTCCTTGTTGCTCGGCACTTACAATCAATCCGAGTTCCACTCTCGGAATATCTGTGCCACGGTAATTCGCCACATTACCAACCTCTTCTGGCATGCGGACGATAAGTGCCATATATATTTCATCCTTTGCTTCAAGAGATGCCGTCTCTGTTGAATAATTGTTGAGTGGCATAGCTGCGTTTTCTTTTGCTAGTTCTCTATTCGCAAGTTTCTGTTCCAGTTCTTCCTCTGTATCCGCAACTACAAGACCAAATTTTAAATAATCTTGTAAATTGAAGGTCCGTCCAAACACGTTGGTTGCAATCGTGTAGTCGGTAACGCTGACCGCTGTTTTATAATCAAAAGGAACCGTTCCTCTATTTTCAACCTTCAAATACACAACCTGCACATACCCTGGTTCGTAGAGTGCTTTGTCGTCAAACACCTGTGTTTTTGCATCGATTTCTTTGTATGTACCATCATCTAGTCGGTGTGATACGACTAAATCAAACTCTGCTACGTGGAAGATATTTTTTACTTCAGACGAAGTATCTGTAAACCAGGCAATGGACGCCCCAGTCCCTAGGATTCCCCAAAGAATCAGCAGGCATACACTAAGGGCCAAAGCGATTTTTTTCAGTTGTTCTTTTTTCAGTTTCACGCTCCATCCCTCCTTGTTTAAAAATATCGTTCGTTATTTCTGCTTTTTTCTGCGCAAAAATAATAAGATGAGAATTACGGCAGCTGCACAAACTGCCAGAGCAATCATGAATGCAGGATTTTCATCATCGCCAGTCTGTGGCGGCTTTGGGTCATCATCTTCTATTGGAAATTCTTCCACCATAAACTCCCAGTCCAGATAGCCAACTTGGCTGCTATATTCATTATCCAGTTCTACTGGCACATCTAAAGTCACGTTAAGATTAACCTCGCCACCTGAATAAAGTGTGCCAAGGCAAACCCAGTCCGTGAGTTGTGCTGTCTCATTAGCGGCGGCGTCAAACATATATGCCATACTGTTATCTTCGGACTTTTCTACATGAAGCCCCAGTTGTGATAGGAATTCAACTGAATCCTCATGTGCTCCAAGGGAACGCATATAGATTTTGACCTTCACTTTTTTAGATGCCTCGTTTTTCACAGTAATTTTCTGTGTGAGACTGTCTCCAGGCATAATGTCCTTGAAATTGGGAAACAAATCTGTCAGAGAATACTCGCTTCCCGGTTGAAAAATAAAATCTCCTGCGTCGCCTTTATAGGTCACTTTTCCGTCTGCTGCACAAACCGTCAGAACAGTAGAAAAAGTCAAAATCAGTGTAATCATTAAAGCTGTAATCTTCTTCATATGGCACCTCCTATTCCTTTGGCCAGCCAGAAGCTGTGAATGTATCTGTGCCATCAATCGGATTATTTTCACTCTGTACAGCATGGGCTACCACAGATAAAGTAAGTGTCTTACCCAGATAACTGTTATCCACTTTGGAACCTACAATTTCCACATGAGAGAACACATTCGGTGTAGTCTCTCCAGGCTCTACAGTGCCCTTGTAGTAATACCAGCCGTCGTGAAGTTCCCAATGTTCTTCATTGATATTTAGCTTGAAACAATCCTCTGCAGATAGTTCCTGCGAATCTACACCGTAAACGATTTTCACACGCAGATAAAACGGATGGTCGCAATCACTTTCAATGCTGACCTCCTTGCTGACAATATCACCTGGAACGATGTAAACGCCCTCTGCTGGAAATTCAGTTCCCTGGTCGGTTCTTTCATGAATGATGAATTGAATATTGCCGGAGGTCACAACATTGGTGGCTTTACCGACAGTTGAATAATAGGCAAGGGTGCCTTGGGTAAAAAATGTGGCAACGATAGCAAATAATGCAATTGTCATAAATTTAAGTTTTATCTTTCCCAATACTGTTTTCCTCCTTCTTCTAAATTATTGTTCAACAATCAAAAGGCACAAAGAGTTTCCTTTATGCTCTTTGATTGCCGCCTATCCCCATAAGAGGGATAGGACGGACATGACGCTTTTACGTACATTGTTTATTCAGAAACAACAACGATGTAATCATCACCATTTTCATTGAAAGCAACACCATCAAATGTGCCACCGTTAATAGTTATATTAGCACTACCTTCTTGCATAATATATTCTGGTTCATAGTTATCTTTTGTTTCTTTTTCTTTGATCAAATTACCATCATTGATAACGACTGTCGGATCTTGTGCATCGGCATAATAATCATATGCATAAACACCTACAGAAGCAGTAATTGTACCGCCGTTCATAACAAAATTGCCGTTAAATAAGGTTACACCATGGTCATAATCACCATTACCACGAACAATAATGTTACCACTATTCATTACAAAGGTTGCATTCTGTTTAACGTACACGCCATAGCAAGAAGAAACAAGCTTACCAGTTTTGTCTGCACTGCTGTCTTCTAATGTGAAATGAGCATTATCACTCACATAAATAGCCATCCAGTGGCCTTGTCCACCATCATTAGATGTAAGAGTATAACCATTCAGGTCAAGAAGAGTAGCAGTACTTGCAGGAATATCAAATCTCTCATTGTCTGCAGCTGTAATGTCAGCGGCGAGAACAATATCCCCACCCTTAGCAAGAGCATCTCTCAATTCAGCTTCGGTAGAAACTTCTGTATAGCTTGCAAATTTATCGTACTGATTATCAATACTATCATATTCAGAAGCAAGCTGAGTAGCATTCACAGTTATAGATACACCTTCAAGACTCTTATTCATATAGTCGTTACCTGCATCTTCATCCATATGACCGGAAATGGTGATAGCATTTGTCTTGGCACCTGCTTTAAGTGTACCCTTAGCACCATTTTCAATACCACTAAAAGTAAAATCAATAACATTAAGAAGATCAGTATCTCCGGTAAGCCCACTAATAACTACTTCATATTTCAAATCAAGATTACCGTTGTTCTTAATATAAAATTCCTGTGTCTTATATGTACACCCTGGCTCCCAAAGAATTGTTCCTTCTCCATTTGCTTTCACAAAACTAATAGTGGACAGGTCTTCGTCATTAGCATCTACGATAGCAATATCAAGATTACCAGCTGTTATTGTGTTCGTTGCGCTGGTTACAGAGTCAGTAAACCATGCGAATGTTGTTCCAATCAACATAGACATACACAATACAAGTGATAATAAGCTACTAATCAGTGCACGCTTAGTTGTTTTCTTATTATTCATGTCTTTTTTCCTCCAATTTTATTTGGCATAATAAATATCGCGTATAGGATATGCCATTTCCTATCGCATTAGGTTTGAAACAATTAGTCCTCGTCAACAAACGCTGCGCCATTACCCCAGTTAACATACGCAAATGCCTCAACTGCATTGTCCCCAGTATTATCTCTTTGCACTGCATCTGCTGATACAGTAATATTAAATTCATTATTAATTGCAGCCATTTCTAACTGAGTAAACTCTGTAGGAATGTTTACATTCGTAAATAGAACTTCATCACTACCTGCTGGAAGTTCTCTATTGAGATAGAGATACCATGTAGCCTTGTCATCATTAACAGTAACTTTGTCTTCTACAAGAAGCCATTTACTTGTTGTGTCAGTGCCAACATTTGAAACCAAACCATAACTAGAACCCTCAAACAAATCTGTAAATGCGAGAGAACCGCCTGCTGTTTCCCAGCCGCCTGCCTTATCTAATGTTACTGTCACGCGAATCCACTGTGTATAATCTCCAGTATTTGTGATTGTAGGATTCTTAGCAATATCATCACCCGGTATTACGTTATAGTATGTAACACCATCTGTGGTCTCCTTACCTTCAAGGTCTGTTTCTGATACCTTCACTGAAAATTCAGGATTTGTATCATCTTCGCTATTAGCAACCTTGAATTTATTGGTAATGCTCTTTGTGTCATTGAACCAAGCCAATGTTCCCAAAGAAAGAATAGCGATTAAACTAATTGCTAACGCTGAAACAAATACTTTCTTCTTCGTGAATTTCATTTCGTTTTCCTCCTTTCCCGAAATATTTATTTCAAACTCGTGCTTATTGGAATTCCTTAACAAACACGAATCTAAAACCGTAGTTATTCATTTTCATCTTTCTTCTTTTTACCCACCATGTCTGGCAAAAATACTGCAATGATAAGTATCAATCCGACCCCTACCGTAATATAAGTGCCCGGCGGATTTTGAATGAAATCGGATACATAACCAAGCATCGGAATACTAAACTTCGGCACTCCGATTACATTATTAAAATGTACTGGTGATGAATCTGCCGTTTCATTTGCATCCCCTTTGGTGTAGAAATGTTGATTTTCAGCGTCAATCTCTACCACCCGGTGAGTTGCAACAACTAGATCTTCATTTAGTACAAAAGTAATCGGGTCACCAACCTTGATGCTGTTTACATCCACTTCTTTTACATAAATAAGGTCGCCTACGCTGTACTCTGGTTCCATACTTCCAGAAATTACGTTGAATACGCGGAAGCCCATAAGTCTTGAGCCCATAAGGAAAACTGCACATAGAACAATCAGTACGACTAACACAGTAGAAACAATATTCCACACTTTTTTTAATGTTTTCTGCATATGTTCACACCCCTTGCTGCTCCGCTTTTTCTGTTTCTGACACAGACTTATCTGCATCTACAGCAGCTTTATTTTCAAGCTGCGCCTTGAGGGCTTGCAATTCTGCCATCATCTTGGCACTTTCTGCTCTCTCAGCCTCAATCTTTGCCTTTTCAGCTTCCATTTCCTCCATCTGCTCTTTCTTATAGCGACGGAACAAGTGGATACAATTGATTCCCTGATAGAGAATCAAAAGCATAAACGGAACAAAGATACAAACGATGTACCCCTGCGGCGTCTTTAGGAAATTAAAGAATGTCCCAACTTTTGGAATGCTGTGCTCATATTTCCCTAAAATGTAAGGATATGTAACGACAGTTTCATCATCGGTATCAGTTGTTGTACCGTAAGTGATAAATCCTGGATTACCCTCTGCATCGGTTGTCAGTCTTCTGATTTTATGGGTGATTGTCTCGCCAAAACTCTCCGTGTTCTGAGACATATATGTAATGATGTCGCCCTCTTTTAATGTAGAAGGGTCTACCTCTTTTACCAAAATAAGGTCGCCTGCGTTAAAGTCCGTCTTGCTCATGGAATCAGAGTTGACAATATAAACTCTGTAACCAAACAGGTTGCGGTCATTACGGTTAAATGTTGTAACCGAAATAATCGTAAATATCATCATAAATACGGCCAGTGCAACCACGAGCCACACAATTGTTGTTTTAATTATGTTTAGTGCCTTCTTCACAGCGTTTCCTCACTTCTACTTACTTTTTGATTTGTCAAATCTGTCATTCCAATAACAACAAAATGACTATTATGTTGTATAAATGTGCCAAAATGGAACAATTCGGCACTCTATATTCAGGTTCACTTTAGCACACTGATACTTAAAATGCAATTGATAAAAGAAAATTTATGATAAAAATTTAACTGGAGGCATAACAATAGAGCCTTTTCAAAGGTGATTTTGAAAAGACTTTTATTGTTATGTCTTTTTTTGATGCTGCAATGCTTGCACTCTGGAAATATCAGATTCTTGTTAGTAGCACACACAACATAATAGTCATTATGTGATAATCGACCTTTACCTCGTGTATTGGTCTATTTTTATATTATCAATCTCATGCTTTCCAATCTTCTCCTATGTTCCGTACCAGTAGAGATAATATAAATCCTTGTGGTATTTATATTGCTATGCCCAAGGATATCCGCCAGCTTCGCAATGTCTTTCTCTATTCCATAAAATGTCCTTGCAAATAGATGCCGCAAATTATGTGGGAATACTTTATCTGGCGATACATCAGCCTGCTTACAAAGTGCTTTCATTTCACGCCATATGTTACTACGATTAAGTGCTTTCCCCGTTTTCGTAATAAAAATCATCCCTGACTGAATCTTCTGCTTTCTTGCATATTTCAGTAACTTCTTTCGCAAAGCTGATACAATAAAAATTTCCCTTATCTTTCCCTTGCAACAAACCGTTGCTTCTCCCCTCTGCACTGCTTCTACTGTAATAAACTGCAATTCACTCACCCGAATTCCCGTTCCACAAATAGTTTGTATTACCAGGGACAGTCTTTCATTTTCTTTACTTTCTGCCGCCTTTATCAAACGTAAATATTCCCCCTTAGACAATTCCTTTTCTTCTGGACAATATGTCTTTTTCTGTACCTTAAATTGTTTGACGCACAAATCACTCCACCCCACAAATCTCAAAAAAGAATTGAGCGATGCCAGCATGGAATTCGCACTAGTAACAGCATACCCCTTTTCTAACTCCGATTTATACGCAACTGTCAGTATCTTATCCACATAACGTTCCGATGCATACTCCCAAAAATGCTTAATATCCCTCATATATTTTTCAATCGTAGATTTACTTTTTTCATCTTGAATTAGATATTGTTCAAATGCTTCCAACATTGAAAGTGTAATCGTTTTTTCCATTTTACTTACCTCCATATATTTCTACATTTTACAATATCCTTAATTTTTATACGGTTTATTGGTTTGTATTAATCTGCGGGCAAAAAAACAGAGCGAGTTTTCCACCCGCTCTGCGTATTTTTCTATCTCTCTAGTAAATCCCTCGCTCTTGATTGTATCTGTCTCTCAATCAACCTCAAGCGTTTCTCTTCCAGATTATAACGTGAATGTTTTTTGAACTTAAAGCTTAGTAAATGACGAATTGCCATGGTCAAACAATGGCGCTGGAGCTACAATTTTATTTGTCACATTGTCAATCAAGAAACCAAAATTTCCAAAATGTCTGTCCGTATTACAAATGATAGCATCCAGCACGAACATGTCATGCAAAGCTTTTACATATTCACCGAATAAAAATGTACCTCTTATAGTATATCACATTTTTTAGTAATCCATATCCTTCGCTACTTTTTCCAACATGTCACGGATTGGCAAGTCATATGGACATCTCGTCTCGCAAAGTCCACATTTCACGCAATCACTTGCATTTTTATCAAGTGTAGCATAACGGCTCTTTGCCCAGTCGGCCAAGCCGTATTTTCTCTTATAGTTTACAAATAAGAAGTTCGATGGAATGTTGATTCCCTGCGGACATGGTGCACAGTACCCACATCTTCTACAGAATTGACTTCCCACTTCTTTTACAATCTTTTTGCACTCTTCTTCATCTTCTGCAGTAAGTGGCTGGAACACTTCCTCACAAGTATTCTGTCTTACTTCTTCTGCATTTCCCATACCAGGAATTACAATTGTACAGTCAGGGTTATTGACAATATATTTCAGTGCTAAAACAGTATTGTCAATATTTCCGCCTGCGATTGGTTTCATAACGATGAATCCAATATTCTTCTCAGCACATTCATGAATCAATTCAGCGCCTTGATTTTCTACGATGCTATATGGGAACATCATTGTCTCAATCTTATCCTCATACTCTCGAATCAGTTTAGCAAACGCCTCAAGGCTGTGCGCTGTTGCACCGATGTGTCCGATTTTCCCTGCTTCTTTGGCTTCCACTAATGCTTTGTAAGCTCCGTTTTCACCGAAGCACTTTTCAATTTCCTCATCTGTCTTGATATTATGAATCTGATACAAATCAATGTAGTCTGTCTGCAGATTGTGAAGACTTATTTCAATGTCCTTTTTCATGCCTTCATAGTCTCTTGACATAGACTTTGTTGCAAGAATCCATTTATCACGGCAGTCTTTTAAGGCTTCGCCAAAAAATTCTTCTGATACTGTGTACCCTCTCGCTGTATCAAGATAATTGATACCCTGTTTCATACATTCTTCTACAATTTCTCTGGCTTCCTTTACATCTGTTCTCTGAACTGGAATTCCGCCAAGACCAACCACAGAAACCTGCAAGCCTGTTTTTCCTAATGTTGTATATTTCATATCTCTCCATCCTCTCCTGAAATCCGTTTCCTATTTTTCTATTATAGCAAAAAAAGAGCCATACACCAAGTGTACAGCCCCAATTTATATATTAATTTGCTTCAAAGGTTCCTGGATCATAATCTCCAACTGTAATTGTATAGGATTCTCCAGACACTATCTCAGGAGTACTGAGAATTACAACTGAAAAGTCTAATTCTGGTGTATAAGAAATTATTTCCTTTCCATCCGCATCTTCTAATAGAATTTTTGTTCCTGCAGAGCAATTTCCGCAAGATACTGCAAACACACCCTGTTCGTTGTCACTAAATGTCTGTGCCATACCAGAAGCTCCCGTTCCGATAAATGTGCCACCTGTAATCGTAGCACTTTGATCATAATCCAATGTGGCAGTATCTCCTTGAGTCGGACCGCAAACCACTGTGTAGCCACCCGAAATCTCCAGCGTACCATTTGCATCAATGCCATCACCCGAAGCGTTGATGTAGATATTTCCACCAGAAATCTTAATCGTTCCGTTTGAGGAAGAGCTCATCCCTGGACCTTGGCCCATGCCGCCCATCTGGTCGCGGCCGCCCATTCCACTTGAGTCGTTACCGCCTGCCGCGTTAAATCCATCATCTGATGCAGCCAGTTTAATATCTCCACCTGTAACAGCAATGTGAAGACCTTCCAAACCTTCATAGCTTTCTGTAATGTTAATCGTTCCAGCAGAAACGGTTACCGTATCCTCTGCATGGATGCCATCATCCCCAGAAGCAATTTCAAGATTTCCGCCATTGATTGTAACAGAATTATTGGAATGAACTGCGTCATCTGCAGAGTTAATCACAAAACTTCCGCCATTAACAAGCAAATCATTATCCGATTTCAAACCTTTCATACTAGTACTGTCTTCGCTTGAATCCGTGGATTCGTTCGAGGAAGAATCCATAGACATTCTAGACGAACCAGGCATCTGACCGCCAGGTCTACCCATTCCGCCACGGCCACCACCGCCAAAGTTCCCCCAGGAATCAGAGGATGACTTCGTACCATTTTCACTTCCGCCGCCAGTCACAATATCAAAGCTTCCATCATCTATCTGCATATAAGTTCCGGCACTAAGTCCATCCCCCTCTGCAGTAATATTCCAATCACCATTTGCAACATAGACGAATCCAAGACTTGTATCGTCGGAATTTTCCACATGCACACCATCTTTGCCAGACGCAATTGTAATGGCTGCAGTCGTATATCTTACACTATCATTTGCATCAATTCCATGAGCAGATGAGGTGACACTGTAGGTTCCACCTGTGAATACCAAATCGTCCTTACAGACGATTCCATGACCTACTGGCGACTCAACCGTAAGACTGCCTGAACCATTGAATGTCAAATCTTGTTTTGAGAAAACAGCACCGTCGATATTATTATCATCAATCGCTTCAAATGCTCCCCCATTAGACAATGTATTTTCCGTGCCCTCTGCTAAAGTAACAAATACCTTATCAGCCTCTAAAATATAGAGTGGCGCTGAAGTTTCACTTGTGATTGAAGCGCCATCAAGCACTAATTGAGGTTTGTCGGCATCCTCAGCATTTACAATAATCATACCGTCATCCAGCGTACCTCTCAGAATATAGGTTCCTTCGTCTGTAATCGTGACTGTACTTCCGTCAATTTTCACTGCATCGGAATCGCAAGACGCTGATTTCCCATTTAATTCGATAACTGCACTCTTGCTTTCATCGTAATCCGTTTCATAGTCGCGGTCGCTAAACATATCAGCCACATCTACTATCGTAATCTCTCCCGATGTAGAATTTTCTGTATCTGATTGTTCCGTTTCATTTGTACTGCCACCAGAATCCTTCTTGTCATCCTGATTTCCACATCCTGACACAGCCAATGCAAGTGCCAACATTAGCACGAGTAAAGATTTTCTCTTCATGCCCAGCTCCCCCTTCTTATAATTCCACAGCCGTTGTTTCCTGTCTTGAAACCGTGATTTCCAAATTACCGTTTCTACAGCGTAATCTATCAATCATTTCCTTTTCTTTAGTTATATCCTTCAAAGTAAGGTTGTATGTAAGTCGGAACATACTTCCCATATTCGTTGTTTTTACCCGGATTAATTCACACGAGCTTGCGTATTCTCCTAAAATTTCCTCAAATACTCCTGTGTAATCCAAATCCTCTGGAATTGTAATGTTAAGTGTCTTGTACATCGCATTATTCTTCTTTGAACCAAAATCCAAATGATTGTAAATAACACTAAACAAACACATTACCAATGTAAATACAAAGGCAAATCCAAGGTATCCCATACCTGCAATAAGACCTGCTCCCATTGCAAGAAAGAGCATGGTAATCTCCTTCGCCGTTCCTGGAACAGAACGGAAACGAACCAAACTAAATGCACCGGCAACTGCCACACCAGCACCCACATTTCCATTTACCATCATAATTACAACACAGACAACTGCTGGAAGCAGCGCCAGGGTCACAACAAAACTCTTTGTATAGCGCGAGCGGTACATATGGCCGATTGCCAGAATCAGTCCAATCACAAGTGACGCTCCCATACAAAGCAAAAAATCAGTGATAGAGATAACACTCGTCATATCTGTATCAAATAAGCCGCGAAATAATGTATCAAGCATAAGTAGCCTCCTCCTTCAATTTAGGGAAAATAAAATTTTGATAATAAGTTCCATATTTGGAAAATGATGTTTTGTAAATTTTTTCTTTTGACAGAAATTCTGTCATCCACAAAGGAATGCCGCCAGAACACTTAATTTCCATCAAAACCTTTCCATCTTCTAAAATTGGGGTCCCGTAAACCTCCGCTTCCAGCGATAATTCCTCTTGTCTGGCAAGAATATTGTCATCGAAGGTCACGCGAAAATCATCGCCACAGAGAGAATAATAAGCCTCTCTTTCATAAGAAAGAAATACCCTTGGCCGCAGCGTTTCATAATATTCGAGAAAATAGTCAATCTCATTCGAGATTTGCGTTCCCTTTTCATTATGATGCCCTTCGTCCATCCATCTCATTGCCTCTTCCTCTGGCATCACAAGACGTCGTTTATAAACAACAGATTCGTATTTCTTTTTCAGTTCCACAAAAACCGCATTTTCTGGTCCCACACGTCTATAACTGCGAATACGAAGTTTTTCTTTATATGCAGGTTTCTCAATAGAATGTCGAATCAAACGATAATTATCTGTATCAAAATAAATATTACGAATGGTCGTCCGTCCATATTGGTCCAGTGCCATATATGGTTCCATCGCTTTCAGAACTTTCTCTTTCTGCTCTGACGTAAGCATAAATTTCAGTTCATAGCGCTCAAAAACTGCCTGGTATGCCATCGTTTTCCCTCCTTGTCGAATGTAGTATACATGAAGATTTCCAAATTTTGTGGTTTTTCACAAAAAGTTCAAACTTAATTTCCCATACAAAAAGCGAAGGTTTTTGCACCTCCGCCTGATTCTTTATACTATAAATTCCACCAGGATTCCACTTAATACGCTAATTGCATAAATTCCGCCCGTGATAATCACATTCTTTTTCCATGGTCTGTTCATTTTGAAAAGAACTACAATTCCAACTCCTGCACATGCCAAAAGTCCTGCAAACATACTACCAAAAGATAATACTCCTTCTAAATAAAATGTAGTAATGGCAACTGATACAGCGCAGTTTGGAATTAATCCAATAAGTCCCACCAGGAAAATGCTTAAAACAGGAGAACTTCCTGCCATTCCCACCAGCTGTTCCATGCCCACGACTTCTGCCACAAAATCAATTGCAGCCAGAATCATATAAATAAATATTGTAATATGTGCCGTATGAATAATCGCCGATTTAAAAATGCTTCCTTCACAGCAATGGCATCGCTCTCTTTCGCAGATATCATGAATATGAAGTCCTTTTTGTCCGCCATTGTGGGTTTTTCGAATCGCATAATCCACAAACAGTCCAGCAACAACTCCCACAAGAACCTTTGCTCCTAAAATAAATAAAACCTCTTTTATATCTGCCCTGCCGGAAATTAGGATTGGGAGCATCTCATCCGAAGTTGATAAGAATACTGCAACCATGGTTCCTACCGTAATAACACCTCCGGCATAAAGACTTGCTGACGCTGCAGAAAATCCACATTGCGGAATCACGCCTAGCAGCCCTCCTATAATGGGGCCCTTCTTTCCTGTTCTCGATAAAAGTGTGATTGTCTTTTGTCCCGCCCTATTTTCTAAGTACTCCATTCCAAGATATGTTACAAAAAGGAACGGAACTAGCTTTATCGTATCTTCCAATGCATGTATCAGCACATGCTCTAATATATGAAACATATTTTTAACTCTCTTTCTTTTCGCAGTTAGTCCATTCTAACTTATATTTATGTAAAAAGTCAATCCCCTTATTACTAAGGAGATTGACTTTTGATTTAATTTTATACAATTAATTGTTCCTTCACTCTTGCTGTCAATTGATTATCTGCTACATCAATCACAATCACATCGCATCTTCCCACATTTCCTTCGAGAATGAGTCTCGCTGCCAAAGTCTCCACATGCTTTTGTAAATATCTCTTGAGTGGTCTTGCACCATACATTGGCTCATAACCGCCTTCCACTACGAAATCCTTCGCGGCATCCGTCAGTTCGATTGCAACTTCGCGTTCTACCAGACGCTTATTCACATCCTTAATTAGCAGATCAATAATCTGTCCAACATCATGCTTAGAAAGAGGCTTGAACATAATAATTTCATCCAAACGATTCAAGAATTCTGGTCTGAAATGTGCACGAAGCTCATTCATCACCATCTTTTCATTTTCTGGCTGAATCTCACCATTTTTATCAATTCCGTCTAACAAATAAGCAGATCCGATGTTTGATGTCATAATCAAAATGGTATTTTTAAAGTCAACGGTTCGACCCTGTGAATCTGTAATACGTCCGTCATCCAGTACCTGCAGCAACACGTTGAACACATCTGGATGTGCCTTTTCCACTTCGTCGAAAAGAACTACTGAATAAGGTTTTCTGCGAACTGCCTCTGTAAGCTGTCCGCCCTCATCATAACCTACATATCCCGGAGGTGCCCCAATTAAGCGTGATACAGAATATTTCTCCATATACTCACTCATATCGATACGCACCATATTGCTTTCATCGTCAAATAAACTTTCCGCAAGTGCTTTTGCAAGCTCTGTCTTACCTACACCAGTTGGTCCAAGGAACAAGAAAGAGCCGATTGGCTTGCTTGGATCCTTGATGCCTGCTTTGGAACGGATAATCGCTTCCGTTACCTTCGTAACCCCTTCATCCTGGCCAATGACACGTTTGTGCAACTCTTCGTCCAGGTGCAAGGTTTTATTTCTCTCACTTTCGTTTAATTTGGAAACCGGAATTCCTGTCCAGCGGGAAACAATCTTCGCAATCTCTTCATCTGTCACACTTTCGTGTACCAACGACATCTCACGCTCTTTTACCTTGTCTTCCTCTTCTTCCAATTGCTTTGTTAACTCTGGGAGTTTTCCGTATTGCAGCTCTGCAGCACGCTCCAAGTTGTAAGCCTGCTTTGCTTTCTGGATTTCCTGGTTCACCTGCTCGATTTCCTCACGGATTTTCTGCAGACGCTCTACCGAAGATTTTTCATTATCCCACTGGGCCTTCTGACCTGCAAAGGTTTCCCGAAGTTCTGCCAGCTCCTGCTGCAAATGTTCCAGACGCTCTTTGCTGAGTCTGTCATCTTCTTTCTTAAGTGCCGCTTCTTCGATTTCCAGCTGCATGATACGTCTCTGGAGTTCATCTAGTTCTGTCGGCATGGAATCCAGCTCTGTTTTAATCAGTGCACAGGCTTCATCTACCAAGTCAATTGCCTTATCTGGAAGAAAACGGTCTGTGATATAACGATTTGACAAAGCTGCTGCTGCAACTAAAGCACTGTCTGTAATCTTTACGCCATGAAATACTTCGTAGCGTTCTTTTAAACCACGCAAAATTGAAATCGCATCCTCCACCGTCGGCTCATCTACCATGACCGGTTGGAAACGTCTTTCTAACGCCGCATCCTTCTCGATATACTGACGGTATTCGTCTAAAGTAGTGGCGCCGATACAGTGAAGTTCGCCGCGGGCAAGCATCGGCTTTAACATATTGCCCGCATCCATGGCGCCGTCTGTCTTGCCTGCGCCTACGATGGTATGAAGTTCATCGATGAAAAGAATAATATTTCCATCGCTGTTTTTCACTTCTTCCAGAACTGCTTTCAGACGCTCCTCGAATTCACCACGATATTTGGCACCTGCCACAAGTGCTCCCATATCCAGTGCAAATATTTTCTTGTCTTTCAATGCTTCAGGCACGTCACCGCGCACGATTCTCTGTGCTAAGCCCTCGACTGCTGCTGTCTTACCAACACCAGGCTCCCCGATTAAAACCGGATTGTTCTTCGTCTTTCTGGAAAGAATACGGATCACATTTCGAATCTCAGCATCACGCCCGATTACAGGGTCCAACTTCTGTTCCCTCGCACGCTCTACCAAATCCTGACCATATTTGTTCAAAGTATCATAGGTTGCTTCCGGATTATCGCTTGTCACCCGCTGATTGCCCCTTACGGTTGCTAATACCTTTAGGAAGCTGTCCCGTGTAATTCCAAATTCCTTGAAAATTGCTTTCACTTCGCGGTTCGCATATTTCATAAGTGCAAGGAAAAGATGTTCTACCGATACATACTCATCGCCCATCTGCTTCGCTTCATCTTCTGCATGAATCAAAGCTTTATTGAGGTCCTGCCCAATAAATACCTGACCTCCCTGTACTTTCGGGCGCTTCCCCAGTGCTTCTTCTACTCGGTTTATAAAAATTTCCTTCTGAATATTCATCTTTTCTAACAATTTCAGAATCAAACTGTCATCCTGTGTCAATAATGCATATAGCAGATGTTCCTGCTCAATCTCCTGATTGCCATACTCGTAGGCAACCTTCTCACAGCCTTGGACTGCCTGTAATGAATTCTGTGTAAATTTCTGAATGTTCATGTAGTTACCTCCTGAATTTTATTTGTTCTAGGATAGATATAACACATGTTGTTAGCACTGTCAAGAGGTGAGTGCTAATTTATTTTTATTTAATTTTTTATGCTGACTCTCGCATTACAAGGAATCGATGACGTTATAAATGCATTCGCTCCAATGACCGAATCATGACCTATTACGGTCTCTCCACCTAAAATGGAGGCCCCTGCATATATAGTTACATTATCTTCTATCGTAGGATGCCTCTTCTTGCCGTGCAGTTTCTGTCCTTCTCTCGTCGATAAAGCCCCTATGGTTACTCCCTGATAGATTTTTACATTATTTCCAATCTCGGCTGTCTCGCCCACAACGATTCCCGTTCCATGGTCAATGAAAAAATATTCTCCAATTGTTGCGCCCGGATGAATATCGATTCCTGTCTTCGTATGCGCGTATTCTGTCATAATTCTCGGTATAATAGGCACACCAAGCAAGTGTAATTCATGTGCAATTCTATTTACCATAATTGCAAACAGCCCTGGGTATGAAAATATAATTTCTGGTTTGTTAAACGCTGCCGGGTCGCCATCATATGCGGCCTGTAAATCTGTTTGAATCAATTCTCGTATATCAGTTAACTTTTCCAAAAATTGTAAAGAACGCTTTTCCCCTTCAAGCAATAACACTTTCTCGCATTTCTTTTCATACTCAGGCAAAAATTTGAGCACAATGGCAATCTGCTCGCTAAGGTTGTATAACACATCCTCCAGCTGCATTGACAGATTGTTTCTCACTGTGTAAATACGGTAATTCTCATTTTCAAAATATCCCGGGAAAATAATATTTCGTATTTGCATGATTATCTTAATGATAACATCCTTATTAGGGTGTATATAATTTTCTACTACATCAATATCTCTTCCCCGCTTATAATCATCCATTATTTTTTCAACAAGGTAACTAACATCTTTTTCAAGTCTATGTGCCATTCTTTTTCTCTCCTTCCTCACAAACAAAAAACAGATACCATCATGGTACCTGCTTCTATTACAAATAAACTTCAAAATAAGGTATCACAATGCATAAGAAATTAGGCTGTATTCATACATACAACCTGACAACAACACATCATAACACTTACTAAATTATTAAGTTGCGCCTTTCTCATGACATTTTCCCCTCTCACCCATTCATTAATAGGTCAAATTTGTTATATTATATTCATTTTCAAAATAATTGTCAATAGAATCGTGAAATCTCTGATTTCTTTTAGTTTTTTCTATTTTTATATTGACAATTATCGAGCATAAGCATATAATAACACAAAACCGATGAGAAAGAGTAAGTAAGTCTTATCAATTTTTCCCCAGAGAGCTGTAGATGGTGAGATTACAGTGAAAAACATAGGACCGAATGGACTTTCGAGGGCAATCAGAACAGGAATGAACATTCCTCAGTATGTGCGACGGAGCATGACTCTCCGTGAACAAAGGTCTGCATATGATGGTATGCGTAAAGTGGGCGTATTATAGTGATACGTCAAGCCGGGTGGCACCGCAGGTTGATTTTTCATCCTGTCCCAGCAGTTTCTACTAACTGGGACAGGATTTTTTTGTTTCAATTCTGATATTTGACATATGGCGCTCTGCTAAAGCGAGAAGTAGCGAAGCGAATTCGAGCTTAATGGCTGAACTGAAACATTTCTTGTCCCACACATTCAAAAAGGAGGCAAAAGTTATGTCAGAAGAAAGAAAAATCCCTTACAAAATTTACTTAGAAGAAAGCGAGATGCCAAAGGCATGGTATAATCTCCGTGCTGATATGAAAAATAAACCAGCACCACTTCTTAATCCTGGCACATTAAAACCAATGACCGCAGATGAACTGAAACCTGTGTTCTGCGAAGAACTCATTAAGCAAGAGTTGGATGATACTACTGCTTATTTTGAAATTCCACAGGAGATTCAGGACTTTTACAAAATGTATCGTCCTGCACCTCTAGTAAGAGCATATTGTCTAGAGAAAAAGCTACAGACACCTGCAAAAATATATTACAAATTTGAAGGAAACAATACGAGTGGAAGCCATAAGCTCAATTCTGCAATCGCCCAGGCTTATTACGCAAAGAAACAAGGTCTCAAGGGTGTAACTACCGAAACTGGAGCCGGCCAATGGGGAACTGCTTTATCTATGGCTTGTTCTTACTTTGACTTAGACTGCAAAGTCTACATGGTAAAAATATCTTATGAGCAAAAACCATTCCGCCGCGAAGTGATGCGAACTTATGGTGCGTCAGTGACTCCGTCTCCTTCTATGGAAACAGAAATTGGTAAACAGATTCTTGCGAAACATCCAGGTACCACTGGAAGTCTTGGATGTGCGATTTCAGAAGCGGTAGAAGCTGCTACTACTTCCGAAGGCTACCGTTATGTATTAGGAAGTGTTCTGAATCAGGTACTTTTGCATCAATCCGTAATCGGTTTGGAAACCAAAGCGGCATTAGATAAATATGGTATCGAGCCTGACATTATTATTGGCTGCGCCGGCGGCGGCTCAAACCTCGGTGGACTCATTGCTCCATTTATGCGAGAAAAGCTGCGTGGGGAAAAAGGCTACCGCATCATCGCTGTGGAACCTGCTTCCTGCCCTAGCTTTACTCGTGGTAAATATGCGTATGATTTCTGCGATACTGGTATGGTTTGTCCTCTTGCAAAAATGTATACTCTTGGAAGTGATTATATACCTGCTCCTAACCACGCAGGTGGTCTTCGTTATCACGGCATGAGTTCTACTCTTTCACAGTTATACGATGACGGTTTAATGGAAGCCGTTTCTGTAAAACAAACTGAAGTATTTAAGGCTGCTGAAGAATTCGCAAGAGTAGAAGGTATCTTACCTGCACCAGAAAGCTCACATGCAATCAAAGTTGCGATTGATGAAGCCCTCAAGTGTAAAGAAACCGGAGAAGAAAAGACAATCGTATTCGGTCTTACCGGAACAGGATATTTTGATATGACAGCATACGAAAAATTCCACGATGGAAAAATGGATAATTATATTCCAACTGATGAAGAAATTGCAGAGAGTCTTTCTAAATTACCTGTCGTAGAATAATACAACATGGACATTATATATAGAAAGAATCCCCGTATTTTACTAATACAGGGATTCTTTCTATAATATTTTCTCTAACATACTTACTCTGTTAAATGGGAATGAGAAATAATATCCATCTGCAAAATCTTCTGTCAATGCTATCATTTCTTTCGCAAGCTGAATACCTGCCTGCTCGCCTTCTTCCCTCGTCATATCTTCACGGTAACGGGCCAGCACTTCTTCGCTTACATCAATGCCGGTCATTTCATTTTTCATGAACATAGCATTTTTCAAACTGACAAACGGCATGATGCCACACAAAATGCGTGCTCCCGTCTCCTGCTTAATTCGTCTGACACGTTCTACACTTTCCTTCGTAGAAATAGGCTGAGTCAGAAAGAAAGCAGCTCCTGCCTTCATTTTCTTCTTCACACGTTCTATTTCCACTTCCAGATTTCTACGTCCCTGATTGATGGCTCCTCCATAACAAATCGGAGTCTCCACAAACTGTTCCTCATTCATATCATTCATAATATGCATAAGACCTACGGAATCGAAATTAAATACACTTTTTACACTACTGCGCATCACAGACGGAATCGGATCTCCAGTGATCACCAGAAAATTGTGGATATGATTAATATGTGCTCCCAACAACTGTGATCGTATAGCAATGGCATTCTTGTCACGGCAACAGATATGAGGCATTACGCACATACCTGTCTCTCTAGCCACCTTTTCTGCCATGAGAATGGAATCCGCCCTGGTTCGCCCAGAAGGAGAATCAGGAAAGGTCAACACGTCCACACCGCTCTTTAATAACAAATGTGCCGCATCCATCAGTTTTTCATCATCGCTTCCGAGTGGTGGCGCTAACTCCACCGCAATTAGCTTCTTTTCTCCTTTTCCTGCAAAGAATGAACTATCCTTCTTCGCAACCTTTTCTTCCTCCACACGAGTCACTGACGCTGTCTTTTTCGGTTGCACAAACGAGAGTTGTTCCCTCATCCTACGAATATATTCAGGAGTTGTCCCACAACAGCCACCTACCATGTCCGCACCATCTGCTGCAATGTCACAAACTTTTTTTACAAAATAATCAATATTTTGATTATCGAAAATCATGCGGTTACTAACAATCTGAGGATATCCTGCATTCGGCAATGCCGTCCGCATCTTTTTACCTGAAAACCGGATATTTCTGATAATCTGCTGCATATGTCCCGGTCCCACACCACAGTTGAACCCTACAGCATCTACCCATTCTATATTTTCGGCACACTGTATCAATTTGCGGGCACTTAAACCAGACTGGCTATAACCGAATTGATTCACCGAAAATTGTACAATAACAAACGCTTTCTCTCCAATAAAATCAATTGCCTCGCGAATATCCTCCACATCGGAAAAAGTCTCAAACACGAAACACTTTGCGCCTTCTTCTAAAAAAGTACGGCAGATTTCCACATACTCCTTGGAAATCCGTTCTCTATCCGCCTGATTTTCACAAGGAATCTGACCAATATCGGCAGCAATATATGTATTTTTCGGTTGTGCAGCCTCATGTGCCAGACGGTATCCCTGGCGAATATTATCCTGCACAGCCTCCCATGACATGTCCAACGAAATCGTGTTGCTGGCAAAAGTATTGGTACGGATAATCTGCGCTCCCGCCTCAATATATTCCTTATGAATTCTACGGACACGCTCCGGATACATTGTATTTGCAAGCTCCGGCAATTGCTTCGTATCATAAACTTGTGCGTAATACGTGCCAAATGCACCATCAAAAAGCAAAAGCATTTGTTGACCTCCATATTCTTTATTGACCTATCATACTACAGAATTAATATGCAAATCAACTGATAGTTCATTTGCTTCTTTAAATACTCTTTCGAATTCTGAAATCAAATCATTAGCTGATTCAATTCCGACAGACAGACGTAGTACCCGCTCATTAATTCCGTTTTTCTCTAATAATTCTTTTGGTACATCTGCGTGTGTTTGGGTAATAGGATAAGTAATAAGTGTTTCTACACCGCCTAAGCTCTCTGCAAATTGTATTAACCGAACATTTTTTAGGATATTTTGCGCAAATTCTTTGCTTGCAACTTCAAAGGTTACCATCGCACCGAAACCTCTGCTTTGCTTTTTCATAATTTCATATCCTGGATGTGTTTGCAGTCCTGGGTAAAGGACTCTTTTTACCTCTTTTTGTTGCTCAAGCCAATGGACAATTTTAAATGCATTTTCTTGAGCTTTTTCCATTCTAATTCCTAATGTTTTTATACCACGTAAGATTAACCAACTGTCGAACGGGGCAAGCCCGGCTCCTGTTGTTTTAATAATAAATCGCAGTTTTTCCGCAATATCGTCACGCGAAGTAACAAGAAATCCTGAAAGTGTATCATTGTGACCACCAAGATATTTCGTGCCGCTATGAACCACAATATCCGCTCCTAAATCCAATGGATTCTGAAAATATGGTGATAAGAACGTATTGTCTACAATTAGCAAAATCCCTCTTTTCTTTGCAATTTCACTCATCTTTTTGATATCAATCACGTTCATCATCGGATTGGTTGGGGTTTCGATATAAATTGCCCTTGTATTATCCCTTATGTATTTCTTCACATTTTCAGCAGCACAATCAATTGTTGTAACCTCAATTCCATTTTTTTCACTAATATTATCAAATAGTCTGACTGTTCCTCCATACAAGTCCGCATCCACAATCAGATGGTCTCCCGGATGAAACAATTCCATCAAAGCAGATATCGCAGCCATTCCACTTGAAAATGCCAATGCATCTACTCCATTTTCCAAGGCAGCAACAATTTTTTCCAACTGCTCTCTTGTTGGATTCTGAAGTCGGCTATAATCATATCCTGTACTGTTTCCCACACCTGGATGTGCAAATGTCGCTGTCTGATAAATTGGGAAACTGATTGCTCCCGATTTATCGCAGGTAGTCTCTTTATTTTCCAAATGTATACATTTCGTTTCTATACCGTAAGCCATAATACCCCTCCGATTTTCCTTTGTTATTCTATGCTTTAATTATATAAGCTTTTCTCATAAGGTGTTAATTCACAAAAAAAATAGCTTGCTATAGTTTCAAACTATAGCAAGCTACTTATAATACTTTTTCTTTATACTTTTGTAATTCTTCAATGTACTTTTCGCCTAAAATGCTAAGTGGCATTTTCTTGTGTTTAATGTAACCTATCGTCATCGTCTCCTCAGTATTGAGAGGGATTGCCGCATATTCATCCCCATTTAATTCTGAACAGATAATACCAGAACACAGGGTATAACCATTCAGTCCTACCATAAGATTAAGAAGCGTTGCTCTGTCATCCGCTTTTATAATCTGTCTGTAGTCATAGGTACTTAGTACTTCTTCGGCAAAATAAAAGGAATTATTATCACCCTGTTCAAAGGATAAACACGGATACTGCTGTAAATCCTCAAAATCAATTACTTCTTTTCCTGCCAGTGGATTTCCCTTACTCAGATATACATAAATCCTGCAATCAAATAGTGGAATGAACTCCAACCCATTTTCTTTCAGTATTTTATCAATAAATTTACCATTGAACTCATTTTTATAGATAATTCCTATTTCACTTCTGTTTAGGCGGACATTCTCAATCACTTCGCTTGTTTTTGTTTCGTGCACTGCAAATTCATACTCATCCATACCAAAAGCTTTCGCCATTTGAATAAATGCCTCTACTGCAAAGGTATAATGCTGCATAGATACACTAAACTTCTTTTTGCCCGCGGCATTTTCCACATACCGCTCTTCAATCAGACGATAATGGTCCAGCATCTGCCTGGCATATCCTAAAAATTCCTCACCTTCAGGGGTAATGACAATCCCCCGATTGGAACGAACAAAAAGTTGTGTATGAATCTCCTCTTCCAAAGCTTTGATTGTATTAGAAAGACTTGGTTGAGTAACAAATAATTCTGCAGCTGCCTTATTCATGGATTTGTGTTCTGCAATTGCCACTGCATATCGTAGTTGTTGTAATGTCATATCGCACCTTCTCTTCTATTTTACCTATACTATTTGGCAGAATCATTATACCACCCGCAAAATCCTTTTTCTACTACAATTCAGTATTAAATAATGGAGTAGATAAGTAACGGTCTCCTGAATCAGGTAACAATGCTACAATCGTTTTTCCTTTATTTTCTGGTCTGTTTGCAAGAATTGCTGCAGCTTTTAATGCAGCTCCAGAAGAAATACCAACCAGAATGCCCTCGCTCACTGCAAATGCTTTTCCTTCTGCAAATGCTTCTTCATTTTCAATCGTAATGACTTCATCATAAATCGTTGTATTGAGTACATCCGGAACGAATCCTGCTCCGATTCCCTGAATTTTATGTGGTCCCGGTGTTCCTTTTGAAAGCACTGGGCTTCCTGCTGGCTCTACTGCTACAATCTTGATATCCGGATTTTGTTCTTTTAAATATTCTCCAACACCAGTGATTGTTCCACCTGTACCAACTCCGGCAACAAAGATATCTACTTTACCTTCTGTCTGGTTCCAGATTTCTGGACCTGTTGTGGCTTTGTGAACAGCCGGATTTGCCGGGTTTATAAACTGACCCAAGATAACAGAACCAGGGATGGATTCTTTCAATTCCTCTGCTTTCGCAATTGCTCCCTTCATTCCTCTTGAACCTTCTGTAAGTTCTAACTTCGCACCATAAGCCTTTAAGAGATTTCTTCTCTCTACACTCATTGTGTCTGGCAAAGTGAAGATAGCCTGATATCCTTTTGCTGCTGCGACTGCGGCAAGACCAATTCCCGTGTTTCCAGATGTAGGTTCAATAATCGTTGCTCCTGGCTGTAAAATACCTTTCCTTTCTGCGTCTTCAACCATAGCTAACGCAATACGGTCCTTTACCGAACCTGCCGGGTTAAGATATTCTAATTTTGTAAGTATGGTTGCCTCTGTTGCATTTGCTTTTGCCGCATAACGGCTAGCCTTTAATATTGGTGTTCCTCCAACTAATTCTACTGAACTTTCTACGATTTTACCCATAAATTTGCCCTCCAAACATTCATAATATTGTTCATTCGCAACAAAAAAAGCAGATACCATTATGGTACCTGCAATTGTTACGTTCAAAATTGTCACAAGGTATCATAATGCATACGAAACTAAGCTGTATTCATACATACAACCTGACAACAACACATCATGATACACATTGAATTATTTGTGAGTCGTTTCTTCATAGCATTATGCTCCTCTCTTTTTTTACTCTATTGTATTCACACAATAAAAAAATGTCAATGACATAAACATTATAGCCCGCTATAACTTTCGTCTATATCTCAGTCCTTTTAACTCCTATTCTGTAAAATCAATTTCAATTTCACCGATACCACATTCCACATCCACGAATCGATTTGCTCCCGGATTGGTAATTTTCTTTTCTGTACCAAGTCCACCGTAGGAACTATTGCCCATTTGAATTGCCCCAATTCCACACTCCAGACTATAGCTATAATCACTTTCTTTGCCGATGAGTTCGACTGACAGTTTACCTACACCTGTCTCTGCATTCAGATTCTTCACATCTAAGCTTGATATATCTGCTTCTCCAGCACCAACCTCTACATTCATCGTGTCTGCTTTTAGACCCACAATATCTGCTTTGCTGGCTCCCAGTTCGAAATCAACTTCCTCAAACATCATATTCTTTGGAAGTATCACTTCTAGTGTCGCATCCGAATTGCTATTCGCGCCTTTTCCCCCTTCAATGTAAAGCGTCTCATCTTCCACATGACTTTCGAATCTCGTTACATTCTTCTGCTTAATCTGAATCTGCTCTACATCATCATAATAAATCTTCAGCACACCTGCACCGTACTCAATATCCAGATTCTCACATTTTTCATCTATCTCCGCAGAACTCTTACTTTCTTCTGTACGGATGATGCTAGAATTAATAAATTTAAATCCCAGTTTACCATTCTCCACCATATCATTAAAAACATCTATGCTTAGTCCCAGAGCACTTGAAACAAGCAGACTAATCACGCCGATTCCTGCCATAACAGCTGCAACAATCAGTGCTATCTTTGTAAATTTTTTCATGCTGCATTCCCCCTTTCACCTATGTGAAAGATCCTCTGACAAAAGTTCACACAAACTTTAAACAATGCCGGAATCCATTTAAATACAATCCACACAAACAACAGAACAAGAAGAATTCCCAGTGCGCCAAGTATTCCTCCGCCTCCCATACATACAAGTCCTTCAAGTGGATTAACAAAAATATAATATATGCCTACTGCCAAACATACCACACCACCTATAGTAAACCCTATACCACATGCTGCAATTGCAATAATAATTCCAAAAAATCCAGCTATAAGTCCTATAAGGCCACCAAGTAATCCGCCGCCAACACCAAGCAAAATTGGAGATGCAAATATAATAAGGATAATCAAAATTGGCCATGGAATATCTCTTTTTTGTTTTTTATTCTGAGCACTCATGTCTTGTCTCTCAGGCACATTCTTACTTGTATAGTCATATCCTGTATAACAGCCCTGCTCCGTATATTCCGTCTGTTCGCTTTCTGCCATATTCGAATTCGCCTTAATAGTCGCAGCAACCTTCTCTGGACTGCCCAGTTCCCGAATCACCTGCGCCTCATTTTCTATACCAGCTTCATCAAAATAGTCATTATAATACGCAATGGCATCCAGTCTGTCATTTTCCGGGATATCCCAGAGCAAACGTTCCAACTGCTTCATAAATTCTTCTCGATTCATACTATATTCCCCCTTCGAACAGTTTGCTGATTTTTGATGTGTAATTTTTCCATTCAATCTGATACAGATTAAGCTGCGCCGCGCCTTTTTCCGTCAATTTGTAATATCTGCGGTTTCGTCCTGCAAATTCCATATCGTACACTTCTAAACATTCATCCTTCTGAAGCCTTCGAAGTACCGGATATAATGTGGACTCAGACACATCTAATACCTGCCTCACATCCTGTGTGATTTTATAACCATATGTTCCCTGCTCTTCCTTTGACACAACCGCCAGGACGATAGCATCTAGGAGAGCTGCACCTGTGTTAAATACCATGTTTGCACTCCCTTTTCTTGGGTTATGTAATAATTCTAAAATGTTACATTATTTATCATTCAATATTATATGTTGTATAATATTGTATATCTATACTATATGCCATATAGTATCATTCTGTCAATAGATTTACATAGAAAAAGATTGCGCACAAAATTCCCATAATCCACATCGGTTTGATCTTTGATAAATTCATCAAAATTAGTGAAAAATCCATGCTACCGGCAATTTCTTTTAGTGCAAAAGCGCTCGCCATAATGATTGCAAATACAATAACCATTACAATGCGTCCTTTTTCTGGACCGAATTTACATATTTTTCTAACGCATATAATTTTCTAGTAATTGGCAGGGTAAATAAAAACGCATACCCATTGTCAAAAGAATCATAACTAAGTGTAGTTCAGATACTGAGATAGTCCTTTCAACAAAATAGAGCTGCCATCGCTGACAACTCTATACTTCTAAATTTTACAATTTCCAAATATCTCTATTATACTCTTCAATCGTACGGTCAGAAGAAAAATATCCCGCTTTGCTAATATTAATAAGCATCTTCTTAGCCCAGCTCTTTCTATTCTCATAATCCTTAAATACTTCTTCCTTTTTCTTTACATAGGACTTGAAATCCGGAAGTGTCATAAACCAGTCTTTTGAAATCAATTCATTTTTAAGTCTCTCAAGACGTTCTTTATTTCCCACTTTCATAATAATATCACTTGTAATAAAATCAATTGCCGATTTAATATCTTCATCAGTGTCGTAATAGTATTTTGCTGAATAATCGCCACGTTTATAACGTTCGATTACTTCTGCACTGCTATCACCAAATACATAAATATTCTTGTCACCTACAAGCTGATGAATTTCTACATTTGCACCATCTTCTGTTCCTAATGTCACAGCACCATTTAACATAAACTTCATATTCCCTGTTCCACTTGCTTCTTTTGAAGCAAGAGAAATCTGTTCTGAAACATCACATGCCGGAATTAACTTTTCTGCATTCGTCACATTATAGTTTTCTACCATAAAAATATTTAAGTATGGACTCACTTCAGGATCTTTATTTACAATCTCCTGCATGCAAAGAATCAAATGAATAATATCCTGCGCAATGGTGTAAGCAGGCGCTGCCTTTGCGCCAAAAATAGCAGTGATTGGAGTGCTTGGTTTCTTTCCTGCCTTGATTTCTAAATATTTATGAATCAGGTAAAGCACGTTCATTTGCTGACGTTTGTATTCGTGCAGACGTTTAATCTGAATATCGAAAATGGAATTCTCATTTATTTCCATGTTCTGTGTATTTTTCAAATACTCTTTCAGTGCTTTTTTCTTCTCTGCCTTGATTTCCAGTATTTTTTCAAGCACAGTATCATCCTCTGCAAATGCACAAAGTTTCTCCAATTCTCTAGCGTCCTTCTTGTAGCCTTCTCCTATCAATGAGCTAATATATGCTGCCAGCTCTGGATTGCTGTAGAGCAACCAGCGGCGGAACGTAATTCCATTCGTTTTATTATTGAATTTCTCTGGATAAAGCTGATAAAAATGATTCAATTCATTTTCTTTCAAAATATCCGTATGCAGTGCTGCCACACCATTTACACTGAATCCATAATGAATATCTATGTGTGCCATATGCACGCGTTCCTGCTCATCAATAATATTTACAGCTTCGTTTCTGTATTTTCTTCTAATTTTATTGTCCAAAACTTCAATGATCGGAATCAACTGCGGTACTACCTTTTTCAAATAATGCATTGGCCATTTTTCAAGAGCCTCTGACAGAATCGTATGATTTGTGTATGCACATGTACGAGTCACAATATCAATCGCATCATCCATTTCAATACCACGTTCCACAAGCAAACGAATAAGTTCTGGTATTACCATGGTTGGATGGGTATCATTAATCTGAATCACCGCATACTCTGGCAAGTCATAGAGATTGCATCCTTTTGCTTCGCATTCATCTAAGATAAGTCTCGCACCATTACTTACCATGAAGTACTGCTGATAGATACGAAGCAGGCGACCTGCCTCGTCTCCATCATCAGGGTATAAGAACAATGTCAGGTTTTTGGTAATGTCCTCTTTATTAAAACTGATACCTTCTTCTACAATTGATTCATCTACACTTTCCACATCAAATAAATGAAGTTTGTTCGTTTTATTTTGATATCCTGTTACGTCAATATCGTATAATCTAGATGTAACCGTAAAATCTTTAAATTTCACTTCATAGGATTTATCTGTTTTCTTAAGCCATCCATGCTCCTCAATCCATGCATTTGGTTCTTCTGTCTGCATATTATTTTTGAAAACTTGTTTAAAAAGTCCATAGTGATAATTGAGTCCAATGCCATCGCCATTTAATCTTAAGGTAGCAATTGAATCTAAAAAACAAGCTGCGAGGCGTCCAAGACCACCATTTCCAAGAGATGGCTCTGGTTCTAACTCTTCAATTTCGCTGAGATTTTTTCCATTTGCAGCTAAATATTCTTTTACTTCGTCATATATCCCAAGATTTATTAAATTGTTAGATAATAATTTCCCAATTAGAAATTCAGCAGAAATATAATATAATTTCTTTTTGCTATTATTCACTTCTTTCTTTTCAGCCATTTCCTGCACCATTTCAAGTAGGGCATAATAGATTTCCTCATTGGTGCAATTATTTATATCCTTCAAATATTTATTTAACATCATCCAACTCCTTATTCCATTGCCAACAAAGTCGACCATATGTCTTCGTTATACTTCTAATTTGTTTTTGCAATTTTCTAGAAAGTTCTTTTTTCGTAATTCTCCATCTCCAGTTTGTTCCAACTGTAGACGGCTGGTTGATTCTGCAAGAATTATCGTATCCAAGATAATCTTGAATTGGAATAATACACATATGTGCATTTGTCCGCATCGCTGTACCAATTAAACTAATGTGTAGTTCCTCAGTTGGAGTATACTTATCACATAAATATTCTCTTACCATTTTTCTTTCTTCTGGTTTGATATTTTTAATCCAGCCTTGCAATGTTTCATTGTCATGCGTTCCTGTATAAGCCACACAGTTTTCAATATAGTTATGTGGCAAATAATCATTTGCACTGCCAGAATCTCTTGAATCGAAAGCGAATTCAAGAACCTTCATACCTGGAAAACCTGTTTCCTTTACAAGCTGTCTCACGCTGTCTGTCACATATCCCAAGTCTTCGGCAATTACCTTTTGGAAGCCTAAAACCTCCCACATTTTCCAGAACAGTTCAATACCAGGACCTTTCACCCATGTTCCATTTAAAGCCGTTGTCTCGCCATATGGAATCGAATAATACTCATCAAATCCACGAAAATGGTCAATTCGAAGTACATCATAAAATTTGAAACAATATCCAAGACGCTTCATCCACCATTCATAGCCTGTTGCTCTATGATATTCCCAGCGATAAAGCGGGTTCCCCCAAAGCTGACCTGTTGCTGAAAACCCATCTGGCGGGCAGCCTGCAACAGCGACCGGAAGATTGTTTTCATCCAATTGGAACAGTTCTGGATTTGCCCATACATCCGCACTGTCCATTGCAACATAAATTGGAATATCTCCAATAATTTGCACGCCCTTTTCATTTGCATAGCGTTTCAAATCTAACCATTGCATCTGGTACAAATATTGCATGTATTTCTGAAACTCGATTTCAAAATATAATTCTTTATAATAATACTCCATAGAATATCCATATCTCAGACGAATATCTTCTGGCCATTCTGTCCATGGCTTTCCATCAAAATTATTCTTTAATGCCATAAATAAAGCATAATCATTTAACCACCATGCATTTTCTCCTACATACCATTTGAAGTCATTATCTTCAGCAACATTTGCCCGTTCGTAAGCTTTTCTCAAAAGCATATAACGTCCATTGTACATTTTCTCATAATCAATATCGGAAGAATCTGCTCCAAAATCAATGCTGTCACATTCTTTTTTTGTAAGCAATCCCTCTGCAATCAGTCTTTCTAAATCTATAAAATAAGGATTTCCCGCATATGTTGAGAAAGACTGGTAAGGCGAGTCACCGTAGCTTGTCGGTACAAGCGGAAGAATCTGCCAGTAGCATTGTCCCGCCTCTTTCAGCCAGTCCACAAAATCATATGCACTTTTCGAAAAACAGCCGATTCCATATTTTGATGGAAGACTGAAAATCGGCATTAAAATACCTGCTGTTCTATCCATTCTAGTTCTCCTTTTTTATTTCAACTTCTATTTCCACTCCATAGTGATCTGATACTACCGGGTAGTTCTTTCCATTAAATACAACCATAGAATTTTGTACAGGAATTTTTCTATTGACCCAAATATAATCAATACGTATCCCTCGCTTTATGCCTTCTTTCCAACCATCTATCTGTTTTTCCACTGTGTAGCCATTGTCTTTTTCTTTTGCAAGATGCCATGTGTCCACCCAGCCTGAAGAAGCCACATAGGTATAGCCTTCGCCCTTTACATCAGATGGAGCGTTAAAATCACCCATGATAAAACTAAGTTCATCTATACTTTCTGGTCTTCCAAGCTTCGCAACAATTTCGTCCCACTGTTTTTCAAATGGTTCTTCTTCATCGTCCCACCAACCCATGTGTACCGAATAAAACCAACTTCCCTCTACTTTAATTCCAAGAATTTTTCGCGTCTTCCAATTGTTCATCGTTTTACAATTACTAATAAAAAATTCTTTGGTTTCTTCAATCGGCTTCAGACTGAAAAGAGCAATTCCTTCTTCATATTTTTTGTATCCTACTTTTAGTGGAATCCAGGTCCACACATATGGCAGACCTGCTTCCCTTAACATCTGTGCAGCTCGAAGTGCATGATTATCGCAGAACAAGGTTGCTCTGCTCCCTTTGCAAGGTAAGAACCCCGTCTCCTGCACCTCTTTTACGATAGGTTTCCCCAGCGTCTGATTCACTTCCTGTAGTGCAAAGACATCCGGCTTCTCCTCCACAATCATTTCTACAAATGCTTTTAATTTATTTTCATAATTTTCTTCAATAATGCTATGTGTATTTAATGTAAGTAATTTCATATTTATCATCTCACCCTTAATTAAAGAATGTCATTGATGTCTGATTTCAAAACATCTGCTTTCGGACCATATACTGCCTGAACACCGTCGCCTTTCTTAATAAGTCCAAGAGCACCTTCTGCTTTCCATGCTGCAATTTCTGCCACTTTTTCCACATCTTTTACCGTCACACGAAGGCGAGTCATACATGCATCTACTAAAACGATATTTTCGCGTCCGCCCAAAAGCGCAATAATGCGTTCTGCCTGACTTCCGTTTCCTGCTTCCGCTTTCACTACCGTTCCTTCTGCATCTTCACTGCCTTCTTCATCTGTGTAATTTCCAAGACGTCCAGGTGTAGCAAATTTAAGTTTGCCAATCATGAAGTATGCTGCCGCATAACCAATTACAAAGAATGCAACAACACAGATAACAAAGTTAATAAGGTCTCCTGTAAGTCCTGCCTTTACTGACATTGGAATTCTTGTTAAAAATTCAAGATTTCCAAATGAATGCAATCTCAAATCAATGATTCCTGCCATGGCAAATGCACACCCTTGAAGAACTGCATATAAAATGTAAAGTGGGAGTGCGCAGAACATAAACATAAATTCAAGCGGCTCTGTGACACCTGTTAAAAATACTGCTAAAACGGTTGAAACAAACATGGATCTATATTGCTTTTTCTTATCTGGCTCAACTCTCTTATACATTGCAAGCGCAATGCCAAGTAAAAGACCTGTAGCACCAATCATTTGACCAACCTTGAATCTGGCTGGTGTAACTGTTGTTATCAAATCCGTATAAGCTGTCATATCCCCAGCTTCTTTGAAATTAATAAGGTCTGTCACCCATGCAAGCCAAAGCGGGTCTTGACCAAATACTTCTGTGCCTGCATTGATACCCGTTTGAATTAAATATGTTCCACCAAATGAAGTGTAATTCATTGGAATTGTGAGCATATGGTGTAAGCCAAATGGTAAAAGTAAACGCTCTAACGTTCCATAAACAAACGGCGCAAGTACTGGAGCAGTATCCGCTGAGTTAGCAATCCAAATACCAAATGCATTAATTCCAGTCTGTACAACTGGCCATACTACACAAAGAATCAGCGAAACTACAACAGACCATGCGATAACAACCATTGGCACAAAACGTTTTCCATTAAAGAATGCCAGCGCATCTGGCAATTTTCTGAAATTGTAGTATTTGTTATAAGCTGTAGCTCCAACAAATCCAGATATAATACCAACGAACACACCCATGTTTAACGCTGGCGCACCAAGAACAGATGTGAAATAGCCATCCACCAAAATTTCCTGACCAAATAAAGTATGGGTAACTGCTGTTGCATCATTTAACATATCCGATGTCACACCGAAAACAGCACCCGTAATACAGTTAATCAAAACAAATGCAATGACTGCTGCAAATGCACCACCAGCTCTCTCTTTTGCCCAAGAACCGCCAATTGCAACTGCAAATAAAATATGTAAATTGTTGATGATTGCCCATCCGATGTTTTCCATCGTGCTTCCTGCCATAAGAATCAGGTTCAAATCAGCACCTGCCATTTGTACTACTTTTCCCAAACTAATCATAAGTCCGGCTGCCGGCATAACTGCAATAACTGCCATCAATACTTTTCCCAGCTTCTGGAGCATATCAAAATTGATTTTAATTTTCTTCTTTTCCTTTTTCGTTTCTTCTACTGTTTCTGCTACCTCTGCATTTTCTACTAATTTGCAGATTTTAGTTTTGTTTGCTTTCACGTCACCCTCATAACATTTTAGGCTTTTGCCTTCCAAATCAGCACAGATAATAATTGGTGTAATTGGATTAATTTCTTTTTCTTTCAAAAGTTCCAAATCAACCTCTACAATCAGGTCACCTTTTTTCACCTTATCCCCTGCTTTCACATGAACGGTAAATCCTTCTCCATTCAGCTTTACTGTATCAAGTCCAATATGCATTAAGACTTCCAATCCTTCTTCAGTAGTAAAACCGATTGCATGCAATGTCTCTGCCACAGATGCAATTTCTCCATCAACTGGACTTAGAAACTTTCCATCTGCTGGAATCACTGCTGTACCATCTCCCAGAACCTTGTCAGCAAAAACTGGATCTGGCACCTGTTCTAATGACACTGCTCTGCCATTCACAGGTGAAATAATTGTCACTTCACTTGGCTTCATTTTGCCATCCTCCTTCATTCCACTTTTAATCTTTTGTATCGTTTGCGCAAAACCGTGCAACTTAATTGCAACTCCATGCAATAATTATATGCATTGTTGCATGAAATTTGCAAGATTTTTCATACCCCTTTTTACGATTTCTACCTTTTTAACAATTTTCCCATATATTTTTTGTTTGTTTTTACCATTACTTTTCATATCAAGCAATAATTCTTGCAAGCTATTTGCATTTATTTTGCATTATTATTGCATTGATATGACATTTATTTTGCATTATTATTTGACTTTCTTGCATACATCAAATATAATTTATTTATCAATCTATTTTTCAGGAGGATTTATTATGGCTGTTACTCTTAAAGATGTTGCCCTTCTTGCAGGAGTTTCTCCTTCAACTGTTTCAAGAACCTGCAATGACCATCCATCTATCAGCGATGAAACCAAAGAAAAAGTTCGTCGTGCTATGGCAGAATTAGGTTATGAACCAAACATTAATTCAAATACAACTACATATAACATACGAACAATTGGGATTATCCTCCCTCCTTCTCCAAAAGAAGCCTATGAAAATGCCTTTTATTTAGAAGCAATCCGTGGTATCAGTTCGTTTTGCAATCAAAAACAGTATGCCAATACCATCATTACTGGCAATAGCGAAGAAGAACTTCTTTCTGTCATTCAATCCATGTCAAAATCAGGACAAGTTGATGCCTTTATTATACTATATTCTCGTCTAGATGACTCAATTGTTAACTATCTTTATAGCGAAGGATTATTGTATGTAGTTATCGGAAAAGCAAATCAATTTGCAAATCAAACCATCTATGTTGACAACGACAACCTGCTCGCTGGACAAGAAGCTACAGAATACTTGATTAAAAAAGGGCACAAAAAAATAGCCTATATTGGGAAAGATTTCAACTTAACTTTCTCCGCTGACAGAAAAGCTGGCTATCAACTTGCTCTAATCGCAAACCAGATTGCATGGAATCCCGATTACTGTTTAGAGCTTCCTATAAAGACCAAAACACATTTTGAAAAAATACGTGCACTTTTAGATCAAGATAATAGACCTACTGCCGTCGTAGTAAGTGATGACATCATGGCATTCACCCTAAAACATGTATGTATGGAATTAGGTCTTTCCATTCCTGGTGATTTATCAATTGTTTCATTTAACAACTCCATGATTGCGAGACTGTCTCACCCACAACTTACCTCAGTTGATATCAATTCTTTCCAACTAGGAATTGAGGCAGCTTCTCAAATGATTAACCACATTGAGGACCCAAACCTCATGGCAACGAAAATCATTGTTCCACATCAACTTATCGAACGTGACAGTTGTAAGTCAGTATAAGACAAACAGAAGGCATCTCCGCTAACTTCGAAGATGCCTTCCTTTATTTATGTAATAAAATGTAATAAAATATTTTACCTTTGAATATTCTACGAACCGAATCTTCCAACTAATCCTATTGCAAAAATAATTCCTCCCACTGTACGCATAAGAAATCTTTCGATTTTCCCCATAGGCAGGCCTTCCGGAACTACCGGGTGTATAAGGAATAACAAACCATAAATTACACAGCCAATATTGCAGTATGCTCCACGTCTGGTAATCATGCCTAAAACGAATCCTAATACTACTGCAGCCACACCTATACACATTTGTCTTTTAAATGTCATTTTCACGTTCAATACCTCCAAACACATTACTTCTTACTTACATTCTATTGTATCTCTTTCTCCCTCTTAACTCAAGATTTTGTTAAAAATTGGAAGAAATACCACAGATATACTCCTTGATAAATTTTAGTCATATGCTAAACTGAGCCTATCATTTTCTTGTAAATACAATTTACAGGTTTTGATAAAACAAACACTAGGAGGAATTTATATGTCGCAAAAAACGAATTCGACATATGTGCGTCCATTTGGATTGCGCGATAAGCTTGGATATCTGTTTGGTGATTTCGCGAACGATTTCACATTTCTTTTATCTTCAAGCTGGCTATTAAAATTCTATACTGACGTTATGGGACTTGATGCTTACGTTGTGGGTATTGTAATGGCAGTGGCACGTATCATAGATGCATTTACAGATGTTACTATGGGGCGTATCTGCGATAAGTCAAAAACGACTCCAGCTGGTAAATTCAAACCATGGCTTCGCCGTATGTGCGGACCAGTTGCAATCTCGTCATTCTTAATTTATCAAAGTGCGTTTGCTGATTGGTCAGAACCAGCAAAAATTGCCTGGTTGACAGTGACCTACATTTTATGGGGTTCCATCTTTTATACGTCTGTCAACATCCCTTATGGTTCAATGGCATCTGCTATCTCACCAGAAGCTGGCGACCGTCAATCCTTATCTACATTCAGGTCAATTGGTGGTGTGTTAGCGGGAGTTATCGTTGGAGCAGGTATTCCATTATTTGCCTTTACAAATGATGCCGCTGGCAATCCTATTTTAGATGGTGGAAAATTCACTATTGTTGCTGGTATCTTTTCTATCGGTGCAGTAATCTGCTACTTATTATGCTACTACCTAACAACGGAACGAGTAAAAACTGACCCAGTTGTAAGAGAGGATGGAAAGAAAGACACTTTCATCGATTTATTCAAGCGTGCATTTAAAAACCGCTCATTGATTTCCATTATTGCTGCTTCTATCGTTATGCTATTAGCGCAATTAACAATGCAGCAAATGGCTAATTATGTTTACCCCAACTTCTACAGAAACACAACTGCTCAGTCTGCCTCTACCATATTTATGATGGGCGGCATGTTCATTGCTGGTGCTTTTGCAAAACCGTTAGCAGCTAAATTTGGCAAGGCAGAAGTGGCCGTATTCTCCAACATTTTAGCAGTTGTCGTTAACATTATATTATTTATCATTCGTCCTGCTAATGCTTGGGTATACGCTGGATTCCAGTTTATTTCTTGGTTAGGCCTTGGAATGTTTACAATGGTCTCTTGGGCGCTTATTACTGATGTTATCGACGACATGGAAGTTAAGAACGGCATTCGCGAGGACGGAAGTGTTTATGCATTATATTCATGGGCCCGTAAATTAGGTCAAGCCGCAAGTTCTAGTTTAACTGGTGTTTTATTATCAATCATCGGATATACAGAAGCAACTGCATTTGAACCAGTCGTTACGGAAGGTATCTTCAATATCTCTGTAATTGTCCCAGCTATCGGATTCGCTCTATTAGCTCTTATCCTTTGGTTCTGGTATCCATTACACAAAAAGACTGTTGATGCTAACATCGCTTTCTTAAAAGAAAAACACAGTGAATAATTATATTTTACAAAATCAAAATCCGTATGGAACTCTCTCCATACGGATTTTCTAGTTTAATTTTCTTTTCTAAATATTTCTGCAAGCAGACAGAAAATTGCTCCCACAAAAATAAACACGTCTGCAAGATTAAAAGTAATCTTGTTAAACTTCTCAGACTTTGTCTTAAATCCAAAGTAATCCACCACATAACCACGTTTAAAACGGTCATAGGTGTTACTGATTGCGCCTGCGAGTGCCAGAACCGTTCCAGCTTTTTTCAGTTTTGAACTATCTTTCACCCACACAACCAAAGAATATAACGCAATGATTCCACATACGATTCCCGATAAAATTTTTACAATCTCTGGTTTGTTATCACCAAGATTCATTGCAAATCCTTTATTATGAACCTTTCGGACTACAACTTTCTTTTTGCAGATTTTCTTTTCTTCGCCCTTACGTATGTTATCCTCAACCCATGATTTACACCACAAATCGATTCCACTAAGAAGAGCGCTTAAGCCGCCTAGTATGATACTCTGCATCTATTCTTCCTCGAATCCTACTTCTTCTGCAACTTCTTCTGCTTCTACTACAACTTCATCTTCTTCGAAAATACTGTCCGCAACTTTCGCACCACATTTTGAACAGAAAGCGGCTCCAGCATCTACATGAGCCTTACACTCCGGGCAAACCTCTTTACCTTTGAGCTCAGCTATTTCTTCATTCATTTCTACAATTGAAGTTTCTCTTTCTTTGATTGCTTCGCAAAGCTCTTTAAATCTTTCATCAACCTCTTCACCTTTTTTGAAGCTTTCATAAATCATCTTACCCATGTCAGTAAGATCTCTTTCATTATTCTTTTCCATAGTACGGATTTGGTTCTTAATCTTTTGCACTTCTACAGTTTGTTCTGTTTTCTTTGCTACAACATCAACTGCCTCCTCCGTTTTCTTTGCTACAATCTCTGCTTTCTCTGAAATAATATTTTTTAAATTTCCAAAAAAGTCTGCCATAATATGTTTCTCCTTTCTTCTGTCAAATTCGCCTTATTGTCTCAAATGTATTGTACACGTTTAAACGACCATACCCCCATTCCCGGTTCGGATAATCTATATTCGGTGTTTTTTCGGTTCCTAGAACCAGTAGATTTCGAACCTGTGAGGAATCAATGGTTTTCTGTTGTAAACGATACACGACCCACTCCATAATAAGAGCTGCTGCTCCAGCCGTAATCCCTGCTGCAATGCTGGAACCTGTTCTCGCAACAAACTGCCCCCGCGCCGCAAGCCCAGTTACATTCACGCCTGGTGCTGCAAAATCCGGCTTAATTCTTTCACTTCTAGTATAGCCTCTTCCCGACTGAATGGCAATAGAATTGTTATTTCCATCGTAAAATCCGACTGTCATTCCCGATAAAGTACTGCCTGGTTCTGTAATCGTATAATCAGGGTTTGATTGCAGAAAATAGACCTCTCCCTCCAGAAATTCGGTAACTGGAAGCCACATGTGAAACTGCCCTTCCTCAACTTGTACTGGCTCCACAATCACCTTCCAGATTCCTGCTGTTGGATTCTGAACCCGGAAAAAAACAAGTTCCGCATTCAGTCTTTCTACAAACACCTTATAATCAATGGAAATCGTAGTCCGCTCCAACACAAAAGTGTAACTATCTGTTTCTTCACTGCGAATTGGAAAGCGATACGTTCGCTCTCCACTCGGCGATTGAACTGATACTGCCAGTAGATTAAGCGGGTCAGACCAGAGTTCCATGCAAAATCCCGAAACTCCCTCGGACACTCTGATTTCCACTTCTTTTACGTCATTTACATTTTCAGCAATGCCAAGATAATGGTGTCTCTGGTTCGCTTCGTTTCCCCCGCCAATTACTACTGCCCGATTTGCAATATTTGCATAAATATCAAGCTGACCCGCAAGTGGTGAATTTGCCGCATGGCTCCCCATGTTGGTTCCTAGTGCTATGCAGATAATAAGAGGTAATCCAAGTCTATCTGCCAATTGGTTTAAATAAGTAATTCCAAGCATAATATCATTTTCCTGATAACAGGGAGCATCTGTGCGAATCAAATAAAAATCTTTCAGATACTGCTTTGCGGGTTTTAATTTCACAACTGCAATCTGTGAATCTGGAGCAGCCCCCAGAAACTGGTTTTCCTCATTCGCGCCGCCTGCTGCTATACTTGTTAAAAATGTTCCATGTCCATTTTCATCCCTGCTTGGCACAACTTCCAAGGGTGTCTCGCTTCGAAGTGCTTCGTCAATCTGCGCACTACTATACTCGGTTCCATAAAACATACCTTCTGGAGGCGTTCCTTCCTGAATTGTCTGGTCCCAGAGTCCTGCAATACGGGTACTTCCATCCAAGTTACGGAAAATCTGATTCTGATAGTCGATTCCCGTGTCTACAAATCCAATTAGCACACCAGTTCCCTGTAGTTCCAGCGTCGGATAATTCTGTACTTGGAGAATTCCTGCCTGCTGCAGTGCCTCCATATCCAAAAGTGTAAAACATTTTGGGACAGAATTATAGGGGTATCTGTCAAATTGAATCGGATCCGCCTGTTCTCGCTCCACATAAATACTTTTGTAAAACTCCCCCATCTCCTGGTCGCAGGTCTCACCTGGAAATCTTTCTGCAAAGGTATCCTCCTGCAGCTCACTCACAATAAAATCACGGTAGTCTTCTGATAAAATTCGTTCACGACATACATCTATTGGCATAAAACTCTCTCTATCGTTTTATTTATTATATATGCTATTCCACAATAAAAGTAAAGTGCATAAGTTACTTGTAACTTACACACTTTACACCTTCCAATTAATTATCTCTATTCCTTCTTGGTAGCCAAAGATTTCCAATACTCAATCTCTGCATCCTTCTCCTGGAGCTGTGCATCCTTTTCCTGAAGCTGCGTATCCTTCTCTTGAAGCTGTGCATCCTTCTCCTGAAGCTGTGTATCCTTCTCTTGAAGCTGCACATCCTTCTCCTGAAGCTGCACCTTCTGACTGTCAATTTCATCCTGCATCTCATCTATCATATACTGTACAGTATTTTTATCCAATTGCTGCAATTCCTTTGAAAACATCTCCATCACCCTTTCGGTATTCAGGCACAGATTATACACATCCTCATACATCGCTCTAAACTCCGGATATTCTTCAATCAGCCACACAATCACTTCCGGGTCGTCCGATGACAAGAAAATAAACCATGCCTCCAACTTGTTTCTTATACCATAATTGTGATAAATTTTCCTCACATTGTCAAGTGGAATAAACAAAAACTCCTGCAGTAATTCCACCTCTACTCCGGTGTCTGTCTTCTGTTTGCTTCGATGGATA
>JAFTWA010000032.1 GCA_017465565.1 Tyzzerella sp.
AGCTCATCAGTTTGATAGTGGAATCGTAATTTGTACAAGAAGATTCAAGGATATGTATTGTAATGAAATTGCGGAGAGTTTACCCGACTATTTTGAGATGTTGCTATTGACATCCCAAGAAGGGATTGCATATTGTCCACAGGGAGTCGTGACAATCACAATACCATTTCGAGTTTCGGATTTGTTAAGTTCTGTAGAAATGATGTTAATGCAATTAGAACGTCGTATTCGGAAGGAGCGAAGCAAACCAAAAAAACGGAATCAAGAGGAACAGGAATACATTGACAAAGCTAAGAAAATCTTGATGGAGAGAAACAATATGACGGAACCGGAGGCGTTTCGATACATTCAAAAATGTAGTATGGATTCTTCTACCAATATGGTGGAAACCGCACAGATGATTATCTTATTACAAGTTGATTCATAAAGCATATTTCTAAGGAAGGGCTGACAAGATGTATACAATAAATGAAAACTATTTAAATCTGCAGGGTAGTTATTTATTTTCTACTATTGCAAAGAAAGTAAACGCATATAAAGAGGAACACCCGGAGGCTAATATTATCCGATTGGGAATTGGTGATGTGACGCAACCAATTGCACCGGCGATTATTGAGGCACTTCACAAGGCAGTGGATGAAATGGGCACAGCGGAAGGATTTCATGGATATGGTCCGGAGCAAGGGTATGAATTTCTGCGCAGTGTGATTGCAAAAGAAGATTATCAGGCACGTGGATGTGACATCAATGCCGATGAAATTTTTATTTCTGATGGCGCGAAATGCGATATCGGTAATATTCAAGAAATTTTCGGACAGGATAATGTAGTTGCAGTCTGTGACCCAGTGTATCCGGTCTATGTAGACACCAATGTTATGGCAGGACGCTCAGGAAAATTTGATGCCGAAAAAGGCGGGTTTGAGAACATTGTCTATATGCCATGTACGGAGGAAAATGGATTCGTACCGGCATTTCCAGAAAGACATGCCGACCTAATTTATCTTTGTTTTCCAAACAATCCAACCGGAGAAGTGATGGATAAACATTCTCTGCAGAAATGGGTGGATTATGCAAACAAAAATGGAAGCATCATCATTTATGATGCGGCATATGAAGCGTATATTTCAGAAGAAGGTATCCCACACAGCATTTTTGAATGTGAGGGTGCGAGGACTTGTGCCATTGAGATGCACAGTTTTTCAAAGAATGCAGGATTTACAGGACTTCGTTTGGGCTATACCGTGATTCCAAAAGATTTGATTTGCAATGGAACAAGCCTACATAGTATGTGGAACAGGAGACATGGAACTAAGTACAATGGGGCGCCATATATCGTGCAGAAAGCAGGAGAAGCGGTATATTCACCTGAAGGAAAGGCACAACTGAAGGAGCAGATTGCATATTATATGGAAAATGCACGCATCATCAAAGTGGGACTTCAAGAAGCAGGATTTACTGCATATGGCGGAGTGAATTCACCATATGTGTGGTTAAAAGTTCCGGAAGGTATGGGCTCTTGGGAATTCTTTGACAAGTTATTAAACGAAGTACAGGTAGTTGGAACACCGGGCGTTGGATTCGGTGCCAGCGGAGAAGGATTCTTTCGGTTGACTGCTTTTGGAACAAGAGAAAATACCATAGAAGCGCTCGAAAGAATTAAGAAAATCCAGTCTTGACAGAAACACCAGATTGTGCTACTTTTTTAAGGTATAGTAGCGATTGAGTTCGCAAAAAAGGGGTCGCACAAAGGCGTGTGGCAAATAGGTAAGACGCGGATAATGCAGTTATTCGTCCTATTAAGGGACGAGTAGCTGTTTTTTTATTTCTATGAAGTGATTCAGGAGGAATATTTATGTGTTCTATTTTAGGTTATTTAGGAAAAGATATTTCAAAAGAAGCAGTAGAAGCTGCACTAGCTAAAACGCAGATGAGAGGACCGGATGCAAGCCAAGTAGTTGAAACGGAATTTGGATATCTCGGGTTTGCGAGATTGGCAATTATGGGATTGTCACCGGAAGGGATGCAACCATTTCGCTTGAAACAGAACTGGGTAGTCTGTAATGGCGAAATATATGGTTTCCGTACCATCAAGAATGAATTGAAAGAACGCGGATATGAGTTTCATAGTGGCTCGGATTGTGAGATTTTACTTCCGCTATATGAAGAATATGGTTTAGAAATGTTTGCACATTTAGATGCAGAGTATGCGTGTGTCATTTATGATGGTGCCAAACGTAAAATAATCGCAGCGAGAGACCCGATTGGAATTCGCCCATTGTTCTATGGGTATTCGAAGAGTGGCAGTATTATGTTCGCCAGCGAAGCAAAATCGTTGGTTGGACTGACCGATGAGATTCGTCCGTTTCCACCGGGACATTATTACTATGATGGCAAATTTGTGAGTTATGAAAATATTGCTCATGTGCACGGATACATACATGATAATTTGGAAACGATTACGAAAAACATACATGATAAGTTGGTAGCCGGTGTGGAAAAACGTTTGGATGCAGATGCACCGTTAGGATTTCTTCTTTCCGGTGGACTAGATTCCAGTTTGGTATGTGCCATTGCAGCAAATATTACAAAGAGACCGATTCGAACTTTTGCAATCGGTATGGATAAAGATGCGATTGACCTTAAATATGCAAAGCGAGTAGCAGATTACATTGGTGCAATACATACAGAAGTTATCATGACAAAACAGCAGGTGTTAGATTCACTGGAAGAAGTAATTGCCACGCTTGGTACATATGATATCACGACTATCAGAGCAAGCATGGGGATGTATCTGGTATGTAAGGCAATTCATGAGAATACGAATCTGAAAGTTCTTTTAACCGGTGAAATTTCAGATGAACTTTTTGGCTACAAATATACAGACTTCGCTCCAAATGCACAGGCATTCCAAGAAGAGGCTGAAAAAAGAGTGCGTGAACTTCACTGCTATGATGTTCTCCGGGCAGATAGGTGTCTTGCTGCAAATAGTCTAGAAGCCAGGGTACCTTTTGGCGATTTGGATTTTGTGCGTTATGTTATGGCGATTGATCCGGCAAAGAAATTAAATACATATAATATGGGAAAATATTTGCTGCGAAAGGCATTTGAAAAGGAAGAAATTCTGCCGGAAGAAATTCTCTGGAGAGAAAAAGCTGCTTTTAGTGATGCGGTTGGCCATAGTATGGTGGACGATTTGAAAGAGTATGCGGAAAACTATTATATCGATGAAGAATATGACAAGTTGGTTCAAAAGTATACCTTTGCTACTCCATTTACAAAAGAAAGTTTATTGTACCGCGAGATATTTGAGAAATATTATCCAGGGCAGGCGCAGATGGTTCCGGACTTTTGGATGCCGAACAAAGAGTGGGAAGGCTGTGCAGTAAATGACCCGAGCGCAAGAGTGCTCACAAATTATGGAAATAGTGGGGTGTAGAAGGATGAGACAATTCGATGTGAATAAAGTGAAAGATGCATGTGTTGCATGGATTCAGAATTTTTTTGAGAAGAATGGACCGGGGTGCAATGCCGTTTTGGGAATTTCTGGTGGAAAAGACAGCTCCGTAGTAGCGGCTCTCTGTGTGGAGGCACTAGGCAAAGACAGAGTCATTGGCGTGCTGATGCCATGTGGAAAGCAGCCGGATATAGATATGGCGAAGCTAGCAGTTGAGCATCTTGGAATCAGAAGTGTGGAAATCAACATTAAGAACGCCGTAGATGCACTTCTTGAAGAAATTGGAGAAACGGTGGAGATCACGGCTCAAACCAGAATCAATCTTTCACCAAGAATACGTATGTCTACAGTATATGCGGTCAGTCAAAGTATGAATGGTCGAGTGGCGAATACCTGTAACTTATCGGAAGACTGGGTGGGGTATTCTACCAGATACGGGGATGCAGCAGGCGATTTCAGCCCATTGGCGCACTTGACCGTGACAGAGGTAAAGGAGATTGGAAGGGTATTGGGATTACCGGAGGTACTGGTTGAGAAAACACCGTCCGATGGTCTGTGTGGAAAAACAGATGAAGATAATCTCGGTTTCACCTATGCTACATTAGACAGATATATCCGTGAAGGGGTGTGCGAGGATGATACAGTACGAACACGGATTGATGATTTACATCGCAAAAACAAATTTAAAATGGAATTGATGCCATGTTTTCGAATGGCAGAAGAGGAGGCATAATGATGAAGAAGGGTACGCAACTCTATGAAGGTAAGGCAAAAAAAGTATATTTAACAGATGATCCGGATGTGTTGATTGTAGATTACAAAGACGACGCAACTGCATTTAATGGAGAAAAAAAAGGAACAATCGTCGGAAAGGGTGCAATTAATAATCGCATGTCTAACTATCTTTTCAAACAGTTAGAAAAGGAAGGAATACCGACACATCTGATAGAAGAACTCAGCGATAGGGAAACTGCAGTGAAAAAGGTTTCTATTGTGCCGCTTGAAGTTATCGTTCGCAACGTGGCAGCCGGCAGTTTCTCAAAGAGACTGGGCGTTCCGGAAGGAACAGAGTTTACAGAACCAACCATTGAATTTTCCTATAAGAATGATGAACTAGGCGACCCGTTGATTAATGACTATTTTGCCAGAGCACTTAATCTGGCAAGTTGGGCAGAAATCGAAACAATTAAGAAATATGCATTTAAAATCAACGAAGTTTTGAAAGAATTTTTCCTTGCAGCAGAGTTGCGTTTGATTGATTTTAAGATTGAATTTGGACGGTATCATGGTACTATAATCTTAGCGGATGAGATTTCACCGGATACGTGTCGTTTGTGGGATGTACACACAAACGAGAAAATGGATAAAGACCGATTCCGCAGAGACTTGGGAAATGTGGAAGAAGCATACCAAGAAGTAATGAAGAGAATAGGACTTTTGTAGGAGGATACATTATGCAAAACACAGACAGATATCAAAGCCCATTATCCGAAAGATATGCGAGCAAGGAGATGCAGTACATTTTTTCGCCGGATATGAAATTCCGTACATGGAGAAAACTTTGGATTGCGCTGGCAGAAACAGAAAAGGAACTGGGCCTTAGTCAAAATGGAGTGCCAGTTATTACCGATGAACAAATTGACGAACTGAAAGCCCACGCAGAAGACATCAATTATGAGGTTGCAAAAGAACGAGAAAAGAAAGTTCGCCATGATGTTATGAGTCACGTTTATGCTTATGGACAGCAGTGTCCGAAGGCGGCAGGCATTATACACTTAGGAGCAACATCTTGCTATGTAGGAGATAACACGGACATTATCGTAATGACAGAGGCTCTGCGCTTAGTGAAGAAGAAACTGATTAACGTAATGAAAGTTCTGTCTGACTTTGCAGAAGAATATAAAGGTTTGCCGACCTTGGCATTTACCCATTTTCAACCGGCGCAGCCGACTACAGTTGGAAAGCGTGCATGTCTTTGGTTACAAGAATTCTTACTTGATTATGAAGAATTGGAATTTGTTCTTTCGAATATGAAACTATTAGGCTCCAAAGGAACAACAGGCACACAAGCTTCATTCTTGGAGCTGTTTAATGGGGATCAGGAAACGATTGATAAAATCGACCCGATGATTGCAAAGAAAATGGGATTTGAAGCATGCTATCCAGTTTCCGGACAGACCTATTCCAGAAAGATAGATACGAGAGTCTTAAATGTGCTCTCCGGAATTGCGGCCAGTGCACATAAGATGAGCAACGATATCCGTCTTCTGCAACATTTGAAAGAAATCGAAGAGCCATTTGAAAAGAATCAAATCGGTTCTTCTGCTATGGCATATAAGAGAAATCCAATGCGGAGTGAAAGAATTGCTTCTTTGGCTCGTTTTGTGATGGTGGATGCGTTAAATCCTGCAATTACGTCAGCTACGCAGTGGTTTGAGAGAACGTTGGATGATTCGGCAAACAAGAGACTTTCTATACCGGAAGGTTTCTTGGCAGTCGATGGTATTTTGGATTTATGTCTCAATGTGGTGGATGGATTAGTCGTATATCCAAAAGTAATTGAGAAGCGACTGATGAGTGAACTGCCGTTTATGGCAACCGAAAATATCATGATGGATGCTGTGAAGAAAGGCGGCAACCGACAAGAGTTACATGAGCGTATTCGTGAACTTTCTATGAAAGCCGGACGCAACGTAAAGGTGGAAGGCAAAGAAAACAATTTGCTGGAACTCATTGCGGCGGACCCGGAATTCAATATGTC
>JAFTWA010000033.1 GCA_017465565.1 Tyzzerella sp.
ACCGGCTTCGCCGCAAATTTTGACGGATTTGTCAAGCATTTTTTGAAAAATTTAGATTTTTCAGAAAAAAAGTGGGTGATTTTTGAAATGAAGAGTCTGAAAGCCTTGAAAAATCAGGGCTGAAGATTCCGAGAATTTATTAAATAAAAAAGGAGGTTTTGGATGAGTAATGTAAGTGGGTGAGGTCACTGGAAAAACAGAAAAAGTATTAAGGCAAAATATGTGGTATCATGGCACGGTGTTTAGTAATTGGGATAGTTTTTGCAAAAATGGGATACTGGTTGACTATAACAAAGACACATCAGATGCATTAGATTTTGGTTATGGTTTTTATTTGACCCTTAATCAAGAACGGGCAGAACATTTTATAACAAGTATGATGAAGAACAGTAATTTCTATTCTGAGAATGAAAAGCCAATGATTTTAGGATTTGAGTTAAAACCGTTAGATTGGTTTAGAGGTGAAGAATATCAAACAAAGATATTTGATAAATTTGATGATGAATTTGCTGAATTTGTTTTTGAGAACAGAATTAAGAATGTTATGGGGAATAACCAACATCATTATGACGCGATATATGGTGTGATGAGTGATGCTGTACCAATGCTCTTAATACAAGAGTACAAAATGAAAAATAAAACAAAAGAGCAAGTTTTGGAAAGTTTAAAGAAATCTACAAGCATGAAGCAAATATCTTTGCACAATCAAAAGCTATGTGATACAATTATTTTAAAGGAAGCATATTTTATTGATATGGATACTAATCAAAGAAAGGAGCTGGATATTAATGAATATAGTAAGCAGAGAATTCATTAAATTTGCGGAACAAGAACTTGCTACGGTTGTTAAACGTTTTGCTAATTCTGTTGAAGAAGTTAAAGCTACTCAGATTGCAAAAGAGATTGTTGAGTTAATTGATTGGAATGATTCAGCTCTTATGCATAAAGGATTTTCCTGGATGGCTAAAAACTATTTAGCGCAGAAGGATATGCTTGTTTAATGCGTAAATTTATATGAAAAATTAAAAAGATTAAATGAAAGGAGAAATGTTTGAAAAACATATCTCCTTTTTCGATAAAAGCAGACTATAGCAAAAAGAAAGGGTTTAAGGAATGAAAAAAGAAGATTTTTATTTTGATTTGCCAGAAGAGTTGATTGCACAGGATCCGCTCGAGGACCGCTCGAGTTCAAGGCTTCTGGTATTAGATAAAGAAACAGGTGAGGTAGAGCATCATGTCTTCAAGGAAGTGATTGATTATCTGGAAGAAGGCGACTGTCTCGTAATTAACGATACGAAAGTGCTTCCAGCAAGACTCATCGGCTCGCGTGTTGGCACGGATGCTAAAATTGAAGTGCTCTTATTAAAGCGCATGGAAAATGATGTTTGGGAAACCTTAGTTAAGCCGGGAAAGAAAGCAAAGGTTGGAACAAAAATCAGTTTTGGTAATGGGCTTTTAGTTGGAGAAGTAGTTGATATTGTAGAAGAGGGCAATCGCCTGATTCATTTTGAATACGAGGGTATCTTTGAAGAGGTTCTCGATGAACTTGGACAGATGCCATTGCCACCATATATCACACATCAGTTGAAGGACAAGAATCGTTATCAGACAGTGTATGCGAAGCATACAGGTTCGGCAGCGGCTCCAACAGCTGGACTTCATTTCACACCAGAGCTTCTGAAGAAGATTGAAGAAAAAGGTGTGAATATTGCAAGCGTAACACTGCATGTAGGACTTGGAACTTTCAGACCAGTAAAGGTGGAGAATATCTTAGAACATCATATGCACTCTGAATTTTATCAGATTAGTGCAGAATCGGCTGAAAAGATTAATCGGGCAAAAGACAGTGGCAAACGAGTAATCTGTGTTGGTACAACAAGCTGTAGAACGGTGGAATCAGCGGCTGATGAAAATGGAAGATTGAGAGAGACTAGCGGATGGACAGAAATCTTTATCTATCCTGGGTATAAGTTTAAGGTGTTAGATAATCTGATTACTAATTTTCATTTGCCAGAATCAACACTTGTGATGCTGGTATCCGCGTTGGCGGGGAGAGAGCAAGTGCTTTCAGCATACGAAGAAGCTATTAAAGAACGCTATCGATTCTTTAGCTTTGGGGATGCTATGTTAATACGCTAGGAGAGTGGCGACATGAAGATTATTAAATGTGAAATGAAGCATCTTGATGCGCTAACAAAACTATACGATAAAGTGACAGAATATCTGGTATCCCATATCAATTATCCGAAATGGACACCGGGAGTATATCCTGGGCGCGAGAGTATCCGGGAGGCAATCGAAAAAGGTATTCAGTATGCTTGTTTTGACGTAGATAAAGCAGTTGGAGCATTTATCCTGAACGAGGACCCACAAGGTGCATATTCAGAAGGTGAATGGGTAACGGATGCAGAAGAGGGAGAATTCCTCGTGATTCATACTTTGGCATCAGACCCTGAATGCTACGGAAAAGGCACTGGCAAAAGAATGGTAGACTTCTGTATAGAGACTGCAAAAGAGTGTCAAAAGAAAGCAGTGAGATTGGACGTTGTTCCCGATAATATTCCTGCAAGAAAGCTTTATGAGAAAATGGGGTTTGTTTTCGCAGGTGAAAAAGATTTGAAGAGAGGAATTGAAGAAATTCCGACATTTGTCCTTTATGAATATCCGGTTAAAAAATAGATGAAGGAGGATGCGATATGGAAAAAGAAAAAATGATGCAGCTTTGCAGAAAGGTTCATTGGCTTACACTTCTTATTGGTGTGCTTACAATGGCTCTTCCGCTAATTTTCTGGAGTAAGATTCCAGACGAGATTCCGATGCATTACAATGCCGCAGGTGTGGTAGATAACTGGGAAGATAAGACGTCTTTGATTTTACTTTTCTTTGTGATTGCAATGCTCTTAGGAGTGATGAGTATTGTAATCTATTATGTGAAGAGTAATTTGAATTCTCAGTATGCTTCAGAGCACGAGAAATCGGAGATGAGCATGGTTTATCCGATGGTTGTTTTTATGAATCTCGTGATTCAATGCATGTTTGCATATATCATGTTCTGCTCTGTGACTTCTAGAAATTTAGGAACGCTATTTTTGCCAGTTGTATTAATTGCTACTTTTGCACCAGTTGTATATTTTGTTTTGAAAAAGCCTAAGAAACCTGAAAAGGAATCTTATAAGAATATCGAAAAGCAGGAGCAGGGCGTGGTGTACCGAAGCAAGGTAGACTGGTGGCTTGGAATCCTATTAGGTGGATGCGCAATATGGATGATATATTTTGCAATCGAGCCGATAGTTCGCACAGGAGAGGTAGAATGGTTTATCATGATTTCAGCAATTATTACAGTTGGAATAATTGCTCCGTTGTTTGCAATTAAGTATGTCATGTATTCTGGACATCTGCTAGTGTCTTGTAGTATCTATGGAAAAATGAGAGTGCGCTATGAAGATATTGTAGGAGTGAAGGCAACGCATAATCCGATTTCCTCAGCAGCACTGTCAATTAATAGATTACAAATTGATTATGTAGAAGATGGGATACATAGAATGGTGCTGATATCACCAGTAAGAAGAAAAATATTTCTTGAAGAATTAGAAAATTACAGAAATAAAAAATAAAAAAGAAGCAAGTCATTTGAAAATGTGACTTGCTTCTTAACTTTTAGAGCCAACTTTTATTCTGGAATCTTTGGCAATGTCTCAAAACTTGCCTGCAATTCTTCATCGCTAGGGATATAATCCGTCATTACTCCGTTGTGGAACTTCTCATATGCATACATATCAAAGTAACCTGTTCCAGTAAGTCCAAAGAGAATTGTCTTTTCTTCTCCTGTTTCTTTACATTTTAAAGCTTCATCGATTGCAACCTTAATTGCGTGACTGCTTTCTGGTGCAGGTAAGATACCTTCCACGCGTGCAAATTCTTCAGCGGCTTTGAAAACGGCTGTCTGCTCTACGGAACGAGCTTCCATATAACCGTCAGCGTAAAGCTGTGAAAGAATCGAGTTCATGCCGTGGTAGCGTAAGCCGCCAGCATGGTTTGCAGAAGGAATAAAGTTGCTTCCAAGTGTATACATTTTAGAAAGCGGACAAACCATTCCAGTATCGCAGTAGTCATATGCGTACACGCCTCTTGTAAGAGTAGGGCAAGATGCAGGTTCTACAGCGATAAAGTGATAGTCAGCTTCACCACGCAGTTTTTCACCCATAAATGGAGCGATTAAACCGCCGAGGTTAGAACCACCGCCAGCACATCCGATAATAATGTCTGGTTTAATATCATATTTGTCCATTGCGATTTTTGCTTCCAGCCCGATAACCGTTTGATGAAGGAGTACCTGGTTTAACACACTTCCAAGTACATAACGGTATCCGTCTAATTTTGTAGCTGTTTCCACAGCTTCAGAAATCGCACATCCAAGGCTTCCGCCTGTTCCAGGATGTTTTTCTAAAATACGTTTTCCAACCTCTGTCTCCATAGATGGAGAAGGTGTTACGCTGGCACCGTATGTACGCATTACTTCGCGGCGGAATGGTTTCTGTTCATAAGAACATTTTACCATGTATACTTTACAATCCAGATCCAGGTAAGAACATGCCATTGACAATGCGGTTCCCCACTGTCCGGCACCAGTTTCTGTTGTCACTCCTTTTAAACCTTGGTCCTTCGCATAGTAAGCCTGTGCGATTGCAGAATTCAACTTGTGGCTGCCGCTGGTATTGTTTCCTTCGAATTTGTAATAAATCTTGGCAGGTGTCTGCAGTTTTTCTTCCAGACAATATGCTCTGGTAAGAGGAGCAGGACGGTACATCTTGTAGAAGTTGAGAATCTTCTCGGGAATGTCAATGTAAGGAGTTGTGTCATCCAGTTCCTGTTTGACAAGCTCTTCACAAAATACGTCGCCTAATTCCTCAGGTGTAATTGGCTGGAATGTTGCAGGGTTTAAAAGAGGTGCTGGCTTATTTATCATATCTGCACGTAAGTTATACCACTGCTTTGGCATCTCATTTTCATCTAGATAAATTTTGTATGGTATTTTCTTGCTGCTCATAAGCTGCCTCCTTTGTTTCTTATCAAAATATACAAAAACATTACCATTTTAACGCGATGATGTCAAGAAAAAGAATTGTTAAAAAATATACGAAAATGTGAAAAATTAAACGATATTGTAGTTAAATTAACGAAAATTGTCTGAAAAATCGGTAGAATTTTGTGCAAAAATATGGTATTATGATACAAGATAGAATATGAATAGATAATAGGCCGAAAAATAAAATGCTAAGGAGGTTTGAAGATGTGTTCTAAAAAGGGAAGTGTTCCATTTAATGGGACAAAAGAACAGGAAGAAGCGTTATTAAAAGTAATTGCAGAACTTAAAAGTGAGAAAGGTGCACTGATGCCGATTATGCAAAAGGCTCAGGACATCTACGGATATCTTCCAATTGAAGTTCAGACAATCATCTCGAACGAGACGGGGATTCCTTTGGAGAAGATTTATGGAGTTGCAACTTTCTATGCGCAATTCAATTTAAATCCAAAAGGAAGACACCGCATTTCGGTTTGTCTGGGAACTGCCTGCTACGTAAAGGGTTCAGGAGACATTTACAACTATCTGATGGAGAAATTGGGAATCGTGGGCGGAGAATGTACGCCAGACGGTAAATTCTCATTGGATGCCTGCCGCTGCGTAGGTGCATGTGGACTTGCTCCGGTTATGATGGTGAATGACGACGTATATGGACGTTTGACGGTAGACGATATTGACGGTATTTTAGCAAAATATGAATAGCAGAATGGAGGATATGTATGAAAACTTTGGATGGATACCGCAAACGCGTATTGGTTTGTGGAGGAACGGGATGTACTTCTTCCGGCAGCAAGAAGATTATTGAAGCTTTAGAAAAAGAAGTTCAGAAACATGGATTAGAAAAAGAAATCGAAATTGTGAAAACAGGATGCTTTGGACTTTGTGCGTTAGGTCCAATCATGATTGTTTATCCAGAAGGTGCTTTCTATTCTATGGTAAAAGAAGAAAATATTCCTGAAATCGTGTCAGAGCATCTGGCAAATGGAAGAGTAGTGACTCGTTTATTATATGAAGAAACAGTAGGCGAAGACAAAATCTTACCACTTCAGGAAACACAATTTTATAAGAAACAAAGCCGTATCGCTCTTCGCAACTGTGGTGTAATTGCACCAGAAAATATTGAAGAGTACATAGGCACACAGGGATATGAAGCGCTCCGAAAAGTGCTCACGGAAATGACACCGGACGATGTGATTCAGACTATATTAGACAGTGGACTCAGGGGCCGCGGCGGTGCAGGTTTCCCGACCGGTTTAAAATGGAAATTTGCTTCCGGCAACCGTGGAAATGTTCAGAAATATGTTTGCTGTAACGCGGACGAGGGTGACCCGGGTGCATTCATGGACCGCTCTATCTTAGAGGGTGACCCACACGTAGTATTAGAAGCAATGGCAATCGCGGGTTATGCAATTGGCGCTTCCCAAGGGTATATTTACGTGCGTGCCGAATATCCAATCGCAATCGAAAGACTGGAAATCGCGATTAAACAGGCAAGAGAATACGGCATGTTAGGTAAAGATATTTTTGGAACAGGATTTGATTTTGATATTGACCTTAGACTTGGTGCTGGAGCATTCGTATGTGGTGAAGAGACAGCGCTCATGACATCGATTGAAGGTAACCGTGGGGAACCAAGACCACGTCCACCATTCCCGGCGGTAAAAGGGTTGTTCGAAAGTCCAACTATTTTAAATAACGTAGAAACATGGGCAAACATTCCACTCATTATTCTTAACGGACCAGAATGGTTTGCGGGCATGGGAACAGAAAAATCAAAGGGAACCAAGGTATTTGCGCTCGGTGGAAAGATTCATAACACAGGTCTCGTAGAAGTTCCTATGGGAACAACACTCCGTGAAATCGTAGAAGAAATCGGCGGCGGCATTCCAAACGGAAAGAAATTCAAAGCTGCGCAGACAGGTGGACCTTCCGGCGGATGTATCCCGGCAGAACATTTTGATGTGCCAATCGATTACGATAACTTGATGGCAATCGGTTCTATGATGGGTTCTGGCGGATTAATCGTAATGGATGAAAGTACCTGTATGGTTGACATTGCAAAATTCTTCCTCGAATTCACCGTAGATGAATCTTGCGGCAAATGTACCCCTTGCCGTGTTGGTACAAGACGCATGCTTGAAATCTTAGATAAGATTACAAAAGGTCAGGCTACCATGGAAGACCTTGACAAGTTAGAAGAGCTTTGCTACCACTTGAAAGAAAATTCACTCTGTGCTCTCGGACAGACAGCACCGAACCCAATCATCTCGACACTGCGCTATTTTAAAGATGAATATATTGCACATATCGTAGACAAGAAATGTCCGGCAGGAGTTTGTAAAGACCTGCTTCAATACAAGATTAATGCAGATAAGTGTAAAGGCTGTACGCTTTGTGCAAGAACCTGTCCAAACGGCGCTATTATCGGTTCGGTTAAGGAAGTACATATGATTGACCAATCTAAGTGTGTGAAATGTGGCGCTTGTATGGAAAAATGTCGCTTTGGAGCAATCTATAAGGAGTAATGGAGGGATAGAACTATGGCAAATATTAATGTAAAAATTAACGGCAGAGACGTATCTGCGCCAGCAGGTTCAACAATCTTAGAAGCAGCACACTTGGCTGGAATTAAGATACCAACTCTCTGTTTCTTAAAAGAAATTAACGAAATCGGCGCATGCCGTATCTGTGTAGTAGAAGTAAAAGGCGCAAGAACGCTCGTTGCTTCCTGCGTACATCCAATCAGTGAAGGAATGGAAATCTGGACAAATACACCAAAGGTATTGGCATCCAGAAGAAGAACACTAGAGTTAATCCTTTCGAACCATGACCGCAAATGTCTTTCATGTGTGAGAAGTGGAAAGTGTGAATTGCAGCAATTATCCCACGAGCTCGGCGTTGTAGATGAAGGATATTTTGACGGTGTTAAGAACGAATACGAATTAGACTACTCAGCCGTTCATATGATTCGTGACAACAACAAATGTATCTTATGCCGCCGCTGCTCCGCAGTTTGTGACAAGGTACAAGGCGTTGGCGTAATCGGTGCAAACCACAGAGGCTTTTCAACCAGCATCGGCTCTGCATTTGAAATGGGACTCGGTGAAACAAGCTGTGTGTCCTGCGGACAATGTATTGCAGTTTGTCCAACAGGTGCACTTACCGAAAAGGATTATACAGATGCCATCCTAGAAGCAATCGCTGACCCTGCAAAGCATGTTGTTGTTCAGACAGCTCCAGCAGTCAGAGCAGCACTTGGTGAAGAATTTGGCTATCCAATCGGAACAGATGTAGAAGGCAAGATGGCAGCTGCACTCAGAAGAATCGGATTCGATAAAGTATTTGATACAAACTTCAGTGCGGACCTCACCATCATGGAAGAGGCACACGAGTTCTTAGACAGAGTACAAAATGGCGGCGTGTTACCACTTATTACATCATGCTCTCCAGGATGGATTAAGTACTGTGAACACTACTTCCCAGACATGACAGAGAACCTTTCTAGCTGTAAATCGCCTCAGCAAATGTTTGGTGCGGTGACAAAGACATACTACGCTGAAAAGATGGGACTGGATCCAAAGGATATCGTTTGTGTCAGCGTCATGCCATGTACAGCGAAGAAATTCGAAATCGGCCGTGATAACCAGAATGCAGCAGGCGTTCCGGATGTAGATATCGCTATCACAACGAGAGAGCTGGCAAGACTCATCAAACGTGTTGGTCTTGACTTTAGATACCTTCCAGAGGAAGGCTTTGACGACCCGCTCGGAGAATCCACAGGAGCAGCCGTTATTTTTGGTGCAACTGGCGGTGTTATGGAAGCAGCACTCCGTACGGCGGTAGAAACTTTGACAGGCGAAGAACTGGCGTCACTTGATTTCACAGAGGTTCGTGGAACAGCTGGAATCAAAGAAGCTGCATATTCCGTTGCAGGCTTAGATGTAAAAGTAGCTGTAGCATCAGGCCTTAAGAATGCGAAAGAATTATTAGAAAAAGTAAAATCTGGCGAAGTAGAGTATCATTTCATCGAAATCATGGGATGTCCGGGAGGCTGTGTAAACGGCGGTGGACAGCCACAGGTACCAGCAGATGTACGTAATTTTGTGGACGTTAGAGCACTCCGCGCAAAGGTGTTGTATGATAATGATGCAAGACAAAAGGTACGTAAATCACATGAAAATCCTTCTGTGAAGAGATTGTATGAAGAGTATTTGGGACAGCCGGGAAGCCACAAGGCTCACGAATTATTACATACAACATATGTAAAGAGAACAATCAATTAAATAACACATAAAGAGCTGCCCGGGATTGGTTGTAGGCGATGAATCCTGGGCAGTTTCTTTTGCGTTTTATTGTGGATTTCAACTTGTGTATCATTCGTTTTCTGACTATAATAAATATATATGTGGTGAGGAGGCAGGAAACATGAAAGTAATTGATTTTCAAGATGCCAATTGTAAGCATTGTTATAAATGTGTCCGGAATTGTAAGGTAAAGGCTATTTCGGTTAAGAATGAACAGGCGCATATTATACGGGACGCCTGCATTCACTGTGGACGTTGTCTGGAGGTTTGTCCGCAGAATGCCAAGACATTTGCCAGTGATATGGACCGTGTGAGAGGATATCTGCGTCAGGGAATTAAGACGGTTGTATCCATAGCGCCATCCTACTTGGGGGTACTCGATTACGACAAGCCGGGACAGGTAGTAGATGCGCTTCTTCGGCTTGGATTTTATGAAGTGCGCGAAACGGCAGAGGGTGCTGCGATTGTCACGAAGGAATATCAGCGCTTGCTTGCAGAAGCAGAGATGGAAAATATGATTACAACATGCTGCCCGAGTATGAATGATTTGATAGAAAAATATTATCCAAGCCTTACCAAATATATGCTGCCAGTCGTGTCACCGATGATTGCACACGGGAGACTTATCAAACAAATCCATGGAGAAGATGTAAGAGTTGTTTTCCTTGGCCCTTGTATTGCAAAGAAGGAAGAGGCAATCGGAGATGACCGTGTGTTTGGAGCAATCGATGCAATTCTCACATTTGAGGAATTTGAAAAATGGCTTCGGAGAGAGGGCATTAACATACATACATGTGAAGACAAGCCAATGGCAAATCCGGCGACTAATATTAACCGCATATACCCAATCAGTGGAGGAGTTGTCCGCTCTATTATGGAAAATCATCCGGGAGATGGCTATCAGAAAATCTATGTGGACGGACAGGAAGCATGCATGGAATTATTAGAGAGCATGGAAAAGGGTGAGCTGAAGAACTGTTTTGTAGAGGCAAATATTTGTGCGGGCGGCTGTATAAAAGGACCAGCATCCAATAATTGGAATAAGTCTTTTGCAAAGGCGAGCCTGCGGATTCAAGGTCAGGTAGCACACGCACCTGCAGCGGAAGAAATTATGAATTATGAGCTTCCTTTAGAAAAGAAATTTTATGATAGAAGCCGTACATCTAAGACTCCGTCCGAAGAAGAGCTGCGCGAAATTTTGCGTGTTATCGGAAAGAATAAAAGAGAAGATGAGCTGAATTGTGGAGCCTGCGGCTATTCAAGCTGCCGTGCCAAAGCAATTGCGGTATATCAGGGCAAAGCAGAAATCGGCATGTGTCTGCCTTATGCAGTTGCAAAAGCGGAATCCATGTCGAATATAGTTATGGATACAACGCCAAATCTGGTTTTAATTATTGATAAAGAAATGCGTATCTGCGAATGCAACAAGATTGCCCAGAAGTTTTTGGGAGTAAGCAGAGCGGAGGCGCTGGAAAGCTATATATTTGAATATATCGAAACGCAGGATATTGAAGAGGTGTTAGAAACAAAACAGCCAATTATGCATAAGAAGGTGGATATGCCGCAGATTAAGCTGAAGGCAGAAGAAACCATTGTATATATTGAAGAATTGGAATCTGTGTTAGTCCTTTATCAGGATATCCGTAAAGAAGAACAGGCAAAAGAAAAACGCTATCATCTGAAGATGGAAACCATCGAAATGGCACAGCGTGTTATTGATAAGCAGATGATGGTGGCACAGGAAATTGCAGGTCTTCTTGGAGAGACAACGGCAGAAACAAAGGTAACACTTACGAAGCTGCGTGACTCTATTCTTTTCGATGATGAGGAGGAATAGTATGAATGTAAGTATAGATGTTGCTTGGAAAAGTTTAAATAAATACCACGAAGAGCTTTGTGGTGATAAAGTCGAAGTGCTTAAAACAGAGGATTCTGAGATTGTCATTCTTGCAGATGGAATGGGGAGTGGAGTAAAAGCAAATATTCTTGCAACACTTACGTCTAAGATTCTGGGGACCATGTTTCTGCAGGGAGCATCCATTGAATTGGCGGTAGAAACGATTGCCAAAACTCTTCCAATTTGTAAGGTCCGGGAGGTGGCATATGCTACGTTTAGTATTCTGCAGATTTTTCATGATGGAAGGGCGTATCTGGTCGAGTATGATAACCCTAGCTGCGTATTTGTAAGAGGAAAGGAAATTCAGGACTATCCATACAAAGAACGGGAAATTGATGGAAAGAAAATCCGTGAATATCGTTTTCAGGTAGAAATCAACGACTGTTTCGTTCTTATGAGTGACGGTGTTATCTGGGCAGGTGCCGGAGAACTTATGAATTACGGCTGGACGTGGAAGGATATGGCGGCATATACATTACAATGTACGAAGGAAACCATGTCGGCTTCCAGACTTGCAGCACTTCTCAGCGATGCTTGTAATGATTTGTATCAAAATCGTCCTGGAGATGACACAACCGTCGCTGTTATGAGAGTGGTAGAACGAAAGATTATCAATATCTTTACAGGACCACCAAAGAACAAAGAGGATGATGAGCGAGTTGTTCGGGAATTTATGCGCTCAGAAGGCCTGAAGGTGGTATCTGGAGGAACCAGCGCCAATATCGTGGCGCGCGTCTTGAAAAAGCAGATTGTAACTACCGTAAACTATGATGACCCAACGGTGCCACCGATGGCACATATCGAAGGGCTCGATTTAGTAACGGAAGGGATTGTTACACTCGGCAAAATGATGAATCTACTTAAGCGTTACGCCAGTGATGATTTTGATGTGGATTTCTTCGACGAATTGGATGCGGACAATGGAGCGGCGAAGCTAGCGAAAATGATTATCGAAGAATGTACAGAGATTCATGTGTTTGTGGGAACAGCAAGAAATATCGCATATAAGAATTCAAATCTGCCGTTTGAACTGAGTGCCAGAATGAACCTGGTGGAGCAGCTGAAAGAAGTGGCAGGGAAGATAGGGAAAAATGTGACTGTAAAGTATTATTAGTCTGAAATAAAATGGGGCTATTGCAAAATTAAAAAAACATAATCAAGAATAGGGGCTGCCACTTTGATGTGGTGGCTTTTTTTGCGTGTAATATGCAAATTTGTATTTAGCGATGTAGGCTTGCTTTCTTCTTGTGGGAACTAATAAGTTTAATTCGGGTGCTTGGACTCTGGTCGAGCTCAGTTGGATATGGTGTCCAAATTCTAGAGAAAATTGGACACCACTTGCCAAATTCACGTTTATAGGTAAAAATTGCTTCAAGACACACTAAAAGGTCCAAAAAAAGTACGAATTTTGGACCTTGAGACGA
>JAFTWA010000034.1 GCA_017465565.1 Tyzzerella sp.
AAAAAAGGTGTTTTTCATCCGTATAACAATGAAAATATTGTATAAAGAAAATATTATAGAAGCTTTGTAAGGTTATTTCCCAAAATCATTATGATTTCTAACTCCTACCGTTTGCAGAACACCCGCTTCTGTGATTTTCTTCATAATGAAAATTTAAGAAATTCTTTTGTAACATTTTTGTCACATCTTTTTGACATTGATTATGTCGTATGTTAGAATAAAACAAATACGAACTTTTTTAATATGCGTATATTTATGAGGTGAAAACAGTGGATAAACACGAATATCGTTTGAAAACAGAACAGATGCTCCAATATGCAGGCAAAAAATCATATAAAGAAGCAATGGATATTGCGGACAGCATCGATTGGAAAAAGGTGAAGAATACATCTGTGCTTTGTGCAGTGAGCGAGATTTACGAAGCAAATGGTGAATATGAGAAGGGCAGAGATATTCTGTTAATGGCTTACGAACGTTCATCAGACAGCAGAAAGATTATTTACCGCTTGGGTACTCTTGCTTTAAAAATGGATGATGTAAAAGAGGCGATGGAATGCTACAAAGAATTCGTTGAGGTAGCACCAAAGGACCCAAATAAATTCATTTTGAAGTACAAAATCTTAAGAGCGAAAAAAGCGTCTTTAGAAGAACAGATTGAGACTCTGGAAGAATTTAAGAAAGCAGAATATGTAGAAAAATGGGCATTTGAGCTTGCAAAACGCTATCAGGAAGCGGGCATGATCTCAGAATGTCTGGAGGAATGTGACGATTTAATTCTCTGGTTCAGCGAAGGTAAATTTATTCGCAAGGCAATGGAATTAAAGATGCAGTATAAACCACTTACTCCGCTGCAGAGAGAGAAATATGAGAATCTCAAAGGTTTTACTGCTCCAAAACAACAGCCTGCGACGGAAGAGGTTGCGGAAGAACTTGTGGCAGAGGTGCCAGTGGCAGCACAGCCGGTTGCAGAGGCAGTTGTTGCAGAAGAGCCTGTGGCAGAGGAACCAGCAGAGACAGAACCGGTAGTTGAAGAACCTATAGCAGAGGAACCAGTGGCAGCACAGCCAACTGTTGAAGAGGCTGCTGACGAGCCAGCAGTGGAAGAAGCAAAACCTTCACTCAGCATCGAAGAGATGGTGCTTGACTGGCAGGAGCAGCAAAAAGAAAATGCCCAAATGATTCAGGCAGAGCTTGAAAGGGTGGAAGCGGAAAAGGCTGCACAGCAGGAAGAACAGGCAGAAGCTGTAGAAGAAAGCCAGGAATCAATCCTTCCGGATGATATCCGCAAGTTAATGGAGGAATTGGAAGCTGAGTCGGCAGATATTGAAGCTCAGAAAACAAGAACTGTAGAAGAAATTGAAGCGGAAACGGAGCCAGAAGAAGTTCCTTTTGGTGAGGAAGATAATAGACCGTTGTTACAAAAGGTAGTGGAACAGCTTGCTGCATTAGATGTGAAGATTGATATGCCAGGCAAAGAGAACGAAGAGCCAGTACAGGAAGTTCAGGTTCCAGAGGATGAAGAACCTATTTTTGAGCAAGAAAGCTTTGAAAAGGCTATGTCAGAAGCAATTGAAAAGATTGACCTCATGGAAGAATCCGAAGGAATTAAGCTTGGAGACACTCAATCCGTTGCTCTTTCTGCCAAAGCATTGGCGAGCGCTGCAAAAGTGGAAGTGCCACAGGAAGATGTTGCAGAAGTGGTTACGCCAGCTGTGACAGCACCAGAATATAAGAGTGTAGGACAGGACACAGGATTTATTGTACAAGGAAAATACGATCTGGAAGCACAGAGCGAGATTGGTCTCAGGGCAGGACTTACAGAGGAACAAAAGAAATTGTTCTCATACTTCGTTCCAGTTCATGGAATGAGCGAGCAGCTTGTACAGGTTCTTCAAAATGATAAGAAATGTAAAGCGAGATACGGAACATCAAGAATCGGTAATATTTTGATTATTGGTAGAAAGGGTTCTGGAAAGACAGTTCTCGCAGTTGACCTTGTGAAAGCAATTCAAAAGGCAAGAAAAATGAAGCAGGGAAAGGTTGCGATTGTAACAGCCGCTTCATTAAATAAAAAAGATGTTGCAGAAATCATAGAAAAGCTTCATGGCGGGGCAATCATTATCGAAGCAGCATCAAAATTGAATCGCAGAACCGTTGAAGATTTATGCGAAGCAATGGAAGGCCAGACAGGTGAGCTTCTTGTGGTATTGGAAGATGAGAGAAAACCACTTGCGAAGCTGCTTGATGTTTATCCAAATTTCGCAAAGAAATTTACTTCACAGATTGAGCTTCCTGTATTTATCAACGATGAGCTTGTAACATTTGGACAAACCTATGCAAAAGAAAATGGCTACAAGATTGATGAAATGGGAATCCTTGCACTTTACAGCCGCATCGACATGTTACAAAGAGAAGAAAAAGTTGTAACTGTTGCAGATGTAAAAGAGGTTGTAGATGAAGCCATTGAAAATGCAAACAGAGCAAGTGTGAAGAAGTTCATGAAGAAGGTATTAGGTAAAAATAAAGACGATTCAGAGCGTGTTATTTTGACAGAAGACGATTTTAAATAAGAAAAGAGAAAGGAAGTCTCGTATGGGGACTTCCTTTCGCATGAAATGAGGCAGAGAAAATATGAGATTAAGAAATATACCAGGTGCAGACGACGTGATTCAAGCGCATCCGATTGCAATCAAAAATGAAAAAGAGCAGAGAGGAAAATGGAATACGATTTTCGGAAATGACAATCCAATTCATATAGAGATTGGAATGGGAAAAGGCCAGTTCCTCCTGACACTTGCAAAGCAGAATCCAGATATCAACTATATTGGAATCGAACGTTATTCAGCGGTGCTTCTGCGGGCGTTAGAAAAGTTTGATACAGAAGAATATTGTGAGCTTAAAAATATTCGATTTATTTGTATGAATGCGCTTGAACTTTCGGAGGTATTTGCATATGGAGAGGTGAAGAAGATTTATCTAAACTTCTCGGACCCATGGCCAAAGGCAAGACATGCGCGAAGAAGACTTACATCCACACAATTTTTTGCCCAATATGATAAGGTTCTTGTGGACGCAGGCGTGGTTGAATTCAAGACTGACAACCGCCCGCTTTTCGAATTTTCATTAGAGCAGGTGGAAGAGGCAGGCTGGAAACTGCTGGCCCACACATTTGATTTGCATCATGACGAGGAAATGAATGCAGGAAATGTCATGACAGAGTATGAAGAAAAATTTTCAAGTATGGGAAATCCAATTCATAAATTGATTGCAACCAGGAAATAATCTTTAAGAGGAGCATATTTTAAATAATAAGAAGATAAAGGATGTGTGCAGATGAAGCGCAGACGTAATTTGTTTTATGCTCATAAGGGTTATCGACGTGCCATGAAGAAATTTCGGAAATCATTTTTTGAGGTGTTTGAAATTCTAAACAAGCCTTGTGGAAAAAAGTGTTGATTTTCAAACTGTAAAGTGTTAAATTATATTTAACAGATAATTGAAAAGGAACCGATTGATATGTTTTGGAAAAATCATGTGATGTTTCAAAATGAAGATAGAATTTAAGCAAGTCGTTTGACTTGCTTTTTTAATGCTCTTTAGTGTGGTAAATCGGTAGCAAGAGAAAGGTGATTCGATGAAAGCGAAGTATAAGGAAGAACTAAAAAATATTTTTAATCCTAAGAAACTTTTCATGGTAATCTTGGGGAATACCATTTATAGCTTAGGAGTTGTAGCGTTTATTTTGCCCTTGGGCCTGATTACGGGAGGAACAACGGGACTCGGCTTGATTGCCAATCACTATTTTAATATTCCAATTGAAGTGTTTGCAGCAATATTTAATGTGCTGATGTTTGTAATAGCCTGGTTCACACTCGGCACCTCTTTTGCATTTACAACTATGATAAGTACATTCTATTATCCAACTATTCTGGCTGTGCTTCAGAAAGTGGAGGCGCTAAAAACACTTACAACAGATTTAATGCTTGCAACAATCTGTGCAGGGCTACTGATTGGGTTTGGTATTGGAATTGTTATTCGTGCAGGTGCTTCTACAGGGGGTGTGGATATTCCACCACTTGTTTTAAATAAGAAACTTGGAATTCCGATTTCGGTCGGTCTATATGCATGTGATTTTGCGATTTTGATTGGACAGATGTTTTTCCGTGACCACGAAAGAACGCTATATGGAATTTTACTGGTTCTTGTTTATACAGTTGTAATGGACAAGGTACTGTTAAGTGGTAAGAGCAAGGTCGAAGTGAAAATTATTAGTAAATATCATGAACAAATTAATAAGGCAATTCAAGAGAAAGTGGATCGAGGCACTACCTTCTTAAAAATTGAAACAGGATATCTTCGAGAAGATACAAAAGCGCTTATGACCGTGGTTTCCAATCGTGAGCTGCCGAAACTCAATCAAATTGTAATGGATATTGATCCCAAGGCATTCATGGTGATTAATGAAGCGAAGGAAGTAATGGGGCAAGGATTTACAACACATAAGAATCATGTTGCTCCAAATGAAAAAAAATAAAAAAGTACTTGCATTTTGTCCCAAGGCGTTATATAATAAACCTTGCGTTATGAAATGCACGCGCGATTAGCTCAGTTGGTAGAGCACCTGACTCTTAATCAGGGTGTCCAGGGTTCGAGCCCCTGATCGCGCACTAGCCTTGAAATCATTGGATTTTAGGGCTTTTTTTATGCCCATTTTATGACTACTTTTTTCGTCAAGAAATGAGCACTTTATCTAGGTGTGATATTGATGTTTTTGTCGCTATAATTTGCTGTGCAAAGTGTAAATAGCGTTGCGTTGTTTCTACGTCCTCATGCCCCATGAGAAGCATAAGAGCGTATATGTCAACCTTGCCATGTTGTTCATATTGATTGATACAGTAGTTAGTAGCAAAGTTGTGACGTAGTTTGTGTGATGAAAACGGAAATGGTAATTGTATAGCAATCTTGCGCATGAAGAGTTTCACTGCATTAGTTGTTAGAGAATCCCCATGACGTGCAACAAGGAAATACTCTGATTGATACGGACACAAATTATTATACAGTGTCATATAGTGTTTTGTAATTTTGCCGAATGGTACAACTCGTTCTTTGTTACCTTTTCCACATATCTTCATAGTGCATGATTGAAAATTAATCTCTGCACGAAGTAGGGTGCAAACCTCGTTTTGTCTTAGTCCTGAATCGAGCATCAGAGCAATTATGCAACAATTTCGAACACGTAGCCATTCTTCCTCGGCATGTACCATGTTGAATATCTGCACAATTTCATCATCCGTGTATATATGCAACACTTTCTTTGGTGTTTTTGGTACTTTGATTTTATCAGCCTGAACACAAATCTCATATTCTTCCTCAATCCATTTCAGAAAGATTTTGATATGTCGAATGTATGTTGATACCGTAGCACGCGATAACGTACGTTTTAGGAGCGTATTTATATAACCATTGACCAAGTCACGATTCAGAGCAGAAATATTCAAATCTGAGCCAATATGAGCCACAAACGGCTTAATAAACGACACATAGCAATCGATAGACTTTTCAGCCAATCCCTGAATCTGTCGAGAGAATATGAAGTTGTCAAAAGCAAGTTGTAGCGTCATATCTTATCCTTTCTAGAGCAATTTCAAATACTCTGTGTAATCGTCTTTATCTAAATCAAAGGTCTTTATTTTGCAATAGCCTTCAGGGTGTTCATAATCCCAATCACAAAGCAGTTCGGCACGACCTCGATATAATTCTTCAGCACTTTGCAAGCCTTTAGATGCATAGTATAAATGGCATCCTAACTCTTTCACATTCTTATCCATTTCTTTCGTGATGTACTTTGTGATGTAACTAGAAACACGGTCTTTATCTTTCACAACACCAAGACTAATATATCCAAATCGTTGCTCATAGGCTTTCCAACCTAGATACCCATTATCGTTTATGTACAAATCAGATTCAGTCAGACCTTGAAACAATCCGTGCATATGCCATGCTCCGTCTTTGTGTAGTTCAGGAATGAGTATATATTTGACCTTTTTATCAGCATCACGTCTACGGTTGAAGTTGTGTAGAAATTCCGATAAATCACGATAATACACTTTCAAATCATAGCGATTATATTTTTCCTGATTGATAGTCAATGTGACGAAATAACTCCATGGATTGCATAAAGCAAGTTCATTTATGCGAGTTTTAGCACGTACGATATTGTTAGACAATTTCTCGGTATTTACAGTATTCTTTTTTGAATATTCAATCAGTTTGTCCTCTTCCAAACCTGATACACGACAAGCCGAGAGATTCACGACTTTTAATCTAGAATCACCGAGTTGTTTAACAATTGTTATATCTTCTTGGTAGAGAAAATGTTGTCCTAGGCTACCCATTCAATGCACCTCATAATCTACAAGTTAGCAAGTTTGTCCCGAAAAATGATACTATGTCAAGTATAGGAGAACCTCTAGTCTATTGAGTGTGAGAAGTGCTCTCCCCAGTGGGGAGAGCCACTATCCCCACCACACACCAACTACACACCAGCATATCGAAACCACCATGTTACATGGGTAATCAAAGCACGCGTCATTATTTGTTGGCTAATCTAGTCTTTCTTCGCGCAGCTTAATTTGTTGGCTACATTAGTCGGTGTATTAGTAGTCATGCTCGCCCAAAGGGCACCCGAGCATAAGCAAGTTATTTGTTGCTAAAAAGCGTAGCATAACGGCTTACAATTTCATCACATAAAGCATCTTCAAACCATTCGAGGAACTCTGCAAAAAAGAATGCACAATCATAATCACCGAGTGATTCCTTAAGTTTCCTAAAAGTCTGATATTGCAATGCAAGTTCTTGATATTCCATATTTTGCAAATACTGTTTGAATCGTTCGCCATGGATTTGTACCCATGAAATATTAGTTGTTACCATAAAATCACTCCTTTTGTTTGTTCTATTGATTGTAGAACAATTGTTGAATTTGTTGTTGCAATATGTCACGAAAACGTATATAATTGAATATGTCAAATATGGTTGGCGTTCGCATACCATATCGCAGATATAGTATAACATTGTCAATTAGGTGTGTCAACACCAACTTGATTGGAAAGGTAGGATTTTATGCTGAATTATACAAAATTATGGTTATTACTTGAAAGCAGAGGAATGAAACGCACAGATTTAAAACAAATCATGTCTGCCAATACTTTAGCGAAACTAGGCAAAAATGAAATTGTGTCAAGTGCAGTCATTGAGAAAATATGTGGTTTTCTGAATTGTCAGCCAGGAGATATAATGGAGTACATCAGCGAAGAGCAAATGAGAACGACGGCGGAACAATTAGACAATCTAAATAAAGTCCTTATGCAACAATTACAAGCACAAGGCATTACAGAAGAACAGTTCGCAACTATGATGTCACAACTGATGCCAGAAATGGTCAAAAATATCTATCATGGCGAAAAAACTATGGCAGAGATATATGACAAAGTCATTGAGGATAATTTGCCTAAATCAGAGTAAAAAAATAGTACCTAAAAGCATATAGCCGATAGGTACTTTTTTTGTTGTTCCTCATAATGCGTTTTAACTCTTAATCAGGGTGTCCAGGGTTCGAGCCCCTGATCGCGCATAAGCGTTGGAATCGAAAGATTTCAACGCTTTTTTTTGTAACTAAAACCTAATTGATTTCTTGACTTTTACATATGATATATTAATAATAAAATTATAGAACAAAGTGGGGAGTGAATTAGCCTATGAAGAAATATAAAAGAATTTTTACAATCGTCCTAGATTCTCTTGGAGTTGGTGAAATGCCAGACTCGCACGAATACGGTGATACAGGAGCTAATACGTTAGGACATATTGCGGAACATACGAAAGATTTTAAAATTCCTAATTTACAAAAGCTTGGAATTGCAAACTTATGTGACCTGAAAAATGTTGCACCAGTAGATAGTCCACTTGGGAAGTATGCGAAACTTAAGGAAGTGAGCATAGGCAAGGATACCATGACAGGACATTGGGAGATGATGGGTATTTACACCGATAAACCTTTCAAGACATTTACAGAAAACGGTTTTCCGGAGGAACTTATTGCTGAGCTATCCAAAAGAACTGGGCGTACGATTATTGGAAATAAGAGTGCCAGCGGAACCGAGATTTTGGAAGAACTAGGAGAGAAAGAGATTAACAAAGGTCACTTGATTGTATATACCTCAGCCGATTCGGTACTTCAGATTTGCGGAAATGAAGAAACCATGGGGCTTGAGACTCTCTATCATTATTGTGAGATTGCAAGAGAGCTGACGATGAAGGATGAGTGGAAGGTTGGCCGCGTTATTGCAAGACCATATGTAGGTAAAAAGAAGGGCGAGTTTAAGCGTACGCCAAACCGTCACGATTATGCAGTGAAGCCGAGTGGTGATACAGTTTTAAATGCACTTCAGGATGCGGGTTATGATGTGATTTCGATTGGCAAGATTTATGATATATTTGCAGGTGAGGGTTTGACAGAGTCGAACAAATCAAAGTCTTCTGTTCATGGTATGGAGCAGACGATTGAAAAGGCGAAGGAAGATTTTACAGGGCTTTGTTTTACGAATCTGGTTGATTTTGACGCGCTCTGGGGCCACAGAAGAGACGTGGCAGGCTATGCAGAGGAAATCGAAAAGTTTGATGTGAATCTGGGTGAGCTTATGGCGCACATAAAAGAAGATGATTTGTTGATTCTGACAGCAGACCATGGGAATGACCCGGTGCATCACGGAACTGACCATACAAGAGAAAAGGTTCCATTTATTGCATGGTCACCATCCATGAATGAAGGCGGCGCGTTAGACGAACAAGAAACCTTTGCGGTTGTTGGCGCAACGATTGCGGAGAATTTCGGAGTGGAAATGCCAGAGGGATGCATCGGAACGTCGCTATTAGAAGAACTTTAGGAGGAAGTATAGAATGAACAAACAGGAGATTTTGAGCAAAGTTGACCATACACTTTTGAAACAGACAGCTACATGGGAGCAAATCAAGGTGATTTGTGATGAGGGTGTTGAGAATCAGACGGCTTCTGTGTGTATACCGCCTTGCTATGTGAAGCGTGCGAAGGAATACGTGCAGGGGAAGGCTGCGGTTTGTACGGTTATCGGCTTTCCAAATGGAAATATGACGACTGCATCCAAAGTGTTTGAGACAGAAGATGCGGTGAAAAATGGTGCAGATGAAATTGATATGGTAATCAACGTTGGAGATGTAAAAGCTGGGGATTATGACAAGGTGCTTGTGGAAATCAAAGCAATAAAAGAAGCATGCTGTGGAAAACTTCTGAAAGTTATTATCGAAACCTGCCTTCTGACAGAGGAAGAAAAAATCAAGATGTGTGAAGTGGTAAGTGAATCGGGAGCAGATTATATTAAGACTTCAACGGGATTTTCTACAGGAGGGGCAACATTTGCAGATGTAAAGCTTATGAGAGAGCATGTTGCAAGTCATGTTAAGGTGAAAGCGGCTGGTGGAATCAGCTCGGTAGCGGATGCAGAAGAATTTATTGCCCTTGGAGCAGAGCGTCTCGGTACCAGCAGATTGATTCCGCTACTCAAGAATGTTGATTGTGGAAGTGGATATTAAAATATAAAGGTTTCATTAAGTTTTCTAAAAATCACACAAAAATCACAAGTAGTATGCTATAATGAGCGCAATTCGGTGTGGAAAGGAAGCAGAACATGTTTGGTTATGTATTGGCTCATAAGCCAGAACTGAAGATGAGAGAATTTTATAAATACAAGGCATACTACTGTGGGCTGTGTAAGGTTTTGAGAGAAAAATATGGTTTTCTGGGGCAGATTACACTTACCTATGACATGACATTTCTTGTAATCCTACTGACTTCCCTTTACGAGAGTGAGACGAAGCGGGAAGAACACCGATGCGTGGTGCATCCTGTGAAAAAGCAGAAGATGCTGTATAATGAGATTACCGAATATGCGGCAGATATGAATATTATTTTGACATATTATAAGCTTTTGGATGACTGGAAGGATGAGAAGAGTAAGTTGAGTCTCACAGGACTTCATGCGCTTCGAAAGACCTTTTTAGAATTAAAAGAGAAGTATCCTGAAAAATGCGAAGTGATCCGTAAGTGCCTTGTTCTTCTGCAGAAATGTGAGGAGCGCGGGGAAGAAAGTGTTGATGTGACCTCCCGCTATTTTGGAAAATTAATGGCAGAGCTGTTTGTTTACAAGCAGGATATGTGGGAGAAGCCGCTACGCAGAATGGGATTTTATCTTGGAAAATTTATTTATATCATGGATGCCTATGACGACGTGGACGAAGATATTAAGCAGGATAATTACAATGCATTGATTCCAATGTATATCGAGGAAAATTTCGATGAAAAATGCAGGGAGATGATGAATTATGTCCTTGCAGAATGTACGCGTGAATTCGAAAAATTGCCATGTGTGGAGGATGCGGAGATTTTAAGAAACATTCTTTACGCTGGTGTCTGGGATAAATACGATAAGAAACAGTTAGAGAAAAATAATGAAAAGGAAGAGTGATTATGGCAAGAAATCCATATGAGGTGTTAGGGGTACCTCAGAATGCGAGTAATGATGAAATCAAGAAAGCATATAGACAATTAAGTAAAAAATACCATCCAGATTCTTATGTGAATAATCCGCTCGCAGATTTGGCAGAAGAAAAGTTTAAGGAAGTTCAGGCGGCTTATGATGAGATTATGAAGCAGCGCCAGAACGGAGGTTATTCTGGCGGCTACTCATATTCTGGTGGAGGCCAGCAAAGTTATAGCTCTGGAAGCAGCCAGGAGACGGCAGAGCTTCAGGCAGCGCGCAATTATATTAATGCGAGAAGATTCCGGGAGGCTTTAAATGTCCTTGCGAACATTGGAAACCGCAGTGCCATGTGGTATTACTACAGTGCGATTGCCAATATGGGAATTGGAAATAATCTTGTTGCGGTAGACCATGCAAAGCAGGCGGCTGCGATGGAACCGAATAATATGGAATATGTGAACTTTGCTAATCAGATGCAGTTCAGAGGACAGCATTATCAGAATACAGGTTACGGCTATGGACGTCAGTCTTATGGAACAGGTAATCTTTGTTGTGATTTGTGGTGCCTTGATACGATGTGTGAATGTATGGGAGGCGATTTGTGCGCATGCATGTAAGTGCAAAAAAAATAGCAGTGGCAGGACTTCTCGCTGCGTTTACTGTTGTCATGTTGATACTTAGTTCCACAATTGAAACGAGCAGCTTGTTTTTTATTGCAGCCGCATCGTTCTGTGTTGGAATTGCAATCCGCGAATGGGGTGTGGGCTTTGGTTTTGGCTTTTTAGCTGCCAGTGTAGTTTTGAACTTCTTGCTGGCACCGAACAAATTATATTGCATCACATTTGCAGGAATGGGAATCTATTTGGTTCTCTCAGAATGGCTCTGGGAAAAGATTGCATCGATGGAAGCAATGAATGGCCGGGTCATGAAGCTTTGGATTGGAAAGTATGTGATTTTCAATCTAATATATATTCCAGTACTATGCTTCATACCATCTTTGATATTTACGAAAGAGGTTACAGGAGTGCTTGCAGTTGTATTCTGGGGAGCCGGACAGATTGCGCTCTGGGTATATGACAAGGCATACCTGTATTTCCAGGGATGTATCTGGGGGAAGTTAAGAGGAAAATTATTATAATAAGGAAGACACACTTCCTTATTTTTCTATCTAAAAAGAAACTTTTAAATTTCTATAGCAAATAAATAGTAACATATGATATGATGTTAGTAGCATTACAAAAAGGAAATGGACAGTTATGATTAGAACATGGTTGGGAGACGTTACATCGCTATTAGAAGAAGAACAGTACCGGGCATATTATCATACTGTTCCTGCCTATCGGAAGGAGAAAGCGGATAAGCTTCGTTTTCAGAAAGACCGGGCGCTAAGCATTGGAGCATGGGTACTCTTTGAAAGGATGCGGAAGGCATATAATTTGAGTTCAGAGGTGTCTTTCAATCTGTCGCATTCAGGTACATTTGTGCTTTGCTCTGTGGAGGACAGTGGCGATTGTTCGGTGAAGGTAGGCTGTGACTTAGAACAAGTGAAACGAGAAGAAAGACTGGATGTGGCCAGAAGGTTTTTCTGCGGGGAAGAATATAAATCTATTTTAGAAAATAAGGTAAGCTTTTATCGCTGCTGGGTTTTGAAAGAAAGCTTTATGAAAGCAACCAGACTGGGAATGAAGCTTGGCATGAATGAGTTTGAAATTGGATTCGGGACAGGCGTGCCAGTGCTTAAAAGCAAACCAGAGAAAATAGAAGGGCAATTTTATTTTAAGGAATATGAATGGGGAGAATTGCCTTACAGAATCGCAGTGTGCGCAAGCAGAGATGATTTTGCAGAGGCACTGCAAGTGATAAAGTTATAAAGATACAAGGGGAAAGAAGTCATGGAAAGCAGACAGAGATGGGAACAGATTAGGCGTAATGAACATAGAAGAAAAAAAGCAAAGCAAAGGCTCTTGATTGCCAGTGCGTTCGTTCTGGTAGTAGGGATTATTTTTGGCAGCATTTTGGGAGGTGCTATTGGCAAAGGTCCTCTAAAAAAAGAGGTGAAGGCTCTTACGGAAAAGCTGCAAGAGGCGGAAAAGGCGGCAGTGGAGACAGCCAAGCAGAGTGAGAAGCATGAAAATTTAGAAGATGCAGAGCTTCCGTGGAATCTTGTGCTTGTAAATAAATGGAATGAAATGGAAGAGGGGTACGTCCCAGAACTGACGGAAGTGGCAGAGGGATATGAGGTGGATTCCCGCATTGCAGATGCGGTAAAGGAAATGCTTTCAGACGCTAAGGAAGCCGGATTAAATCCAATTATTTGCTCAGCGTACCGTTCTTTAGATAAGCAGGAAGAACTTTTCGATGATAATATGAAAGAAAAAGTCCGCAACGGTATGGGATATTATGATGCGTATATGGAAGCTTCAACGATGGTAGCAGTTCCTGGAACAAGTGAGCACGCTTTGGGTCTTGCAGTTGATATCGTTTCTATCGACAACCAGATGCTGGATGAGAGTCAGGAGGAAACTGCAGAAGCAAAATGGCTTATTGAAAATTGTCATAAATATGGATTTATCCTGCGATATCCAAATGGTACAACAGACATTACAGGTATTATCTATGAGCCTTGGCATTATCGTTATGTGGGTGTTGAAATTGCTACAGAGATAACAGAACTTGGTGTTACGTTTGAAGAATATTTGGAAGAGCATTATGAACCATAAGGGAGGAACCGGTGTATGATGAATTTGACATTTGGAGAACAAGTGAAAATTATTTTGAGTCGTAAGGGGATGACAATCAAAGAATTGGCTGAGCAGATGGAAAAGTATACTGGAAAAAGTATGTCCAGACAGAATATGACTCAGCGTCTGCACCGGGATAATTTCCAGGAGCAGGACATGCGTCTCATTGCGAAGATTCTTGGATGTCAATTTCAATTGAGTATCATGGAAGAGACAGAAATGAACGTTCTCGAAAATTCAACTGATCAAAAGGAAATACAAGTGGCACCAGTGCAAGAAGAACTTCATTCACACGAACGTGAAATTACAGTAGAAGAGCTTGTAGCTATGACTGAAGAAGTAGAGGAAACGGTAGAGGAAGAAAAGGTGATTCCGGATATGGCTTCTGTACGGCGAAGGGACGAAGAAAGAGAAATGCTTCGCAAGGGAATTAAAGGTTTCTTTAAAAAGAGTGGTCCTTCTTCAGAAAATGGAGAGAAGCAGGAAGCAGAGACAGTGGAAATTGTCGGTGACATTAATCCGTATACAGGAAAAGAATATCAGAGCAATAGTGTACGTATGCATCCAAAACGCATTGGATATGTACAGGTATACGATCAGGAACAACACAAATGGACAGACATGACAGAGTGGGCATTCCTTGGATATCAGGAGCGTAAGAAACATCTTCTTGGAAAAGACTATGTGCCGCCGATTTATTTAGATTAAATGGTTAAGGGAAATATTATGAATTGGAATCAATTATTATCAACGAAGCGTAACCGCGAAGTGGCGGGAAGTGGACAGCCTTCTGCAGATTTACGCAGCGAATTTGAAAAAGATTATCATCGCATTATCGGAAGTGCATCTTTTCGAAGACTTCAGGATAAGACACAGGTATTTCCATTAGATAAGAGTGACTTTATTCGGACAAGACTCACGCATTCCTTAGAAGTCTCTTCTTTTGGAAAATCATTAGGACAGAATATTGGAGAATATCTTCTTACTTATAAAAAAGACCCTGAGTTTACATGGAAACGCAAAGAAGAGATTTGCAGCATCCTGCAATGTGCTGGGCTGATTCATGATATTGGAAATCCACCGTTTGGTCATTTTGGAGAATGTGCAATCAGGGAGTGGTTTAAGCGCAATATTCCGATAATGACATTTAAAGGTGAGACAGTAGAAAATATTTTGACAGAGCAGATGAAGCAGGACTTCTATCATTTTGAAGGCAATGCACAGGCGCTTCGCCTCGTGACGAAACTTCACTATTTAGTGGATGAGCATGGAATGAATCTCACATATGCACTTCTAAATACAATTGTAAAATATCCAGTGACTTCAGTTGGAATTGATAAAAAAACTGGCAATATTAAAGATAAGAAAATGGGATATTATTATGCTGACCAGGAAATCTACGAAGCGATTGCAAAAGAGACTGGAGCAGAGGGGAAACGTCATCCACTTACTTTCATCTTAGAGGCGGCAGACGATATCGCGTATAAGACAGCAGATATTGAGGATGCCTATGTGAAAGGCTTTATTTCCTTCCATCAGTTAAAGGAAGAACTTCGTGTGCTTGAAGAAAAAGAACCTAATAATGCATTTAAGCCGCTGGAAAAGCTGGAACGTAAATACCAGAGTGGATTGAAACGCGGAGTAAAGAATCCAGAAGAGTATGCCGTAAAGAATTGGATTATACAGGTGCAGGGATTCTTAATTAACTGCGCAACTTACGGGTTTACATCAAATTACGAGGCAATCATGGCGGGTACATACGGCAAAGACATTTTCCATGGAACCTATGGACAAGGATTGATGCATTTACTTGGAGATATGGCGTATCGTAGAGTGTTCATAACACCTGCTATTTATAAAATGGAAGTGGCAGAGTCTGTGATTCTGGATTTCTTGATGGATAAATTTGTGAAAGCAGTTCTCTACTATGATACAGATGTGGAACTGGACGAGATTGATAAACGGGTGATGACGTTTATTTCGGAGAATTACAAAAGTGCATATCATTATCATGCGGAAGGGAAGTCGGAGGAAGAAAAGTTGTACTTAAGACTTTTACTTGTGACGGATTACATCTGTGGCATGACGGATAGTTATGCGAAGAGATTGTATCAAGAGATGAATGCGGTGGTGTAAAATAACAAAATCTAATCAATAAAGTGGAGAGGTTTTGGGCTAGGTGTCTGAAACCTCTTTTTATTTCTATTTTACTAATTTTGGGGAAATAGTATATTTTAAATCTGCTTTTTGGGGATTTATTGTAATGTATCTTTGATATAAACTATAACTATAAAAAAAGAATAAGTAGTGCTAAAATATTATTCATAAAGAAAGGAATGATGTTATGTTTACAACAAGAGAAAATAATACTGAAGCACCTGAACAAGAAGTTGTTCAAGAAACAATTAAAAAAACGAAGAAACCAAAAAGATTTAAAAAACCAGAATTGGGAAAGAACAAAAACATAATTCTGGGAGTAGTCCTCGGACTTTTTATTGTGGTTACAGCTTTCCAAACTACATATACCATTCAGGAAGACGAATACGCTGTGGTTCAGACATTTGGCTCTGTACAAGTGGTTGAAACGCCAGGTTTCAAATTCAAAATTCCTTACATTCAGAAAGTGTACAAGGTAAGTAAGGCTTCAAAGCAGTTTGCGGTGGGCTATGATTTGGAAACAAACCAGTCGATTTATAAGGAATCCTTTATGATTACAAGTGATTATAACTTTGTAAATGTGGATTTCTATTTCGAATATCAGATTACAGACCCAGTGAAATATTTCTACGCTTCAGAAGAGCCTGAAGTGATTGTAAAGAATCTGGCCCAAAGCTATATTCGTGATACAGTAGGCAGCCATGGGGTCGATGAGGTTTTAACAACAGGAAAATATGAAATTCAGACAGAAATCAAGACAAAACTTCAAGAACGTTTAGAGCTTGAAGACATTGGTATCCAAGTGACAAATGCTGTTATTCAGGATGCGGAGGTTCCTACAACAGAAGTTGCACAGGCGTTTAAGAATGTAGAAGATGCAAAACAAGGAATGGAAACTGCAATTAACAATGCAAATGCAGATGCAAATACAAGAATTCCAGCAGCAAATGCAGAGGCTGATAAGATCATTAAGGATGCAAATGCACAGAAGGAAGCTTTGATTGCGGAAGCCCAAGGTCAGGTTGCACGTTTTAATTCTTTGTATGCAGAATATGTGAAATTCCCGTTAATTACGAAAGAAAGAATGTTTTATGAGGCAATGGAAGAAGTACTTCCAGGTATGAACATCTACATTACAGATGGCGCTACACAGACTTTGCTCCCGCTAGACTCTTTTAGTACAATTAATACGAACGGAGGAGAATAATCATGAAGAAGAAAATTGTTATTATACCAGTTATAATTATCGCGATTGTTTTAGTGTTATCAGCAATTGTTGTTACAAAACCGGGTGAATATAAAGTAATCAAGCAGTTTGGTAAAATTGTTCGCGTAGAAGAAAATGATGGTTCTTCTTACGGTTTGAGTTTTAAAGTTCCATTTGTTCAATCAGAAACAACAATTAGCTCAAAAGTGACATTGAGTGACTTGCCAGCAAGTGATGTTATGACTTCTGATAAGAAATCTATGATTTCTGACTGTTTCGTGCTTTGGAGAATTGAAGATCCTGTGAAATTTATTCAGAAGCTGAGTGGTTCGCAGCAAAATGCAGAATCTCGTATCAGTTCCAACGTATACAATGCGCTGAAGAACGTTATCAGTAGTTTGACTCAGGAGGAAGTTATCTCAGGCAGAGATGGAGAACTTGCAGAACAATTGACAAAGTCTTTGGGAACAAATCTTGAGACTTATGGTATCAAGGTAGAAAAAATAGAGACTAAAATGTTGGATTTACCTGATGAAAATAAAGAAGCTGTTTATAATCGTATGATTTCTGAAAGAAATAATATTGCTGCATCTTACACAGCACAGGGTGAACAGCAGGCACAGGAAATCAAGAACGATACAAATGAAAAGGTGACAGTTCTTTTAGCTCAAGCGCAAAAGGAAGCGGATACGATTGTTGCAGCAGGCGAAGCTGAGTATATGAAAATTTTAAGCGATGCTTACAATGATTCAAGCAAAGCAGATTTCTATAGTTTCGTAAGACAGCTGGATGCAGTGAAAGCAACATTGAAAGATGGAGAAAACACGATTGTGTTAGATAAAGATTCTCCAATTGCAGAGATTTTCTATTAGAAATCGGGATGGGGTACAAGTTGGCTTGTACCCCATTAATATGTGTATGTTTAGTATTCGGTTATGATTTTTTGTTCTTTTTCTTGACTTCTGAGAATAAAGTAAGGTATATGGACAAGAATTTGGTAAAGGAGAGTATAGATGGGTCAGAATACACAATATTTGTATGAGTATCAAAATGGAAAAAGAGTTCGTAACCTTGGCTTTATGAAGATAGAACAGCAAATGGATAAATGTATGATTCAAATTTACGCGAAAGATATTGATGAGGTGAAAGGGATTGTTTTTCAAACATCGGATAATAGGCGGTATGTTGGTGGATGGGAGCCAGAACTCTATGACATCGCAGAAAAGCCGACAGTTGAGAAAATCCAGAAACCACAGGTAGAAACGAAAATTTCAGAGCCGAGAGCGGAAGAAAACATCCAAGAAACCCAAATGGAGTTGCCAATTGAAGAAAAACCAATAATGGAGGCGGAGGAATATATTCAACCCCGAAATGTCACATTTGAAAAAATCCAACGACAGGAACTCTCGCGTCTTCCTCGAAAGGACTGGCGTCTTGCCAATAACAGTTTCCTTTTGCATGGTTTTTATAATTATCACCATTTACTGTATATAGAAGATGATGGAGAAGTATGGATTGGTGTCCCAGGAATCTATCATGAGAAGGAGAAGATGGCAGCAAATGCATTTGGTTTTACCGACTTTCGAAGACTGGCAGATGTAACTGTTGAATTAAATGAGAATGAAAAAAATACATATGAAGACTTTGGATATTGGTGTCGACAGATTAAACTTTCTTAAGTATAATTCTTATGTAGTAGGAGAATTTCTCCAAAACATTAAAGGATGCGGTGAACATAAGATGTTAAGTCAAGATGAAAAATATATGAAAGAAGCCATCCGCCAGGCGAAGAAAGCCTATGCGCTGGGAGAAGTGCCAATCGGATGTGTGATTGTATACGAAGGAAAGATTATCGGCAGGGGTTACAACCGCCGGACAATTGATAAGAATGTCATTGCCCATGCAGAGATGCAGGCAATCCGTAAGGCCTGCAAGAAAATGGGGGACTGGCGTCTGGAGGATTGTACCATGTATGTGACGCTGGAACCATGTCAGATGTGTTCTGGTGCCATCGTGCAGTCGCGCATGAAAAAAGTGGTAATCGGATGTATGAATCCGAAAGCCGGATGTGCCGGTTCTATCTTAAATCTGCTTCAAATGGAAGAGTTTAATCATCAGGCAGAATTGGAAATTGGCGTGCTTGAGGAAGAATGCAGCAGTCTGATGAAAAATTTCTTTAAAGAATTAAGAGAGAAAAAACGTCAATAGCATTGACATTTTTATAAAAGTGATAGTATAATAAATAACCGTGCAGCCGGGGCGTTAGCGGTGCCTTGTACCTACAATCCGCTATAGTAGGGGTGATGTTGCATGGAGGGCTCTTGTCTGTGGGGCTGCCCTCTGCAAGTGGCGTAGATGTTTGGGTCTCACGCGACGGAAATCTATGAACCGTGTCAGGTCGGGAACGAAGCAGCACTAAGTAGAACCTTCCGGGTGCCGTGAGGGTGCCTGGGCTGAGTTAACTACAGAGGTAACGTCCATGGGCGGAGTTCGAAATGCAACGCACGTAAAAGAGAAAGAGTTAAGAAAAGGGTGTTATTGCATTACTAGTTGAGAAACTGATGATACAATAGCACCTTTTTTGAAGTGGGGTATGACATGAAGGTTGTTCTGACAGCAATTAATGCAAAATACATACATTCCAATCTGGCAGTATACAGTCTCAGAGCATATGCAAAAGAGTACAAAGAGCAGATTGAAATCGCAGAATATACAATCAACCAGCAGCTGGATGATATTCTGATGGATTTATATAAGAAAAAACCGGATATTCTGTGTTTCTCATGTTATATCTGGAACCTGACATATGTAGAGGATTTGATTCGTGAGATTAAGAAGATTTTTCCAGAGCTTCCTATTTGGGTAGGCGGACCGGAGGTTACTTACGATGCGGGGGATGTGCTTCAAAGACTCCCGGAAGTGACAGGTGTTATGTTCGGGGAAGGTGAAGAGACTTTCTTAGAACTTATGCAGTATTATCACGAACAAGACAAGACGCTAGAAGATATCAAAGGGATTGCATATCGTGGTGGGCAGGGTGAGATTTGTCAGAACGAGTGGAGGAAGACCATTGATCTTAGTACAGTGCCTTTTGTTTATCATGATATGGAGGATTTCAAAAATAAGATTATTTATTATGAAACAAGCCGTGGATGTCCATTTTCGTGCAGCTACTGTTTGTCTTCCGTGGATAAATGTCTTCGTTTCCGCAATTTAGAGTTGGTAAAGAAGGAATTGCAGTTTTTCATTGATGAAGAAGTGCCCCAGGTCAAATTTGTTGACCGTACATTCAACTGCAATCACAAGCACGCGATGGAAATCTGGACATACTTGATGGAGCATGACAAAGGAACTACTAATTTCCATTTTGAAGTGGCGGCGGATTTATTAAATGAAGAAGAAATTTGTCTGATTGAAAAAATGCGTCCGGGACTGATTCAGCTGGAAATCGGTGTGCAGTCGACAAATCCAGAAACCATTAAAGAGATACGAAGAACCATGAAGTTCTCAGAAGTTGCAAGAATTGTGCAGCGAATTAATAAGAATCAAAATGTCCATCAGCATCTGGATTTGATTGCCGGACTTCCTTATGAAGGGATGGAAAGCTTAAAAAAATCCTTTGATGATGTGTATCGCTTGTATCCAGAGCAATTGCAGCTCGGTTTTCTAAAGGTGCTGAAGGGTTCTTATATGGAAGAACAAAAAGAAGTGTATGGACTTGTCTATAAAAGCAAGCCGCCATATGAAGTTCTTTACACGAACTGGCTGTCCTATGATGAAATGCTGCAGCTCAAAATGGTGGAAGAGATGGTGGAAGTGTATTACAATAGTGGCCAGTTCGCTTATACACTTAAGAAACTGGAGCAGGAATTCGACTCCCCATTCGAGCTGTATTTCCAATTGGGAAAGCATTATGAGAATCATGCGCTTCATATGATGAGCCATTCGCGCATTACCAGATACGAGATTTTGTTGGATTTCATCGAGAGTCTGGACACGAGAGAGGAGGCTCTTTATCGGGAACTTCTGACCTTCGATTTGTATTTGCGTGAAAATGTAAAAAATCGTCCAGCATTTGCGGGTGAGGCAAGCGTTTCAAAGGAAATTTTAAATGCATTTTATGAGAAAGAAGCAGAAGCTCATCAGTACCTGAAGGGGTATGAAAAGTATGACAAGCGCCAGCTTCGAAAGATGACACACATTGAGGAGTTCCATTATGATGTGATGGGCACATATGGGGAAAAGAACCAGTTGATATTATTTGATTATGAAAATCGAAGCAGGCTGACGCACCAGGCGTCTGTATTTTGTATATAAGGAACTTGCAAAAAAACATAGAAGAGTATACAATTAAAAGATAAATTATTTTTAAGAAGGTGACAAAATGAGAAATAAAAATGTAAAGAGAATCACAGCTGTTATTATCTTAGTGATTATCGTAGCAATGGTTGCAACATCGGTTTTACCATATTTGGTATAGTGAGAGTCACAGAGCAGGGGATTTTATGAAGATAGGCAAAGTATCGCAGACCGTATTAAAGCGTTCTATTTTAAAACCATTACAATTTCATAGAGAAGAGGCGATGTTTACACCTTCCGTGGAAGAAATGTGTTATGGCATAGAGCGCAAAGCGGACGAGAATTTTATCTCGGCGAGCGCCGTGCTGTATGGCGATGAGAAGGATTTGGGTGTCTTTGCCCTGGCACAAGTGGTAAACGACCTTGCCAGCCGCGGCGCCAAAGCGCTAGGAGCAAGTATTCATATTATGCTGCCGCCATATGCGTACGAGTCGAGACTGAGGACCATGGTGGAGTATGCAGAACGAGCCGGAAGCGCGCACGCTGTTCAGATTCTGTGTGCGAAGGCAGAGGTGAGCCCTGTCGTGAGCAAGGCGATTGTTTACGTGAATGGTGTGGGCAAATTAAAGAAAGGTGAACTTCTTCAGAGCTCGAATGGAAAACCAGGTCAGGATATTGTTTTACTAAAATGGATTGGTTTGGAAGGGACATTCCGTGTAATGCGGGAAAAGGAAGAAGAACTTGCAAAACGTTTCGTACCAACATTTTTGAATCAGATTAAAAGTCTGGAGCCAGAAATATTTTCAGAAAAAGAGATGAAAGCAGCAAAGGAATTTGGCGTATCGGCGATGCACCAAATTACAAGCGGCGGTATTCTGGCGGCACTATGGGAAATGTCCGAGGCCTCAGGTGTTGGGATAGAAGTGGATTTGAAAAAGATGACAATCAAGCAGGAAACCGTAGAGGTATGTGAATATTGTCATTTAAATCCTTATCAGTTAACGAGTGCAGGAAGTATTCTCATTATGACAGACCGCGGTGAAGAGCTTGTGGCAAAATATGAGGAAATGGGCGTGCAGGCTTCACTCCTTGGAAAGACTACGGCTGACGCAGCCCGCGTAATTCTGGGCGGGGAAGAGAAGAGATTCTTAGAGAGACCTGCGGCGGATGAGCTTATTAAGATTTATGAACATAATTAGGAGGGAATTATGAGAAAACAGATTTTAAAATATATCGAAAAGAAAAGCAAAGTTGACTTAGGCGAATTAGCAGTTTTACTTGGAACAGATGAAGTGACTGTTGCAAATGAAATTGCAGCTATGGAAAATGAAAAGATTATTTGTGGTTACCATACACTCATTGATTGGGATAAAGCAGGTGTAGAATCTGTGTCAGCTCTTATCGAAGTGCGTGTAACACCTCAGAGAAACCAAGGCTTTGACAGAATTGCAGAGCGTATTTACAACTACCCGGAAGTAAATGCAGTATATTTGATTTCGGGCGGCTATGACTTGCTTGTAACCTTGGAAGGAAAGACCTTGAAGGAAATCTCTCTTTTTGTATCAGAGAAGCTTTCTCCAATTGAAGCAGTTGTTGGTACAGCAACACATTTCATTATGAAGAAGTACAAAGACCATGGAACAATCTTAGTGAAGAAATCTGGCTCAGAAAGGATGTTGGTGACACCATAATGAGAAATCCATTATCACAAAAAGTAACGAGCATTGCACCATCAGGAATTCGTAAGTTCTTTGATGTGGTTAGCGAAATGCCAGACGCTATTTCTCTGGGAGTTGGGGAACCGGATTTTGATACACCATGGCGTATCCGTGAAGAAGGTATCTACTCTTTGGAAAGAGGAAAGACATTCTATACATCGAATGCTGGTTTAAAGGAATTAAAAATTGAAATTTGCAAATACTTGGATAGAAAAGTAAACGTGCAGTATGATTACAATAGTGAAGTAATCGTGACTGTCGGAGGCAGCGAAGGTATTGATATTGCACTTCGTGCAATGCTTGATCCAGGAGATGAAGTTTTGATTCCACAGCCAAGCTACGTTTCTTATCTGCCATGTACTGTGCTGGCAGACGGAGTACCTGTTCCAATTCCTCTTCAGGAAAAGAACGAATTTAAATTAACAGCAGAAGAGCTGGAAGCGGCAATTACACCAAAAACAAAAATCTTAGTAATGCCATTTCCAAATAACCCTACTGGTTCGATTATGACAAGAGAAGATTTAGAGCCAGTTGTGGAAGTAGTTAAGAAGCATGATTTATTTGTTATTTCCGATGAAATTTATTCTGAGCTTACATATGGAGAAAAACACGTTTCTATTGCAAGCTTTGAAGGAATGAAAGAAAGAACAATCTTAATCAATGGTTTTTCAAAAGGCTTTGCCATGACAGGCTGGAGACTTGGCTATGCCTGCGGACCAAAGGAAATCATTTCGCAGATGGTGAAGATTCACCAGTATGCAATTATGTGTGCACCTACGAACAGCCAGTATGCAGCAGTAGAAGCGCTTCGTAACTGTGACGAGGAAGTGCAGGAAATGGTGGAAGCATATAACCAGAGAAGACGTTTCCTGGTGCATGAGTTTAAACGCATGGGTCTGAAATGTTTTGAACCATTTGGAGCATTTTACATATTCCCAAGTATTCAGGAGTTTGGTATGACTTCGGAAGAATTTGCGACACGCTTCTTACAGGAAGAAAAGGTTGCAGTTGTTCCGGGCAGCGCATTTGGAGACTGCGGAGAGGGATTTCTTCGTATTTCTTATGCATATTCGATTGAAGATTTGAAGGTGGCACTTGAGCGCTTTGAAAGATTTATCATGCGCCTTCGAAGCGAAAAATAGAGGAAAGAAACATGTTAAATATTGTATTATTTGAGCCGGAGATTCCGGCAAATACAGGAAATATAGGAAGAACCTGTGTGGCCACAAATACGAGATTACACCTCATTGAGCCACTGGGATTCCGCTTAAATGAGAAGTCGCTGAAGCGTGCCGGGATGGATTATTGGCAGGATTTGGACGTCACAACTTATATCGACTTTGATGATTTTATGACAAAGAATCCTGATGCCAAGATTTATATGGCAACTACAAAAGCGCCAAATGTGTATACGGATGTGAAGTACGAGCCAGACTGTTATGTTATGTTTGGAAAGGAAAGTGCAGGTATACCAGAGGAGATTTTGGTGCATCATAAAGAAAATAGTATTCGTATTCCGATGGTGGGCGACATCCGCTCACTGAATCTGGGCAATTCTGTAGCGATTGTGTTGTATGAAGCGCTCAGACAAAATGGATTTGAGAACATGACAAAAGAGGGGCATCTACATCGCTTAGAGTGGGATTAATGTCCCTCTTTTTGTTCTCTTTTGATGGTAAAAATTTAACAAAGTTGTCAGAATTATCAAGCGGATTTGGTCAAAAAATTAGTAAAATCGCTAGACAGAAATGATTGAATATTGTAAGATTAAAACGAGGTTTTAGAACGGAGCAGTAGTCTGATTATGAAGCATAACAAAATTATTTTCAACACATTGGCACTAATTTCACAGCTTGGAATCAGCATTATTGTTCCTATTTTATTATGTACCTTTGCGGGAGTTTTTTTGGAAGAGAGATATTCAATCTCCATTACCGTTCCGCTGATTATATTAGGAGTCCTGGCGGGTGGACGCAATGCTTACTACCTCCTGCGCCAAGCGAATAAGGACTCTGGGGATAAGGAAGATGAAGAAAGATAATACATTGATAGAAATGCTTGTGGGAATAATTATTTGGGGCCTTATGGTACAGATTGTGCTTTTGATTGGCTTCAAAAATTATTTATATAATGCGATTGGGTTGTGGTGTGGAATAGCAGTCGCGGCCGGTATGGCAATTCATATGAAACGTTCCATTGAGGATGTGCTGGACTTTGGTGCACAGTTTGCTGAAAAAAATTATCGGGCAGACGCAGCAAAGCGTATGGGGATGGCTGCACTGGTAATAGGGGTTGTTTTTTACCTCGGTGTGGGAAATCCACTGACTGTACTGGCAGGGATATTTTCGTTGAAAATATCGGCTTATTCACAGCCGTATATGCATAAACTTTTTCAAAAATTTCAAAAATCTAAGTAAAGGAGGTTGAACATGTGGGTGGAGTCTTAGGAATTGTCGCCGCAAAGGATCCGGATTTCATGATTAAAAGCTTGCTAAAACTGAATGTGTTAGGACAAGAAGTGTATCTCACAACGACACACGTCAGCTTATTAATCATTTGTACATTCCTGATTGTTTTTGCAGTGATAGTAAGATCGAAACTGAAAGACACAGATGGAAAGCCGGGGGCTTTGCAGAATGTGGCAGAATTGATTGTCGAGATGCTGGACGGAATGGTTAGTAGTTCCATGGGCAAAAAAGGGAATCCATACAGAAATTATATGGGGACATTATTTATATTCCTTTTGATTAGCAATCTTTCGGGATTGTTGGGCTTAAGACCACCGACGGCGGACTATGGTGTTACATTGGGCTTGGGTCTGATTACGTTCTTTATCGTGCAGACGAACAACATCCGCTACAATAAGCTGGGAGCGTTTACAGATTTGTTCAAACCATTGCCGTTTCTGTTTCCGATTAACTTCATCGGGGAAATTGCGACACCAATCTCATTGTCACTGCGTTTGTTTGGTAACGTATTGGCAGGAACAGTTATTATGGCTTTAATATATGGATTGCTTTCAAGCATAGCATTCTTATGGCCAGGTGTACTGCATGTATATTTTGATATTTTTTCAGGAGCAATTCAGGCGTACGTATTCTGTATGCTGACAATGGTATTTGTAGGAAATAAAATACCGGACAAAGAATAAAATTATAATTTAGGAGGATTTAATTATGAGTAATATTACAAACGAAGGATTAGTTTTAGCATTTTCAGCACTTGGAGCAGGTATCGCAATGATCGCTGGTTTAGGACCTGGTATCGGACAAGGCCGTGCAGCAGCAGCTGGTGCAGAAGCAGTAGGTAGAAATCCAGGAGCAAGAGGTGACATCACAGCAACCATGTTACTTGGACAAGCCGTAGCAGAAACAACAGGTCTTTACAGTTTAGTTATCGCGTTGATTTTAATCTTCGCAAACCCATTAGTAGGAAAACTTTAAGATAAATTTATCATAAATTATTGAAAGGAAGGAGGCCAAGCCTTGGAGCGTTTATTTACACTTGATGCGCAGCTGCTTTTTGATACAGTCGTTCTTGCGCTCAGTATGCTGGTGTTATTTACACTTCTCTCATATCTGTTGTTCAACCCTGTGAGAGACATGCTGGAAAAGCGCAGGCAACGTATCGTGGATGACCAGGAGACTGCGAAACGTGAGAAAGAAGAGGCTATCTGCTACAAAGCTGAGTATGAAAAGAAACTCAAAGAAGTAGATAAAGAAGCACAGGAAATCTTGAGTGCAGCCCGCAAGAAAGCGCTGCAGAACGAAGCAAAGATTGTTGCTGAGGCTAAAGAAGAGGCAGCCCGTATTATCGCTCGTGCTAATGCAGAGATTGAATTGGAAAAGAAACGTGCATTAGACGATATGAAACAGGAAATGATTACAATCGCATCTATGATGGCGCAAAAAGTAGTAGCGGCATCAATTGATACGAAGGTTCAAGAAAGTTTAATTGATGAAACATTAAAAGAAATGGGTGAGGGTACATGGCTAAGTTAGTTTCAAAAACATATGGGGATGCATTATTTGCAGTCGCTTTAGAAGAGAACCGTATGGATGAATTTTTTGAAGCAGTGAAGGTCGTGGCGGATATCTTACGTACGAACGAGGATTTCAGCAAATTAATGAATCATCCAAAGATTATAAAAGAAGACAAGGTAAAAGTTGTCGAAGAGACATTTGGCGGAAAGATTCCAAAAGAAATTGTTGGCATGATGGCTCTTATGATTACAAAGGGCCGTGCAAACGAAATGTTGTCTGTATTTGACTATTTTACCCAGCTTGTCAAAGAAGAAAAGAAAATCGGAAGTGCCAGAGTCACCACAGCAACTCCTCTAAGTGCAGCGCAAAAAGAGAAGGTGGAACAAAAATTACTGGATACCACAAAGTACGAAAGCTTTGAAATGGACTATTCGGTAGATGAATCGTTAATCGGTGGCATGGTAATCCGAATCGGTGACCGCATTGTGGACAGCAGTATTAAGACAAAATTATATGAACTGTCACGCGAACTCCGAAATGTGCAAATATAAATTCTAGAAGGAAGGTGGATTCGTTCCATGAACTTAAGACCAGAAGAAATTAGTTCTGTTATCAAAGAACAGATTAAAAGATATGCGTCAGAGTTAGAAGTATCTGACGTTGGTACGGTTATTCAGGTAGCCGATGGGATTGCCCGTATCCACGGTCTGGAAAATGCAATGCAGGGTGAGCTTTTAGAGTTCCCAGGCGAGGTTTACGGTATGGTACTTAACTTAGAAGAAGACAATGTTGGTGTTGTTCTCCTTGGAGACCAAAAGAGCATCAACGAAGGCGATACTGTAAAAACAACAGGCAGAGTAGTAGAGGTTCCAGTAGGTGACTGCATACTTGGTCGTGTTGTAAACGCATTAGGCCAGCCAATCGACGGCAAAGGACCAATTGAAGCAGCGAAGTTCAGACAAATTGAAAGAGTTGCTCCAGGTGTTATCACCCGTAAATCAGTAGATACACCACTTCAAACAGGTATCAAAGCGATTGACTCAATGATTCCTATCGGAAGAGGACAACGTGAGCTAATCATTGGTGATAGACAGACAGGTAAAACTGCTATCGCAATCGATACCATCATTAACCAAAAAGGACAAGGCGTAAAATGTATTTATGTTGCAATTGGACAAAAAGCGTCTACAGTTGCAAACATTGTAAAAACATTAGAAGAATTTGGCGCAATGGATTACACAACAGTAGTTTCTTCTACTGCAAGTGAGCTTGCACCACTTCAATATATTGCTCCATATTCAGGATGTGCAATCGGTGAAGAATGGATGGAAAACGGAGATGATGTTCTCGTAGTATACGATGACTTGTCAAAGCATGCGACAGCATACCGTACACTTTCATTACTTCTTAGAAGACCACCAGGACGTGAAGCTTACCCAGGTGATGTTTTCTATTTGCACTCAAGATTATTGGAGAGAGCTGCAAGACTTTCAGATGAACTTGGCGGCGGTTCTTTAACTGCACTTCCAATCATCGAAACACAGGCTGGTGACGTATCAGCTTATATCCCAACAAACGTAATTTCGATTACAGACGGACAGATTTATCTTGAAACAGAGTTATTCAATGCTGGTTTCAGACCTGCTGTTAACCCTGGTATTTCGGTATCACGTGTTGGTGGTTCAGCTCAAATCAAAGCGATGAAGAAAATTTCGGGACCAATCCGTATTGAGCTTGCCCAGTACAGCGAGCTTGCATCCTTTGCACAGTTTGGTTCAGAATTAGATGCAGATACAGCAGAGCGTCTGGCGCAGGGCGTTCGTATTAAGGAAATGCTTAAGCAGCCTCAATACAGACCAATGCCAGTAGAATACCAGGTTATCATTATTTACGCTGCAACAAGAAAACACTTACTTGATATTGCAGTAGAAGATGTTCTTCGCTTCGAAAAAGGTTTGTTTGAATTTATTGCAACAAAATATGCAGAGATTCCAGAAGCTATCAAGGCTGAAAAAGTCATGAGTGAAGAAGTTGAAGAAAAACTTGTAAAAGCAATTGCAGAGTTTAAGGAAGAATTCAAAAAAGGATTCTAGAGGTGAATTATCATGGCATCAATGAGAGAGATTAAAAGACGCCGCGGAAGTATTCAGAGTACGCAGCAGATTACAAAAGCCATGAAACTTGTTGCTACTGTAAAATTACAAAAAGCAAGACAACGTGCAGAAAATTCAAAACCGTATTTTCAGTATATGTACAAAACGGTCACATCTATGCTTGCCAAAGCAGGGACCGTGGACCATCCGTATTTGAAAGGCGGAAGCTCTGACAGGGTTGGAATTGTTGTTATCACATCAAACAGAGGGCTTGCAGGCGGGTACAACTCGAATATCGCCAAATTAGTTCAGGCAAGCGGATATGCGAAAGAAAATGTCCGTCTCTATACTGTGGGTAAAAAGGGGACAGACATGCTTTCGAGAAAGGGCTACGAAGTGGCTGAAAACTATCCGGATGTGATTGAAGAACCGACTTTTGAAGATGCAAGAAAGCTTTCAGAAAGATTGCTTCAGGATTTCACAAACGGTGAAATTGGAGAAATCTATGTTGCATATACCGAATTTAAAAATACAGTAGTTCATATTCCAAAGATGGTAAAACTCCTTCCGATAGATGCAGATGAAGTGCAGGAAGAGACTTCCCAGGCAAACGATATGGACAAGCTGACACTTATGAATTTTGAACCAAGTGAAGAAGAAGCAATTGGGCTTCTTGTTCCAAAATATGTAACAAGCATTTTATATGGTGCTTTTGTAGAAGCAGTTGCAAGTGAAAATGGCGCGCGTATGCAGGCGATGGATTCCGCAACGAATAATGCAGAAGAAATCATTAATGATTTGGAATTGAAATACAATAGAGCCCGTCAGGGAGCTATTACACAAGAATTAACAGAAATTATAGCCGGAGCGGATGCTATCGGATAAAGGAGTGAAAAAATGGCAACAAAAAATATTGGTAAAATCACTCAGGTTATCGGTGCTGTATTGGACGTAAAATACGCTGAAGGCCAGCTTCCTAAAATTAACGAAGCTATCGAGGTTACAAGAAAAGATGGCAGTAAGTTAGTAGTGGAAGTTGCGCAGCACTTGGGTGATGACGTAGTTAGATGTATCGCCATGGGACCAACAGACGGACTTGTCCGTGGTATGGACGCTGTCGCTACAGGTGCAGCTATTTCCGTGCCAGTTGGTGAAAATACATTGGGACGTATTTTCAATGTGCTTGGTGAACCAATTGACGAAAAACCAGCTCCAACAGATGTAGAATATGAGCCAATCCACAGAAAGGCTCCTTCATTTGAAGAACAGGCAACAGAAGCCGAATTACTGGAAACAGGTATCAAGGTTATCGACTTACTTTGTCCATACCAAAAGGGTGGTAAAATCGGTCTGTTCGGTGGTGCCGGAGTAGGTAAAACAGTATTAATTCAAGAATTAATCACAAATATCGCGACAGAACACGGTGGATACTCCGTATTCACAGGTGTAGGTGAAAGAACCAGAGAAGGAAACGACCTTTACTATGAAATGATGGAATCAGGCGTTATCAACAAAACAGCCATGGTATTTGGTCAGATGAACGAGCCGCCTGGAGCCCGTATGCGTGTAGGTCTTACAGGTCTTACAATGGCAGAATATTTCCGTGATAAAGGTGGTAAGGACGTACTTTTATTCATCGATAATATTTTCCGTTTTACACAGGCTGGTTCTGAAGTATCGGCCCTTCTTGGACGTATGCCTTCGGCTGTAGGCTACCAGCCTACACTTCAAACAGAAATGGGTGCTTTGCAGGAACGTATTACATCGACAAAGAACGGTTCTATCACATCCGTTCAAGCGGTATATGTACCTGCCGACGACTTAACTGACCCTGCACCAGCTACAACATTTGCCCACTTGGATGCGAAGGTTGTACTTTCTCGTGCGATTACACAGTTAGGTATCTACCCAGCGGTAGACCCACTTGATTCTTCTTCTCGTATGTTAGACCCTAACATCGTTGGAGAAGAACACTACAACGTAGCCCGTGGAGTTCAGGAAGTATTACAGAAATACAAAGAATTACAAGATATTATTGCAATGCTTGGTATGGAAGAGCTTTCAGAAGAAGATAAGATTACAGTTGCCCGTGCAAGAAAGATTCAAAGATTCTTATCTCAGCCATTCTTCGTAGCTACACAGTTTACAGGTTTTGAAGGTCGCTATGTACCAATCAGTGAAACAATTCAAGGCTTCAAAGAAATCTTAGAAGGAAAACATGATGATATTCCAGAAGGACATTTCTTGAATGCCGGAAATATTGATGATGTACTTGCCCGCGTGAAATAGAGGTGGCGAGTATGGCAGATAATAATATGTTTGAACTCAAAATTATAGAACCAGACGGCATGTTCTTTGAGGGAGAAGGAGAATTCTTGGAATTTACTTCTGTAGAAGGCCAGATGGGTGTATATAAGAACCATATTCCACTGACTACCATTCTGGAACCATGCGTGGTGAGGATTCACGCAAATGGAGAAGTGAAGAAAGCAGCAGTTATGGGCGGATTTATTGAAATCCAAAAGGAACGCATTACCATTTTGGCAGAAGATGCTAACTGGCCAGAAGAAATTGATGTGGAACGTGCGAAGGCGGCAAAACAGCGCGCCGAAGAGCGTTTGAGAAAAAAAGAGGCTGGTCTAAATGTAGTGCGTGCGGAAGCGGCGCTTAAGAGAGCGATGGCACGTATTAGTGCAGCGAAATAAAGGAATAAAGAAATAAAAAATGCCAGCGGGGTAATCCTGCTGGCATTTATTGTGGAAAAACGGAAAAAACAATGGTAATATAAGCATATCAGGTCAAATAAAGAAGGAGTTTGTTTAGAAGGGGGATAAAATGAAGAAGATAATATTAATAGCCGCTGATGTGCTCAGTGTACTGCTAGTGCTTTTCATCACAGTACTTTTGCTTAAATATTTTCTTCCATCAGGGTCATGGATAAATCAGGTAGAAGGGGATAGCATGTGGCCTACGTTACATGATTCGCAGATTGTTTTTTCGGAGAAGCTTGACAATGTGACTCGGGGCGATGTGGTGATAGCAAATATACCGAAGACTGTGATAGAAAATAATTATGAATATCAAGGTGGTGTTTTGATAAAGAGAGTCATCGGGGTTCCAGGAGATGAAATACGAATTACACAGGATGGAATATTTGTGAACCAGGAACTTCTGATGGAAGATTATGTGACGGAGGAAAATAAGGGCTATACATATAAAGAAAATGGATATATGGAATTAACCTTGGAAGCAGATGAGTATTTTCTCGTTGGAGATAATAGAAAAGTATCCATGGATTCTCGAAGGTTTGGACCAGTGAAGGCAGAAGATATGTTATATAAACAATTAGAAACACCGACAAGGAATTTCTATATTAAGATTGTCATACTGGTGTTGTTGTTCATTGTGGCTGCAGGAATGTATTTGGGATTTGAAATTATTATGAAAAAGTGGGTGAAACGCTATGACAATCATTGAGAGTTTTGAAAAAGCTCCAATTGAAAATATGATTAGTGTCCTGACGAGCAAGGCTCGTAAGGTTATTTTCCTTGGGGAATTATCTCAAATGAAAAATGCTGTCGAAGTCTACGAAAAATTCTTAAAAGAGAAGGGCATCGAAACGGAGATTGTCCTGAGAGGTATTCAAAAGAATAATCTGCCTAACATCTTAGGAACACTCACAGAGATTGTTGAAACAGAAGAGGACTGTATTCTTGATGCTACAGGTGGAGAAGACTTGGTGCTCTTGGCATTTGGTATAATTTATGAACGTTATAAGGGTAAGAAGGCATTGAAAATGCAGCGTTTCAATATCAACACGGGGCGCATTATAGACTGCGATTGTGATGATGAAGTGACTTTCGAGGGAAGTTTCTCGCTGGATGTGAAGGAACTTATTTCTCTCTATGGTGGAATTGTTGTGCCAGAGCAGCCACAGCCGATGATGCAGAATGCTATGGAAGAGGTGGACAAGCTCTGGGAACTTGCCAGAACGAACAGCGCGGGATGGAACACATCCATTTCCTTCTTGAAAGAATTTGAGCGCAAGGGAAGAACTCAAAGTTCACTGCTTGAGATGGACTTGGATTTTCGAAAAGCGAAGGAAATGATTAAGGATTATGACGCAAAGTATAAAGTCGTAACAAAGCTTTTAGAAGAATTTAAGAAGGAAGGCTTCGTACGAGACTTGAGGATAAATCGAGACCTGATTTCCTATAGATACAAAAATGCCTTTGCAAAACGCTGCCTGACAAAAGCAGGGGATGCTTTGGAAATGAAAGCGTACTGTGAGGCGTTGCATCTTGCGCACAATGGCAAACAATATTTTAACGATTGCTATGTGGGTGTGACCATCGATTGGGATGGGGTTATTCATCCAATGGAAGAGAACTGGAAGGATACCACCAATGAAATTGACTTAATGTTGATGAGAGGTCTGATTCCAATTTTTATTTCCTGTAAGCATGGAGAAATCGGGGAAGAAGAATTGTACAAGCTGAATACGGTAGCCACACGTTTTGGAGGAAAGTATGCGAGAAAGATGCTGATTGCAACAAAGCTAGAAAAGAAATCGGTTGCGTCTATGAATTCTTATATGCAGAGAGCAAAGGATATGGGGATTATTCTGGTGCCAAATGCAGGGGAGCTGACAAAGAAAGAATGGAAGGAAAGGCTGAAACGTATTGTGTAGTCTGAAAGGGAGTGTGTGGATATGAGAGGACAGGTAAAAGAAAGACTGCTGGAAGCATATGCTTATTTTGGAGAGAGTGCTCCTGAGAAGGTAGAACATCTGCTGGATGAGGCATTATATTATCTGGACAATGACAGAGAAAGGTATCTGGATATTATTGAAGAGTATGAGCATTACAAAAAAGTGCCAGTTGATGGGGAACTGAATGAGTCAACACCATATGCATTTATCTGTGAGCATACGGGTAATGTTCAGGGACATGTCTACGAGATCGTAAATATAGAAGATATTGAGGATGATCTCATGTGTGAATATTTTTAAAATATAAAAACCATCGTTTTGATGGTTTTTTCTATTTACAAACCATTAAAATGATGGTTTAATAAGGGTGAGAGTTGTTGTATAGAGTAAAAGCAGGAAGGAAAGAGGATTATGAATGAAAAATTATTTGTAACACCAGAATATATAACTGCTAAAGAAATAAAATATGTCAGAGCACAATTAGGTCTTACTCAAAAGGAATTTGCTATGTTGCTCAATTGCTCAAAGGTTACAGTTGAAAGGTGGGAGACGTCCAAAGACGTTATCACTGGACCAATATGTTTACTGATTAGAATGCTCGAGAAGTATTCCAATTATGCGTTGAGTTTAAGAGTACCAAAGAGGGAGACTCCAATAAGACTATGGTATATGCATAATCAAAATGTATGTACAATTATAGATGTGAACGAGATGAAAAGGGAAATTAAGATTACGAATTATACGGACCATCTCATGTTTCGAGCATTTGGAGTGGAAGAGAATCCGGATTTTGAGATGTATGAAGAGTTTTTGGAATCAAGATGCTTCCCAAGAACCAGAGACAAGATGAAACTGGTTTTGAAGGATTTGGATTTGCCATTTTATGACCCTTTTATGATTATAGAAAAAACGGAAGGAAGAATGGCGGAGGATGATTTTTGGATTCGAATAGAGAGGTAGCTGGATGATAGAGTTATTTGAACAGGATATTAGGCAGAATGATAGACAGTCTTCAAAGGGAAATCAGTCGAAATGGGAGAATACTGGAGTTTGGTACAAAGCAGACTATACTGGCTATGAGGGATTGGCAGAGTATGTAATTTCCCATCTTTTGAAGAAATCGACACTCAGAGAAAATGAGTTTGTCTTGTATGATTTGGAAAAGATGAAATACAAGAACAACATATACACGGGGGTAAAAAGTCAGTCTTTTCTGGAAGAGGGATGGCAGCTTATCACGATTGAAAGATTATTCAAAAACTATTTTGGGGAAAGTCTTTATAAATCAATATATTCTATTGCTGAACATAAAAACAGACTTCTTTTTTTAGTAAGCCAGGTGGAAAGAATAACAGGACTTGAGGATTTTGGGATGTATTTGAACAAGCTTTTCACTATAGATGCATTTTTCTTGAATGAGGATAGACATACACACAATATTGCTGTGTTAATGAGTGAAAAAGGAGAATTCGCGTATTGTCCTATTTTTGATAATGGAGCTGGGCTACTGGCGGATACTACCATGGATTATCCGCTGGAAGGGGATGTCTATGAACTTATCAGGCAGCCACAGGCTAAAACTATATGTAGCGATTTTGATGAACAACTTGACATCTCAGAAGAATTGTATGGGGTGAATATGAAGTTTTCGTTTACGGAAAAAGATGTATGGGAGTTATTAGATGGCGTTACCGAGTATTCTGAGAAAGAGAAAAGAAGAGTAGGGACGATTGTCTGTGCACAGATTAGAAAGTATAGATATTTGTTTTAAAACTCGATTTATCATATGCATAAAATATGTTGACAAGAATGAAATATAAAGTTGAGATGGAAAACCTATTGGAGAAAAAGGAGAAAAGCAGCTAAAGCTAAAACCGACCTGCTTAGTGGAGACTTCCGTTATTTTTGGGCTGTTGAGGAGAATAGATGAAAAACGGCAAGGGACATATCGTAATTAACAAATCAAAAATTCAAAATTTTATTTCAAAAACCAATTTCCCCAATTCACAATAATCAAAAATGAATGAACCTTGACAATTGAATATGGCTTTACATTAAAATAAAAACCCTCTATAATATAAATAGGTGATTTATATGCAGGAGGTAGAAAGGTATGTTGAGTTTGAACGAAAAGGAAATACTTGAAAGATTAATTGATCAATATACTGACTTGCAACGAATTAAAAAGTCAGACAACCCAGAAAAAGAAGTTGATTATCAACTGAAAGTTATAAAAGCAAAATTAGAATCTTTTGGTAAGATTACAAGTGACTTAGAAATGGATTAGAGAGTAATTTGAATTGAATAATTGATGCGATAAAACCACTTGACTGAGTGGTTTTAGTTTTATAGAGTGATGTGCAATTTTTGGCTGGAAATTCACAAAAACATGCTTTGTGACATATTCTGTATCAGAGAAATATAGATTGGAAGTGTTGGCTGTGAATGAGCGTTTACCATATTACATGGCATACCCAATGCCACTACAATATGATGATGAGCGAATTGAACGACGCGATTTTGAGTATATGAAAAGCATGTATCCTATGACAGTAAAGCGGATTTTACCTTATGTAGAAGCAGAATGTGACCGTATGTCATATGCGGGAAGTGTGATTTATGACGAATATCCGGATCAACTGCAAATTCATATGATGTGCAACCGTGTTTATGAGCAGGTGAAGGATATAGAGTCGCAGGATGATACAGAGATGGAGATGCAGCAGTATCGCAGGGATGACAGAGACGACAGGGATAATCGGCTGAGGGATTTGGTACAGATACTAATTTTCCAGGAGTTGTTCCGCCGGAGAAACCGACATAGGAGAGACAGAAGAAGATTTTACTAACATAAATGGAAAGGAATACAGATGAGAAACATTATTTTTATAGGAATGCCTGCATCGGGCAAAAGTACAATAGGAGTAGTAGTTGCCAAAAGACTTGGCTATGATTTTGTGGACACAGACTTATTGATTCAAAAGCAAGAAAAGAAATTACTAAAAGAGATTATTGCAGAAGTGGGAAATGAAGGCTTTCTTGCAATCGAGAATCAGGTGAATCGTGACTTGAATGTGGAAAATGCAGTGATTTCACCAGGGGGAAGCGTTGTGTATTGCGAAGAAGCAATGCAGCATTTTAAGGAAATTGGAAGTGTCGTATATTTGCAGACATCCTTTGAACAGATTAATAAAAGAATTTCAAATGCAAAAAATCGCGGTGTTGTATTAAAAGAAGGTCAGACATTGCGTGACTTATATGAAGAAAGAGTAAAATTATTTGAAAAATATGCAGATTACACGGTTTCGGAAGAAGGATGCAGTCTGGAAGAGACCATTGATAAGGTGCTAAATTTGTTCCATGAATAGGAGGTTACAAACCTCCTATTTTGTTTAATATGAAATACAATAAAGAAAATCTTTTACAAAAGCACATTTTATGTTATAATCTTATGGTAACCTAACAATAATAGGGTTATTAGAATTAAAAATAGTAATTAATAGATTTTAAAACATAGACCGACAGAGGTGTAGAATGGAACAATATATTATTAAGGGTGGCACACCACTCGTGGGAGAGGTTGAAATTGGTGGCGCAAAAAATGCAGCACTTGCGATTCTTGCAGCTGCGATTATGACTGATGAGACAGTTTTAATTGATAACTTACCAGATGTAAATGATATTAACGTATTGTTAGAAGCAATGAGTGGAATCGGTGCTTCTATTCAACGTATAGATAGACACACCGTTCGTATTAATGGAGCTGGTGTTGGCGATTTTAGTATTGAATATGATTATATTAAGAAGATTCGTGCTTCCTACTATTTATTAGGTGCATTGCTTGGAAAATACCGTAGGGCAGAAGTTGCACTTCCTGGTGGATGTGATATTGGAAGCCGTCCGATTGACCAGCATTTAAAAGGATTCCGTGCACTTGGTGCAGAAGTGGAAATCGAACGTGGAAAGATTGTTGCGGAGGCAGAGGAGCTTAGAGGAACACATCTATATTTTGACGTTGTAAGTGTTGGGGCAACCATTAATGTTATGATGGCTGCGGCGATGGCAGAAGGAACTACCATTTTGGAAAACGTGGCAAAAGAACCACACGTAGTAGACGTTGCCAACTTCCTGAACAGCATGGGTGCCAATATCAAGGGCGCTGGTACAGATGTTATTAAGATTAAAGGAGTTCAAAGACTCCACAAGACAGAATATTCGATTATTCCAGACCAGATTGAAGCGGGAACATTTATGTTTGCAGCGGCAGCTACAAAAGGTGATGTAACAGTTATGAATGTGATTCCAAAGCACTTGGAAGCTACTGTTGCAAAGCTTGTGGAAATTGGATGCGAAGTGGAAGAATTTGATGATGCAGTTCGTGTTGTTGCAAAGAAGAGACTGAAGAGTACTCATGTAAAGACACTGCCATATCCTGGATATCCTACTGATATGCAGCCACAGATTGGAGTGACGTTAGCACTTTGCGAAGGAACAAGTGTGATTACAGAAAGTATTTTTGAAAATCGTTTTAAATATTTAGATGAGCTTGCACGTATGGGAGCTGTTGTAAGAGTGGAAGGCAACTCTGCAATTATTGAAGGTGTTGAGGCGTTGTCACCTGCGAGAGTAAGTGCTCCAGACCTTAGAGCGGGAGCGGCACTTGTAATTGCTGGTCTTGCAACAGAAGGAATCTCAATTATTGATGATATTGTGTATATTCAGCGCGGTTACGAGAGATTTGAAGAAAAGCTTCGCAGTCTTGGCGGTGTAATTGAGCGTGTTGCAAGTGAAAAGGAAATACAAAAGTTTAAATTAAAAGTCAGCTAAATAACAGAACAGGTGGGTGCGTTTTTATGTACCCACTTTTTTAAAATAAGAGACTGAAGTTTGAAAAGGAGAATGGGCATGCATAAACTTACCGAACTGATTAAAAATGATATGAGACCTGCACTTGGCGTTACAGAGCCGGGGGCTATTGCTTATGCCGTGTCTATGGCAAAGAAGCACACAGAAGGTGAAGTGGCAGAGGTTCTTGTGGCTTTGAACTCTGGAATGTATAAGAATGCGTTCACCTGTGGAATTCCAAATTCAAACGAAGTCGGCAATGTTTTCTCGGCTGCTTTAGGTGTTGTGGCGGGAAATCCAGACAAAGGCCTGGAGTCTCTGGAGGCGGTCACAGAAGAAGATAATGTGAGAGCCCAGAAGCTTGTGCATGCGGGGAAAATAAAAGTGGAACTGGACCATATCGGTTCGGAGATTACGATTGACGCGACTGTGAAAACGGTGAAAGATGAATGTACCGTAAGAATTGCAGGCGGGCACACCGACATTTACCAGATTGTGAAAAATGGGGAAGTGATGTTTGAAAAAGAAAGAAAAGCGGCGTCCCAGGAAGAGCAGGAGGCTGTTATACATAAATATTCTTTTGCGGAATTGCTTTCTTATGCAGATGAGGTGGACGTGGAAGAAATCGGATTTATCCGAGATGCATTTGTTATGAATATGGAGCTTTTGAATGAGGGCCTTAAATCGGATAAAACTACATTTGGTCCATTATTAAAGAAGAATAACGGTGACAAGCTATTTTCAGAGGATGATTTGAAGACAGCCCAGCTTTTATGTAATGGTGCAATCGAGGCAAGAGTTCTTGGCCTTGGCAGACCGGCAATGAGTATTACAGGAAGTGGTGCACATGGAATCATTGCAACGCTGCCGCTTTACGCATATCAGCAGCTTCATCAGGAAGAGGTGTCAGAGGCGATGCTCTTAAAAGCAACAGCGCTGAGCTATCTGATTACCATGTATATCAAAGAATATTCCGGAAAGCTTTCTGCGTTCTGTGGATGTGGAATTGCAGCAGGAACAGGAATGGCCTGTGGTCTTTGTTATATGAAAGGCGGCAAAGTGGAAGAGATGAGCCGCGTAATCTGTAATATGGCTTCCGGTCTTACGGGGATGATTTGCGATGGTGGAAATCAGGGCTGTACGATGAAGGGAATCGTAGCGGTTGACGCGGCGTTTCGCGCGGTAGATATGGCGGTGGCAGGTGTTTCGATTGATGCAGTTCATGGAATTAACGGAAGGACGCCGGAGGAGACGATGAGAAATATGGGACGAATTGCGTCTCCGGGAATGACAGCGACGGAAAAGACGATTGTGGAAATTATGCAGGAGAAATAGAAAATGAGTGAGACGGTAAAAAGAAAACATCATCGTGGCAGAAGAAAGAAAAGAGGGAAAAGCAATGTGGTAAGCAATATTATTTTGGTAATTGCAATCGCTGTTTTCTTATTTTCGGGCTACAAATTAATTTCTATCTTTTCAGAATATAATAAGGGCGAAACGGAATATGAAGATTTGCAGGATGTTGTAATTTCATATCAGCCAAAGGAAGAGACGACAGATTCTGAAGCTTCTGAGGAAGAATTGGTATTTGAGGTGGATTTTGAAAAATTATTGTCTATCAATTCAGAAGCAGTGGCGTGGATTCGTTTCGACAATCCTTCGCAGATTAGTTATCCAGTTGTAAAGGCAAGTGATAATGATAAATATCTGAAGACAACCTTTGAGGGGAAAAAGAATTCTGCGGGGGCACTCTTCATGGATTATCAGAACGCAGGCGACTTTACGGATGAAAATACGTTTATATATGGGCATAATATGAAGAATGGCTCTATGTTTGGACGCTTAAGAAACTACAAAAACAGCTCTTTCTGTAAGGAGAATCCGTATTTCTACATATATCTGCCTGATGGAAGAGAGGTTCAGTATCAGGTGTTTGCAGCGTGTGTTGTAAAGGATACTTCTGAAACTTATGATAAATTTTATAATAATGCGGAGGAGTTCCAGAATTATATTAAATATGTTCGTGGCTGTGCACTTTATTCTACCGATGTGGAAGTGACAGCAGAGTCGCAGATTGTCAGCCTTTCGACCTGTACCAATGTGTCTGATGATGAGAGACTCGTAATTCATGGAGTGAAAGTAAGTGAGCAGAAACCGGAGGAACAATAACATGGCGATAGTTTACGAAGTGGGCGATGTTGTAAAGATGAAAAAGAAGCATCCATGCGGCAGTTTTGAATGGGGAATTCTCCGTGTCGGAGCGGATTTCCGAATGAAATGTCTGGGGTGCGGACACCAGATTATGATAGCCCGAAAACTGGTAGAAAAGAATACAAAAGAATTGAAAAAAGGCTTGAAATAGCCACAAGAATATGTTATCATATCAAATTGTGATATATTATTTTATTCCTTGTTCCCGATTTCGGGTCGGGGGCCAGAGACCATAAGGAGGTGCAAGAGACATGGCAAAATATGAATTAGCAGTTGTTGTCAATGCAAAAATCGAAGACGACGCTAGAGCAGCAGTTATCGAAAAAGTACAAAACTATGTAACTCGTTTCGGTGGCCAAATTTCTGACGTTGATGAATGGGGTAAGAGAAAATTAGCTTACGAAATTCAAAAGATGAGAGAAGGATACTACTACTTCATCCACTTCGAAGCTGATACTACAGCTCCAGCTGAAATCGAAGCTAGACTTCGTATCATGGAAAACGTAATCAGATATTTATGTGTTAGACAAGATGCATAAGAGAAAAGAGGAATCGTATGAATAAAGTAATTTTAATGGGACGTTTAACAAGAGATCCTGAAGTTAGATATTCGCAAGGTGAAACAGCAACAGCAGTTGCCCGTTATTCATTAGCAGTAAACCGTCGTTTCAAACGTGCGGGAGAACCAGATGCAGACTTTTTCAACTGTGTTGCATTTGGAAGAGCAGCAGAATTTGCTGAAAGATATTTACGTCAAGGTACAAAGATTGTCATTGCAGGACGTCTTCAAACAGGTAGCTATACTAATAGAGATGGTGTTCGTGTTAATACAATCGATATCATTGTGGAAGAACAAGATTTCGCAGAAAGCAAAGCAGCAAGCGGAGCATCTAACAACAGTTATCAGGCAAGTCCTGCCCCATCACCAAGCGCAGATATTGGAGATGGCTTCATGAACATTCCAGACGGAATCGATGAAGAATTACCATTCAGCTAAACGATTGATTGTGTAGTAAAAAGAACGCGTTGTTCGGAGAAATAATATAGGAGGTATTGACAATGGCTTTTGATAAAACAAACAAAGCTGATTCTCCAATGAAGAGAAGAGGCGGACGTAGAAGAAAAAAAGTTTGTGTATTCTGTGGTAAAGAAAATAACCAAATCGATTACAAAGATGTGGCTAAATTAAGAAAATATGTTTCTGAAAGAGGAAAAATCCTTCCAAGAAGAATCACAGGAAACTGTGCAAAACATCAAAGAGCTCTTACAGTAGCAATCAAGAGAGCAAGACATATCGCTTTGATGCCATACGTACAAGATTAATTAAAATGATAAAAACCTGTCGCGAATGCGGCAGGTTTTTTTGTGTCTGGCTTGCATTGATTTTTGATTCGTTCTGTAATATAATAAATTAGTATAGTGCGTTCAAAGACAATACGGAGGGAAAGACGATGAAAAAACCAGTATTAGTAATTATGGCTGCAGGCATGGGAAGCCGTTATGGCGGATTGAAACAAATTGATCCGGTAGATGAGCAAGGACATATTATTATGGATTTTTCCATCTATGATGCCAAAAGAGCAGGATTTGAAAAGGTTGTATTTATTATAAAAAAAGAAAATGAGACTGATTTTAAAGAAGCCATTGGAAATCGCGTGGAAAAAGTAATGAAAGTGGAATATGTATTCCAGGACTTACATAATATTCCAGAGGAGTACCAAGTTCCGGAGGGGCGTGTAAAACCATGGGGAACAGCTCATGCGGTGCTCAGTGCAATCGATGTGATTGATGGACCTTTTGTGGTAATCAATGCTGATGATTATTATGGAAAAGATGCATTTGAGAAAATTTATGATTTCCTTACAACTCATGAAGATGATGATAAATACCGTTATGCAATGGTGGGTTACCAGCTTAAGAATACATTGACAGACAATGGATATGTATCGCGCGGAGTATGTACACTTGACGAAAATAATTATTTAGTGAAAGTAGTGGAGCGCACGCGTATTGAGAAAAAGGGTGACGCAGCTGCATACACAGAGGATAACGGAGAAACATGGGCTGAGTTGCCAGTGGATTCGGTAGTGTCGATGAATATGTGGGGATTTTCAGCAAGCTTTTTACAGGAAATCAAAGCAGGATTTTCAGCATTTTTAGAAGAGGGATTAAAAGCCAATCCGATGAAATGCGAGTATTATTTACCAACAGTTGTTACGAATCTGTTATTAGCAGACCGTGCAACAGTGTCAGTTTTAACATCAAAAGACAAGTGGTATGGAATCACGTATAAAGAGGACAAACCACAGGTTGTGGCAGCAATAAAGAATTTGAAAGATAATGGTTTATACCCAGAAAAATTATGGGATTAGTACAGGACTAGAGGAGGATAAGAATATGGCAATTTTAGTAACAGGTGGAGCAGGATATATTGGAAGTCATACATGTATTGAACTTATTAATGCAGGTTATGATGTTGTAGTAGTAGATAATTTATGCAATTCAAGCAAGGAATCTCTGAAAAGAGTGGAAAAAATTGTTGGAAAAGAAATTAAATTTTATGAAGCAGACATTCGCGATGCACAGGCTATGAAGAATGTTTTTGACAATGAAGAAATCGATGCAGTTATTCATTTCGCAGGACTCAAGGCTGTAGGTGAATCTGTAGCAAAACCATTAGAATATTACGATAATAATATTAACGGTACTTTGGTGTTATGCAATGCTATGCGAAACGCAGGTGTTAAGAATATTATTTTCAGTTCATCAGCAACTGTATATGGTGACCCAGCGTTTATTCCAATTACAGAAGAATGTCCAAAGGGACAGTGTACGAATCCATATGGCTGGACAAAATCTATGTTAGAACAGATTTTGACAGATTTCCACACTGCAGACCCAGAATGGAACGTGGTATTACTCCGTTACTTTAATCCAGTTGGAGCTCATAAGAGCGGTACAATTGGAGAGGATCCAAAGGGAATCCCTAACAACTTAATGCCATATATTACACAAGTGGCAGTTGGAAAACGTGAGTTCCTTGGCGTATTTGGTGACGATTACGATACACCAGACGGAACAGGTGTCCGTGACTATATTCATGTTGTGGACCTTGCAGACGGACATGTGAAGGCACTGAAGAAGATTGAAGAAAAAGCTGGTGTTTGCGTGTATAACCTTGGTACAGGAAATGGATATTCAGTACTCGATATGGTAAAAGCATTCAGTAAAGCCTGTGGCCATGACCTTCCATACAAAATTATGGATAGAAGACCTGGCGATATCGCAGCATGTTATGCTGATCCTGCAAAAGCAAAAGCTGAATTAGGATGGGAAGCAAAACGCGGTTTGGCTGAAATGTGTGAAGATTCTTGGAGATGGCAATCAAGCAATCCAAATGGATATGGGGAATAATATGAAAAATGATGTGAAACTTAAGGGACAATTGAGATTATATATGCAATGGCCGGCAATCATGGGCATTTTGCTGCTCGCTATGAATATCTGGATTTTTATGATTGATAAAAAAGCAGGACTCATAATGGGTGTTTTTGTGCTGATTTATATAGTGGCGGTTGCCTTTATGTATTTTCACAGTAAATCAATGATATTGACTGATTTAGAGGATTTTACAAGTCAGTACGGCTCATTGCAGAATGTTTTTCTCAAAGATTTGACCATTCCGTATGCAATCATGATGGATGATGGCAGAATTATATGGTTCAATGACGATTTTCAGAAAATCTTTGGAGAAAAAAAAGTTGTTGATAAATATTTAAGTAATTTTATACAGGACCTGAATAGAAGTGTTTTCCCAAAAGCAGACGGCGAAAAAGCAGTGCTTGAGGTTACATACGAAGGAAAGGTATTTAATGCAGTACTTTCCAGAGTGTCGGTGAAACATTTAAATGATACAGAGCGTATTTTGGGCCTGCCAAAAGGGAAAGAATATTTTGTGACACTTACATTAGAAGATGTGACAGAATTACAGCGGTATATTTTGGAGAGTGAGGGCCAAAAGCTGGTATCTGGATTAATCTACATCGACAATTACGACGAAGTTATGGAAAGTGTTGAAGAAGTGAGACAGTCTCTCCTTGTTGCCCTGATTGACCGAAAAGTCAACCAATATATGGCGGTTTATGACGGACTCGTAAGAAAGATGGAAAAGGATAAGTACTTTTTCGTTGTTAAGAAGCAGTGCTTTAAAGAGATGGAGAAGAAGAAATTCTCTATTTTGGAAGAAGCAAAAAATGTAAATATTGGAAATACTATGCCGGTCACATTAAGTATCGGTATGGGATTTTCGTCTGAGACATATGCGCAGAGTTATCAGGACGCGCGTGTGGCGATTGACCTTGCCTTGGCACGTGGTGGTGACCAGGCAGTTATAAAGCATGGAAAAGATATTACTTACTATGGTGGTAAGAGAGAGCAGACATCGAAGAATACAAGAGTGAAGGCCCGCGTGAAAGCAGAGGCACTTCGAGAATTTATTATGTCAAAAGACCAGGTTATCGTTATGGGACACCGTATCGCAGATGTGGACTCTTTTGGTGCGGCTGTCGGAATTTATCGTGCGGCACAGACTATGCAGAAGAAAGCGCATATTGTTCTCAATGACATTACGTCATCTGTGCGCCCATTTTATGAAGCATTTTGTGAGAGTGCACAATATCCAGACGATATGTTTATAAAATCAGCGGATGTCCATGACTATGTGACAGAAAACTCCATGGTGGTGGTGGTGGATACAAACCGCCCAGAGCTTACGGAGTGTCCGGAATTATTAAAAATGGCAAAGACAATCGTTGTGTTTGACCACCATAGACAAGGTAAGGATAATATTGAGAATACGGTGTTATCTTATATTGAACCTTATGCGTCGTCAGCATGTGAAATGGTTGCTGAGATGCTGCAATATTTTGCGGACCATATTAGGATTACAAATATGGAAGCAAACAGTATGTATGCAGGTATTATGATTGATACGAATAACTTTATGAACCGTACTGGTGTAAGAACCTTTGAAGCGGCTGCTTTTCTCAGAAGAAATGGTGCAGACGTGACTTACGTAAGAAAAATATTCCGGGATGATTTGGAATGGTATCGTGAAAAATCAAAGATTGTCAGCAATGCGGAAATTTTCCTCAACGAATACGCAATCGCTGTGTGTGACAACGAGGAACTGGAAAGTCCAACGATTATTGGTGCGCAGGCAGCCAATGAACTGTTAAATATCAAAGGTATTAAAGCATCCTTTGTTTTGACAGAGTATTATGGAAAGATTTATGTGAGTGCGAGAGCAATCGACGAGGTGAATGTCCAGATTATTATGGAACGCCTTGGCGGCGGCGGACATATTAACACTGCAGGTACACAATTCCAGCATACCAATATGGAAGAAGCAATCAAGGAGATTAAGAACACAATTAATACGATGATTGTGGAAGGAGATATTTAGGATGAAAGTAATTTTATTAGAAGATGTAAAAGCTCTTGGCAAAAAAGGTGAAATCGTAAACGTGAATGACGGGTATGCAAGAAACTTTATTTTGCCTAAGAAATTGGGATTAGAAGCTACAAGCAAAAACTTAAATGATTTAAAATTGAAAAAAGCAAATGAAGAGAAAGTAGCTCAGGAGCAATTGGAAGAAGCACAGGCACTTGGAAAGAAAATCGAGGCCGGTAAATTGGAGCTTTCAATCAAAGTTGGCGAAGGCGGAAGAACATTCGGCTCTGTTTCAAGCAAAGAAATTGCAATTGCAGTAAAAGAGCAAATGGGATACGATATTGATAAAAAGAAAATTCAGCTTAAAGATGCTATTAAAGCATTGGGAACACATACAGTGCCAGTGAAATTGCATGCAAAAGTAACAGCAGAATTGAAAGTAATTGTAACGGAAGCATAGGAGGCTAAAACTATGGATGAAGCACTCATTAAACGAGTACTGCCACATAGTATAGAAGCAGAACAGGCAGTTGTCGGTTCTATGTTAATGGACCGTGACGCGATTCTGACCTCTTCTGAAATCATAAGTGGACAAGATTTTTATCAAACAGCATATGGTGTGATTTTCGAGGCTATTGTAGAAATCTACAATGAGGGAAAACCGGTTGATTTGATTACGCTTCAAAGCCGTCTGAGGGAAAAGGATGTGCCGGCGGAAATCAGCAGTCTCGAGTTCGTGCGCGATTTGGTAACAGCAGTGCCAACTTCTGCAAACGTAAAGTATTATGCAGAGATTGTTGCGGAGAAGGCGATGCTTCGTCGTCTCATCAAGCTCAATGAAGAAATTGAAAATATGTGTTACCTCGGAAAAGAGCCGATGGAAGCAATTTTGGAAACAACGGAAAAGAAAGTTTTTGAGTTGGTTCAGAAAAGAAATACAGGAGATTTTGTTCCAATCAAGCAGGTTGTACTCAACGCGCTGGACAAAATTGAGGCAGCTTCTAAAAATGCGGGAAGCGTAACGGGAATTCCAACAGGATTTTTGGATTTGGATTACAAGACAGCAGGACTTCAGCCATCGGACTTAATTCTTGTGGCAGCGAGACCTTCTATGGGTAAAACAGCGTTTGTATTAAATATTGCGCAGCATGTTGCGTTTAAGGCAGACAAAGCAGTAGCCATTTTCAGTCTGGAAATGTCAAAAGAACAGCTTGTAAACCGTATGTTCTCCCTGGAGTCTCAGGTGGATGCACAGTCTCTCCGTACGGGTAACCTGAAGGATGCGGATTGGGAGAAGCTAATCGAAGGAGCAGGTATTATCGGCCGTTCGAAACTGATTATTGATGATACTCCTGGTATCTCTATTTCGGAATTGCGTTCAAAATGCCGTAAATTCAAACTGGAACATGGTTTGGATCTTATTATCATCGACTATCTGCAGCTGATGACTGGTCGTGTGGGTGGCAGAAGTGAATCCAGACAACAGGAAATCTCAGAGATTTCAAGAGCATTAAAAGGGGTTGCGAGGGAGCTTAATGTTCCGGTTATTGCACTTTCACAGCTTAGCCGTGCAGTAGAGCAGCGACCTGACCACAGACCGATGCTTTCTGACCTTCGTGAATCGGGGGCAATCGAGCAGGATGCCGACGTGGTAATGTTTATTTATCGTGATGATTATTACAATAAAGACACAGAATTGAAAAATGTGGCAGAGATTATTATTGCAAAACAGAGAAATGGTGCTATTGGAACGATTAATCTGACATGGCTGCCACAGTATACAAAGTTTGCAAATTATTTAAAAGAGTAATTAGAAAAGGGAATGTTGCCAGGAAGCAGCATTCCCTTGCTTTTTCGAACCCAACATTTGTTTGGGAGTCGTTTTTATGCCTCGAATATTCTTCGAAGGGTTTTCAGTGGTGCTGAGCGTGCAGATTCTTTGCGGTAAGATTGCTGCTGGCGGATAAGAGCGTCCAGTTTTTTGTAGCGGTCTTCCTCCTGACGTTCATTTGCCTGGAACAAAAATCCCATTTCTTTTATCACTGCCTGTGTGATAGAATCCTGCAAAACCTTATTATTTTCCAACAATGCCAGTTGGATTTCAGATAATTCTTCTACTTGTGGGTTAGTCTCTTCTTTTTCTTCGAAAGGAGTTTTCTTTTGTGCTCTGCGCTGCGCTCTTACTTGCAGCATATCAGGAATTAGTTCTTTCAGCTCTTTTAGTTGTAAGCCTTGTTCTTTGAGTTCCTTGATACAGTTAAACAACCGTACATCTTCTTCTGTATAGTATCGATGTCCCATTTCTGTGCGTCCAATGGTAAGTTCTAACTCTTCTTCCCAATATCTCAGGACGTGAGTTTCAACATTCACTCGTTTGGCAGCTTCAGAAATCATAAAGTGAACTTCGCCCATACAAAATCCCCCTATCATTTATTGCGATATTTATGTACACATACATCATAACATAAGTTTGTCCTATTATTACAAAAAATCAATCATCAAAGTTCGACAAAAAAGGATATTGCTTTTGCAACATCCTTTTGTAATCCTATTTAATACAACATTTGTTTAATCGATGCAGTATCCATATTATCCTTGGTTACCCATGTATACCCAGTGTCTACAACCGATTCATTACCCAGGTCAAGTGCGGCTCTGGCAGCAGCAACTACAGTTGCGTATCCCATACCATATGGATTTTGTAAAACAAGTCCTTCTACAACGCCGTCCTCAAGGAGCTTTAACTGTTCTTCCCCTCCATCAAATCCAACAATTTTCAAATCAGTCTCCTCAGAAGAAGTAACTACATCAGCTACTAACTGTGTAGTATCTAAGTTGGTAGTGTAAATACCTTTGAGATTTGGGTTCTTTTCCAAAATATATTGAATTACATCTTCTTGAGAGATAGATGCAGGATCCATTTGCTCTTCGCCCTCAGCAAGACCAAGATTTTTCTCGTTGGCAATGGTCTCTGCCATTGTACTAAGCTGGTCCATGTGATAGGTAGCTACAACCGATATCTCTGGAAACTGTGCGGCCAAAGTATCTGTAAATCCTTGTAAGCGCTCACTTGCTGTCATAGAAACGGAATCCTGGACAATGATAGCAATTTCACCAGCTCCATCAAGTGCATGTGCAAGCTTGGAAGCGGCAGTAGAAGCGGCTTCCAGATTATTCGTAGAAATATGTGATGCCACATTCTGATAATCGCTTCCTGAGTCGAAAGTAATAATTGGAATACTGTCTTCAGCAGCTAAATCAAATTGTAATGCGCAGGCACTTGTATCGATGGCTGCAATCCCAATTGCAATTGGGTAGCGGGAAAGCTCTTCCCCTAAGATATTAATCTGTTCATTCACATCATCGCGAATGTCAGGTGCGTTATAAACAAGCTTAATCTGGTCGTCACCTTTGTAACCAAGCATCTTATTGATATCTGCCACGGCTTGTTTTGCACCGGCCTCAACTTCGCTCCAGAAGCTGTCATCCGCATATCTTCCAATAATTGAAATGTATGATCCTGGTTCCAGTTTCAAGTCAGCAATATTGCTGTAAGCACTTGGTGTGATTACATTTAACTTGCTTTGATTCTCATTCTCCTCTTTATTTTTATCAGAGTTGTCTATATTATTCTTTGGAGTATCCCCGCCTTGGGACTGTGTTGGTGCACAGGAGCACAGCATAAGAGAAAAGCAAAGAATAATTGCGGTAAATGATAACAATTTTTTCATAATTATTCCTCCACTATAATTCAAAAAAATGTGTCTTATAATACTATACAACAAAATAAGAAAAAAAGTTTGAATATTTTCTTAAATTTTACAAAAAAATAAAACGATAAGAATAGCGGCAAAGAATGTATACTGTATTCCAAAAAGAACAATTTATCTATTGCGTTAAATTTTTGACTAAGTTATAATAAAATAGTCGGAAACAAAAATATATTATAAATACTTTAATTTTAGGAGGAAGTACCATGGAAAGAAAATGGCATGCGAACTGGGAGGGATTTAACCCAGGGCGTTGGAACCGTACATCTGTTAATGTACGTAACTTTATTCAAGAAAACTACACACCATATGAAGGTGATGATTCGTTCTTAGCAGGACCAACAGAAGCTACAACAAAACTTTGGGCCCAGGTTATGGAATTATCTAAACAAGAACGTGAGGCAGGTGGTGTTTTAGATATGGATACAAAGATTGTATCTGGTATCACTTCACACGGACCTGGATATCTTAACAAAGATTTAGAAACAATCGTTGGTTTCCAGACAGACAAGCCATTCAAACGTTCATTACAACCATATGGCGGTATCCGTATGGCACAAAACGCTTGTGAGCAAAACGGATATGAAGTTGATCCAGAAGTTGTAAAAATCTTTACAGAATATAGAAAAACACACAACCAAGGTGTATTTGATGCATACACACCAGAAATGAGAGCAGCAAGAAAATCTGGTATTATTACAGGTCTTCCAGATGCATACGGACGTGGACGTATTATCGGTGACTACCGTCGTGTTGCTTTATATGGTACAGATAAATTAATTGAAGATAAAAAACAACAGCTTGCTACTTCATTAGTAAGAATGACAAGTGAAAACATTCGTCTTCGTGAAGAATTATCAGAACAAATCCGTGCGCTTGGTGAATTAAAGAAATTAGGTGATATCTACGGATTCGATATCTCTCAACCAGCTGCGAACGCAAAAGAAGCTATCCAATGGACATACTTTGGATATCTTGCAGCAGTAAAAGAACAAAACGGTGCAGCTATGTCTCTTGGACGTACTTCTACATTCCTTGATATCTATATCAAACGTGACTTAGACAGAGGATTAATCACAGAAGAACAAGCTCAAGAATACATTGACCATTTCGTAATGAAATTACGTCTTGTAAAATTTGCCCGTACACCAGAATACAACGCATTATTCTCAGGTGACCCTACATGGGTAACAGAGTCAATCGGTGGTGTTGGTATTGATGGACGTCCATTAGTAACACAGACATCATTCCGTTTCTTACACACATTAGATAACCTTGGAACAGCTCCAGAACCAAACTTAACAGTTCTCTGGTCAACAAGACTTCCAAAGGCTTTCAAAGAATACTGTGCTAAGATGTCAATTAAATCATCTTCAATCCAATACGAAAATGATGATTTAATGCGTGCAACTCACGGTGATGACTACGCAATCGCATGTTGTGTATCTTCAATGAGAGTTGGTAAAGAAATGCAGTTCTTCGGAGCTCGTGCAAACCTTGCAAAATGTTTATTATACGCTATCAACGGTGGTGTGGATGAAAAATCTAAAGTTCAAGTAGGACCAAAATACCGTGCAGTTGAAGGCGATGTCCTTGATTTCGATGATGTATGGGAAAAATTCGATGCAATGATGGAATGGTTAGCATCACTCTATGTAAACACATTGAATATCATCCACTACATGCATGACAAATATTGCTACGAAAAAATCCAGATGGCTCTTCACGACAGAGAAGTAAAACGTTACTTTGCAACAGGTATCGCTGGTCTTTCAGTAGTAGCTGACTCATTAAGTGCAATTAAATTTGCAAAAGTAAAACCAGTTCGTGACGAAGATGGTTTAGTTGTAGATTACGAAGTAGAAGGTGACTTCCCTAAATATGGTAACGATGATGATGATGTAGACGAATTAGCAGTATTAGTTGTTCGTACATTTATGGACAAGATTCGTAAACACCACACATACCGTAAGGGAGTTCCAACAATGTCCATCTTGACAATTACTTCAAACGTAGTATACGGTAAGAAGACAGGTAACACACCTGATGGAAGAAAATTGGGAGAACCATTGGCGCCAGGTGCTAACCCAATGCACAGACGTGATACTCACGGAGCATTAGCTTCACTTGCTTCTGTTGCTAAGATTCCATTTAGACATGCACAGGATGGTATTTCAAACACATTCTCAATCATCCCAGGTGCTCTTGGTAAAGAAGACCAAGTCTTCGCTGGAGATTTAGACCTTGACAGAATCGCAGGAGAATGCCCAACATGTGCTGATATTCCAAACATTATGGACAGTATTGATAACGAATAAGGAGGAATTAAACATGGCAGTAAATCAACAACAAATTGACAACTTAGTTAATATGTTAGACGGTTACGTAGAACAAGGTGGACATCACCTCAACGTAAACGTATTTACAAGAGAGACATTATTAGATGCTCAAAAACATCCAGAAAACTACCCACAATTAACAGTACGTGTTTCTGGATACGCAGTAAACTTCATCAAACTTACAAAAGAACAACAGGATGATGTAATTTCACGTACATTCCACGAAGGAATGTAAACTGCAAAGTTTATATAGTTTTTTTGACGGGAGATGGATTTTTTTCATCTCCCGTTTTATACTATATGAGAGGTGATAATTTATGACAAAAGGTTATATTCATTCAATAGAGACTTGTGGTACGGTAGACGGTCCGGGACTCCGCTATGTAATTTTTTTACAGGGCTGTCCTATGCGATGCCAGTATTGCCACAATCCAGATACATGGGAGCCAGGAAAGGGCGATCAGATGACCGTGGAAGAGGTGCTGAAAAGCTTTTATCATAATACAGCATTTTATAAGACTGGTGGTGTAACTGTAACTGGTGGAGAGCCAATGATGCAGATGGATTTTCTGATAGAGTTATTTACGGAACTGCATGAAGGTGGATTTCATACTTGCATCGATTCCTCTGGAGTTATGTTCCGTCCTGAGAATAAAGAGTTTATGGAGAAAATGGAGAGGCTGGCAGCAGTGACGGATTTGGTGATGCTCGATATTAAGCACATCGATGAGGAAAAACACAAAGTGCTGACTGCTCATTCCAATAAAAATATTTTGGCATTTGCCAAGTATCTGGACAAAAAAGGGATTCCAATCTGGATTCGCCATGTTGTGGTGCCGGGAATAACTTTGTATAAGGAATATTTAGAGCGTCTTGGAGAGTTCATGGCTACATTGAATAATGTAAAGGCATTGGATGTGCTTCCGTATCATTCAATGGGGAAAGTGAAGTATGAGAATCTTGGCATGGATTATGTGCTGAAGGATACGAGAGAAGCAACGAAGCAGGAAGCGGTTGCTGCGAAAAATATTATTTTGGGGGCATATAAGAAAGCACGGGAGAAAATAAAAAAATAATAAATTGATTTACTAAAAGGCGAATGCTATAATTGATTCAACATCAAAAGCATTCGCTTTTCATTTCTAAATTCAATCTGGCATATCGCCGAGTTATCCAAATTATTTAAATTATTAAGAAGAGGAGCGTGAAGAAATACGTGAAAAATGACGAAGAAAGAAATGTAAATATTGTTATTGATACAAATGGGAATAAGATTGTTATAATTCATGACACAATATTTCGAAACAAAACATAGGTTGGGATGATGTTGAGAAATATCTGGAACGGTATATTGGTGAGTTTTATACAATCGCAGAAGATAGCGAAAAGATATATATTGGAACTGATTTGCCAGATGAATATGCAAAGTCAAAGTATACAGCAAGTTTAAAGGGTGGATTAGCTAAAACAAAAGCAAATGCTGCACAAGCAATTCCAGAACTTATTGAGATTTCTGTGAATCCAACTTATATGGTAAACCATGAAAAGAAACATGATAAAGATGCTAAGTTCGGTTGGTACAGATATGATTCGCGATTTGCAATGGCTATATATAATCGTGAAGGGGATGTAGAGAAATATAATGTTTTCAAAGTGAGGATGATTATTAGGCATGATGAGAACGGAAAGAAATATCTTTATGATATTATTAACATAAAAAAAGAATCGGAGTACCCCGCCTAGACAATCGTCATACGGTAAAAACCCGGATCCTTTTTGGCTATTATAAACGAAATCTTTCTCAATGGCAAGCAATTTTTCGGAATTAAATGTATCTAATACAAAACATGAAAATGGCTTGTATATTTTTGTGTTTTGTATTAGAATTAATAAAAGGTCAGGTATGTGATATCTGACAAAAGCAAAAAGGAGGATACATATATGGCACACGTAATTAGTGATGAATGCGTAAGCTGTGGATCATGCGCAGCAGAATGTCCAGTAGGAGCTATCGCTGAAGGAGCAGCACACTACGAAATCGACGCAGATGCTTGCTTAGATTGTGGAGCATGTGCAGCACAATGTCCAGTAGGAGCTATCTCAGCTGAATAATGTATTAGTACAATAAAAAAGAATCTCGCGAGAGATTCTTTTTTTGTGCAAAAACTAAGAATCAGATTTCTTGATTTTCCAAAAGTATTTTGCGGTATTTGGAAGGTGCCATTCCTACAATTGAATTAAAAGCTCGAATAAACGTGGTCAGATTTCCAAATCCCGCTTGAAAACAGACTTCGCTTAATGGGATGCCCTGTGCAATCAGCGTTTGGCTATAGGCAATTCTTCGTATCTTAATATAATCTGCTACAGTAGTGTTGAAATACTGCTTAAACAGACGTGAAACATATTCCCGACTGTAAAAGAAATGTGCGGCAACCTCGGCAACGGAGTCGATTTCCTGAAAATGTTGATCTAGATAGAGTTTTATTTCAGAGACATTTTTAGGTAGATGCTGCTTACCCTTATGCAATCTGAACTTTTCTTTGTTAAAAAGATAAAAAATTTGTATGATATATGCCAGCGCGAGTGATTGATCAAGCTGGCTTTCTCTATTTTTCAACGATTCGTCTAATCTATTTAAAAGTGAAATTAACTCATTTCGGTCTTTTTTGTCAAACGCTGTTAGCAGATATTTCTCTTGATTTTCATTAAGAAAACTTGTCAAAGCATTACATCCAAAAGAATCAAAAGCGTCTGGATAGAGATAAAATACATGGCGCTTGTAACAGGTAGCTTCTCCATTAATCATGGACATATGTAACTTTCTAGGTGGAATCAGAATAATATCGCCGTAATGCACAGGATAGATTTCTGATTCACAAATGTAATGTATGTCGCCCTCTACAAAGATTACTAATTCGTAGTAGTCATGATAATGCATTCGGGCTGGATAAGTCTGACGGTTATAGTCAGTGCTGCGATAGGAATAAAACAGCGAATCATTGATGTGGTTATCACGCCAATTTATAATTTCAGGCTTCGCCGAATTCTTTACATTCAAGTAATGTGGCAGTAGTTTCATATCTCATCCTCCATAATTTCTGTGATGTGTCACAAAATGTAAAAATAAACTCACAATGGTACAAGATTTTCAAAATATGATGTTTATAATATATTATAGAACAACAAAAATCATTTGACAAGGAGGAAGAAGAATGAAGTCATTGTTTGATAGGCCAGCAAACCTACGGTATGTCAGTCATCGAGGCTTTCAACCTATGGCTCCGGCTAATTCGTTGCCGGGTTTTGCATATGCAGGTTTTCTGCATCAGTGGGCAATTGAAACAGACGTAAGACTCACGAAAGACGGGGTCATTGTGTGTTGTCATGATGATGTGGTAGACACTACATATAACGGCAGTGGCAAAATTGAGGAAATGACATGGAAGGAAATTTCTGATTTGCATATGAACAAGGGAAATCGTTTAGCCTGCTTTTCAGAGGAGCAGATGAGGATGCCATTGTTTATGGAGTATTTGGCTATTTGCAAGAAGTATGGAAGCATCCCTTTTATAGAACTTAAAACGGATGATGCGGAAAGAGTGATTTATGCAGTTCAAAAGGCGGGATTTGAAGACACAGATGTGGTAATGAGTTCCATTTCTTTAGAAAGGCTTGTGGAGACGCGTAGGTTTACGAAGGAAATGTTTATTCACTGGATATTTGCGGAGGAAGAATGCTTGGAGACTTTGGCTGGTTTAGGGAATGCAGGATTGTCATGGAATATTCCAGATGCTTTTTCATGCCCAGAAGAAAAAATTGCACTGCCACATGAAGCAGGATTGAAGGTTTGTCTGCGAGCTGCTGACAGCGTTAAAACAGTTCAGCATATGCTGGAGCTGGGACTTGATTATTTGCCGACTAATTGCATGCATCTTCCGCTTGATAAGGAAAAGGGGGTGAATTAGCTTGAAGTACCATACTATATTTTTTGATATTGATTATTGTTTGCTGGATACACCCACATCTGAAAGACGTATTATTCGTGAATTGTATGCTCAACAGGGACAGCAGGTTACGGATGAGGTCGGTGACACTTATCGTGAGATAAATCGAAAACTCTGGGTGTATTTGGACAGAGGAGAAATTACTCGCGAAAAGCTCTATGTTATGCGTTTTGAGAAATTATTCTCCATTTATCCTTTTCACAAATCAGCCGAAGAGGTGGCACCGTGGTTTTTGGAACAGTTAGCTCATGCGTACGATGCGCAGGAAGGGGCAGCTCATCTGCTAGAAAGGTTAAAACAAAGTGGTGCAAGAATTTTTACAGCATCCAACGGGATTGGGGAAGTGATGAATGGTCGTGTAGAAAATGCAGGACTCTCTAAATATCTGACAGGAAAATTTGCAGCGGATGAGGTAGGAGCAATGAAACCATCACCTGCATATTTTGATTATATTTTCCGTCACAGTGGAGAAACGGACCTTTCGCGAACGCTTATGGTGGGAGACAATCCTGTAACGGATGTCAATGGTGCTGTGGATTATGGTATGACGGGAGCACTTTTTGGTGCACGCTGGCAAGAACCGTCCAAAGCGACTTATATGGCAGCAACTATGAAGGAATTAGAGCAACAGCTCTTTGCAGATAATTAAGGAGGAAGACAATGAAAAATGTTTTAAATACAAAAACACATGATGTTGATGTCTGTGTAATCGGTGGAGGAATTAGCGGTATGTTTACTGCTATTTCCGCGGCTCGCCATGGTGCAAAAGTTGTATTGATGCACGACCGTCCTGTACTTGGCGGAAATGCAAGTAGTGAAATTCGTATGTGGATTGTTGGTGCGGGAACCCGTGTACGTGATTTACAGGAAACAGGTATTATGGAAGAATTACAGTTGGAGAACATGTACCGCAATCCACGTCGTAATTTTACTACATGGGATGCACTGTTATATGAGATGGTGCGCTTCGAAGAAAATATTGAACTTATTTTAAACTGTACTTGCTGTGATGCGGTGAGTGAGAATGGGCATATTGAGAGCATAAAAGGCTTTCAACTAACTACATATACATGGCATGAAGTTCATGCGAAAATTTTTGTGGACAATTCAGGTGATAGTATTTTGGCTCCATTTACCGGTGCTGAGTATAAAGTGGGCCGCGAGGCAAAAAGTGAATATAATGAAGAATTTGGCGTGGAAGTTGCAGATAAACGTACCATGGGTATGAGCGTTTTACTGCAATGCCGTGAAACAGATCATCCAATTTCATATACACCGCCTGCGTGGGCTTATGATTTTCCGGATGATGATGCTATGAATAACAAGCCACATAATCTGTATGCAGTTAATACCAATTTCTACTGGATAGAATTGGGTGGAATGCAAAATAGTATTGATGATACAGAGGAAATACGTGACGAACTCTTAAAAATTGCATTTGGTGTGTGGGATCATATCAAAAACCATGGAGACCATGGTGCAGAAAATTGGGATTTAGAATGGGTAGGTTTTTTGCCAGGTAAGAGAGAAAGCCGCCGTTATGTTGGAGATTATGTATTGACTCAGCATGATGTGGAAAACTGTACCCCGTTCTCCGATGTTGTAGCATATGGTGGTTGGCAGATTGATAATCATCTTCCAGGTGGTTTTCATATGGATGCTACAGGTGGTGTGCATGTACAAAGAAGCAGACTAAGTGAACCATATCCGATTCCTTATCGCTGTCTTTACTCTCGCAACATCGACAATTTAATGTTTGCTGGACGTAATATCAGTGCTTCTCACGTCGCATTTGGTTCTACTCGTGTTATGGGTACAGTTGGTGTTATGGGACAGGCAGTTGGTACAGCAGCAGCAATTGCTGTGAAGTATGGTTTATCACCTCGGGAAGTAGGCGAGCAGAAGATTGCTGAAATTCAGGATGCATTGATGGAAGATGACTGTTTCTTGCCAGGGCTTCGTCGTAAGATTTCGCCATTGGCGCAGTCTGCAACACTTACCTGTGATTATGGTGATTGTTCTGCACTTTTGAACGGTCTTGACCGCCGTATTTGGGGCAATGACAATGGTTATTTTGGAAAAACAAATAAAGCAATTACCTATACTTTCGAACAACCTGTTCATGTAGAAGGTTTCCGTTTGGTATTAGATAGTGATTTGAATCGAGAGTTTATTGAGGGAAATCCGAATGGCGTTCATACGACATCTGTTATGTTTTATCCTATGAGCTACAACAATACTACATTTGGCTTCCCAAAATGTTTGATTAAACATTATAAGATAGAGGCCCAGGATGAAAATGGCAACTGGAATGTAGTATATGAAACAGAAGATAATCACCAACGTTTTATAAAACAAAAATTGGATATTACGGCTAAAGCTGTGCGTTTTATTCCACTGAGTACTTATGCTAGTGAAACAAGAATAACAGATTATGGAAGTTCTGTTGCACATTTATTCAATTTCGAAGTGTATTAGAGGCTGGGTTTTCCAGTAATTGGTTGTGGATAATTTAGAGGTGCTTATTAAAATGAAAGTAAACATAAGGAGGAAGAAAGCATGGGACAAATTGAATTAAAAAACATAGGCAAGACATTTGGTCAAACAACTGTCTTGGAAAACTTGGACTTAACTATTAAAGATGGCGAGTTTGCCGTTTTAGTAGGTGCGTCGGGATGTGGTAAAACAACTTTACTGCGTGTTATTGCGGGAATTGGTCCTGCAACTTCAGGAGAACTTTATATTGATGGTGAGGAAGTAAGTGACTTAGAACCAGGTAAACGCGGCATTGCTATGGTATTCCAGAACTACGCAATTTATCCAAATATGACTGTAAAAGGAAATATTGAGTTTGGATTGAAAAACAATAAAGTACCAAAAGCAGAAAGAGAACGACTTATTGCAGAAGTGGCAGAAAGTGTTGGATTGACAGAATATTTAAAACGTAAACCAAACCAGTTGTCTGGTGGACAAAGACAGAGAGTTGCCCTTGCACGTGCGATGGTTAAAAAACCAAAAGTATTTTTAATGGATGAACCGTTATCAAATCTGGATGCAAAGCTTCGTGTACAGATGAGAAGTGAACTGATTGAATTACATAAAAAATTAAAAACGACATTCGTGTATGTAACACATGACCAGACGGAAGCAATGAGTATGGCAGATACTATTATTTTGATGAATAAAGGTGTTATCCAGCAACAGGCATCACCAGAGGTTATCTATAATGACCCAAATAACATTTTCACGGCACAGTTTATTGGTACGCCACCTATGAATATTTTGAAAATGAGCAATGGCTGTTATCTTGGATATCGCCCTGAAAAAGTAGTGCTTACTGCGGAAGAAAATGAAGTAGAGGCGGTTTATAAGAAGAAAGTTCAGATTATTACACGTGAAATGCTTGGCTCTGAAACATTGTATAAAGTGCGATATGAAGGAGAGAAAGAAGAAGCAAATACATTTATGGTAAAAAGTGTCGAAGATACTTTTGGTGAAGATGAGCATGTATGGCTGAATGTTGCATTAGAAAATCTTTACTTCTTTGATAAAGGAGAAATGCGTATTCGTGAAAACGATAACGCAGAAGATTATGCAGCATGTGTGGAATGCCTGAAAGGGGAATAAGCATGGAACAGAAAAAAGTAGACAAACCTAAGAAAGTGCGCACGAAACGTTCGCTTTCAACAAAACTTACGCCGTATGCATACACGATGCCAGCAATCATTTTATTCCTGGTGTTTACGGTATATCCAATGATTAATATGATTCGGTTGAGTTTTTATGAGTGGAATGGTCTTACAGAAGAGAAATTTGTGGGACTTCAAAATTATAATTATTTATTTAACCTTCAGGTTGACTTTAAAATTGCGTTGCAGAACACGTTGGTTTACACGGTCAGTGTGGTGTTTTTCTTACTTTTGTTTGCACTGATATTTGCAGTGTGGTTGCAGAAAGATTCGAAAATTAATGCGATGGTTCAGAGGCTTATGTTTTTCCCACATCTGTGTTCGATGCTTGCAATTTCAACCGTGTTTTCGTGGTTGATGGATGAGGAAGGTCTCTTTAATGCGGTACTCTCATTCTTTGATTTGCCAGGTCTTCGCTGGCTGAATGATTCGACTACAGCGATGATGTCAATTGTTATTATTGCCGTATGGAAAGGTATGGGATATCATGCATTGATTTTGCTTTCTTCATTGAAGAGTATTCCAACAGAAATTTATGAAGCAGCAGCGTTAGACAATACGCCGCCGGTTCGTAAATTCTTCCGCATTACAATACCTTTGTTATCACCACAGTTATTTTTCATGTTGATTAACATTACACTTAGTTCTTTCAAAGTGTTTGAATCCATTCGAGTATTGACAAAGGGTGGACCTGGAAAATCAACAATCGTACTAGTTTACTATATTTATGAGTATGCTCAGTCAAATCTGAAATATGGTGTAGCAGCAGCTGCGGGCGTTGTACTATTGATTTTCCTTGCAATTCTCACGGTAATTTATTTCAGATTAATCAACAGACGCGTGCATTATCAATAGGAGGGACGAAATGTTAGGATTGACAAAAAAGCAAAGAAGAAATATAAAACGGACTTCGCTCAATATCCTGGAGTGGATTTTTAAGCTGGCTGTATGCGTGATGTTCCTGTTCCCGTTTTATTGGATGGTAATAACGTCGTTTAAACCATATTTGGAGACCTTACAGTTTCCACCAACTTTATGGCCAGAAACTTTTACATTGAGTGGTTATTTTACTGTTTTTGAAGAACTGGAGGTTTTGCGATATATCAAAAATACTTTGATTGTCACTGGGTCAGTTATTGTACTTCAGTTTTTAGTAAATATTCCGGCAGCATATGCATTTGCAAAATGGGAGTACAAGGGAAAAGGAATGATGTGGGCAATTGTTTTGGCTACATTTATGATTCCTGGACAGCTTACATTCATGACCATTTACTATATGTTTGCAGATTGGGGAATTTTAAATTCACTTTTACCACAGATTTTACCGACAATTGCAAGCGCTTTTTCGATATTTATGCTCAGGCAGAATTTTAAACAGATTTCAGATGAAGTGGTGGAGGCAGCCAGATTAGACAATGCATCTGAATGGAAAATTTTATGGAGAGTCATGGTTCCGATGGCAAAATCAACTGTAATTACAACTGTTTTATTCAGTTTCATTGGTCACTGGAATGCATACTTCTGGCCATTAGTAATGACAAGAAACGAAGAATTGAAACCAATTACATTGGCAATCGACCGTTTAAAGAGTTTGGAACAGGGAATGAATTACACAGACATTATGGCAGGAAACGTAATTTTGGTTTTACCAGTTGTAATTTTATTCTTACTGGCAAGCAAGAAGATTATTCAGGCAATGGCTTACCGCGGTATGAAATAGGAGGAAAGCGTTATGGCAGAAGATATGTCACGTTTATTGAGATTAAACAAGCCGGAAGGTCCAGTGGATGTAGTAATAGATACAGATTGCTATAACGAAGTCGATGACCAGTTCGCCTTATCATACCTTGTGAGAAGCGAGGATGAGTTGCACTTAAAGGCAATCTACGCAGCACCATTCTATAACAAAAGGGTTCAGTCATCGAAAGAAGGAATGGAGCGCAGTTACCAGGAAATCTTTCATGTGTTGACGTTGCTTGAAAGAGAAGATTTGAAGTCTAAGATATATAAGGGAAGTGAGTGTTACTTGAGTGATGAGAACACGCCTGTATATTCGGATGCTGCAAAGCATTTGGCAGAGTTGGCAATGAATTATACAGAAGAAAGGCCACTATATGTGATTGCAATTGCAGCAATCACGAACGTGGCATCGGCACTTCTGATGAAGCCAGAGATAGCAAGTCGTATTGTGGTAGTATGGCTTGGTGGTCATTCCTTTGAATGGCCAAACAATCGTGAGTTTAACTGTTATCAGGATGTGGCTGGTGTGAGAGCAGTGTTTAATAGCGATGCGGCTGTAGTTTTGTTGCCTTGTATGGGTGTTGTTTCAGCATTTACAACAACAAAATACGAAATGGAGCATTGGTTGAAAGGAAAGAATCAGTTATGCGACTATCTGTGTGAAGCAGCAGAAAAAGTAATGGAGGAGCATAACCGTGGGCAATACTGGAGCAAGGCAATCTGGGATGTCTGTGCAGTTGCATGGCTTTTGAAAGGCAATTTTATGGCAGATAGACTGGAGCATGCACCGATTGCTGAGTATGATGACCGCTGGGCATTCGATAAAAAACGTCCATTTATCCGTTATGTTTATCATATTTTCAGGGATCGTCTGATGGAGGATTTATTTACGAAATTGGCGAAATAGAGAGGTGAGCGCGATGAAATATTTATTAGATTCTCATACGCACACGATCATGAGCGGTCATGCGTACAATACCATGCAGGAGATGGCTCTGGCAGCGAAGTCTCTAGGACTTCAGGCAATTGCCATTACAGACCATGCGCCTACCGTTCCGGGAATCTGTACCATGGGGTACTTTACAAATTTCAATGTTGTGGACCGTTTTATGTATGGAATTGAATTGTTGCTGGGAGTTGAACTTAACATTGTCGATTATGAGGGCAAGGTTGATTTGCCATCTTCTAAATTAAAAAAGATTGACGTAGGTATTGCTAGCATTCATCCCAATGTGGGGAATGGAGAAAAATATCCCGCCTATAGGCCAGGCGATATAAAAGAGAATACAAGAGCGTACCTTGGTGCAATGGAGAATCCAGATGTAGATATTATCGGTCACCCAGATGACTCTAAAGTACCAGTTGACTATGAAGCTTTGGTAAAAGGAGCGCGTGATAACCATGTGCTTCTAGAATTAAATGCTTCATCCTTAGACCCGTTCAATGTGAGAGGAAAAGGTGGAGCGGCCGATAACATGAAAAAAATGCTTCGGCTTTGTGAACGATACGGAACTCACGTTATTGTAAACAGCGATGCACATTGTGCGTGTGCCATTGCAAAATTTGACAAGATTAATGAAATTTTGCAGGAAGTACATTTCCCAGAGGAACTGGTTGTAAATAGAGATTTGAACCTGTATAAGAGCTTTTTACATCGTTTTAATTAGTAAATGAAAGATTATCAAGTTCAAGGAGGAGAAGAAAATGAAAAAGAAATTACTTTTTCTTATTGCTTTAGCTGCATTAGTTAGTATAGTCAGCGTGGCATGTGGAATGTCAGGAAATAGTGAGGCCAACTCAGCAGTTATTGTCATTGGAGAAGAAGAAAATCAGGACTTGGCTGAGACACTTCAGGCTGCAATGGGAAAATCAGTTAAGATTGTAAATGATACTGAAGAAACTGATGTAGCTACTGAAATATTGATTGGTAAGACAAACAGAGAACAATCAATAGCAGATAGCCAAGGTGTTCGAGAAGGAGACGGATGGGTAAAATTTCATGATGGCTGTATTGTAATTCAAGGTGATACTACAGAAAAATTGGAAAGTGCAGTGAATTACTTTGTGGAGAATTATGTGCCTGCATGGAAAGATGGAGAGGAATTTCCAGTGGAATACAGTAAAAGCTACTGTGAATTTGGCTCGTATGCTCTTCAAACATTAACATTTGATGGAATAGAAATTTATGAATACAGCATTGTTACAAAGGATGGAGCAGAAACCGAAGATGCAGTGATGATTCAGCAGCATATCGAGGCAATGTCTACATATAAACTTCCGATTATTTCCTCGACGGATCTAAAAGAAGGACAGAAGGCTATTGTTTTTGGAAGCAGTGAAGCTAGAAACGCTGCGGAAAAATGTCAGCAATTGGGTGAAAAAGAATTCTTGATTGAAGCAGAAGAAGATACATTGTATTTATGTGCGTGGGATGCAGCTGAAGAATATATTTTGTCGCATATGTTTTTGGGAGAAACTGTTGGTTGTCAGTTAAATACAGATACAGCAAATACAGCAGTAGTAAACTATGAAGACTATAGCCTTAAATTTACTACAGTATTTGATGGTTCAGGCAAATTTAATGCGATGTGTACACAGGTAATGTCAATTCCATACCCAATGCAGGATGTATATACCGTTTTGCAGGGAGGTTGTACGGATGGAAAAGTTCTTTATCTTGTTGTGCAGGAGAAGACTGAGGAAAAAGGCAATTGCATTATTTTAAAGGTTGATCCTTCAACATGGGAAGTTCTGCAGACAAGCAAGGCACTTCCAGTAGACCATGGAAATGGTATTACTTATTTACCAGAAAAAAATCAACTGTTAATAGCACATTGTAATCCAGACCCAGAGCTTGTGAGCTGGGTGGATGCAGATACATTGGAATATATTAAAACAGAGAATATTGGATATACAGCAGCAACTCTTTCATGGAGTCAGGAAAGAGGAAGTTTTGTGGCAATGGGTTCTAGCAGTATTATGCATATTATCGATAAAAATTTAAAGATAACAGAATCTTATTATGGGCTGGTAAGTAATGCTACAAAGCAGGGATATGCAGCAGACGGTGATTATGTTTATGTCGTGGCTAACGGAACAAACTATATTCATGTGTTAGATTGGGAAGGTCATTGGATTGAAGAAATTAGCATTCCTATATCTGCTGAAATGGAAATGCTGATACCTTGTGGGGATAAAGATATTTATTATACTACAATTCACAAAAAGGATGTAGGAGCCGAATTATACGCAACTGTATTTTACAAGGTACTGTATGAATAGTTGCGGAAAGGAGAAGTTATGAGTAGTGAAGTAAATATACAACAAACAGAAAAGAAAAAACGCGATAAAAAGAAATTATTATTAATTCTTTCATTAATTGTTTGTGCTGGTATTGCAGTAACTTTTTTGGCACTTTACAAAGGTGGAGAAGATAGGACTGCATGGTTAAAGAAGAAACTGGAATCTGCTTCTGAAGCCACAATAGAGATAGATAAAAACATTATTATTACCGAACCTATCGCGATTAGTGGAAATAAAACATTGACTGGAGAAGGTACGATTGTTTATAAACCAAATTCGGCTGAAAAGATAAAGTTAGAATCGTACAGAATTCCAGACGAGGAATGTCAGGCATTAGATATTGCAGATTTATCTGAGACAAGTGCTATGTTTGAGGTTCCGAACGGAAGCAGCCTGACAATCGCAGGAAGCCTTACTGTAGATACAAACAACAAAGCCTTGGGCGTAAAAGTGGAGGAAGAAGGCACAGTTGTTATTTCTGAATCAGCTACTTTGAAAAATGGCCTGGGAGCAAACATTTTAAGTGAAGGAGATGTGACAATCTCAGGTGGCAGTGTACAGTCAGGAGATGGCTATAATGTGATGTCTTATGGAACGATGTCCGTGAAAGACGGAGAGGTTGCAGGCAGTGGAAAACGACTGATGAATATTGTAGTTTCAGGAGCATTAGATGTTGAAGGAGGCAAAATCTCTGGTGCTGAGGGAACAAACATCTATTTGTTAGACGGAAAAGTTTCTGTAAGTGGCGGTACGATTGATGGAGCTAAGATTGATAACGTGTACGTAAAGGCAGGAGAGCTTGGCGTAACAGGAGGAACGATTTCACAGGGGAAACATGGTGTTCATAATACAGGCACAACTGCTGTGACTGGTGGAACATATGACAATAATACTAATAGTGTTTACAATGAAGGAATCATTGCATTAAGTGGATTAAACTTCGGCAATTCTCAGGGACATAACATTTACAATACTGGAAAAACAGCACAGATGGAGATGACAGATGTAGTGATTGAATCTGCTACTTCCCACGGAGTATACAATGCGTGCGGTGCGAAGTTAGACGCAAAAGATTTGACCGTAAAAGCTACTTTGGCACAAGGTGTACATAATGGTGGAGGTTACTTCACTGGGGAAAATATTACTATTGTCCGTGCGGGTGCAACAGGTGTTGGAAATGAAGTGGAGAAAGGATGGACAGGCGAGGGCGAAATCACAATTGATGGCTTAAAGGTTATGAGTGCAGGTAAGTACAATCTACTTAACTCAAGTGGTACGATGACTCTCACGGATGTAGAATTAGGCTTAATTACTACGCATAGCGTGTACGTTAGCGGTGGTACATTGAATTTGACAGACACAGAGATTAAAGGGACAACTGGAAAATCGACGGCACATGTCTTTTATCTGTTAAACGGTACAATTAACACAGAAAATGTGAACATTGAAAAAACCGTGGCCCGTGCGATTATGAATCGAGGTGGAGAATTCAACGGTAAGAGCCTTACAATTTCGAATGTTGGAGGAACAGCCGTTGGAAACCAGATAGGGCTGGATGGTGTTAGCAGTGGTGCAATTTCAATTGATGGATTGGAAATTACAGATTGTACAGGATATTGTATTCAGAATACCTGCGAAGGATCAATCGATATAACAAATGCAAATGTTGAAGTAACACGAAACACAGCGGTACGTATTGACAGTGGTTCTATTACTCTCACAGGTGTTGAATTTAATGGTAAAGACATAAAAGAAGATGAATCTTTCAATGGAGTAACTGCTATGGGTGGAAGCCTGACATTAAAAAATGTAAGCTTCGAAGATATGTTAGGAAGAGCTGTCTATAATAACGGTGCAACCATTAAAGGAACAGATGTTGCAGTTAATGGAACTAGTGGTGGCGGTATCGTTACGAAAACTGGTTCGACTACATTGAATAAAGTAACCACGAAGAACGTTACTGGTTACAACGTAGATGTACAAGACGGAACTGTGGCAATCACGGATTCCACTTTAAATGAAAGCAAGAATGCAAACGTTTGTGTACAAGGTGGAACTTTAACGCTTACAAATGTTCTTGTAAATGGTTCTCCAAAAGTAACAAAAGCGGATGGTTCGATTAAGAACTACGATGGTATTTTAGCCAAAGCAGGGAAAGTGATTTTAAAGGATGTTACTGTACAAGATGCAGCAGGCCGAGGCCTGAATTGTATGGGTGCAAAAACAACCGGAGAAAATGTCAAAGTATTAAATTCCGGCGGAACTGCTGTTTATAACAGTGATGGAAATCTCTCTGTTAGTAAATTAGAAGTAAGTGGAAGTACTGGATACAACATTGATGTTGCTTCAGGAAGTGCAATATTTGATAATTCGGTCTTGCGCGAATCAAAGATACATAGTGTTCATGTTGCAGATGGTACAATGACATTAAAGAATACGTTAGTGGATGGAGCACCGGCAATCACAGATAAAGATGGCAAGGTTAAAAACTACAATGGCATTGGAGCAGAGGGCGGAACTGTAAATCTTGATACAGTTACAATCCGTAATACAGCAGGACGTAGTATCAGCAATACTGGTGCAACATTAACAGGAAAGAATGTTGTGTTAGAAAATGCAGGTGGAACAAGCTTGTATAACTCTGGTACAGTTACTATTGACGGACTTGAAATTACAAAGCATGAAGAAGCAGGGGCTTACAATATTGATAACTCTGGAACATTGACAGTTAAAAATGCGACATTATGTAAATCAGGTACATCTAGCATATATTTGAGGGAAAAATCATCGACAACCTTGGAAAAGGTAGTTGTGGAAGGTACAACAAAGAGCCATTCTATTTACATCAAAGAAAGCGCAACACTGAATTTCGATACACTGACAGTTAATAACTCAAAGAGTCGAGCAATCACAAATGGTGATGCCGATAAAAAAGTAAAAGGTGGAACCATTAACGGTAAGAATTTAGTGATTGATACTACAGGTGGAACAGCGATTGCAAATATTTCTGGAAAAGTTGTAATTGACGGAGCAGAGATAAGCAACAGTAAAGGTTATAATGTGGATGTGCAAGCGGGGAATGTGACTCTCAGCAATGCCGATTTACATGAGACAAAAACTCATAATGTAAATATTACTGATGGTATATTAACTTTAAACGATGCGGTGGTAGACGGAGCTCCTTCTATTACAGATGAAGAAGGCAACACTAAGAATTACAATGGTATTGCAGCGGCTGGAGGAACTGTAAATCTGAATACAGTTACTATCCAAAATACAGCGGCACGCGGACTTAGCAACACAGGGGCAACTGTAAATGGAAAGAAAGTTGTTGTGGCAAACGCAGGAGGCACAAGCTTCTATAATAAAGGCATAGCCACAATCGATGGACTTGAAATTACAGAGCATGAAGATGTGGCAGCATTTAATATTGACAATTATGGAACGCTGACGGTGAAAAATGCTAATTTATGTAAATCAGGTACATATAACGTTTGTTTGCAGGAAAAATCTGGAACTACATTTGAAAAAGTAGTCGTTGAAGGAACAACGAAGGATCATTCGATTTACGTGAAGAAAGATGCAACGTTAGATTTTGATACCTTGACTATTAACAATTCAAAGGGCCGAGCTCTCACTAATGGAGACGCTAGCAAAACTCCAAAAATGGAAGGCGGAACCGTTGTTGGCAAAACCTTGACGGTTGATACTACAGGTACGGGCGGCGTTGTGAATTATGAAGGAATATTAAAAATTGATGGATTATCAATGAACAGCATTGCGGGATATGGTCTTGATAACTCAGCAACTATGGAATTGAAAAATGTGAATATATCAGGTTGCCAATATCAGTCAATTAACAACACGGGAGATGTGACTGTTGATGGCGGAACTATTAATAATACTACCAATTATCCTGGTATCAGAAGCAAGAAAGGTTCGGTAACACTCGCTGGAACAGTACATATAACAACTGCAAATACCAATGCAATAACGCTTGACGATGCGACAGATGCAGAAGCTTTGATTTTAAGAGAGGGTGCAACTCTTGTAACAAGTAAAATAGTGAATCTACCAGCAAACCATGCGATTAAAGTTCTAGGTCAGCTTGGCAACGCTTCTGAGCAGAAGATTCAGATTGGTCCTACAGTTGCAGATGCAGGAACTGTTTTTGTGAAAACACCAAGCGAAGCGCTGGCTACTGAGTTAATAGCAAAAGATATATTTGAGGTGTCTGGAAGTGGAATTGTGGCAGAGGAAGCAAATCTTGTAGCGGCTGATTTTGATGAGAGAGAAACAGTGGTTTCCGTTACTACATGGAGTGCACTTAAGAATGCAATTGAAACTGCAGAAGAAAACTCTAACTTACGAATTGTGGTAAAGGGCGATATTGCCAGCACAGATGAAGGCGCAATCAACCATGGTGCAAGTGGAAAAGTAAAAGTAACATTGACTACGGATGTGGAAGAAGGCGTTACAATTACTAGAACAGATTTGACGAAAGCCTTGCTCAATGTCAGCACAGGTTCAGTAATGCTTATTGATGGAAAGATTACATTGGACGGTAATTCAAATAGCACAACAAAAGCGAGCGAAGCACTTGTTTTAAATAAGGGTACATTGACAATTAATAATGGTGTGACTATTAAGAATTGTTATAAAGAAGCCTCTACAAATAGCGTTGGTTATGATACAAGTACGGGTTCGGCTGGTGCAATTGAAAGTGTAGGAACTTTGAATTTGAATGGTACAGTAACAACATCAAATAGTGGTAATGGTACAGCTGTTATGTTTGCAGGTGGAACATTTACCGCGGATGGAGCGAAAATCAACAATGGTGGACGTGCAATGCGTATCTATCAGGGAATAGTTACGCTTACGAATGTAGAAGTGAATAACAATACGGCTGGCGGTGGTGCGGGAGTCCTCATTGATGGCGGAACAGTCACCATGAATAACTGTAATATTCATGATAATACGTCTACTGGTTCTGGTGGAGGAATCAAAGCACAAAGTTTGGCAAATTTGACTATGAATGGATGTACAGTTAAAGATAATACCGATTCATCAACTGGTGGTGGTGGCGGAATTCGACTTTCTGGCAGTGCAACATTAGCAATGAATGCAAGCCGTATCGAAAGCAATGATAGTTTTTATATCACAAGTAATAGTGATGAGAATTATAGTGGTTACGGTGGCGGAATTAGAACAACAGCCACAGGAAAAATCACAATAAAAGACAATTGCTACATCGGAGATAATACGGCTGAAGTAGATGGCGGCGGAATTTGTGCTGCCGGTACTGGTAAAATTGAAGTAATATCAAGTTCAATTTCAAACAATGAAGCTGTGAATGGCGGTGGAATTTGCGTTACAAGTAGCGGAAAAATTGAATTGACGTCATGTACAATCTCGGTAAACATAACGACAAATAAAGGTGGCGGAATCTATGTTTCTGGAAGTGGAGATATTGATTTGACAACTTGCCAGATTACTAGTAATGAAGCTAAAAATGGAGGAGCATTTAATATAAATCATGCATCTGCGATAGTTACTGTTATAGGTGGTTCTATTAGTAGCAATGAAGTAACTCAGCGAGGTGGTGTGTCATTAGTGGATAAGGGAACCCTTAAAATAACAGGTTGCAAAATTGAGAATAATGACGCAGATAAAGATAGTGGAGTATTATTTGTTAATACGGATGGAAGCGCCGAACTGATTAGTTGTGAAATGAATGGAAATGGGAAGAGTAGTGGAAATCCTAAGGTGATTCGTATGAAAGGAACACTGACATTAACAGGATGCACAATCGATAATGTTTCAACAAAAGCGTCAGGTATGGTCGGTACAAGTGACACATATCCAATTTATCATCAGAGTGGAACTCTAAATAATAATGAGAACTAAATTGAACTTTAAGGAGGAATTGAGTATGAAGAAAAAATTACTTAGTTTAGTGCTTGTGTTTGCAATGATGCTTACAATGGTTGCATGTGGCTCAAAGGATGGAGATTCACAAGCAGGAAAAGACACAACACCAAATGGAGATACCCCAGCTTATGTAACAGCTCCAATTACAATTGACTTCTGGCATACATTTGGTGCTGGAGTCTATGGAGAATATATTGCAGATGCAGTGCAGAGATTCAATGATACAAATGAATATGGAATTACGGTAAATGCAACTTATATCGGGCCATACACAACCGTTCGTACATCATTGACAACGTCTATTGGTGCGGCGGACAACCCGCAAGTCGCTATCCTTGGAATGTCAGATATTCTTGCATCAGCAGGTGTTTTAGCAGACATGACACCTTACGCAGAACGTGACGGATATTCAACAGACAGATTCTATGATGGTATTCAGACAAGTATGTATTACGAAGACCAATTGACAGCGTTGCCATTTATCCGTTCATGTCTGATGTACTATTATAATGTAGATATGTTTGCGGCAGCAGGATATGATGCTGCTCCAACAACAATTGAGGAAATGGTAGAAGCATGCAAGGCTGTATCAGCAAAATATAATAACTACGGATTCGAAATGTTGAATGAAGCTAGTTTCGTTCAGGAGTACTTGGTACGTTCAATGGGTTCAGAAGGAATCCTTGATGAAAATAGAGAAGGCGCAAGTTGTCTGGAAGACGGAACCATGTTAAAATTACTTACCGATTGGTCAACATGGACAGAAGATGGCTGGTGTGCAGTACCAAAGGTTACTGATTCCCAGAACAATATGTGTAAGATGCTGTATTCAGGCGAAGTGGCATCATGTATTGCAAGTAGTGCTCTTCTTACAACGATTATTGATAACGCAAAAGAAAGTGGACAAAACTTCGAAGCAGTTGCTGTACCTGGTTATGATGGTAGTGGCAGCGTTGGCGGCGGTGGAGATATTTCTGTCATTGCAGCAAACAATGATGAACAACAGATTGCAGCAGCATGGGAATTTGTAAAATTTATGATGTCCGATGAAGAAATTGCAATCAGAAGCGAGGAAACAGGGTACTTACCAACTACAGAAGGCGCTGCAGATTTGATGGGTGACCTTTTTGCAGGAGATGCAAATATGCAAAGAGCATATGAAGCTCGTCAGACATGTGCAGACGTTGAAGGAAGCATTGAACGTTCAGAATGGCAGACACAAGTTGAAGCAGCATTTTCTTATGTGATTCAGGATGGCAGTATGTCTCCAAAAGAAGCAATTGAATACTTGGAAGGTTTACTGCCAACAGTATTTTATTAAATCAAATAAACATTGATATAGTATAGGCTGTCAGTATGTGGCAGCCTATATTTATAAATATACAGAGAGGATGAGAAGAATGAAGTATTCGGCTAGTTCTTTAAGTTTTCCACAAGGTTCAGTGAAAAGATTAAAGAACCTTGATAAGAGAATTGGAATCGAAATTTTTTATGAGTTTGCAAGTGAAGATATGTGGAATCATGTCTTAGAAGAAGCAATGGTTGATAGAGAAGGCGAATTCAGTATTCATAGTCCAATGTTTTATGCGGATGTTTGCTATAGCGAAGAAAAAGAATTGATCCGAGAACTTGTGGCACCGTTTAAGATGTACCACCGTTTCAATGGTCAGTTTTATGTTTTACATTCGCAAGGAGAAAGGAATCTCCCAAGTGATGAAAAGGAGAGAACAGAACTTCGAAAGAAAGTGACAGAGAGAATCAAGCTCTTTTCAGAAATCTGTGAATTTGAGGGAGTAACTCTGGCAGTAGAAAATTTGTATAAGGGTACTCCGGAACCGTTATTTAATCAGGAAGAATATATACATCTGTTTGAGGAAGTTCCAAAGGCAAAGGCGCTAATTGACGTAGGGCATGCAGTGCTGGGACATTATGATATTTATGAAGTTCAGAAAGCATTGAAGGAGCGTCTGATTGGCTATCACGTACACGATAATGATGGGACTCGCGATTTTCATTGGAGAATGGGTGCTGAAAACGGTGTGGTTGATTGGGATAGATTTTGTCTTGGAGTAAAACAATATACACCAGATGCGACTTTGGTTATGGAATATGCGCGCGCAAAACTGGAAGACTATACAGAAGACATGGAAAAGTTTGAGGGGAAACTTGCAAATATAAAGGAGGGCTTATGATGAAAGTATTATGTTTTGGCTCTTTAAATATCGATTATACATACAAATTAGACCACTTCGTCCAAAAGGGTGAAACCATCTCTTCTGACGAACTGATTGTATGTAGTGGTGGAAAGGGATTAAATCAATCCATTGCACTAGCCAAGGCTGGTGCAGACACATATCACGCAGGAGCAATCGGTGAAGACGGCAGATTTCTGCTGAAACAGCTGGAAGAAGCGGGAGTGAATACAGAGTGTGTGGCAGTGCTTTCGGATGTATGCAGTGGCAATGCCCTTATTCAAAATGATAAGAGCGGAGATAACTGCATTATTCTGTATGGAGGTGCGAATCAGGCAATTACAAAAACTCAAGTAGATAATGTAATGAAGCAATTTGAAAAAGGCGATTTTATTGTTCTTCAAAATGAAATAAATGAGCTTGATTATATCGTAAAATGTGCCAATGAAAAAGGAATGAAGATTGTGCTTAATCCATCTCCAATGAATGAAAAGATTCTTTGTCTTCCTTTGGAATATGTAAATTATTTTATGGTCAATGAAGTGGAAGCATTGCAGATACTTGGAAGAGAAAATGGACAAGGCATGAGAGGTGTAAAACTGGCTGAGGAGTTAACAGAAAAGTTTCCAAATGCTGCTGTGGTACTGACCATGGGAGAAAAGGGCTCAGTTTTCATGAATGCAAAAGAAACTGTAGAGCAGCCCGCGTACAAAGTACAGGCAGTTGACACAACGGCTGCTGGTGATACTTTTACAGGATTTTTTATTGGTGGTCTCATGCGAGGCCTGGAAGTGAAAGAAGCAATGGATGAAGCTGCTAAGGCATCTGCAATCGCAGTGACGAGGCAGGGCGCAGCTCCTTCTATTCCGACACGAGATGAGTTATATTAAATATGAGAAATACCTTGTTTGGCTAAAGCGGTAGAGCAAAATGAACTGAGTGTATTAAAATATAATAGAAAGATTCTAGAAAAAGCAAAGGAAACATGTATAGTCGTATCGGAATGGAAACAGTAGAAATTGATGTGAAGAAAAAGTACTTTAAACCAGTTAGATTTGGTAATTTCAAGTTGATAAAATTAAATATAACCAAGCGGTATTTGTGATTATAATCAGCCTTGAATTAAAAAAAATAATATTGACGGCTGATTATATTTTGAATATAATAAAATTATGATAGGAAGAAAAAAAGAAATAGAAGAATTAAACAGAATTTATAATAGCAATCGTGCACAATTGGTAGCAGTTTATGGACGAAGAAGAGTCGGGAAAACATATCTTGTGGACGAAACATTTAAGGGGAATATAACGTTTAGACATGCTGGATTATCTCCAGTAGAAGTAGAGAAAGGAGCTTCTACGAGTCCGTTAAAGGCACAGCTAAAACACTTTTATAATTCTCTGTTGCTTCATGGAATGAAGAAAGAGGAATGTCCTGATAATTGGTTAGATGCATTTTTGATGTTGGAGATGCTTTTGGAAAGCAAGCAAACTTCTGAAAAGCAGGTCGTATTTTTAGATGAACTTCCGTGGATGGATACCCACAAATCAGGCTTCATTACTGCATTTGAAGGCTTTTGGAATACGTGGGGATGTCATAGGGAGAACCTTATTGTTATCGTTTGCGGTAGCGCGACATCTTGGATTACAGATAATTTAATCAATAATCATGGGGGGTTATATAATCGCCTCACCTTTGAAATGAAATTATCGCCTTTTACATTGGGAGAATGCGAACAGTATTTTGCAGAGGAAGGAATTAAATTATCCCGCTATGATATAGCACAGGCTTATATGGTTACTGGAGGTATCCCATATTATTTGAGCTATTTCAAAAAAGGTAAAAGTTTGCCGCAAAATATAGATGAACTTTTCTTTTCTAAAAATGCAAAATTAAAAAATGAGTTTGAACGTTTGTTTTTTTCTATATTCAATCGTCCGGAAATGATGATGTCAATTATCAAATTTTTGAGCACACGAAATGCAGGATATACAAGAAGTGAGATTGCATCTAATATTGGCTGCTCTTTGGGTGGAACTTTTTCGCAGGCACTTAACGCATTGATTGAAAGTGACTTTATTGTAAAATATGTTCCGTTTGGTTATAGTAAAAGAATGGAACACTATAAATTGATCGATTCATTTTGTATGTTTTATATTAAATTTGTGGAAAATAAAAACAAGTTAAATGAAACATTTTGGCAGAGCAATCAGGCGGCTCAAAGTGTAGTGTCTTGGCGAGGCTTTGCATTTGAAGGAGTATGTTTTAATCATATTAATCAGATTAAGCATGCACTTGGGATTAGCGGAGTGAGCGCAACTTATTCGGCATGGTCAAAAAGAGAAGATGATGCGGAAGGAACACAGGTTGATTTGCTTATTGAAAGGAAAGATAATGTTGTCAACATGTGCGAGATAAAATTCTATGGAAACGATTTTAGCGTAAATAAGGATTATCATAAGGTGCTAATCAATAGACAGGAATTATTATCCAAAGAGTTATCTCCCAAGATGATTATTCATAATACATTGATTACAACGTATGGGCTAAAATACAATGAATATAGTAGTGATTTTGACAGCGTAATAACCTTAGATGATTTATTTGTTTAGTAAATAATTATTAACAGCCTCGAGCGATATAATGATATGCTCCCTTTTAGGTAGACAGTTAAAAAAATAAAACTGTTTATCTGGAAGGGGGCATTTTCTATGGGTAAAATTTCTCCAGAAGAAAAAATACAATGGGTAGAGAAAATCATTCAGAATAAAGAATCCATCA
>JAFTWA010000006.1 GCA_017465565.1 Tyzzerella sp.
TAGACTTGCGTAATGGAACCATTCGCATAACTAGATGTTCCTTCATACGCTCGTATTCCCATATACCATTCAACCAAGTATACTTTCTAGATGTACTAGAACTGTTCAAAGCATTGCAAATTTCACACCAAACCAGTTTCATATCACCGCCTAAGTGTCTATGCAGTTGATATAACTGCGTTAAAGGAATTTCGTACTCGCTTCCATCATCTTTGTACACAATAGTCCAATCGCCACGAACCACATCTGACTTGATTTGATAATATTGTTGATTTAATCTCTTTATGAGTTTAGAATCCTCTGCACATTGACATATGCATCCATTAGTAAACAACGTCATTCTTACGTTATTCAGGTTCAGTTCCTCATCTTCTCGCAATCTACGAAAAATTTCTTCGCAAAATTGAGCGTACTCCATTGTTCTTTGTTTCATTTGTTTTTTCATAATGATTTCCTCCATTTTCTTATTTTTTGCAGTTGGTAATGTTCAATCATCCAGCCTGCTTTATTTTTTATCTTCGATATTATTATGATATTTACCCCCATGTCATATCAAAACACATAATAGAAAAAGAGGTCGTGCTAACTACACAACCTCTTCCCCGGAGAAAAAATCTATGAAAAATACTCTGCGTCGCCTACTTCACACACTGCCGAATCCAGTGTTTCAATTGCATTGCTAATTGCATTCCATACACCTTGTATGCCCATACTACTATGTAGGTAAATTGCATACAAGGACTTGATTAATATAACGAAAGCAACACCTGTCTCTTCTATTTGATTTATCGCCAAACAATCCTGTTCCAAAATAGAACTATTTGCATTATTATTGTTTGCTTGGTATAGCAGTGCTTGTCCCAACTGACTACTTTCATCCGCTTCATACCCAGTCTGATAAATCTGTACTTGTTCTGGTATAATGTTACCGTCTATATGTACTGGAATTCCTTCCTTTAGCAATTCACAAAATTTCTCATAGTTCATTTTCTCATCAATATTCAGGTTTAAGTTAACCATAAAACATCCACCTTTCTTTATTAATAATATCTGTAATTATTATGTGTTTTACAGTGGTCAGATATCAATTTACTTACTCTCACTTACGTTATACAACGGTGGTAAGCCATATTGATTTTTGATGTTCAAATCTATAAGAAAATCCGTAATTATTTTCCTAACCTTTGCCGCACTTTTAGTCCCACGATAAAAATATTCACTAATCTGCTCTACACTTAAGGCCCTGAAATAATACAACTCAATTGTTTTCTTCACCCAATAGTCTAGCCCTTCGAAACTTAAGGAAACCATTACCCACAACAATTCAATATCCTTTTCCATTTGCTGTATTAAGGCTCTACATACCGATGAGTCTACTCCTGCATTCTTTATTGCCTCCAACTTTAATAATTTCTGTCTTAAAACTCGTATCTCATCAAATATCGTTTTTGTTACCATACGCTCTACACCTCCTCTCAACTATTACCTGCGAAATAACGTTCCACAATTTTTCGTGGGTGTGATTCACAAAAATTACAGCCGTATTTATACTTTTGGACCATGCGATATGGAAGCCCACAAAGGTAATGAAGTTCTAAAATATTTGCCACCTCATAATCCAAACATTTCGCCATACCATTAAATCTCTTCTTGACACCTGCTAACTGTTTTTCCAACGCTTTCAAACGTTTCTTGTCAATAGAAATACCTGCTTCTTCCGCCATCTTCAACTCTGAAATTTGCTGTTTAATCTTTAATGCTTCTTCAAAATCTTGTTTTGTCATACAATCTACTCCTTTCTTTGTTTTATGCATTAGGTTCCAGGCGCGATCAAGCCGCGCCTGGTTGCTTTTAATACTCATCATACATATCTTCATATTCGACATAGTCCTCCGCCATTTTCGAATAATATGCAAACGCTGCGTCATCATGAAGATTAGTCTCATCATCATACACTTCTTTTGCTGGCATCTTCTTCACAGAGCCATTCACATATGCCAACAATGTTTCAACCGCCCTAACGAAACCATAGCCCATAATATGGTCGACGTACTCGATTGGATTACCGATACCATGTTCACTTCCTTCCACATTTAAGAAATACTTATTTCTCTTTCTATCCACCTTGAATTTTGGACGTTGCTTGTCCCGTATGTAACCCTGTTCGTCCTCATAAAATCTGTTCGGGTTCGTATCCATCAAATACTTTCCCAAATCCACTTCTCTTGCCTTATTAAGTTGTTCTTTTGAAAATTTGTAAAAATCACTAGCCTGCATTATTATTTGCCTCCTTTAAATATTCTTGATATTGTTCCTCAGCCACTTTGGCCTGAATCTCTTCCCATTCCGGTCCCCAAAGCGTTATATATTGATTGCCTATGTATATATCTATTGGAAACTCAATAGGTTTGGGATAGTTCCATAAATAATGGTAAATTGCTACTTCTACATCTGTAACCACTCGATTACCCTCCTTGTATTGATATATTTAAATTTCTATGGTAGGACTCACGGTGTAACACAAAAAAGAAAACCATGAAGAGAATAATAAAAATTCCGCAAGTCCTACCTATTAATTAATATGACAGAAGCCCCCCTCTTTTGGTTCAAAATAGGCCGATTTTCAGGGGTTTTCCAAAACTTTTTTAGATGCGCACTAACATCCACGCTCTATTCGTCTGGCGAATTGTACCATTCTTATCTGCCCCTAAATTCGCGTACTGTTTGTCCTTGATTCTATAAGGCAATCCCCATTCCTCAAGCAGTCGGTTGATGCATTTAGGACTCTTGAACAAATTTCCCAACGCCGAAATCAGCAGCATTTTTTCTTCTTTATTCGTTAGTTTCACACCTACTAATGCCTCCAACGCCTCTTGACCTTCATCCGGAAGCACTACACCCTCACATCCCAACATATCTGACACACACCTTTGATACGCATATACTTTCGGGGTCTTCAATGTTGTGGCAAGCATATATTCGGTATAAGCCACTGCTGGCCAATCGACAGCATATTGAGGTGTACCGTCTTCGCTACTTCCAATAGGAAATATTAACTCGCCCTGCTTAAGACGTTTGCCTGCCATCTGTTTTGCGTACTCCGATGGATTCTCCATATACAACTTATACAATTTGTATCGTTCTTCCGCTCTTCTCTTGCGTTGAGCAAGCGACTTGGTCTCTGGCAATATGACATACAAGTCGATTTTTTCGTTTCCTTCAATTCTCTTACGCGAAAGCATTTGACGCATTGTTGCAAGTTCAAGAATACCTCCAGAAATGACAACCGTAGTCACGGAATTGTCGATGACCGAAACGCCCACATCTAACGCCTTGGTGCATACTAACAAATTATATTTATCTGGAAGTTTTTTGTCTTTCAAGAAATCTGCCTTTTCTTTTTCTCTATTTTTCCCGCCACATAAGCGGTCATAATCATCCGAGTTTTGCGAAACAATTACCATTGTTTCTCCTGGAAATTCTGCTAAAAGCGTATCTATCTCTTTGATTGTTTGACTAAAATAAATTACTTTCTCACCTTTTTCCAACTTCTCACGAATAATTCGAATAGCCGAATATCCATTATGTATAAAAGCGAACATATCCCCTTTTAAAAAGTCAATCTTATCTTTTTCGTAAAATACTTTACTCTCTGCACCATATGCGGTCTTGAAATAATTCTGCATCCCAACATCCGTCCCCGTCATAGCAACCAAAACACCTTTCTTGGCAAACACATAGTTTGTAAACAAATCTTCCATAATCAGTACCATGTCCTGATTAAACGCTGCATCTAAAATAATACACTGTGCTTCGTCTACAAAAATGTAATCATAGCATTCATACAAACACTCTCTGTTCTCGATGAAGTTGAGTGTTTGTATTGTCATACTTGTGACATTTGCATTGTCCTTGAATGTGTCCTTATTCTGAAAACGAAGCGTTTTACGTGGACTTAGGAAGAGGATTCTTTTTTTCGAACCTTTAAGCCCTTTCTTACTTTTGGCGAACTTAATTACGCCCATTGTTTTACCAGAACCACAAGGATATGCTATCGTGATAACCTCCCCCGGTTTTGCATTTTTAATCATTTTTGTAATATTAATTCCCATAATTTTTTTCTCCTAATTTTAATATTCTTTCTTGTATGAAGCGCAGATCTGCGCTTCATACTTACTTTATAGTTCCTTGTTACTCTTAGCCTGTTTTCTATCCGCTTCTTGCAACTCTCCGAGAATCCGCTTGAAGGTTCGCACAGTCACGCGTTTTTTATCCTCGCGGAAACAACCTTTGTATATGTACATCCTAAAACTACATGTATCGTCATTTTGGCTATACGGTAAACGACAGGTGTATGTATATTCTTTGTGGTCATATCTGAAACAAACAATGAACTCATTGGCGTTCTCAAACTCTTTACGTTCGTTGTGGTCTAAAGATGGACTGTAATATCTGCGTTGAAAACGCTCATGCTGATTTAACGCCTTTTCGATTTTCCGTTTCATTTCCTGTCTTTCTTGTGCAGACATCCTATCCGCATATGTTTCTTTTACTTTTATTGACATCCCGCTGTCCTCCCTTCTTTTTATTTTTTAATCATCAAACAATTTGCATTGTTGTCAGACTATTCATAGTTAGTATGATATTTTTTTTGCTTTTTTTATAAATTGATTGATATTTTTTTATTTTTGTTAAAGTTGCACAAACAATTTTATCAATTTGCAAAACATTTGCACAAAAAAAGACAACCGTTTTCGGTTGCCTAATGTTCACTGAACACCACGAAGTTGTTCTCCCTATGAAATTGTTTTCATTTCACACCTGTCTTAAGACCTATACCTTGAGTAGAAGCCTCAAACTCGCTTTATGCCTTTTGAAGATTGCATAAACACATATAGCCTATAACAATCTATTGCCTATAACGCTTACATTACTCTCTAACACGCTTGACACCGTTTGCCTTATGAAACAAAAAGAAAGTCCTTTCATATAAAACAAAGTATCAAGCCTTTGCTCGCTTACACACCTTTCAGTCAAATAATTCTTTGTTAATTATATAAAACAAATGTTTTTGACTGAATTGTAGGCTTTTGTTTCTTATTATAGGCTTCCCCTATGCTTGCCAACCAACTGCATACTTACAACACCCCGCCGTGTCCTCCCTCACTCCTTCCTTACTTCTTCGGCTTTCGTTTATGTGGTGGACATATATGAATAGAAAGCGAATATGTATCTTTCAATTCAAGGTCTACAAGTCTCCATAATTCAAAGAATTCAGACTCCGAAACAGGTTTGTTGTCGATTACATATGGCGATTCTGCTCTGTAGGTATTACAGTAGAAGGAATGCCCGCCTATCATTATTCCAAAAGTATTCTCAATACCAAAACGAATTTCTTCTAATTTCCCGAATAATGTGATTAATTCCACCTCTGACATTCCATCTAGGTGTTTCTTAATGTCTTTTGTTATCATTGTTGCTTCTCCTTTCTTTTCTGGTTTTGTTTTCATTAGTTTTTAACACAGATTTGTTCTTGCATTAGTTCTTTCTTGTATTTGTAATATGTGTTATGGGAAACACCTGCCAATAACATTACATCTGCATCCGGCAAATGTCCCTCGAAATCTTTACTCCTCCTTTTTATAATTTCCTTAGCAGCAAGGCTCTTTTTAGTGACAAGTTTTGTACCGACCTTATGTCCTATTTGCTTTCCATTGAGGCGTGCTGTTTCAATTCCTTCTCGGGTACGTTGTCTTAAATCTTGAACTTCCTTTTCTGACTGTTCAAATGCAATCCGTATTTGTTGTTTCGCAATTTCCATTGTATATTTGTTCAACGCATCAATAATTGTACTAATCAAATTGTCTGTCGCTTCATTTCCTGTTGACAATTGAATTTGTATTTGATTTTCTAATGCCCGCTTGTATGACTCTGTATTAATATGCGGTTCTTTATCGAACTCGAGGTCTACACCCATATTGTAGAGCCTCTCGTATGCCTCACATCCCTCATCGGCATTCCCGGACATTCTTGAAACACTATCAAAAGAAATCAGGTCGCCCTTCTTTACAATTTTCATTAATTTGTCCCATTCTCTTCGTCCCCGAAAAGTAGTTCGCGAATGTATTTCTTTTATTACAATAAAGTCGCTATGCTTTCTAAGCCCCAAGCGGACCTGTCTTTCTATACTTTGACCCTCTCTAGAAATTCTACAATATCGGTACTTTTTCCTTGCCAATTCACATTCTCCTTTCCTACTACTTTTAACCATCATTGGTTTTGGTATCTCTTTTTTCTTGTCAAATTCTTCTATTTATACTGACTTTTGGTACTTTTTTGCTATAGGGCAGATTTGGTACTAGATATGTTGGTTGCAAGCAGTAATCCAACAACGGAGTTGTTGGATCATGCCTCAAACTCTCTTTTCCTTATCTATGCTTTCTCTGCCAGTTTCCGTTCCGCTATTTCTTCTAGCAATTCTTTTCGGTATCTATTGAAACTTGCTTTGGATATACCAGCCATTTTCATAACAGCCACATTTGTCATATTCCCTCCGAAATGTTTACTATGTTCCAGCATAATCCGTTTTGCCACTTGAGCCTTAGGCGACTTCTCTGCTTTATCATCTGATATAAGAATTGTACGCACCCATTCGTATCGAGCCTCATCTAACATATCTTTTATATAAGGTAGGCAACGAAGTCCTTGTCCTCTATCAATACCTGCCACATTTCGTAATTCTGACCAATAGGGAAACCGATTTCCATTATGACATTTTCCAAACGCCCATACTAATTTACGCGCCCAAAATTGTTCCGGCGTTTCATATAACTTGCCAAACTCCAAGGTGTGTTCGTTTTCCTTATTCATATGTTGTTTGTCGATTCCCAACATATTCGCAACCATTTTCCGAGTAATTCGAACAGGTCTTGATTCACCGTCATACCGCATTCGTTTGAGTTCCTCTTTCACGCAATTTACTCTTTGAATGTCCATTCTTTCCCAGACACCTATTTCCTTTATTTGTGGCCACTTCTCCTTATTGCGTACTGCTATCGTTTTGGTAGCATCATAGGATAACCCAATATCTTCTGCTATCTCTTTATAATTGTAACCTTGCGCTCTTAGATGATAGATTTCTTTAGACAACCGTTGTTCCCGGTTCTCACTCGGCAATTTCATTTGGATGAGTTCTTCTGCTGGTATTCCGAGATACATTGCTATCATACAAATTTCGTGTGTATTAAATCTCTTATTTTCCAACAAACGCCGAAAGTGGTCTGGCACTCCCACGCTTTCTCCAATTGCCTTCATATAATAATTGTTAACCTCTTCAGCAAACCTTGCTACCCTTATCTTAGAACTGCACATTGCAACATGCTTAGTCAACTCCAATTTTACTTGCATATAATCGCCTATCTGAATTTCGTTATCCAAGTCCATGTCAGCAAGAAATACTTTCATTACATATGAGGCAAGGTCTCGCTCCACTTCATTTTCTGAATAGATAATTTCTGCATCCCTAATACACTCTTCGGCCGTAAAGAGACCAGGACTTGGCCGACTACTAATTTCAATATTACTTTCTACTAACTGACAATAATGTACGGGACAAATCCGTACTCTCGGCATCTGATGAATCCGGTTCCAGTACGATTCCGAATACCTTTCGCGTGCCTCAGCAGAACATATCGGACAGAATCGCAGATATCTTTTCTTTTCTGTTTCTTGTTTTACAGGTATAGGCAAAATCGGTTTGGAATAGCCTTTATTTTCACACAACATGCTAAAAGCACTATTCCGTCTATCCTTCGGTACAAACCTGCCATAATATGGAAACATTGTATGCTGCAAAACAATATCTGACATAGTCATGTTTCTAGTGATAATAGGTAACACCTCATCAGTTACCGTGTTAATGAATTCTTCACTTGGATGTAATAATTTCCGCCCGTATAGAAGTTGCGCTGCCGTTGAAAAACCAAAACACCCTGTATGTATTCGAAATCTCGCGAACCAACTATATGAAAGTTCGTCTGGTCGCACGCTCGGGAAGTGTGTTATCAAATCCGCACCTCCTCTACTTCTATATACTGCTTTGCGAATTCTACGATTTCTCTACCTTCATTTCGTGCCTTCATAATTATGGTTGAAATATTAAATTCACATTGAGCATCCTCGAGCAATTCAACACTTTGCTCTAGTCCCTTTGGCTTTGCTCTCTTCGAAGTCCCTTTTACTTTTGGCTTAGGCTTAATGTAACCATGCAACATCGTCAAACGTTTTTTATAAGCCTCATTCAATGCTTCGACATCTAACACCTCGCGACCATTCAATATTGAAATCTGCTGTGCATCGTGAATGAGTGAAACAAGTACTGCAACATTCCCCTGACTATGTTCGTACAAGTAAGTTAGCATCGCATCCGTAATTTCAGTTCTATTTCTTACATATTGGTAACTGTACAGAACCTTACATACCCTTTTGAAATCCTCTCCAAATTCCATTGCTTCATATTGAAGTCCCAATGAGCGTCTTGCCAACTGCATTGCTTGCTCGAAAAAATTCCTGCATTCTGGCGTGCCAATAAAGAACATACTCACACCACTACAATTGATGATATTGGTCAAACAATTAACTAAAAGCCGACCTCTTTTATGAAAGACAACGTGCTGTATTTCATCTATACAAACCAATAGTGTGGTAGTCTGTAAAATTTGCGAGGTTAAGCCGACTAGCATTTCGGTGGATGCTCTTATTTTAGTAGCATGTTCATAATGATTCGTACCTAAACATTTGTCTATCTGCAAGAGTATGTTATATAGTAGCCCTTTTACAGATGCATCAAACGGCGTAGATACCACCAAGCATGGAATCATCTTAGAATATGGCTCATCAGTTTCGATAATTGTATTCCCACCAATTGCTTCTATAACCCTGCTAATTGTTGTTGATTTCCCAATTCCCGAGTCCCCTAACAAACTGGCACTATCAACACCACCTAGTAAACCAGTATAATGTTGACCATGCATCATCTTATTGTTCTCATAATGTTGTGCAATCGCTTCCCTACTGTTCTTTTTCTGTAGCGACCGCAAGAGAGCCAAGTAGAATTGATAATATGTCTCTCGCGACATTGTATTGCAAACATACACACTGTATATATCAGATAAGGCTGTCAGACGTGTAGCAACACTGTCTGTTTGTGGATTGATTGTTATTTCTGGCAAAACTGTCAGTTTTCGGTCTAACTCCTCTCCAGTCAACATAGGTGGTAATAAATCACTTGCTCTTTCCAACGCCTGTACCCTCCTTTACAAAGTCAATGTGTCTACTTTGTTTCTCTCTGTCTCTGTTCTTTCTTACGTCTTTAATGTGAACATCTGTATATCTGTTTGCACTATTGACTATCGCCTCAATATGTTCTGTCAACTCTATTTGTGCTTGCAGGCTTTCTGATACACAGTCTTTTACCAATACTTTCTGTTGACGTTTCTGCGTACGCACCGTCTGCAAATCCTTCCCACTATATCGAGATTCTATGATTCTGAATTCCAAATACTGCCCCTCATCCACTAACCACACAGAAGTGACATCATCCGGATTATAAGCGACTACCGCCTTTCCCCCTTTTAAATATTCCTCCGTAAACCCTTCACGATGATAACGAAGGCGGTTCACTTTTAACCCTTCTCGTGAAAATGTTCCCTGTGTTCTAGGTAGCAAAGTAAATACAAGTTCTTCTTGTCCAACAGAAATTAGATTTGCACCTAACTGCTTGGCTCCCCAATTCCAGATTGCAGACGAATAAGGTTTGACCTGTTCCTTCAACATCTGTTCTGAATACGGAAAATTCTCCATCAAATGGTAATTGTTCAAATGCAAAATGCTTCTGATAATGACAGACTCAAAATCACGTAGTGTAAGACACGAATCAAGTCTATAATCATGTGCTCCTCTCTCCTGATAATCACTTTCGATGGTTCCTCGTCCACGGAGTAACGGAACATAGAGCGAGGCCAACAATCCAAAGAAACGCTCTACCTTTGATTTTAAATCGGGGCGAAATGGAGGAAGATTCGTTACCTTCGGTCCGAGTTCTGTAATTTGTTCGAATGCATACGAAGTGTACTCACGTCCCATATCAGTCAGAAAAGTTCCCGGTAATTGACTACAGTTCCAATCCTCTGGTTCGATTACAATTCCAAATCGCTCACACCAGTTCACTTTATCAGCAATGATATTCAACATAAGATTTCGCAACGAATACATTCCGCCCTCCCACGTAAGAGCATACCCCATACAATAGCCACTAAACGCATCAATACAAACAGTCAATGTAGGTCTTCCGACTAAGTTTCCGCTAGAATCAACTAGGAAAACATCGGCTATGGTGGAATCTATCATCGCCACGCCAACCGTGGTCACGTACGCTTGTACTCCCCCTCCTACCAGAGGTCTGTAATCTCTCTGGTAACGGGTCAATCCTTCGCGTGAAATGAGAACCTGCTCCTTCTTCATTTTACTTAGGTAGTACTTCAACTGATGTATGGAAGGATATTTATCTAACAACTTTCCGTCTTTATCTCGATATTTATGTTGAAGCATATACTGATATGTAACGGTTAGGCTGTTACGCCTCCTCGTTAAATAGTACTTGTTTAATGCCCAGCGCATATTACGCTCATCTTGAGTCAATGGTCTTTCAACAACAACCTTCTTAGACGCTAATACACCCACACTTTGATAAATGAGATACCTGCACAGATAATGTCGAATAGTTTGTTTGCTGACATTCCACTCTTTTGCCATTTCTGCAATTACATCACTCCTTTGTCGCTCGTTTTCAAGATAGGGAAGTATGCCTGCTATCATGGTATATCGGTTATAAGCCTCTTTCCTGCTCTTTGCATCTAACGATTCGACATCCACACTATTTACATCTGTTTTCGTATACAATTCCTCGTCGCTACACTCCACGAATTCCTCCAATTCTGTTAGAGCGATTTTCTTTGGCATAGTACCTTTCACGCAATCAATAACTAACGCATCTTTCTCATATTCTTTTATTACACGGATAATACTATTTTCATTCTTTAGCAACTTCATCAAGAACAATCCCCCAATTTTTTACTCCTCGCCTCGTCCAGTACTTTCGAGACATATCCAACAGTTTCATAGTTAATGGTTTTGTCAAGAGTTTACGGTACACCGTCTCACGCACCATAAGTTCTCCACTCTCCAATACACATACAAAGTCAGTGGTGTATTCTTCCTCTTGTCCTTCCAATGGGACATTACACCTTATCTCCACCACATCCTTTCTTTTTTCCAGTACATCCACATAAGCATATTGAATGGGATTATAAGTCCTACACACCTCCTTACACTTACTGACTTTTCGTTTTTCGCACTTGCCTTTGTAGTTCTTTTTCTTCACTTTCTCACCTCCCAAATTTTTCCCAAAAACTTTCCAAAAACACTGATTTTCCCAAATTGCTCTCAAAAACGAAACTTTTGGGAAACCAAAAAACCGCGTATTTACGCCGTTTCTAGCGTTTTCCCAATTCCTAACCCTTTTCCCAAAAGCGTGTTATTAGGAAAACTATTTGTCGCCGTGCAATCCACTTTATTCTCTAAAGTGTAAATTTCACTATCCTAGCCTACAACTCTTGCCTACAACTCTCGCCCACCACCTTTTCGATTCCTTTTCTCTCTCTTTTCGGTCTCAAAGCGTCGCTGTTTTCGGCA
>JAFTWA010000035.1 GCA_017465565.1 Tyzzerella sp.
GAACTGATGGATTCTTTATTCTGAATGATTTTCTCTACCCATTGTATTTTTTCTTCTGGAGAAATTTTACCCATAGAAAATGCCCCCTTCCAGATAAACAGTTTTATTTTTTTAACTGTCTACCTAAAAGGGAGCATATCAAATAAAGCGGGGCTTGGGAGTTTGTTTTTTTGTATATGCCCCATTGAAAGATTGTCAGGCATGTAAAAATCTGTGATTATACTTGTTTTACAGAAATTAAAGAAATTGTGTCCACTGAGCATTGACAAAAATATTCGGGGGGGGGGGGGGTAGAATGAAGATGGTATATTGCAGTAAAAAATAATGATGGAGGTATTATTATGAGTACATTGAGAGTAAAGTTTTTATCATGTCTGCTGAGTGTGGCATTGATTGTGTCGATGATACCGATGATGGCTGTTGCAGAGTCGGAAGCAGTTACTGTTCAAACTGAAGCAGATTTAGATGCGGCAATTGACGCTATCCCGAAAAATGGCTCAGGGGAAATCACAATTAAAGATATCTATATGTCCTTGCAAACAGGCATATATTTTGAGGAGAAGGATATTGTCTTTAATCTTGAAAATGCTCAGCTTGTTACGAGCGAAGGGCCTGTCCTTCTAGCTCTTGATTCCAACGTCACCATCAATGCCGATGAGACGTCTTCGCTTGAGGCAATGAACTCAACTGGAGGTATGGGAACTGTAAGGGTTGATGCGGGGACTTATGACCCTGACAGTGGACAATTCACTGAAATATTTAATCTTACAATTAATGGTGGTAAATATTCTTGTGCAGAGAGTGACTATACATTTGCTGTAGGTTCCGGTATCAATGTAACCCTGACAGATGTTGTTTGCAACGGTACAGTTCAAGCTGTTGCGGCCCCTGGTCTTGATTACACCGGCACAATAACTATAAATAGTGGGCGCTTTGTAAACGATGTGAAAGACTATGTTGCAGACGGTAAGTTCTTCTGTAATGTGGGCGACTATTGCTATGTTCGTGATAAGGAATTTTCAGATGATTTCAGCAGGGTGTTGACTGACGGCAAAATCGTGTTTAATTATGTCAAGCCATCTGCTGATGATGAAGCTTCTTGGCTTATAGCAGAGGATTTTTGTGTTGCTAATCCTGAATTCTATTTGGACATGGAAAGTTTTAATGATGATTTTTCTAAATGTGAACTTGGAATTTACTATGGTACAGCAAAAGAAGAATTCCACACCGTGGATGTTGTATGGAACTATGATGAGGCAGTGAAGGCAACAGCAGATACATTTATCAATAAGTTTCCAGAGGACAGAGACTGGTTCAATGTCAGTGATTTGGAATTGGTGAATTACTGGATGAATAATGACCCGAGTTCTGAATCAGAAGTAGATTCGTTGGCAAATTATTCTGGTGAATTGAAGTCCTACTTAAATAACAGTAACTTTTTGTTTACTGTTGAAGTGCGTGGCGGTGCAGATGCACCATTCTATACGGAGAGAATCGGCTCAGCAAAGTTGATTCATGATGGAAAAGTGTATTTTGCAGATGGCTGTCTTGGGGCAAGAGCTGAGCATGCAATCTATGTTCCAGAAAGCACAGGGGATACAACTGCTGAATTGATTGCCGCTGCACAAAAACGTATTGATGACTATATTGGAACAGGCAAAGTGGAAATAGCTCTCAATGCGGATACGGTTGAAAATTACTATAACGGTGAATTGGCAGAGTATGACAGACAGTTGGCAGAAGCACAGGCTCGTTTGGCAGCAGAATTACAGAAACCAGAGCAGGATAGAAACCCATTTGTAGTCATGGAGTGCAACAATGATATTGAATGGATACCTCAATATAAACAATACTTTATAGATTCGTTTAAAGAGGGTGGTGATTTATATTTCCTTAATAAAGCGGCAGGTGGTTATTTCTTTAATGTTGAAGTAAATAACGAAACTTATCTTTTTGTAATTATTAAGGATGATAGCAAGCTTCAGACGCCTACCTATACTACAGTGGATTTGGACACTGATGTGCAGGTCAACTCATCTTCTTCTGAGGTTCCGCTTGATACTCTGATTGAGGTTGACAAGCTCACAGAGGGTACTGAATATGATAGAATTATTGGTATTCTTGATGTTGAGGATAATGAGACCTTTGATATCAAATTACATTCTGGCTCGTTGAATGAATATGTAACGAAGCTTGAAAACGGTCAGTTTGAGGTCAAGATTCCTGTTCCTGCAAAGCTTGAAGGAAAAGCGTTGAAGGTATATTATGTTGATGAAAATAACAAGGTTGTTGAGTATGATGTGACAACGAAAGACGGTTATGCAGTTTTTACTACTGACCACTTTAGTATCTATACTTTGGCAACAGCTTCGACAACTGGTTCGGGAACCGGAAATGGCAATAGTTCATCTGTGCCTGCAACCGGAGATGGTTCAAATTATTTGATGTGGATTGTTCTTGCATTTATAAGCGCAAGTTACTTGATGGGAACAGCAATTTACTGTAAAAAGAGAAAATAAATAATTATTTTGCGGGAGTTTTTGTTAAAAGAACTCCCGCAGTTTTTCTATGGCGCTCTTTTCGATACGTGAGACGTAGGAGCGGGAAATGCCAAGGCGGTTTGCTATTTCACGCTGTGTGTATTCTTCTTCGTTGTAGAGTCCATAACGCATTTTGAGTACAAGACGTTCTCGCGGTGATAGAATGGATTCGACTTTTTCGTAAAGCAGCCGGATGTGCTCTTTTAAGACAATTTTCGCATGAATATCTTTTTCGTTGGCTTCAATAATGTCGAATAACTGAATCTCATTTCCTTCATGGTCTGTACCGATTGGCTCATAGAGTGATACTTCTTTTGAAGTTTTCTTTTTGGAGCGGAACATCATCAGGATTTCATTTTCAATGCATCTGGCAGCATAGGTTCCGAGACGGTTATTTTTGTCTGGATTAAATGTCACAATGGCTTTGATGAGACCGATTGTTCCGATAGAAATTAAATCTTCGGGATTTTCTTCTAAGTGCTGGTATTTTTTGATGATGTGAGCGACCAGACGCAGATTTCGTTCAATAAGTATATGCTTTGCTTCTAAATCCCCTTCGATGTATTTTTGCAGGTAATATTGTTCCTCCTCAGCAGAAAGTGATGGTGGAAATGATTTCAAGACAGCACCTCTGGGCGTATTTAATATTATTGTATGTGGGGACAAAAAAGTTTGTGCTTTTCCAATTTTAAATGTTGACATTTCTGAGTAAATGTGAAAAAATAACTACACTATCTTTTATTCAAATCAGGCAATTCAGCCGAAATTTTCCAAAGATATTTTAAACAAAATAGGAGAAAGGAGCGTGTTAATGATTGTTTAGCACAGTATTATCTGCTGCCCTGCATGGACTTTGTGTAGAATTTATTGATGTAGAAGCAGATGTAAGTAATGGACTCCCGATGTTTCATTTAGTTGGATATCTGTCCTCGGAAGTGAAAGAAGCGGGAGAGCGGGTTCGGACAGCAATCCGAAATTCAGAAATTTTGCTGCCAGCAAAGAAAATTGTGGTGAATCTGTCACCTGCGGATAAGAGGAAGAGAGGAACGGCATTCGATTTGCCGATTGCAGCTGCAATCCTTCTCGCCCTGGAGGAAGTACCGCCAAATAGTCTGGACGACACACTGATGATTGGAGAGCTGAGTCTAGACGGAGCTGTAAAGAGAGTGACAGGAGTACTTCCGATTGTTATGGAAGCACAAAAAAGAGGCTGCAAAAAATGTATTGTACCGAAGGAAAATCAGGAGGAGGGCGCATTAGTAGAAGGAATTCAAGTGATTGGCGTCGCGCATTTAAAAGAAGTATGTGCCATCTTAAAAGGAGAAAAGAAACCAGCACCAGCAAAGTATAAGAGGATATCTCAAAACCGGGCCGATAAGTCAGGGCTCGATTATGCAGAAATCAAAGGACAGCATTTGACAAAACGGGCCGTGGAGGTAGCGGTTGCCGGGAATCACAACCTGCTCATGGTGGGAGCCCCAGGGGCTGGAAAAACCGCAATTGCGAAACGGATTCCAACGATTCTTCCGCCGCTAACGCTGGAAGAAAGTATGGAGCTTACCAAAATATACAGCATCATGGGTGAACTCAACCAGTCTTATCCATTGGTTACGGAAAGGCCATTTCGGGAAGTGCATCAGTCTGTAACGAAGAGCGCTTTACTTGGCGGCGGTACAATTCCAAGACCGGGAGAAATCAGTCTGGCAAATAAAGGGGTCTTATTCTTAGATGAAATTGCTGAATTCCAGAAATCGGTTTTAGAAATGCTTCGGCAACCGCTGGAGGAGCATAGCATCAAGATTCTGCGGGAAAAAGGAGAATATGAATTCCCAGCGGAATTCATTATGGTAGCAGCGATGAATCCTTGTCCTTGTGGCAATTATCCAGATTTAAACAAATGTAATTGCACAACCGCACAGATTCAGTCCTATCTGGGAAGAATCAGCCAGCCGTTTCTGGACCGTATAGATATCTGTGTGGAAGTAGAGCGGGTTCCTTACGAAGATTTATGCAGGACTGGAGGCGAGGAATCCTCAGAAGAGATTCAAAAACGGGTAGTAAAGGCGCGTGACATTCAGAAAGAGCGTTATAGTAGTCTTGGTATCCAGACAAATTCTCAGCTTAGTATTCAGCAGGTGGAGAAAATCTGTGTGCTGAAGGAAGAGGATAAGGAATTTATGGAGCAGGTATTTGAAAAAATGGGATTGACTGCAAGGACATACCATAAAGTTCTGTGCGTTGCGCGGACAATCGCAGATTTAGATGGAAAAGAGATGATTGAAGGGCGGCATCTTCGGGAGGCGCTCAGCTACCGTGCCATGAATCAAAAATATTGGAGGAGATAATATGAAATACGAATATTGGTTTGCAAATATAAAAGGGATTACAAATAGCCGCAAGATAGAAATCCGAAAAAAATTTCAATCGGCGGAGGAATTATTTAATATAGAAGAAAAAGAATTAGAAAGGCTTGAAGTCGTTGAGAGAGAGCGGCAAATCATTCTGGAAGGCACAAAACAGTGGAACGCAGAGCGTGAATATCAGAAGGTAATGGAGAAAGGGGTAAGATGTGTCTCTATATGGGACGCAGAGTATCCTAAGAAATTAAAGGAAATTCATACTCCGCCTTATATGCTGTATGTAAAAGGAAGGCTTCCTGACGAGTCGAAAAAGACAGCTGCCATTGTGGGTGCGAGAGAATGTAGTCCATATGGAGAAGTGATGGCAAGAGCATTTGCAGAGCGTCTTGCGGGAGCAGGAGTGCAGATTGTCAGTGGAATGGCCCGGGGTGTTGACAGTGCAGGACAACGAGGTGCACTCAGGGCAGGAGGCACTAGCTTCGGTGTGCTCGGCTGCGGTGTGGATGTGTGTTACCCGCGGGAGGAGATAGGCCTCTATATGGAGCTTCAGGAAAGAGGCGGGGTGCTCTCGGAATTTCCAATTAATACGTGTCCGCTCAAACAGAATTTCCCTGCCAGAAACCGTATTATTAGTGGGCTCTCAGATGTGATTCTGGTGATGGAGGCAAAAGAAAAGAGTGGCTCTCTTATTACCGCAGACATGGCTCTGGAGCAGGGGAAAGACGTATATGCGCTGCCAGGTCCAATTAACAGCAGTCTGAGTAAAGGATGTAATGGACTGATAAAACAGGGCGCTGGAATACTTTTATCTCCAGAAGAATTACTGGAAGAACTTGGGATTTTCGCAGAAAATTTACACAAAAAAGATTCTCAAGAAAAAATATTACTTGAAACCATGGAAAATATAGTGTATAGTTGTCTCGATTTCAAACCTCAAAATTTGAGTGAACTGATTCGCAAGACAAAGTTATCTGTGCCGGAATTATTGGACGCGTTAGTTCGTTTAGAATTATTAGGGGTAATTAAAGAGATTTCAAAAAATTATTATGTGAAAGTAAAATAGACAAGAGCTATTATGGAGGAAATTGTAAATGGCACGCTATTTAGTAATCGTGGAATCACCTGCAAAGGTAAAGACAATCAAAAAATTTTTGGGAAACAGCTATGTAGTTATGGCCTCCAATGGCCATGTGCGTGATTTACCAAAGAGCCAGCTTGGAATCGATGTAGACCACGATTTTGAACCAAAGTACATTACAATCAGAGGAAAGGGAGATATCCTTGCAAGTTTACGAAAAGAAGTGAAAAAGGCAGATAAGATATATCTCGCAACTGACCCTGACCGTGAAGGAGAAGCAATTGCGTGGCACCTCTTAATTGCTCTGAAGCTGGAAGATAAAAAAGTATATCGAATCAGTTTTAATGAAATTACGAAAAATGCAGTAAAAGCTTCGATTAAAGATGCGAGACAGATAGATATGGATTTGGTAGATGCACAGCAGGCACGCCGTGCCCTTGACCGAGTGGTAGGCTATAGAATCAGTCCGCTTCTTTGGGCAAAGGTAAAGAGAGGCTTGAGTGCGGGACGTGTGCAGTCTGTTGCGCTCCGTATTATTGCCGACCGCGAAGAGGAAATTGATGCATTCATTCCAGAAGAATACTGGACCTTAGATGCGACTCTTCGTGTAGAAGGCGAAAAGAAGCCATTGGTTGCCAAGTTCTACGGAACAGAGGGGAACAAAATGACAGTCCGCTCTGAAGAAGAGATGAACAATATTGTAAAGGCAATCGAAAATGAAGCATACTTTGTAGATGAGGTAAAGAAAGGAGAACGCAGCAAAAAGGCGCCACTTCCATTCACAACGAGTACCCTGCAGCAGGAAGCTTCAAAGGTACTTAACTTTGCAACACAGAAGACGATGCGGGTTGCACAGCAATTGTATGAAGGGGTGGATATCAAAGGCAGCGGTACCGTTGGTCTTATCTCATACCTTCGTACCGATTCTACCAGAGTATCAGAGGAAGCAGATGCAAATGCCAGAGCTTATATCGCAAATACCTATGGAGTCGCATATATGGCGGCGGCAGAGAAGAAAACAGATAGCAGCAAGAAGATTCAGGATGCCCATGAGGCAATTCGCCCAACAGATGTGACAAGAACACCGGCTTCTTTGAAGGAATCCTTAAGCAGAGACCAGCTTCGTCTGTATCAGTTAATCTGGAAACGTTTTGTTGCCAGCAGAATGCAGCCAGCGAAATATGAGATAACATCTATTAAAATTGGAGCCGGAGAGTATCGCTTCACCGTATCTGCATCAAAGGTAGCATTTGAAGGCTTCCGTGCTGTCTATGTGGAATCAGATGAAGAAAAAGAAGAAAATAATGTACTTGTAAAGAGCATTGATAAAGATTCAAGGCTTACAAAAGAACTATTGGATCCAAAACAACATTTTACACAGCCACCAGCCCATTATACAGAAGCTGCGCTTGTTAAGACGTTAGAAGAGCTTGGGATTGGCCGTCCAAGTACTTATGCGCCAACCATTTCAACCATTATTGCAAGAAGATATGTGGCAAAAGAGAGTAAGAATCTATACATGACAGAGCTTGGGGAAGCGGTGAATAATATTATGAAGCAATCGTTCCCGAGTATTGTAGATGTAAACTTCACGGCATACATGGAAGGACTCTTGGACTTGGTTGAAGATGGAAAGGTAGAATGGAAGACCGTCATCAGCAATTTCTATCCTGATTTGGCAGAAGCTGTCCGCATTGCAGAAGAGGAACAGGAAAAGATTAAGATTCAGGATGAAGTGACAGAGGAAATCTGTGAGGTGTGTGGACGAAATATGGTTATTAAGTATGGCCCACACGGTCGTTTCCTGGCATGCCCTGGTTTCCCAGAGTGTAAGAACACAAAGCCATATTTGGAAAAAATAGGTGTAAAATGTCCTCTTTGTGGTAAAGAAGTTGTTCTTCGCAAAACGAAAAAGGGAAGAAAATATTATGGTTGCGAAGATAATCCAACTTGTGAATTTATGTCATGGCAAAAACCAACAGAAAAATCAGTGAAAAAAACTGAAAATTCGGATATAAAAGTTGAAAATTCATAAATTGTATGATAATATACAACTGTGTATAAATTTTTTCAGAGTTGTTCAAAGAGTTGAAAAAATAGTTGTAAAATATATTCATATAGTGGAGGAGAAGCCATGAGTGTACAATTATTGGATAAGACCAGAAAGATTAACAGGTTATTGCATAATAACAATTCCAGCAAAGTAGTATTTAATGATATCTGTGATGTTTTGACAGGTATTTTGAACTCAAATGTTTTAGTAATTAGTAAAAAGGGAAAAGTGCTTGGGGTTGGACAATGTGCAGGAGTCGGTTTGATTCATGAGCTGATTGAAAATCGGGTAGGCAGTCTAATTGATAGTATGCTGAATGAGAGAATGCTCAACATCTTGTCGACAAAAGAGAATGTAAATCTTCAGACACTCGGATTTTCTCCAGAGGTAGTGAAAGGCTATCAGGCAATCGTAACACCAATTGACATTGCAGGTGAAAGATTAGGGACCTTGTTTATTTATAAAAAAGATGATGCATATGAAATTGATGACATCATTTTAAGTGAGTATGGAACAACGGTTGTAGGTCTTGAGATGCTTCGTTCTGTAAATGAGGAGAGTGCGGAAGAAATCCGTAAGGAACAAATTGTACAATCTGCAATCAGTACACTCTCGTTCTCAGAGTTAGAAGCGATTATTCATATTTTTGATGAATTAGAAGGAACAGAGGGAATCCTCGTTGCAAGTAAAATTGCAGACCGCGTTGGAATTACAAGATCAGTAATTGTAAATGCGCTTCGTAAATTCGAAAGCGCCGGAGTTATTGAATCCCGCTCATCCGGAATGAAAGGTACTTACATCAAAGTAGTAAATGATTTCATTTTCGATGAATTGGCAAATATCAAAAAGAATAAAGCAGAATAACAAAAGAAAAAGGGAATCAGAATTCTGATTCCCCTTTCGTTTATAGTGGGGAGGTACATATGAAAAAGGGTGATTATGCAGAATTAAAAATGAAAAAAGTGCTTCATGTAAGCGGCGTCATGGATGGGAGTGTGCATGCCTGCCATGTCTTAAGGTATGACGAAAACAGAGAATGCCTTTACTTTTCCCTGCAGTCCGGAGAACTTAGTGATTTGTCACTGGATGCAATCTATGAGTGTAAAATCCGTTCTTCAGAAGCACAGACAAACTGCAGCGGGCGGATAAAGGAGAGATATTGTGGAGCCGAAGGAAAAACAATCAAATTCCAAATAGAAAATGGATTTTATAAAATAAATCTAAAGTCTGTTGACAAACAAATAGTGTAGTGATATTTTATTACTAGCGCGAAATAGCACTCGAATAAGGAGAGTGCTAACAAGATAGAATCAAGGAGGTAATCGTAATGAAATTAGTACCATTAGGAGACAGAGTTGTATTAAAACAGGTATTAGCTGAAGAAACAACAAAATCAGGCATCGTATTGCCAGGACAGACGAAGGAAAAACCACAACAGGCAGAGGTTGTTGCAGTCGGACCAGGCGGAATGGTTGATGGGAAAGAAGTTACAATGCTTGTGTCAGTTGGTGACAAAGTAATTTACTCAAAATATGCAGGAACAGAAGTAGAATTAGATGGCGAAGAATATCTTGTAGTAAAACAGAACGATATTTTAGCTGTGATTAAATAATTGTTTATAAATCAGACAGGAGGCAGATACCCATGGCAAAGGAAATTAAATATGGAGCAGAAGCCAGAGAAGCATTAGAAGCTGGCGTTAATAAATTGGCGAATACAGTAAGAGTGACAATCGGACCAAAAGGAAGAAATGTAGTATTAGACAAATCATTTGGTGCACCACTTATTACAAACGATGGTGTTACGATTGCGAAAGAAATTGAGTTAGAAGATGCATTTGAAAATATGGGAGCACAGTTAATCCGCGAAGTTGCAGCAAAGACAAATGATGTTGCAGGTGACGGAACAACAACTGCTACTGTATTGGCACAGGCAATGGTACAGGAGGGTATGAAAAACCTTGCAGCAGGAGCAAACCCAATCGTGCTTCGCAAAGGTATGAAAAAAGCTACAGAAGCAGCTGTAGAGGCAATTGCAGCTATGAGCAGCAAAGTAGAAAGCAAAGAGAGAATCGCAAATGTAGCAGCTATCTCAGCAGGTGATGTTGAAGTTGGTGCAATGGTTGCTGATGCAATGGAAAAGGTATCAAATGACGGCGTTATCACAATCGAAGAATCTAAGACAATGAAGACAGAATTAGATTTAGTAGAAGGTATGCAATTTGACCGCGGATACATTTCTGCATACATGGCAACAGATATGGAAAAGATGGAAGCAGTATTAGAAAATCCATATATCTTAATCACAGATAAGAAGATTTCTAATATTCAGGATTTACTTCCAATCTTAGAACAAATTGTACAATCAGGCGCAAAACTTTTAATTATCGCTGAAGATATTGAAGGGGAGGCTCTTACAACATTAATCGTAAATAAATTACGTGGCACATTCAGTGTGGTTGCTGTAAAAGCACCAGGCTATGGTGACAGAAGAAAAGCAATGTTAGAAGATATTGCTATCTTAACTGGCGGTCAGGTAATCTCTGATGAATTAGGTTTAGATTTAAAAGAAGCTTCTTTAGCACAGTTAGGCCGTGCAAAATCTGTAAAAGTTCAGAAAGAAAATACGGTAATTGTTGATGGTATGGGCGATAAAGCGGCGATTGCTGGCCGCATTGGCCAAATCAAATCACAAATCGAAGAAACAACTTCTGAGTTTGACAAGGAAAAATTACAAGAAAGACTTGCAAAATTAGCAGGTGGTGTTGCGGTAATCCGTGTTGGTGCAGCAACAGAAACAGAAATGAAGGAAGCAAAGCTTCGTATGGAAGATGCGCTTTCAGCAGCAAAAGCAGCAGTAGAAGAAGGTATCGTAGCAGGCGGTGGTTCTGCGTACATCCACGCTTCAAAAGAGGTTGCAAAATTAGCTGACGAATTAGAAGGCGATGAAAAGACTGGTGTGAAGATTATCTTAAAAGCATTGGAAGCTCCACTCTACCACATCGCTGCAAATGCAGGCTTAGAAGGCGCTGTTATCATCAATAAGGTAAGAGAATCTGAAAAAGGTATTGGATTTGATGCATACAAAGAAGAATATGTAGATATGGTAAAAGCAGGAATCCTTGACCCTGCAAAGGTTACTAGAAGTGCGCTTCAAAACGCGACAAGTGTTGCTTCTACATTGTTAACAACAGAATCAGTAGTGGCAAATATTAAAGAAGATGCTCCAGCTATGCCAGCAGGCGGCGGAATGGGCATGATGTAATTTTATAATAAGACGCTTGACGGTAAATGTCAGGCGTCTTTGTTTTCATTTATAAAATTAACAGATTCTATTGTGAAAAAGGTTGTAGATGTGGTACAATATTAGAAATACAAAAATATGGAGGAACGTTATGGGCGACTTTTATACGGAACAACTTGTAAAGCAAAAATCTACTGGGGTCACAGTGCTGAAAAAGGCTGGGCTTATTGTTGCAATCATTATTGGCGTTTTTATTATGCTGATGAATCCAGTATTGGTTATTATTCCAGCACTTTTAATTTGGCTGGCAATATTTTTGTTTAAGAGAATGGATTTAGAATTTGAATATCTTTATTTTAATGGAGATTTGGATATTGATAAGATTATGGGAATGCAGGCTAGAAAGAGAGTATTTTCTACAAGCATAAAGGACATTGAGGTGGTTGCACCTTCTGGTTCTGTGGAATTACAGCAATACCGTAATTTAAAGGCAATGGATTTTAGCTCAAAGGAAGAAAATGCAAAGTTTTATGAAATGGTAGCAACACATAAGGGTCAAAAGGTAAGAGTAATTTTTGAGCCAAATGAAAAAATACTAAAAGAGATGCATCTTTTAGCTCCTAGAAAAGTATTTATTTAGGCTTGACAGAACGAGGCCTTTTTAGTAACATATCATTTAATATTTTAACTGATGTAAAGAGATAAAGAAAGCGAGGATGAACAATCATGGGGACAATTATTGGTGAAGGTATTACATTTGATGATGTACTTTTAGTACCAGCATATTCAGAAGTAATTCCAAGTCAGGTGGATTTAACCACAAATTTAACTAAGAAAATCAAACTCAACATTCCAATGATGAGTGCTAGTATGGACACTGTTACAGAACATCGTATGGCTATCGCTATGGCTCGTCAAGGTGGTATCGGTATTATTCATAAAAATATGTCAATCGAGGCTCAGGCCGAAGAGGTTGATAAGGTGAAACGTTCAGAAAATGGCGTAATCACAGACCCATTTTCATTATCACCAGAACATACTTTGGAAGATGCTAACAATCTGATGGCAAAATTCCGTATCTCAGGAGTACCAATAACAGAAGGCAGAAAGTTAGTTGGTATTATTACAAACCGTGATTTAAAATTCGAAGAAGATTTCTCTAAGAAAATAAAAGAATGTATGACTTCTGAAGGTCTTATTACAGCTCCAGAAGGTATTACATTAGAAGAGGCTAAGAAAATTCTTGCAAAGGCAAGAAAAGAAAAATTGCCAATCGTTGATAAGGATTTCAACCTCAAAGGTTTAATCACTATCAAAGACATTGAAAAACAAATCAAATATCCAAACTCTGCAAAAGACGAACAAGGAAGACTTCTCTGTGGTGCGGGAGTAGGTATAACAGCAAACATTATGGAACGTGTAGATGCCCTTGTGAACGCAAAGGTTGACGTTATCGTTTTAGACTCTGCACATGGACATTCTGCTAATATCATCCGTGCTTTGAAACAGGTGAAAGAAAAATATCCAGAGCTTCAGGTAATTGCAGGAAACGTTGCAACAGGCGAAGCTACAAAAGCATTAATTGAAGCAGGAGCAGACGCTGTTAAGGTTGGTATTGGACCAGGCTCTATCTGCACAACACGTGTTGTTGCTGGTATCGGTGTTCCGCAGATTTCTGCAATTATGGACTGCTATGCAGTGGCAAAAGAATACGGTATTCCGATTATCGCAGACGGTGGTATCAAATATTCAGGAGATATCACAAAATCAATCGCAGCGGGTGCAAATGTATGTATGATGGGCAGCATGTTAGCTGGATGTGATGAAAGCCCGGGAACATTTGAGTTATTCCAAGGAAGAAAATACAAAGTATACCGTGGTATGGGGTCTATCGCAGCTATGGAAAATGGAAGTAAGGACCGTTATTTCCAACAAGACGCTAAGAAATTGGTTCCAGAAGGTGTAGAAGGACGTGTTGCATACAAAGGTTTGGTAGAAGATACTATTTTCCAATTATTAGGTGGACTTCGTTCAGGTATGGGTTACTGTGGAACTCCAACAATCGAAGAATTAAAAGAAAGAGGAAGATTTGTGAAAATCTCTGCCGCTTCATTGAAGGAAAGCCATCCACATGATATTCATATTACAAAAGAAGCACCAAACTACAGTGTAGAACAAGCATAGGGTAAAATATAGAATGAGGCGCAGTCGCGATTGCGTCTCATTTTTTGCTTAAAAAAATCATAAGAATCTTATAAGGAACTCTTTATGTATTTTTGGGTGAAATGTGTTAGAATATCAGATATACGTGAAGAGGGGACAAACATGCGAAGAGAAGAAAGATACAGAAGAAGACGAATGAGGCGAAGACTTCAGTTAATTGTAAGACTGAGTTTTGTACTTTTTATAGTGATTATTATTGCAGCAGCAGGAATGAAGTTTTTGGAGATTGGGCCATTTCGCGATACATATGTAGAGCGGGAGGTAGACGAGATGAGCGTGGAAGCTCCAGAGTTAGATGTTCAGCTACTCACTGTGAACGCATATTCCAGACCAGGCTCGCAGAGCGATAAGATAAATAACATTGTAATTCACTACACAGCGAATCCGGGCACAACAGCGATGCAGAACCGGAATTATTTTGAAGGGCTTAAGGATTCTAGGGAAACAAAGGCCAGCAGCCATTTTATTGTAGGTTTAGAGGGAGAGATTGTGCAATGCGTTCCTACTTGGGAGATTGCATACGCATCAAATGAACGCAATCATGATACTGTCTCTATAGAAACCTGCCATTATAAAGCGGATGGGGCATACACAGAAGAAACTTATGAGTCGCTGGTGCAATTAACAGCGTGGCTCTGTGAAAAATTTGGATTGACAGAAGAGGATGTTATCCGTCATTATGATATTACAGGTAAGAACTGTCCGAAGTATTTTGTGGAAAACGAAGGCGCATGGGAGCAGTTTAGGAAAGACGTGAAAACAGTACTGGGGGAAAATTAAGATGAAGAATATTTTTCTAATCGGGTTTATGGGATGCGGAAAGAGTACAGTGGCTTCATATATGGCACAAAACTACGGTATGGAAGTGATGGAAATGGATCAGCTGATTGTAGAACGAGAAGGAATGAGCATTCCAGAAATTTTTGAAAAACACGGCGAAGAATATTTCCGTACTGTAGAGACGAATCTTTTAATTGAGATTCAGTCGCTGGAGAATAAAGTAGTTTCATGTGGCGGCGGCGTGGTTTTGCGCGAACAGAACGTAGCAGAGATGAAAAAAAGCGGACGCATTGTTCTTCTTACAGCGAAGCCGGAGACTATTTTAGAACGTGTGAAAGATGATGATAACCGTCCACTGCTCCGGGGCAATAAAAATGTTGCATTCATCAGCGGCATGATGGAGAAGAGACGTCCAAAATACGAAGCGGCGGCAGATGTTGTAATTCAGACAGACGGAAAAAGCGCAGAGGAAATCTGCAAAGAAATTTTAAAATAATTAAGGTAAGAGGAGAGTAAGATATGTTTGAAACATTTTTTCCAGACGAATATGTAGCTTCTACATATGTGATTCCATTTGAAAAGCTTTATGAAGAGGGCTATCGTGGCTTGATTTTCGATATTGACAATACCTTGGTGCCACACGGTGCACCAGCAGATGGGCGTGCGAAGAAATTATTTGCAAGATTGGCGGAGCTAGGATTTGAATGCTGCCTGCTCTCAAATAATCAAGAGCCACGCGTCAAGATGTTCAATGAGGAAATTCAGGTGCATTACATTTATGATGCACATAAACCATCGACAAAGAACTATGAGAAGGCGATGGAGATTATGGGAACAGATAAGGGGACAACAATTTTTATTGGTGACCAGTTATTTACGGATGTATGGGGAGCAAAACGTACCGGAATCCGCAATATTCTGGTAAAGCCAATTCATCCAAAAGAAGAAATACAGATTGTATTTAAGAGAAAATTAGAAAAGATTGTATTATATTTTTACAAAAAGCAGCGTAACAAATAAAAAAGAGGATCTCGTCGTAATAGACGGGATTCTCTTTTCGTATTATGAAAAATATTTCTCTTTAATCAGTGCAACTGGCATATCCTGCCCAGTCCATAGCTTGAAGGCTTCTGCACCCTGATACAGGAGCATAAGCAGACCATTCTGTGTTCTTAGGCCAGCTTCCCGTGCAAGGCGAAGGAGTTTGGTCTCTCTTGGATTATAGATGATGTCCGATACAAATAAATCCTTGTGGAACATGGTTTTATCGGTGATAATCGAATGCTCGGTATTTGGCGCCATACCAACAGAGGTTCCGTTGGTAAGAAGTACGCTCTCAGCAATCTCACGTCTTAAAATAGATTCATCTTCGAAATCGTATAATGAAATTTTGCAGTCAGTATATTCTTTTAGAATTCTAATGATTTGCCCAGAACGATCAAAATTTGCCCCACGTCTATTGAATAGAGAAATCTCTGCCACACCATCTAGAGCTGCCTGAACGAAAACAGCGGTTGCTGCTCCGCCGGTGCCAAGAACGGTCATTTTCCTGCCGGTTATATCTAACCCTGCATCCTGGAGTCCACGCATATATCCAGTGCCGTCGGTGGTGTGTCCAGTTAAAACGCCATTGTCATTTACGACCGTATTCACAGCACCGATGATTTGCGCCGCTGGTGAAAGGTGGTCGCACAGCTTGGCCATGGCATTTTTATTTGGCATCGTTGTGTTGAAGCCTTTGATATTAGCTGCACGAAGGCCATTTACGACAGTTTCTAAATTGTCTAATCCTACATCAAATGCAAGATATACATAATCCAATCCTAGCTGTTCAAAAGCTTCGTTGTGCATCATCGGTGAGATGCTATGGGAAACTGGTCTTCCTAGAAGCCCGGTTAATCTGGTGTGTCCTGTAATCTGTTTCATGTATTTATCCTCACAAATTTATCATATAATCTAACTTTAAAGTGAAACAGAATAAAATGCAAGGGAATGTTGAAATGAAAGCAAAATTGATTTATGATATTTCCATGATGAGGTGGAAGGAGACTACAAATGAATCCTGTAATTGTTAGAAATGTAAAAATTGGAGAAGGCATTCCGAAAATCTGTGTGCCAATCGTGGGCGTGACAGCAGAAGAAATTATAAATGAGGCAAAGGCGCTTCAAGGGCTTGCATACGATATGGTAGAGTGGAGAGCAGACTGGTTTGAAGACGTATTTGAATTTGAAAAGGTGAAAAAGGTGCTTGCAGATTTGAGAAAAGAATTAGATGACGCACCGATTTTGTTTACATTTAGAACTGCAAATGAGGGCGGCGAAAAGTCAATTGATAAAGAAGCATATCTTGCGTTAAATCAGGTGGCAGCAGCGTCAGGCGATGTGGATTTACTTGATGTGGAGATATTTTCGGATGAAGATACCGTTAGGAGCATTATAGAGTATGCGCATGACAAGGGAGTGAAAGTGGTTGGCTCTAACCATGATTTTCAAAAGACTCCGCCGCAGGATGAGATTGTCAAAAGACTTCAAAAAATGCAGGAGCTCGGAGCGGATATTTTAAAAGTTGCAGTGATGCCGCAGACAAAGAAAGACGTCATTACTTTACTTGCAGCAACAGAAGAGATGGTTACAAATTATGCAGCGCAGCCGGTTGTCACCATGTCGATGTCGGGACAAGGCGTGATAAGCAGACTGGCAGGAGAGGTGTTCGGTTCCGCGATTACATTTGGCGCTGCAAAGAAAGCATCCGCACCGGGGCAGATTCCGGTGGGAGAATTAGAACAGGTCCTTGCGATTATCCACAAGTCGATATAAAAAAAGGGTTGAAAAAATACATAATCTATTATAGAATTATAAGAAGTGAAAGAAGAATATTATGCTAAAAGCATGTCCTGCGGGCGATTTGCTATGCGGGAAAATATAAGGAGGATAACAAATGATTTCAGCAGGCGATTTTAGAAATGGCGTAACTCTTGAAATTGAAGGAAACATCTATCAAATTCTTGAATTCCAACATGTAAAACCAGGTAAAGGTGCAGCGTTCGTTAGAACAAAATTAAAAAACATCATCAATGGTGGTATTCAGGAAAAAACTTTCAGACCAACTGAAAAATTCCCTAAAGCTCATATTGAAAGAAAAGATATGCAGTACTTATATTCAGATGGTGAATTATATCACTTTATGGATATTGAAACATATGATCAGATCGCATTAAATGAAGATGCAATCGGTGATTCATTAAAATTTGTAAAAGAAAACGAAATGGTTAAAATCTGTTCACACAAAGGAAATGTATTTGCAGTGGAACCACCATTATTCGTAGAACTTGCTATCATTGACACAGAACCAGGTTTCAAAGGTGATACGGCAACAGGTGCTACAAAACCAGCAACAGTTGAAACTGGAGCAGTTGTATATGTACCATTATTTGTAGAAATGGGAGATGTTCTTAAGATTGATACACGTACAGGTGAATACTTATCACGTGTATAATTTTAAATTGATTAAGATTAACTTAGAAAGCCTTAGAATGTTGAATTCTAGGGCTTTTTTCATTTGTGCAAAACGTTGAATAGGTATTGAAAATAATATTCGTTGGTAACATATTGGTAACACGTTGGTAGCAAATGATAATTATTCAATTAAATTAATTTGCTCTAAGAGTTCTGAAATATCTTTGTGTGTATACACCTTATCTGTAATATCTTTGCTTTCATGGCCCATGATTCTCTTGATACAGATTTTCTTCAAACCTGCAGTATCAGCAAGAGAAGCAAATGTGTGTCGTGTATCATGTGGTAAATGATTCATTTCTAATTGCTCCATAATTTGAGTCCAGCGTTTTTGCTGATAGTTGGAATAAGTAAAAGGCTTTCCGACTTGATTAGCAAGAAGAGTAGGACAGTTAAGTGCAATACTATTGTTTAGGTGTTTTTCGACTAAAGGAAGTATTTTGTCGTGAATAGGAACAGTTCTTAGACTCGATTTGTTTTTTGCTCTGACAATCTTCATTGTTTTAGCAGAAATATCTACATTACAGCATTGCATTTCTAATAATTCACCAACACGCATTCCTGAATAAATCAAAATTAGTATAGTATCAACATACTCCATTCGCTCCAGAGCATCCCACAGTGCGTTTATTTCGTCTTTTGAGAACACAGTCCGATTAATTACTGTCTCTTTCGCTCCGATGTCTAAAAACGGCGTATAGCTCTTTTCAACAAGGTCGTTTTCAAGAGCAAACTCAAATACCTGGTTATAAAAGGAACGTAAAGCCTTTTTAGTCTGATATCCAGCAGGACAGTTGTCGATTGTGTTTTGCATATGGACTGCTTTTATTTCGCGTACAGGCATGTCTTTGATTTCTACGGCATGTTTAAAGGCTGCTCTGTAAGATACAGCCGATTGTTCAGAAATCTTTTTATACTTCTTATCGGACCACATTTTATAAACTTCTTCGAAAGTAATACCTTTTTGTTTTAGATCGTATGGATTGGTATTGTATTCAGCCAATGCTTTCATAGCATCTTTTCTAGTTGCATAATAACCAAGTACGATTCTGTTTAATTTTACTTCCCCATTTTCGACAGTTCTTCCGTCTGTAAGTCTTACCATAAATGGTTTACGTCTGTTTCCAGATAATTTTGTGATACTTCCGTATCCGTTTGGCATTTTCATATCATCTTCTCCTTTCATATTCGTAAAAATGAGTATAAAAATAACAGCTAGGAGCAATTCTGCCCTTGCAAGCTGTTTCCGAAGATGATACAATATGTGTGTCGAATTTTATATATGCATCTTCGGATGTATATAGGCCGTCTTGGTGTGGGGACACCGAGGCGGTTTTTGTTTTATTTATTCGTTTTCAGAGTCGTCTTCTAAAATATAATCAGTTGAGTAAATTTCATCATTAGACAACGATTGTCTAAATTCTTCTGCCAACATTGTTTTGTTGAATTCTGCAGTAGGTTCAATTTCGTTAACCAGAGTTTCGAGCTCGTCAATAGTAGTACGGAAAAATTCCTTTCGTAAGTTGACTTTATTTACACGTTTATCATTCAAAATTGTATGTAATTTATTTTCCAAACCGACAGCATCATCAGAGAAAATGAAACTATGTACATCAAATCTAAATGGAACAGAAGCATCGCCCAACTCATTGACACGGTCTTGAGGATTGAGACGTCGAGTCATACCGATTTTAAATACATTTTCTCCAAAAGAACCGAGGTTGCTAATAATGTAAACATTACCTGCTTTACCATTCGCTAATTTTGCAATTTCCTCTTTCTTAACAACAACTTCTGCTAATTGCGATTGTAACTCAAGAATTCTTGCGTTCAATTTTTCGAGTTCCGCATCTTTTGCCGATACAAGTTGCTCTTTTAATTTTTCGATTTGAGTATTGAATTTATTTTCTTCTTGCTCGACTTTCTTACGTTCAGCCTCCAAAGCCTTTCTCTCTTCGGCTTCTTGTTTCATTTGTTCTTTAATAGCAAGTTGCTCCTGACGCGCTTGCTCCTTCTTAACGTAGTAGTTATATTCGATTTTTACAGCGTTAATAAACAAGTACTCAATTTCACCGATAAACTTGGTAAGTGTACCAACAATACTTTGGTTTCCATCACCAGCAATTTTTAAATACTTTTGAGTAACTGTTTTTACATCTTCAATAGATTTATCTAGTTTTTCATACTTTAGATTGTAAAGAATATTCTGTAATTCAGCTCTTAATGCGATAACCATTAACTTATATATAGCCTGATTTGCTTTTGTGGTGTATCTGGCAGCATATTTATCAAGTACAGCATTGATTTGCTTGTCATTATCGCGATATGCTTTTCGCAGGTCTTTCATGTCCATACAATGTAATTTTAAAATAATTGAAGGACTGATTTCTTCCAATTCCATTAGTTGTTCAGGAGTGATTTTGAAAGAGCGTTGTTCTGGTGAATAGTAAAAGTATTCTGCCAATGCATAATCAATGGCCCTGACAAGTTCTTTGGAACGCGATAATTTGTTTGTTTGAGTTTTTACTTGCTTGATAAGTTTTTCTAGTTCGTGGTTTTTTGTATCAATGCATTGAAGTAGTTCTTGTTCTTTGATACTCATAGCATTAGTTACTTCTTTAAGCGCATAATAATCAAAAGCACCAAGTTCATCCAATTTCTGTTTTAAATTTTGAATGTCAACACGTAGATTGGCATTTTCAGCGTTAAGGTAGGCGATTTCTGATTTAAATTGATTTATTTTAAAGATATCTCCTAATCCCATTTTATCCCTCTTTTCTATGCTTACATTGAGACCCTAATTCTATCTGCACGCGTGAGCGTAACATTCAATTAAATCGGCTGAACACCGTTTGGCATAGTCACCATTTTCTATATGTTTCATTTCATGGTGGTATGCAAGGAGTTGGCGTTCATAACTTAATCTTGCGTTTAATACTATTGTGTAAGTTGTGTCTGGATTACATATAGTATAACCACCAATTGAGCCAGGCATATCCGCTAGGATAGTATTAACATCCTGTGTCATTCACATCACCCCTAACACGGTCAATCATTTGTTTTACAAATTCAATATCTTCTTTCTTTACCTTACGAGATGCATCGAAGAGGACCTTGTACTCTGGATTCTCGAACATGAATTGAGCAAGTTCTCGGGCATCGTCATTGATGTAGTAAGGTTCGGAAGAATCTTCAATATCAGTTTTATCTTCTATTAAGTCTGATTTGTTAATATGAAAGTAATCAGCTAATAATTGTACTTTTCCCATTCTAGGTAATGCGATTCCTTGACACCAAGTATTAAATGTCTGAGGAGAGACATTAATTGCATCAGCCACTTCTTTTTGAGTTTTATTATTCAACTGTAAGTATTTCAATAAGTTTTTCTGAAATACGATTTTTTGTCTTTCGTCTGACATATCAGCACCACCCTTTCATGTGTTAATACGATTATACAATATAAATTGATGAATAGCAACAAAAAAACAAAAAAAATTTGATTTTAGTATTGACATCAAATTTAATTTGATTTATACTGTGCAATAGAAACAAAACAAATTGAAATAAAAGGAAGGTGATATAGTGGCAGAAATTCAAATTAGTTTAGCAGCGGCACGAGTAAATGCGGGGCTTACGCAAGACGATGTGGCGAAAAGGATGAAAGTTTCAAAAAACACAGTTGTTGCATGGGAAAAAGGTATGACAGAACCTAAGATATCTCAATCAAGAGAGTTAAGTCAGTTATACAATATTCCATTAGACAATATTTTTTTGCCATCGAAATCAAATTAAATTTGATTGTTAAAACCGATGAATACTTCCTAGAAGAATAAGAGAGGGGTGATTAGAGGTGAATGAGTACATTAAAGCATTAGAAGGAATTTCTTTTGATGAATGGAAAAAATTGCGAGAAGGTATGGATTCATATTTTGCACAAAAAAGAAGTGAGCTCGATAAAAATATCAAACTCACTAATGGTGCAGAAACAATCAGCACAATCATCCGTTCACGATTTGGACAAACATCGGATTGATTCGCCAGTCATTACCCTTATAGAAGATGTGGATGTAATCAAGACCATAGAAGCTATTAGCAACATCTTCTGGTCTTTGTACTGGAGCAAAGACAGGTGCTCCTTCTTTCCACCAACAATAAGGTGTTTTTCGCCATTCGCTGATTTGACAATTAGGGTCATCATTCAAACATACCCAGTCACCAGCAAGGCAAGCGTAAATTTTAAGCATATATTTCACCACCTTTCATCATTATTTCTCTTCCAAGAAATATGTTAAGTGGAAATATATGGAAAGTCAAGAATAGTGATTAAGGAGGAACTACGATGAACCCACATTTAACACAAGCAGAGCGTGAAGCGTACAAGCGCGGTTATCAACAAGGTGTAAAAGAAGGAACTAAAAAGTTAATCCTACTTGCACAGTTGATAGTGAACAACACAAATGATTTTGAAGAGTTAGTTATTCAAAATAGTAAGGAAGTCATTGAACTCAGAAAAATTATGTCAGGAGGTTAAGATGAATCAATTGCAAATTTTCGAAAACAAAGAGTTTGGTCAAATCCGAACAGTACAACTGAATAATGAAACCTATTTTGTTGGAAAGGATATTGCAGAAGCATTAGGGTATTCAAATTAGCGACAGAGCAGAAAGGAGAGTGAGAGAGGGTGGAGGAAACTCAACAATTACAGATAAATGAGTTAGTAGAAAAATTATGCCAAACAATCGCAGCTAAGCAAATTCCCAAATTTGCTGATGGGAAAGTACCGATGAAAGTAGCACAACGCGTTACTGGAAAACACGCTGGATGGATTCAAGCAGGAATTATCATGGGATGGTTTCCTGTAGGGGTGGCAATCAAGAACGACAAGCTTGTAACCAGCATGGACGAGATTAAATCGAATGAGCGCATTGATTACACAATTTTTCCTAAAGCGTTTTGGGAACAAACTGGTTATGTCTGGTTAGGCGAAAAAGAGTAGAAAGGAGGAACAAGCCTATTACATACAAAGAATGGCTACGCACTAAGCGTAACAGAAACAGAAGTAGAAAGAGAAAGGAGAAGAGACGTGAAAAATGATTTGGAGAAAAGCAGCTAATATCGTGCAGATTATCGGCGGAGCAGTTGCAGTATGTGCATTGCTTATGGTCGACAATATTTCAATTAGCACGGAGTATATTGCACAGAAAGTTGTACTGGGATGTGTAATTGTTGTTGTCGGTTTATTCTGGGAGAATATTCTCGGTGAGTTACAACATGCGAGATACAAGAAGAGAATCTGCAGATACAGAGACAAAGGAAAGAAGCGTAGAAAGAAGAAGAGCGCATAAGGTCGAGGAAACCATTAAGCGCTCAAGTAAAAAGTCAATTTTATTATTACAGAAAGAAGGTAAAAAGTCAAATGATAGAAGTAAATAAAAATGGTGTAAAAATTGATTTTCAGGGAGATGTTCCTGGATTTACTACAGAGGTAACAATGTTTTTAAGAGCAGCAAGGGAAGTATTGGCCGAAAAAGTGGGAAATGAAATTGCAGATAAACTTTTGAATCAAGCAGTTCGTCTCTCAAGAATGAGTGTGCAGGAATTAGAAAAAGAGGTAGCACGCTCCAAAGCTGAGTTATTTGCCCGAATATTTTTCGGGGGGGGGCACAAAGATAGCCCTAGCAGCGTAGGAGGACAGAATGATGGCAATGTATAGAACATGTCCGCTGTGTGGAAATAATTTAGACCCAGGAGAAAGATGCGACTGCCAAGAACAGAAAGAAAATGAAAGGCATGAAAGAAATAGTTTATGTAGGGATTGGACCCGAGAAAGGGAATGTGATAGAAGCGGAGCAGGCATACCAGTATGCGTTGGAAAGATGCTTGCATGGAACAACTGAGGACCAGCAGGAGTTTAAGAAAATGTTAGTTGACTGGTTCTATTCAGGAAATTTTATTAAGGAGGAAATATCAAATGAATGAAATGATGGTACAAAATGGCAGTTCTCTTTCAGAAAGAAGAACGCAAACAGAAATGATGGTCAGCAGACAGGCGCAGGAAGTACAAGCTGCCATGGTTATCGCAAAACGCTTTCCACGAGACGAAGTGGACAGTTATAACCGCATTATGAATTCTTGCAAAAGAAAATCTCTAGCAGAGGCTGCTATGTATGAATATCCGAGAGGTGGGCAGAAAGTAACAGGGCCGTCTATTAGACTTGCAGAGGCTATGGCTCAGAATTGGGGAAATATTGATTTAGGAATCATTGAATTAGAACAGAAGAATGGAGAATCGCAGGTTATGGCGTATGCGTGGGATTTGGAAACAAATACAAGACAGACCAAGATTTTCAGCGTGCCACATGTGAGAGGCACAAAAAAAGGTAATGTCCCTTTGACGGATCCGCGAGATATTTATGAGATGGTGGCAAATCAAGGAGCACGAAGATTAAGAGCATGTATTTTAGGAATTATTCCAGGAGATGTTCAGGAAGCAGCAATTAAGCAGTGCGAAGAAACCATGGCAAGTGGTGAGAAGAAACCGATTATCGATATTGTAAGGGAAATGGCTGCTATTTTCCAGAATGAGTTTGGAGTTCCTCTGGAAGCAATTGAGAAATATATCGGATGTAAATCAGAAGCGTTTAGTATGAATGACTTGGTACGACTAAAGAAAATTTACCGCTCTCTTCATGATGGAATGGCAAAGAGAGAAGATTATTTCGAACTAGCAGTTCCAGTAGAATCTTCCGAGGTGACGGATCCATTTGCAACAGAAAAGAATGCGGAGAAAGAGGAGAAGACAGGTGCTGAGAAGGATACAGTTGAATCAGAGTAATTATTATTCACCAAAGGCAAACGAACAGTATTTCTCAGTATCTCAGTATAAGGATTTTATAAAGTGCGAGGCTATGGCCATGGCGAAAATCTCTGGTGTGTACAAGCCAGAGATGACTAGAGCCATGCTGATAGGTTCTTTCGTAGATGCTTATTTTGAAGGAACTATAGAGCAGTTCATACAGGAGAATCCAGCAGTGTTTACTCGCAAGCAGGAACTGAGAAGTGAGTTCCGTAAGGCAAACGAAATCATATCCAGAATAAAGAATGATGAATTGTTTATGCGTTTTATGTCGGGAGATAAGCAGCGTATTATGACATTCGAATTATTCGGAGTGCCATGGAAGATGAAAATGGACAGTTATCTGCAGCATATCTGCATTACAGATTTGAAGGTGGTTGCAAATTACAGAAGCCTTCCTTACTGGAGATATGATCTGCAGGGAGCATTGTACCAGAAGGGAGTAGAAATTGTTACAGGAGAACAACTTCCTTTTTATTTAGCGGTAGCAACAAAAGAGCGTGTTATTGATTTGGATATCTTCCAGATTCCGCAGCCGTCACTTGATATGGGTTTGAATGAAGTGGCTGTAAATATCGGTCATTTTGCGGAAGTGAAGGCTGGGTATGTAGAGCCGACATACTGTGGAAAATGCGATTATTGCAAGAGCATTAAAGCAGCGAAGATAAGAAACTATAACGAACTTTTGGAGGTAACGTAATGAAACTGATAAAAATACTCAGTGACCGTATTCAAATTAAGACGGACCGTTTCGAATTTGTCAATACAAGATTAAATGATTTGTTTCTTGTAAGTGATGAAGAAGTAAGTCTTGTTACCACTGTAATATCCATCGCAGATAACGATACAGCTGGTTGTATCGGTGAAGAGGACTATATTTTTGAGAATGACAGTGTGAAAGTAATTGAGTGTTCCATCATTGGAAGTGTTCGAAATGGAATGTTCAGCAAGGCTATTGATAAGTACCCAACTACAAATATCAAATGCCGTGAGATAACGGCAGATGAATTCGCCGGAATGCTTCATGGCTATGAAGGAAACGGATTCTGTATTGGAAATTATAAAGCGTACAATTGTCCTGCATATGTGGATGGAAACAAATTCTTTCAGAGGCACGCATGTATTGTAGGTAATACTGGTTCTGGTAAATCAGAAACTGTAACCAAGATATTGGAAGAGACCAGCAAACTAAAAGGTGCAAATGTGATAGTCTTTGATGTCCATGGCGAATACAGAAAACTCTCCTATGTACGAAATATCACAATCGGAAGAGATTTCCCATTTCCAATCTGGATGTTTGGGTTTTCTGATATGGTGACTAACATTTTGAAGATAAGAGAAGAAACAGCTTCTGTTGTGATGTCTGCACTTCGTAAATGCTATTACACAATTTGTAAGAATCCTAAAGAAAATAAACCAGTATATTTTGATTTTGATGTCATGCTTGAAATGATGAAGCAGCTGAATGAAGAGCAGATTATGACTGGCGAAATATATAAGACTGGAGAAAAAGCAGGAACACCTAAGATGGCAAAAGGAGATTATTACGGCAAGCTTTCAGGAGTCATTAATACAATGACTGATAAAAGACTGGACAGTAGATACGAATTTCTATTTGCGTCAAGCCTGCAGTCTTATGTCATTAAAGTGATTAAAGCACTCATGGAAAATGATAAACCTGTTAAGAACATTGATTTGTCTGATATTCCACATGATGTGGCCATATCCATTATCGGCGTGATTACAAAACTTGTGTATGAAGTACATCGGATGTTCGAACCTGAGGAACTATGTCCAATTACTCTGGTATGTGACGAAGCACATGTGTACATTCCAAATAACTTTCAATTATCTGCATCAGAAAAGCGTATGGTGGAAGTGTTTGAGGATATAGCAAAGGAAGGTCGTAAATTTGGTTTCTCGCTGTTTGTAGCAAGTCAGAGACCATCAGAACTAAATAAGACAATTATGGCGCAATGCGCGAACTTTATCGTTTCAAAACTGAATAATGAAAACGATAAATCGATGATAAAAGGAATGCTTCCTGACGGAAATGAAAGTGTCATTGATGCGACAACAACATTTAGTCCAGGGGAAGTATTGGTTATTGGTGATTCGGTACCTATTCCATTAAAGATACAGGTTTCTCTTGCAAAAGAAAGACCAGAGTCAAGAACAATCGATTTCTGGGACAGATGGAAGCAAGGCACAAAAGTCAACTTGGAACAAGGTATTGAAGATTATATGAATTTATAAATCAAGGAGGAATAAGAAAATGAAACACATTAATTTGGAAACCTTTGCAGGTGGAGCATTCACGGAACAGATTAACCGTGCAATTGAAGAAGTAACTAAAAACATTCAGGACCCGAATACAGAGGATAAAAAGGTCCGCAAGATTACAGTTACTATTGGTTTTAAACCAAATGCACAGAGAAATTTCTCAACTATCGGCATTGAGACAAAAGTTTCATTAGCACAGACACTTGGTGTTGTTACGGCAATGAGCATGGGAAAAGACCTTAAAACAGGAGATGTAGACGTAATCGAGATTGGAAACCAAATTCCAGGTCAATTGTCTATGAATGACATGCAGCCAAATATCCAAAATGTCGGCGGACACGATGTGGATTTAAGCACGGGTGAAATTCTGGAAGAAACACCTATGGAAAACAAAGTTATCAATTTAAGAAAGAATGCGTAGGAGGTATAGAAAAATGATGGAAGGTTTAAGAGAAGCATTAGCTTATATTGTAGGATTAGGAAAAGAGGCAGAAGTGCCAAAGGTGATTGAAATTGCAGGGAAGACATACTGTGACAAGTCACTTAACCGCTATGGAAAAGAAGATTTAGCAGATGCAATCACAGCAAATACTTTATCTGCAGTAGTGGATTATATCAAACAGAAACAAGATGAACTTCGTGATTCCATGATTTTACATATTGAAAGTCCAACACAGGTGCGTTTATATTCGGGACTTTTGAATGAAAAGAGAAGAGAAACATTATTTAAAACGAATGCCATTGTTAATGAGTTTTCATTTGATAAATGGTATGACCAGGAACGATTCTTAATTGAGCTTCAGGCGAATTTTATCGACACAGATGATCTGAAAGTTATTATGCAGGTTGCAGGAAACATTCAGGCAGGAACAACGGCGAATTATGGCGACGATGGTGTAAGCCAGAAAACAACCATTAAGACAGGTATTTCAAATAATGCAGATGTAATCGTTCCAAATCCTGTCAGACTAAGACCATTCCGTACATTCCATGAAATTGCGCAGCCACAGAGCGGATATGTATTCCGTATTAAAGATGATAATGGAAAGCCATACTTCAAATTAGTAGAAGCTGAAGGTGGTGTTTGGAAGAATGGTGCAATGAAAGAAATCAAAAATTACTTTGAGTTCGAATTAGCAGAAGAACTCAAACAGTATAACATTACTGTTATTGCTTAGTGTATCTCTTTGTAGCAAGGATAAATAATATATCACAAATACCTTGCTGAAAGTCATTGCAATGCCTCCTGCTGAATGGTGGGAGGCAAAAAAATAAGAAAGAAGAGTAGGTGGTAGTTATGCCTAGACCTCAGAAAGAGGGCATAGATTACTTTCCTTTCGATGTCGGTTTTTTTGATGATAAGGAGAAGATAAAGCCTGTAATAGCGAGATTTGCTGCTGATGGTGTTGCTCTCCTTTTATATCTGTACTGTGAAATCTACAAGAATGGTTATTACATAAAAGTAGATGATGATTTCGTTGACATTATCAGTATGGATTTGAGAATGAATAAAAAGAAAATCAGACAGATGTTGGCATACTTTATTAAACGGTCACTGTTCGATGACAAACTTTTTAGTACGGTCACTGTATTGACATCTGGGAGCATACAAAGAAGGTATATGTTTGCCGTGAAAGAACGTGCAAGGAAGAACTGTGCTCCAATATTGGTGAAAAAAGAATACTGGTTAATACCTGAAAAAGACATTCCAGAAGTGAATGTGAGGATAGAAAATGTATTAACCTCTATTAAAGTTATCCATTTTTTCGATATTCCAAGGAAAAACGAAGTTATTCCAAGGAAAAACAATAGTAATTCCGTGGAAAACGCCCTAAAGGAAAGTAAAGAAAAGAATAATACATACATATATTTTAGCTCTCCGCTCCTTGACAGTAGTTTTGGGTTGTATGTGATGTCAAGAAGACAGAATGGGGATGCTCTTTCTGGGGAACAGATTCAGTTATTGAAGGAAGAGCTTCTTTCGCTGTCTTCGGATGAAGAGGAGCAGATTGCAATTGTCAAGAAAGCTACTGTAAGTGGTTGGAAGAGTTTTTATCCTTTGTCAAAGAAGAAAAATGGTGGGAAATCGCAACCGAAGAAAACAAATAAATTCGATAACTTCAAAGGTAGGAGTTATGACTATGACAAATTAGAACGACAATTGTTAGGAGTTGAATAAGCATGAACGAATTGAGAGTAATTAGGAACATAAGAGGCGGTTCTGCAAAATGGAATGAAGAGGGCCGATTAGAACTTGCCAACTTATTAGTGAAGGCTGGATATGAAGTGAAGATTGATTATCGTCCAGTTCCTAATGATACAAAAGGTAAGAAGGAATATGTGATTTGTTTTAAGGAGTAGATGGTATGTCAACGGAAGTAAATGTAGCTGCTATGTGTGGCAGTAGAGAAAAATATGAATTGTTTAAGGTGGAATGGGCGCACCTGTGTTACAAACTTAATCCATGTGAAACAAATAAACAGAGGTTAGACCAGGCACTTGCAGAGGTGAGAATAGAGGAGTAGATATGGCAAAAGCAGATAAGGATTACACGGTACGAATGCAGGGCTATGTTGCTGCATATGACTACGCAAAGAAGAATGGTCTGGAAGCATTGGAAAAAGATATTCGAATGAGAGGATTTCTTCGGATTCCAATAAATGTCAGCCAGAAGGAAGTCGATAATTTCAAACAGTTTCTTATCACGAATCTGTACAATACAGTTCTTACCGTTGTCTGTATGACATTGCACGACACGTTGGGATTTGGCAAGAAGCGTTTGCTGAGATTCAAAGCAAACTTTGACAAGCTGACAGAAGGTGTATTCGATTTTGATTATGCAGGACAGCATTATGTGACCTTAGAGGATTATGCAGTGTATCTGAACGAGAAAGCAAATCTAGGTTTGGATGTTTCCAGAATCGCAGCTTGCCAGGAAGTGAGCACAACCGAAAAGGAATACAAGGATATGGCAGATGTGAAAGGGCTTATCAAGGCTTTAAGAGACGCAGGGTTTACAGATGCCAGCGAGTGGCTAGAAGGTAAGGTGGGATAAATGACAGAAAGACAACAACAGATATATGACTTTATAGTCGCATACATACAAGAAAATCTCTACGCTCCTTCTGTTAGAGAGATAGGAGATGCAGTGGAGTTGTATTCTACATCAAGTGTATATGCTCACCTTAAAGCACTTGAAAAGAAAGGATACATAGAGGTAAAAGAGAACTCGCCTAGAGCGATTAAGGTTATTGGATACAAATTTGTAAAAGCATAGAGAAAGGAGTCGGAACTCTGGCCAGAGTGAAGATGCATCGGTTCCTTTCGAGAAATGGAATATTTAGAATTCTTAAAAACAAAGATTGAAATAGCCACAGATAGTGGTTTTGTAGTTGATAGAGAGAAAATTAACAAAGCATTAAAACCACACCAGAAAGATGCTGTAGCGTGGGCGTTAAAAGGTGGAAGGAGAGCATTATTCGAGTCGTTCGGCCTTGGTAAGACGGTACAGGAATTAGAGTTCTGCAAGCAAGCCATAGACTACCAAGGCGGAAAAGCGCTTATTGTTCTTCCGCTAGGAGTAAAACAGGAATTTACACAGGACGCTGTGAATGTTCTTGGATATGAGAAACCTAGATACGTGCGCAATATGGCAGAGGTGTTGGAAGCAAAAGAAGAGATTCTTTTGACAAACTATGAAAGAGTACGTGACGGGGATATTGACCCAACGTATTTTACGGCAACATCGCTAGATGAAGCGAGCGTGCTTCGTAGTTTTGGAAGTAAGACATATCAGACTTTCATGGAAAAGTTTAAAGGTGTTCCTTATAAGTTGGTTGCAACAGCAACACCATCACCAAACAGATATAAGGAGCTTATTCATTACGCAGGGTATTTAGAGGTGATGGACACAGGACAAGCTCTTACAAGATTCTTCCAAAGGGATTCTACTAAGGCTAACAACTTAACACTTTATCCAAACATGGAAGATGAGTTCTGGTTATGGGTCAGTAGCTGGGCGTTATTCATTACAAAGCCTTCAGATCTGAATCCTGCATACTCTGATGAAGGATACGCGCTTCCACCATTGAAGGTAAATTGGCATGAATTACCGATATCTTACGGTGATGCGGAAGAGAAGAATGGACAGTTGGCATTGTTTAATGAAGCAGCTGCAGGGTTAAAAGAAGCAGCACAAGTAAAACGTGAGAGTATCAATCAACGCGTAGCAAAGATGAAAGAAATTGTGGACGCTTCTCAAAACGACCATTTTGTATTATGGCATGACCTGGAAAGTGAACGACATGCGATTAAATCTGCGTTACCTGAGACAGTAGAGATATATGGCTCACAGGATTATGACGTTCGAGAGCAGAGAGTTATTGATTTCTCGCAAGGTAAGACAAGACTATTCGCTACTAAGAAATCATTATCTGGTTCAGGGTGTAATTTCCAAAGATATTGCCACAGAGAGATATTCTTAGGTATCGATTACGAGTTTAATGATTTCATCCAAGCAATTCACAGATGTTACCGCTTCTTGCAGACAGAAGAGGTTGTGATTGACATTATCTACATGGAAAATGAACGCGAGATTAAAAACGTACTCATTGACAAGTGGAAAAATCATAAACACATGGTGGATAAGATGGTTGAGATTGTGAAGAAATATGGATTATCGTCTGCAGGCATGGAAAAACAATTAGAACGAAAGATGGGAGTAGAGACAGTGAAAGTAGAGGGTAAAAGATTTACGGCCGTACATGATGATTGTGTGGAAGAAACAAGAAGGATGGCAGACAACAGCATTGATTTGATACACACCTCCATTCCATTCGGGAATCATTATGAATATTCAGCTAATTATAACGACTTCGGACATAACGAAGATACTGATAGATTTTTTGAACAAATGAATTTTTTGACGCCAGAGCTTCTTAGAGTTCTTAAGCCTGGTAGAGTTGCAGCAATACACGTAAAAGACCGAGTGTTATTTGGGAACGTAACAGGCACAGGAATGCCAACAGTCGAACCATTCCATGCGCTTTGCATCAGCCACTACATGAAGCATGGTTTTCAGTATTTCGGAATGATTACCGTTGTAACAGACGTAGTAAGAGAAAATAACCAGACATATCGGCTTGGTTGGTCTGAACAATGTAAAGATGGTTCAAAGATGGGCGTGGGGTGTCCAGAATATATTCTTCTCTTCAGGAAATTACCTACGGACCGTTCTACTGCCTATGCAGATGTTCCAGTAGCAAAGAGCAAGGAAGAATATACAAGAGCACAATGGCAGATTGACGCGCATGGATATTGGAGAAGCTCAGGAGATAAACTTGTCAGCAAAGAGGAATTGAAAGAAATCTCTGTTGATAATCTGCAAGCGGTATACAGAAAGTACAGTCGCGAGAATGTATATGACTACAAAGAACATGTAGAGCTTGCAAAATCACTTGATGAGGATGGAAAACTCCCTGCAACATTCATGGTTGTTGCGCCTGGTAGCTGGAATGACTTGGAAGTATGGGATGATATTAACCGAATGCGTACGCTTAACACAAGTCAAGCACGAAGAAGACTACAGATGCATGTTTGTCCTTTGCAGATTGATATTGTGGAGAGAATTATCAATCGATATTCAAACGAGGGCGATTTAGTTCTGGATCCTTTTGGTGGACTTATGACGGTTCCGTTAACGGCTGTAAAAATGAAAAGAAGGGGTTATGGAATTGAACTAAATCCAGACTATTTCCGCGATGGAGTTGGGTACCTGAAGGATGCTGAGGATGAGTTAGAGACTCCAACATTATTTGATTTTCTTGGAGGTGCAAACTAATGGAAACATTAACACTAGGAACATTATGGATAACGATTTTACTACTGCAAATGTACATAGAGAGTCTACTTGAGATAGTCGCCACAGTGGTTGTAATTGGACTGGCTGTGATAGTCGGTTGTGTGATTTGTGAATGGAGTTGGTAATTAGTGGACTTAGAACAAAAAGCAATAGAGCGAATAAGAACAGCTTCAGAAATGAGTCTCCACCATTATGGGAAACCTCTAGTTTGTACATACAGTGGGGGGAAGGATTCTGATGTAATGTTAGAACTCTTCAAGCGTTCAGGGATTCCATTTGAAGTACATAACAGTCATACAACAGCAGATGCGCCACAGACGGTATATCACATTCGAGATACTTTCTATAAATTAGAACTTCAAGGAATTAAATGCACGATTGATTATCACATTCAGCCAGACGGCTCCAGAATTACAATGTGGAATTTAATTCCAAGAAAACTGATGCCACCGACTAGGCTAGTAAGATATTGTTGTTCTGAATTAAAAGAAACTGGCTGTCATAACAGAATGATTGCTACTGGTATTAGATGGGATGAGAGCACAAAACGTAAAAGCAGAGATAGTTTCGAAGTAATAGGAAAAACGAAAAAAAAGGGAATACGCATATCAGATGAGAAGATGCTTCTGACTGATAATAACGATACTAGAAAACTTTTCGAACAATGTCAGTTAAAGGCAAAGACCGTAGTGAATCCCGTTATTGATTGGAAGAATTCTGATATCTGGGAGTATATCGAATCAGAGCGTATCTGTACGAACTGTCTTTACAAAATGGGTTATGACAGAGTCGGGTGTATTGGTTGTCCTGTGGCGAGTAAAGCAAGATGGAAAGAATTCGCTGATTTTCCAAAGTATAAACAGATGTATATACATGCCTTTGATCGAATGATTGAAGTTAGGAAGGCGAGAGGTAAAGAAACAACGTGGAAGAACGGAGAGGAAGTATTTTTTTATTGGATGGAAGATGAAAACATTCCAGGACAAATGACATTAGAGGATTTTTTATAGGAGTAACTGAGATTAGCATAAATGAACATTGACAATTGAATATTGATGGTTGGAATGGTATAATTTCTCATTAATACAAAAAAGGGGAAATAGAATGAGTAATTGGAAGACTATTTTTGTAAAGATGATTTTTACAAGATTCGGAAGGTATATAGCACTTTTAATTTATGCAATAAAGCAGCCACCAACTCTTTTTCGTTATAGAGCAGGGAATGAAAACGATAAGGATTCTTTAATAAATAATTATATTTGGTTATCTAATATAACAGAAGTTAACGATGAATTTGAGGGCTTAAATGAAATTAGATATAACAAAGTTAAACTGAATTATGATTTTTTGAGAGAAGAGTTGAAAAACAGAGTGGATAGCATAATAGAAGAAGTAAGAGAAAAGTTTTACATTGCTTGTTTTACGGAAACAGAAACCAACGATGAAATGTGGAAAGAATATGCTAATAAGGGACAAGGGTATTGTGTGGAGTATTATTTCAGCGATTTCAAAGAATTTCTATTCCCTGTTATTTATACGCAAAGCAAATTGGTTGATATTGACGACTTTGATGATAACGAAATGAGAAGAAGCCTTATAACGAAATATCAGAAGTGGTCCAAAGAGAATGAATGGAGAATTTTATGGCCATATGACGAAAAGAAGAAAAAAGGGAAGAAAATAGAACAGCCTAAGCCTAAAGCAATATATATGGGGAACAACATAAGTACAGACTTGTATCAGTTTCTTATGGATTATTGTAATGACAATTATATTGACTTATATCAGATGAAAGAAGATACAAATGGTAATCTGTATGCAGAAAGCATTTCATAAATTTTTACCAACCATCAATATTCGGTGGTTGGTTTTTTATTGCCTAAATTTAGGAGGATAAGAAGCTGAAAAAGCAGATTGAAGATTCAATTAAAGTTGTAACAGCAGGTGGAGTAAATGAGTAAAGTAATACAAAAAGTAGGTGTAAACAATGAGTAATATCGAATATTTAGAGCAAGAGCAAGAGAACGCGGAAAGGACTGCGCAGGCAGGGTATGAAGAGGAAGCAGGTGGGATTGAATGACAGTACAGGAAGCGATTGAAATAGTTACAAATGCAGTGCAGACAGATAACATGACAGTTGAACAGGACAAGGCATTAGCAATCGTGCAAAAAGCCCTAGAAGAAGTCGAACAGTACAGAGCCTTGGGAACTGTGGAAGAACTGAAAGAAGCAAGGGAAAAGCAACCAAAAACAGATTGGATTCCGTGTGAAGAGAGATTGCCACTTCCAAAAGGCAACGAACAAATGGTAGAAGTTGACGTAACGGTTGCAGGGGATGGGAGAAATGTAAGAGTGCCAGCATTTTATTTCTTTGCAACGTGCAATTTCCATGTGTATGGAATCGGTGGTGCAAAAATAAAAAATGTAATTGCGTGGATGCACAAGCCACAACCATACAAAGCAGACCATCTCGGTGAAGTCAACGGAATGGTGGAAGGTGGTGCAGAACATGAGTGACTATCAAGGGTGTAATACTTGTAAACATACAAATGTTGATGCGAGAGAGTATCCGTGCAACGAATGCAAACACGCAGTTGCTACGCTAGACCACTTCGAGCCAATGACCAACGCAGACCGCATCAGGAATATGACGGATGAGGAGTTGGCAGACATTCTGCTAATAGTTTCAAATTTCTTATGTAATCCGTCAAATGAATGCATTGAAGCAATTGCGAATAGGGGAGAGTGTCTTAAAAGTAAAGAATGTGCATTGAAATGGCTACAAGCAAAAGTAAAGGATGGTGTAGAATGAGTGACAATATAAACATACGGTTTCTAATCTTCCTTTGCGCAGGTCTGTCTAGCCAATATAGCATTAATCATGTCAGATAAAGCAACTAAATCTGCAGCCAATATGGAAAGTTCTTCGTCTGAAAGACATTCAGACAATTTACAGGCAATTGTAGAAAGGAAATAAAGGTTAGTGCAGCCATTCATAAAGAAACCTCAAAAAAGGATTTGATTTATGATATGCGAAAAGAAAGGAAAGGTGATACAAATGAGCAACTGTAACAGAACACCAGAGGAGTACATCCAGCGTTACGCACGTGATTACTGCAATGGAGATACGGAAGCAGCTAAATCTCACGCTATCGTGAGAGAAGCAGAAAAGACGCTGGAGAAAGAGTGAATGCCGGTATTGAGTGTGCTGGATTATTTGGAGAGAAAGGGTGTGGTTTTATAACATCATACGAAATTGATATTAGACAACCTATTAGAAAAAAAGCATGGGAGTGGTTCAGAAGGCCACCGTACCAGGTAAGAAGGGGTGATGCCAGTGGACAAGAAAATACTGGAAGAGTATATATACATGAAAGAGGAAATAAAGGATCTAAAGAAACGGATTTCAAAGGATAGGGAGAAGTTAGCAATTTTAGAGAACATGGTTGTCACAGATTCCGTTACTTGTGGAAGGAAAGGTAGAAAGCCAATTCGAGTTGCAAAGGTCACTGGCAGACCTGTAAGAGCAATTAATCAAAGGATGGCATTGATTAAGAGGCGTGTGGACAAGCTGGAGCGATTGGAACTGGAACTTGAGACAATGACGAATCAGGTAGAAGAGTTTATCTCTACAATCGAGAAGAGTGAGCTTCGCACCATGTTCCGATTGTATTACATTGACGATTTGACATGGGTTCAAGTGGCGCATCGAATGAATGCTATGTTCCCAAAACGAAGAATCAAATACACTGAAGACAACTGCTGGAGAAAAAATAAAAGATTTTTAGAAAATGTCGGGTAGTGTCGGGTAAAAATGTGTTAATGTGTAAACTGAACTAAGTGGATAGTTCCATTTGGTTCTCCTTCAAAATTACAAATTAAACCCAGAAAGCGCATTACTTTAACAGGTAGTGCGTTTTTTCTTGCGATATGTCGAAAAATGGAATATTATGGAAGTGGGTTTTAATGTAAGGTGTGGAGGAGGAAACAAAAATGTTTGTATTGCCAGATACTTTTTCGGAAAGCAATGAAGATTACATTGTTGTTAATGCAGTGAAAAAGTTTATAAAATGTAGACCTGATATTAATTGTAAATTAGGGGAGTCGAGGCAAGTACTTTTAAGTGCCGTAGTGAAATATGCTAATAGTTCAGAAAAAGCAGAAGAAGATACATTGCAATGGATTGATTCTGTGGTTAAAGAAGGTATTAAGGATTTATATATCAAAGAACTTACAGAAGAAAGTATTGAATATATACAAAACGTAGATAATATATATAAAGCGATACAACCCATATTAGAGGAAAGCCGAGAGAAACATCTGTGTAATAATACTTATACAGATTCAATGAAATTAGTTAGATTCCAAGTAGAAGAAAAAGAATGTTTAGTTTATACGTTTTATTTGTGTCAATGTGTGTTTATTTATGATGGGAAGGGTGATGCAAAAGTAAGATGGTATCCAATATGTGTAGACATGTATCCAGAATCTGGATTGATTGTAGGGAGAGGAAAACCAAGGCAAAACATGTTTAAATATAATAAGGATGGTATAAATTTAGAAAATTTAGAAAGAGTATCACCAGAATTAAGAATTCAAAAAGGGATGCAATATATTTTAGATATTCTAAATATTAGTTGTAAAGGTGTTGTCGAAGTAAATTGGAAACTTAAAAATTGTTTGTACAAATTATTGGAAAAATATACAGGTACGCCAATCGAAATTGAAACATTAATGAAGAAAAATATTGATAAAATTCAAAATGTCATAAATGTCATTGCAGATGATATATGTGTAGGCAGCAATAAGCGAGACATAGAATCTGATATATTCAATTTAATAGAAAAGTATTTTTCTATTAATTATGAGGACAAAGAAATCTTTACAAAAGGGCGAGAAGCTTATCCGTTGAGAATTTCTGCTACAGACGAAGAAGAGTCTAAAGTAGATCAAAAATCTGCGCAAGAACATCCTTTGCAGTCTAAAGCCATTTTCTTCGATAATAAGAAAATGATGCAAAAAAGTAAAATATGCGATGGCATCGCATTTAAATTTAAACGTAAAAATAAAACTTATTTTGATGAAGAATTCAAGGTGAGAATAGGAGTTAAAAACAACTGTTGTCACATGAAATTTTTTGAATATACCGAGGAGGTGGATATTCAAAATGTGTTACGATTGTTTATCAATGCTTAATGATATTATAGATGAAAATAAAATTAATAAATTGCGAGAATACTTTATTAGTTTAACACCAAACAGCAGAGGGTTGATAACAGTTTCTAAAATAGCAAGTTTTTTACAAATTAGCAATGAAACAGCAGTACAAGTAATATTAAAATGCGAAGAAGCTGGGATATTACGAAGACATTTTGGAATAAGATGTCCAAATTGTGGGATGCTTATAAAAGAAATATCAACACCTTCGGTAGATGAGATTTATATTAATGAGTGCTATTGTTGTGATGGGGAAATAAATATAAGCGAAAATGATGTTGTAATATTGTTTGAATTGGTAAAATTAGAAATCCCTTTTGATGAGGGGCAACAAAGTGGGCAAGTTGTCAGTAACGAAGCTTCTATTGTTGCCCAGGAAGATACTCTAAAGGCGTTTAAAATTATGTGTGAGATGATTACTGAAAGTGTTCAAGAAAAGAGATTGAAAGAATATCAAATTCAGATAAATAATCAGAAAAGAAATGAAATACATAGAAAAGCAGTAAAGAAAGCTAATAAAAATCGAATAATTAACATTATTGCTAATATTGTAAGTGTAATTATAGCAGTGGTTATTATATGTCTTATATACAAAAAATTCGGTTTCGCCAAACTATCATTATTTGTGAGTTTTTTTGCTTTCATAATTCCTTTTGGATGTAATTTTATAGTGAAAGAGTTATTTTTAATCGATATTGCAAGAGTGGAAGAAAAACTGTTACTGAAAGAGAACGAATAACATTAGGCACCCCTCGGGGTGCTTTTCTGATGCAAAAATATGCTGCATTCCCATAATGGTATTGGAGTGGCTTGCAGGTTCGAATCCTGTGTGCAGCGTTGATAGAAAGTGAGGTGAGCCTAATGGCTGAAAATAACGTGGTCGGAAGGCCACCAATGTATAAAACAGTAGAAGAAATGCAAGAGAAGATAGAAGCATACTTTAAGTCGTGCGAGGGTGAATTACTGAAAGATGATGATGGAAAACCAATTCTGGATAAGTTTAATCAGCCTATTTTGCTTGGAGCAAAGCCACCAACGATTACAGGGTTGGCTCTTGCATTAGGGTTTGCAAGCAGACAGGCGTTGTTAAATTATCAAGAAAAGGATGAATTTAATGACACGATAACGCGCGCGAAGTCAAGAGTGGAACAATATGCAGAAGAGCGTTTGTTTGACAGAGATGGAGCAAATGGGGCAAAGTTCAGTCTTTCAAATAACTTCAAAGGTTGGAGTGAGAGACAGAGCGTAGAGATATCTGGTTTAGCCGAAGAACAGTCTAAATTAAACGAACTGTTAGAGCAAAGACGAATGCGACGTGGTGCTAAATGAGAGTAGGAGAAAAGTTTGACGCTTTTATAGATAATGTGGCAGAAGTGGAATTCCTTGAAGGCACAACCGCAGCTGGAAAGACAACAGTTGGAATCTATAAATTCATGATGGAAGTAGCAGAAAGCCCTAAAAAGATTCATATCATAGCAGGTCTTGATACTGGTACAATTGAGAAAAACATCATCAATAAAGACAACGGTATTATAGATGAGTGGGGAACGCTGGTAGAGTACAATGGAAACGGAACTAGCGAAGAAAAGCTTCCACACATTGAATTTAATCCTGCACCTAGAGTAAAGAAGATAATCTATGTTCTTGGTTATGATGATAAAAAGAGGTGGAAGAAAGCTCTTGGTGGTCAGTATGGATGCTTATATATCGATGAAATAAATATTGCTAATATGGATTTTGTTAGAGAGGCTTCTATGAGATGCGACTATTTGTTAGGAACATTGAATCCAGATGATCCGAACTTGCCAATCTACAAAGAATATGTCAATTGTAGCAGACCACTTCCAGAGTGGGAACATGACACGCCAAAGGAAATATTAGACGAGTTAAAAGAAGAACCAAAGCCAGGATGGGTGCATTGGTTCTTTTCTTTTAAGGATAATATATCGTTGACAAAAGAGAAGTTAGAAAAGACTATTCGAAATGTTCCAGTAGGAACAAAACTCTACAAGAATAAAATCCTTGGTCTCCGTGGTAAAGCAACAGGTCTTGTATTTCCAAACTTTGACCGAAAAAAACATGTTGTCTCTAAAGAATGGCTAAAACGTCAGATAGAGATTGGAAATATCAAAATCAAGAAATGCACAGCTGGTCTTGATACTTCATATTCGAGTCAATCCAAGGATACAATAGCAATGCTTTTTCAGATAGTCACAGAGTGCAGAAAAGTATTTACTGTGGATGAGAAGGTATACAGTAATGCAGACCTTACAGTTCCGCTTGCTCCGTCAGATACTGTTATGAATTTCATTGATTTCTTGGAGAGGAATAGAAAGGAATGGGGATTTGCCAAGGACGTGTTTATTGATTCTGCAGACCAGGCAACAATAACCGAACTGCAGAAACACAAGAGATTGCATGGATGCATTTACAATTTCATTCCAGCTTACAAGAAAACGAAGATTATAGATAGAATTAAGCTCATGTTGTCGTGGTTGCAGCAAGGAGCTTATTTTGTTTTGGAACATTGTACAGAACATATCTCAGAATTAGAGCGATACAGTTGGAAAGAAGATAAAGACAATGAACCAGAAGACAGAAACGACCATACTATCAATGCAAGCCAGTATTCGTGGCTTCCATACAAGATGCTGATAGGAGATGAGGAAGAATGAGGTGGTTAAAAAAAATGAGTAATAACATCAAAAAAGGGATAAGAAATTGGTTGCAGATACAAGAAGGACAAGCATATGCAATTAATATACATGAAGTAATCGATTTTGAATTAGCAGCTATTAGAAATCGTATCTGGTATAGAGGAGACAGTAACGAATTAGAGCAGTTATATCAACAGAATCCAGACTATGCCGATAAAACAAAGTTCTGGGCAAGCAAATGTTCGCCAGGAATGGAAATGCGCAAGATACATACTGGACTGCCAGCTTTAATTGTTCGTACTCTTAGCAGTATAGTGTTGACAGATATGAATGATTTCGAATTTGGAGAAAAGTCACACGAAGAACTCTGGAAAAAGATTGAAAAGAAGAATAAATTCAAAAAGAATTTTAAGAAGTCTCTGAGAGAGGTTATGTACATAGGTGACGGAGCTTATAAAATCACAGTTGACACAAAAATTAGTCAATATCCGCTGTTAGAGTGGTATCCAGGTGAAAGAGTTGAGTTTATTCGTCAGCGCGGTGTAATAAGGGAAATCGTATTTAAGACTCCATATCAAGTAAAGCATAAACAATATGTTCTTCATGAGCATTATGGGTATGGCTACATAAGAAACCATTTGTATGACGGAGAAAAAGAAGTGAAGTTAGATGTTATTGAAGCAACAAAAGAAATTGTGGATGTAACATTTGACAATTCTATTATTCTTGGTACGCCATTGATGATTTACGACAGCACAAAATATGATGGACGTGGTGGTTCTATCTTTGAAGGAAAACTAGATAGTTTTGATGCGTTTGACGAAGCATGGTCACAATGGATGGATGCGCTTAGAGCAGGACGGTCAAGGGAATACATTCCTGAATGTTTAATTCCAAAGAATCCAGAAACAGGCGAGATGATGAAGCCTAACGCGTTCGATAATCGTTATATCAAGACTGAAAGCGATATGTCAGAAAATGCAAAGAATGAGATTTCTCTACAGCAACCTAATATTCCACACGAGAGTTATCAAGCGACATATTGTACAGCATTAGATTTGTGTTTACAGGGAATTATTAGTCCATCTACGCTCGGTATTGATGTTAAAAAACTCGACAATGCAGATGCACAGAGGGAAAAAGAGAAAACCACACTTTACACAAGAGACGCAATTATCGAAGCATTGCAAGAAACTCTTCCAGAACTCATATCAGCGTGTATTAATGCAGTAAATATCTTGAACCAAAAGGCAATTGAAGAGGTGGAAGTAGATATTCCATTTGGAGAATATGCAAACCCGTCATTCGAAAGCCAAGTGGAAACAGTAGGAAAAGGAAGGCAACAGGGAATTATGAGCGTTGATGCATGCGTAGAAGAATTATATGGAGATAGCCGAGATGATGATTGGAAAAAGGAAGAGATTGCAAGACTCAAAGCAGAACAAGGCATAGCAACAGTGGAAGAGCCAATTGTTCAGACGAAAGCAGGCGAGTTTTCCGTTGGAGGTAATGCGGGTGAAGGTCAAAGTAGCAAATAGAACTTACACAATGAGCAACAAAGAATATCAAGGACTTCTGGACATTGCGAAAGAACAAGTTCCATTTGGTATTTATGCAGTAGAAAAAAAGGACTATGCAGAATTAAGAAATGACCATTGTAAAAGCATTACGCAGTTTAAGAACCTTAAGCGTCAATACAAGTCACAAGGATTTAAAGTGTATTCGAATGGTGGTGCTTAAATGTCCAGGAAGATTAATGACATATACGATGTTGGAAAAGCCTTTAATGCAATCGAGGATGAACTGATTTCTTCTATGATTCGCAATATGGAACGTCACAAAGTAGAAGAAATTACCGAGAAAAAACACTGGGAAATGTGGCAGGCGTTGCAGATTAAATCTCTGGAACGATATAGACAAAATAATCGTAAGAAATACAATAAAGAATTTGCTTCGATGAACCAAAAGATAGCTGAATTAATCAGAATAGCAAAGCAAGAAGGTAGCATGGAGCAGGAAATAAAAATACTTCAAGCTATTAAACGGGGCTATAAGGGGCGTGGTAGAAATAAATCGCCAGTACGTCAGACTATGACTGCAGAGTTCTTTAAACTCAACGAGAGAAAGTTAGAAGCACTAATCAAGGCAACTACTGATGATATGAAGAAAGCTGAAACAGCAATCCTTCGTATGTCAGACGACCAATATCGTAAGATTATATTTAATGCTCAGGTGTATGCCAATACAGGAGCTGGCACCTATGAAAAAGCTGTGGATATGGCAACAAAAGATTTTCTAGCTGCAGGTCTTAATTGCGTAGAATACTCCAATGGAGCAAGACATACGCTTTCCGACTATGCGGACATGGCCATTAGAACTGCTTCTAAGCGTGCATATCTTCAAGGAGAAGGAGAAAAGCGTCAAGAGTGGGGAATAACCACAGTAATCATGAATAAACGTGGAAATCCTTGCCCGAAATGTTTACCATTTTGTGGAAAGATTCTGATAGACGATGTGTGGAGTGGTGGCAAAGCATCGGATGGACCTTATCCGTTAATGAGCAAGGCAATTGAAACTGGTCTTTATCATCCGAGATGTAAGGATAGTCACACTACATACTTTGAAGGAATCAGTACTTCACCAGATGATAAATACAGTAAGAAGGAGATTGAACAGATTGCAGAGGATTATCGAGAAGAACAGAAACAATGGTACGTAAAGCGACAAGTTGAGAAGTTTGGAAGACTAGAAAAGTATTCGTTAGATAGCGATAATCAGAAAAAATACAGAATAAAATCTATACAGTGGAAAAAGTTGCAAAAGCCTGAGATAAATGATATGCTCGAATTGAGTGATAAGCAATCTCTTGATGGAACAAATTTGTATTCTGCAAGAGAGTTAATCGATATGTCTTCCCAAATTAATAAGTATATGAACTCTATAGGTTTGCCTAATAGTAAATGGAGTGGAAAGACTTTTATAAAATCTATTTCAGAAATGCCGAAAGCAGTTGGAGTTAAAAAGAAAGCGTGCGACATTTGGTTGAGAGAAGATGCAGGCATAAAAACTATAATTCACGAACATTTACATGCTCGTTCTGGTAGTTGGTTGGACAAATGGAAGAGAAGTGCACGAAGTTTCGAGGAAAGCACCTGCGAATTACTTGCACAAGAGATTTGTAAGCAAAATAATATTGCATATAATGAATCTTACAAAAATCAAGTTGCTTCACTGCGCCAGTTTAACAAAATACTCGGGAAATATAGCAATGATTACGAATTTGCTCTGGATATGTTCAATGTCGATATGGATAAAAGAGAAAAATGGCTTACAGACTTAGCGAACGAAAGTAGTTTAGTGAAATCAATTCAATTAAAAGCTTTAATAAGAAAGGTACACAATGCTAAAGAATAAAAAGTTGAAAGAATTAGAAAACAAAATATTCTATGGTGATTACACGGACGATGAATGGCGAGAAATAGATAAAGCACTAGACGAAGAATTTGCAAAAGCAAGCGAAGAAGATAAGAAAGCGTTCATTGATAACGGGGCAGGGAATATGTTAGCAATGATAATGGAATATATGGATTAGTACCGCTTGGTCAGAAATGATTGAGTGGTATTTTTATAGCCATTTTTAAGGAAGGTGAGGTGAAAACATGGCAGATGTAAAAGTAAGGGTTATCGAAGGATTTAATGACCGCACAGACAATAACAAGTACAAGAAAAAGAATTCAATTTTAACTGTTTCCGAGGAACGTGCAAAGAAATTCAAGAACCAGCAGATAAGGCGGAGTCTAAAAAGAAATAACATATTAAATTTGGAATTAGGACGTGTAGCAACGTCTTATTTTTATGCCCGAAGGCTTAAAACTACGCGGAGACACCGAGTAAACAACTGTATGTGAGACACACGTAAAACTGTAATAGAGAGACACTCTTAAAACTGAAAGGAGCAATATTATGCGAGAAGAAAAAAGAAAAGTAGGAGTACCATTGAATCTGCAATTTTTTGCAGAACCAGGAGGAGACCCAACGCCACCTGCAAAGGACCCAACATCAACAGGTGAACAGATCCAAACTCCACAATTCGACTATCAGAAATTGGCTGATTTAATCACTGGAAAGCAATCTGTAACAGAGGACACTGTGCTTAAAAGCTACTTTAAACAACAAGGGCTTTCGCCAGAGGAAGCACAACAAGCGATTGCTGCATTCAAACAGCAAAAAGCAGCTAGTCAGCCAGACGTTGGGGCTTTACAAACACAGGTGACTCAGGCACAACAGCAAGCGCAACAGGCAATGATTGAGAGAGATTCTTATTTGTTGGCTGGTGAACTTGGAGTTGATTCAAAAACAATGCCTTACATTCTCAAAATGGCTGATTTGAGTGATGTAGTAGGAACAGATGGAAAAGTAGCACAAGACAAGTTAAAAGAGGCCTTAAACAAAGTCTTAGAAACTCTTCCACAACTAAAGATTCAGACACAGCAGGCAACAGGATTCCAATTTGGAGCACCAGGTACTACAAGTACACAGACTGCTGTAGACAAACAATTAGATAATATCTTTGGTATTAAAAATTAGGAGGTAAATACACATGGCAGTATTAAATTATGTAACACAATTTGACACAAGAATCCGTGATTTATACGGACATGAACTTATTTCGGATGCCTTATTCCACAGTAATGAGGACATCAAAGTTAAAGGAGCAAAGGAAATTAAGATTCCACGCTTATCAGTTAGTGGTTATAAGGATCACACTAGAGCATCTGGCTACAATGCGGGTAATTACTCAAACGATTTTGAAACAAAGTCACTTGATCATGATAGAGATATCGAGTTTGTCATCGACCCAATGGATGTTGACGAAACAAATCAGATTGTTTCTATTGCAAATGTTCAAGTGCGTTTTGAAAGAAGGCAGGCTATTCCAGAGTTAGACTGCTACACATTCTCAAAACTTTATTCTGAGGCAACAAGAGTTGGAGCAACAATCAAAAATACAGCTATCACAGCTGCAAATGTTTTAAGCGATTTTGATGATAACTGTGAAGCATTCGAAGACGCTGGCGTTCCTCTTTCAAGATGTATTTTATACTGTACTGCAGCTTACAAAAAGGCATTAAAAAATGCAGAAGGAGTTCAGCGAACTCTCGAGGTAAGTGGCGGTGCAAAAGGTATTGACCGCCGTGTTCACACAATGGATGACTTAAAAGAAATCAAGGTTGTTCCATTAGAACGCTTCAAAACAGCGTATGATTTCACGGAAGGTTATACCGTAGATGCAACTGGTAAGCAGATTCACTACATCTTAGTTGACCCAGAAGCACAGGTTTCTCGTGTGAAATATGCTTATATCAATACATATACACCTGGACATGATTCACGAGTTGCAGATAACTACATGTATCAAAACAGAAGATACAACGGTACATTTGCGCTTGATGAAGAATTAAAACAAGGTTGTATTATCAATGCGGAGGCGTAGGAATATGAAAGCGAAGAAGGAAAATAAGGTTTATCGTATTACAACAGAATCAGAGAAACAACGTTATCTGAAAGATGGATATGATATTTACGATGACGAAGGGAAGGTTTTAGCATATTCTCCGCTAAAGAAAATTGAATACGGAAAATATGTTAAGCTGCAAGAAGAAAACACTGCATTAAAAGTCGAACTGGAAGAGGCGAAAGCCAACACAGGAGACGAAAATGATGATGCAGATGTAATCGCAATTTTAACTGCTTATGCTCAGGAACACGAAATTGACCTTGGCAGAGCAACAACTATTACTGGAATTGTTAAGAAGATTAATGATTCTAAGGCTGGTGAGTAGGATGGTTTACGAACCTTATGTGTCACCAGACTATTATAAGAACACATTCAAAGGAACTTCGATTCCTGAGAATGAATTAGAAAAGTATCTCAGACAAGCATCAAGACACATTGATACTCTTACCTACAATCGAATTGTAGGTAGGGGTATTTCTAATTTAACGGTATTTCAGCAGGAGATTATTAAAGAAGTTGTCTGCGCTCAGGCGGAATTTGAATATGAGAACAAAGAAGTATTCGATATGGTTCTGCAGGGGTATGCTATTAATGGCGCGTCAATGAACTTTGGTGGAAACTCTTGGAATGTGAAAGTGGAAAAAGGTATTCCAATGCGAAGAGATGTCTATGCAACACTTTCGCAAACTGGATTGTGCTGTAGATTAGCGAGGTGATTCTTATGAAATGGCCATGTTTAGTATTAAAGCAATTTTGCAAGACGGATATTAAGTTATCAATGGACCATGAAGGAATAAATGAGTATGGAGAGCCTTTAGAACCAGTCTTGTATGAGGGTAAATGCAATTATCAGGATAAAGCAAAACGTATTTTCACGGATGAAAAGAAAGTCATCGAAATTACTGGAACTGCTTTATTTCCTGGTGATATTTGTCCAACATTGCCCGTGATTTCTGGTGGAACTGCAATTGTTCACGGTGTGGAACGCAGAATATACCAAGGAACTAAGGCGAGAAATCCAGATGGTTCTGTTAATTACACGGAGGTGTTGTTGCAATGATTAAGTGTAATTCCACAATTAAATTGAATTTAACTAAGTTGTCGCACTTATCTAAGGCTCAAATAACAGCGTTAGAACAAACAGCAGAAGCGCTGCATACAGAAGTAGTACAAGCTCAGGTAATGCCATTTGATACAGGTAATTTGCAAAATGAAAGCACCTTTGTGGATAATTCAAATAGTACCTTCGGAATGGCAAGGATTATATCAGCTACTCCATATGCAAGACGTTTATATTTTCATCCAGAATACGACTATCAGAAATGGGAAAATGCTTTTGCTGGAGGAGAGTGGTATGAACCTTGGCTTAAAGGAGGCTTATACGAAGATTTTGCACAAGAAGCTTATGCGAAATTATATAGGAGGATTGCAGGATTATGATGTTAGAAGATGTAAGGGATTATATTGCTTCTCTTGGAAAGTCAGACCATACATATATGGGAAAATTAGACCATAAAAAAGAGTGCTCGATTGGTGTTTACCATAGCAAGCATTCTAATGGTTTTAAGACAGCTCTTGGCGGTCCGTCTCAAGAATCATATGGCATCAAATCCGTAACTTTTTTGATTCACTGGAATAAATCACCACGTGAAACAGAAAAGGCTTCAAAAGAACTATACGAGGCTTTGAGAGATACAAGAGAAGCAAACACAAACAATAAAACAATTAAATTTATTCAATTGCTTTACAACGAGCCAATTGATGTAGGTACCGATGATAATGGAATCTACGAAATGGTAATCGATGCTGCAATTGTATATGAAAAATAGGAGGTAAAAGATATGCCAGGAGTATTTCCGTGTTATGAAAATCAATTCCAAATTGCAACAGCTGAAGATGCCATGAGTTCTATTGCTGATTGTGAGTCTTTTGGAGTGTCTTTTGATAATGGTGTGGAAGAATGGACACCGTTTGAAACAGAAGGATGGACAAGAAGATTAATGACGGCTAAAAGTGTTACGATTTCTGTTACAGGAAAACGTAATGTGGGAGATGAAGGAAACGATGTTGTTGCTGCATTAGCATTCAAGGGTGGTAGCGATGTTGAAAAAGATTTTCAATGGACATTCCCTGATGGAACTGTGGTTCTGTTTAAGGGAGCAATTATCAATGTAAAAAATGTAGGCGCTGGCGATTCTACAGGTGTGGGACCATTAGAATTTGACGTAATGTCAAATGGAAAGCCAGAAGTAACATTAGGAGCTTAGGAGGTAGAGAAAAATGGGAAGAGTAATTGATATTACAGAAAAGCTTGATTTTGAATCAAATCCTAAGATTAAAATCAAAGGGAAAGAGTACGAAGTGAATGCGGATGCAGAGACAGTTCTCAAAATCATGGGACTTCTTGGAGATGGAGAAAGTGTAAAGCCTAAAGATGTTGCTGAAATGTATAATCTTCTTTTCTCTGCAAAGGAGCGAAAAGAGATTGCAAAATTAAATTTACAGCTTAATGATTTCCAAGTGCTTGTAGAAGCGGCGATTGGTTTAATTACAGATAGTGAAGAAAACAAGCAGGGAGAGTAGCGACCCGTACTATGATTTGATAGAAGATTTCGACCTTATTGTGTCGTCTTTTCAAACACAGTACGGGATTCGTTTATCCCGAGATTTAAAGGGAATGAAGTGGGATGAATTTAAAGACCTTTTATCTGGACTAGGACCAGAAACGCCACTAGGTAGAATTGTCTCTATCAGAGCAGAAGAGGATAAGGACATCCTAAAACACTTCACAAAAGACCAACACAAAATCAGAAATGCTTGGAGAAGTAAGAAGGCAAAACAAATGTCACAAAATGAAATCGATAATGTGTTGGAGATGTTTAAAAATGCGTTTATATCAATGGCAGGAGGGAAAAGCAATCGATAAAAAGAAAGTAAAATGCCCTCACTGTGGGCATGAACAAAAAGTACAGTACACCTCTGATGCAAAATGCAGAGGTGTATTTATTCGATGTCAGGCAAGACATTGCAAAAAAGAATTTGAAATAAAGATTAATCAGGACAAGTAGTGCCATGTGTCGATGTCCTCGAAATAGAGGCAGGTGATACATATGTCAACGACAAGTGTGGGACAGATTGGTCTTGATTTGGTCGTTAATCAGAAACAATTTAATAAGCAGATGTCAGGGATACAATCTCTTGCTTCGAAGACAGGGAAACTTTTGGCTGGGGCGTTTGCAACAAAGCAAATCGTAAACTTTGGAAAACGATGTTTAGAACTTGGTTCAGATTTACAAGAAGTACAGAATGTTGTAGACGTAACATTCCCGAATATGACTAAAAAGGTTGATGCTTTTGCGAAAAGTGCAGCATCTTCCTTTGGTTTGTCAGAGACTATGGCCAAGAAATATACTGGTACTTTTGGAGCAATGGCAAAGGCGTTTGGATTCTCTGAAAGCGCTGCTTATGATATGGGAAGCACATTGACAGGATTAGCTGGTGATGTTGCTTCTTTCTATAATCTCACGCAAGATGAAGCGTATACAAAGTTAAAATCGGTATTTACTGGCGAAACAGAGACATTGAAAGATTTAGGTGTCGTAATGACACAAACAGCTTTAGACTCTTATGCTCTAGCGAATGGCTTTGGAAAGACAACTAAGTCAATGAGCGAAGCAGAGAAAGTTGCGCTTAGATATTCTTTTGTTCAAAATCAATTATCTGCAACCTCGGGTGATTTTGCTCGGACAAGTGGTTCTTGGGCGAATCAAGTTAAGGTCCTAAAACTGCAGATGGAGTCTTTCATGTCTTCTGTAGGACAAGGCCTTATTAATCTGTTTACGCCAGCTATTCAAGTAGTTAATACATTAGTAGGCAAGTTAGTAACACTTGGAAATGCTTTTAAGAGTTTTACTGAGCAAATAACTGGAAAGTCTCAAGAAAGTATCTCTAGTGGTATTAGTGGAATTACAGAGTCGGCAAATGCTGCGCAAGATGCTGTGTCTGGTATTGGTGATTCTGCGGCAAAGGCTGCTAAAAAGGCAATGGGATTGGGTGGTATAGATGAACTTAACAATCTATCCTCTTCAAGTTCCGCTACAACTTCCGCAGGTTCAAATGGAACATCTGGGGCCACAATTACAGACCCAACGAGTTCTATTGATGAAAATAAACCTACTGTTTTAGAACAGAAATTTAGCAAATTAGCAGAATCATTGGATAGATTCAAACAGTCCGCAAGTAACTTAGCAGATACAATTAAAGATGGGTTGTCTTGGTGTTATGAGAATGTTTTAAAGCCATTTGGAGAGTGGACATTGAATGAAGCAGCTCCAGCTATAATCGAGTTGTTTTCAGCTGCCTTTGATGCGCTCAATGAAGTGTTAGAAGCACTGCAGCCTTTGTGGCAATGGGTATGGGATAATTTCTTACAACCAATCGCTAGTTTTGTTGCAGATTCTTTCATTGTTTTTTTAGAAACTATGACGGATAAACTTACGAAATTTTCCGATTGGTGCAGTGAAAATCAAGAGACGATAGAAACGATAGCAGTTATTGCTGGGTCGTTTTTTGCAGCGTGGAAGATTGCAAGTTTTATTGCTGCTATCACTCCATTTATAATAACCATTGTAAATGTGGTGAGTTCAATTAAGAGTATTGAAGGTGCTGTGTTCTTGGCAAAAACAGCTTTGACTACGTTAACATCAGGGTTTAACCCTGTGATATTAATAATTGGTGCTGTAATTGCTGCAGGGATTTTACTCATCAAGAATTGGGACAAAATAAAAGAAGCAGCATTAAAGGCTGTAAAAAAGATAAAGGAAGTATTTGGTACAGTTGTAGACTTCTTTGGAAATCTCTTTGATAAAGTTAAAAGCAAATTCAAAGCGATTGGTTCGGCTGTTGGTGATGCCATAGGTGGAGCATTCAAAACTGTGATAAATGGTGTGCTTAGCACTGTTGAAAATACTATCAATAAGGCTATCCGATTTATTAATAGTGCAATTAAGGTAATCAACAAGATACCAGGAGTGGATATTAGTAAAGTTAAAGAAGTGAGTCTTCCAAGACTTGCACAAGGTGGCTTTGTTAAAAAGAATACGCCACAATTGGCAGTTATTGGTGATAATAGGCATCAAGGTGAAGTTGTGGCACCAGAGGATAAACTAGAGCAAATGGCAGTGAATGCTGCACGTATTGCAAGCGGAAATGGAAATAAGAAATCAAATGAAATAATGGAGTATATGGTAACATTACTGCAAAGACAAAATGAGTTGCTAATGGCAATTTTAGAAAAGGATATTGGTATTTCAGGAGAAGATATATTCAGTACAACGCAAAGTCAAGCACGAGAATATACCAGAAGAACTGGAAAACCAGCATTTGGGTATTAAAGAGGGCATCTGTTTATATAACAGGTGCCCTTTTTGAAAAGAAGGGAGTGAGGATAAGTTGGCGTTTAATGGTTATTTGATAAAGGTTGGAGATTATCAAATTCCACATAAGTATATTAAAGTAAGTTCTTATTCTCCATACAGAACAGTCCAAGATTTAGACTCTTATCGTGATGGAAATGGAGTGTTGCACAGAAACACGTTAAGTCATGTTCCCAACAAGGTAGAATTTGAAACGGTTCCAATGCTTACAAACACAGAGTTTGGCGAGATTATGAGTAGAATTGAAGAGAATTATATTATTCCAGAGGAACGCAAAGCAAGTGTTACTCTTTACATTCCAGAAAAGGATTCCTATGTTACACAGGATATGTATATGCCAGACATTACACCGACTATTAGAGATATGCAAAATGGTCAGATACGATACGAATCTATAAGACTGGCATTTATAGGATATTAAGGTGGTGACTATATGATAGAGCATACATACAAAGATTTATATAACCAAGATTCGGTAAGCAAACAACTCAAAATCGTTTTTGATGATAGAGAGATAACAAATACTGATTTGTACTCTGAGAGTTTCGAACTGAAGGAAAGTCTCTGTTCTGAGGAAGAATTGCGTTTTGGATCATGCGAAGCAAGTGTACTAAAATTCAAGATTGCAAATACGGTTGAATCTCTCAAAAACAAGATTTTGACGGTTTCAGAAGTTCTTAATGGTTTAGTAGACGAACCGTTTCAGTTTGGAAAGTACAAAGTATATTCTGACGTTCCAAGTGGAGATAGGAATTATCGAAATGTCACAGCTTACGATTCCATGTATGACATCATCAATACGGATGTTGCAGCGTGGTATGAGAGCCTAACGTTTCCAATCACACAGAAAGAGTTTAGAGATTCTTTCTTTGAGTATTTTGGAATCAAACAGGAAGAAACAGTTCTGATTCATGACGATATGTCGATAGAAAAGACTGTTGAAGCGACAAGCATTAGCGGAAAAGATATTATTACTGCGATATGTGAGCTTAATGGTGTGTTTGGTCATGTTAATCGGCAAGGCAATTTCGAGTACGTATCACTGGAGAAAACTTCTGATTATTTGTATCCAAGCATGGAACTATATCCTAGTGAAACAATTTATCCGAATCAATTCTCGGCAATAGAATATGAATCAAACGAGATTAGTACTAGTTTGTATATTTCTTGTGAGTATGAGGATTTTGAGACAAGTTATATTTCGAAACTGCAAATCCGACAAGAAGAAAACGATATCGGGGCAATTTATGGAAGTGGAACAAACTGTTATATCATTGAGGATAATTTCCTTGTGTATGGAAAATCAGCAGAAGAACTGCAACGCATTTGTTTAATACTATTTGGAAAAATCGGCGGAGTGTCTTACAGACCATATAAGGCAACAGTAAAAGGGAATCCTTGTCTGGAAGTAGGAGACATGGTTTTAATACATACTCCGAAAAAGGATGTAGAAGGGTATATTCTGGAAAGGACCTTGAAGGGCATTCAATCTCTCACAGATACTCTCGAATCAAAGGGTGTATATGAATATGCTGAGAAAGTAAACTCTGTTCAGCGTGATGTTAAGAAATTAAAAGGTAAGACAAATGTTCTTGAACGCACTGTAGAGGCTCTTAACTCCACAATAGAAGATGAAGAAACTGGATTAAAATCTCAAGTCAAGCAATTAGCAAATTCAGTTGCAGTTACAATTGATGAAGATGGGAATGTTAAATCAAGTTTTAATCTTGACAAAAATGGTATGGCCTTTGTTGGAAACAAGGTGGTATTTAAGAGTGAGAACTTTAATTTAGACGAGGACGGAAATCTTAGCATATCAGGGAGATATGAGGTTGAATATACTCGAACGATAAAGGCGGAAAATTATACATCTGCTGATGTAGAAAGAATGCAACAGATTATAGTTGGAGAAATAGAACCGACAGAGGAGGATTTGCAAAAATATGATTTTAAAGGCACAGGAGTAGACGGGCAATGTGTTCTGTTTGTTAATCGAATGGTGTCTGGTGTGGATGAATGGTATAAATTTAAATACACAATTGTGATAGATCCGTCAGAGAATGCAGCAATGATTCGAACAAAACTAGTTTACTCGAACAGTTCAAATGAAAGCGAGAGAGAAATTGGAAATACCAAAATAGGTGGTGCCGGTATATGCACATCTGAAATTACTACAGATACGGTGTCGTCAGATGAGTATGCAACAGTTTCAGAAGATGGGACAAAACAATATGGTGTTACAGGAGAATTTACAACGACTGATGGACAAACTGTAAAAGTTGTCAACGGCATTGTAACATATTTATTATGAGGTGATGGATAATGGAAAAAATATACAAACGTATTAATTGGCAAAATGTTCCGAGTACGGAAACTCCTTTGTCAGCAGAAAACTTGAATAAGATGGACAAAGGAATTGAAGATTTGGATAATCGCATGATAAACGATATTCCAGTCATGGACACGCAAAACAATGTAGTGACATTCGAAAGCGCAGATGCAGTGGATACAGAAGAAGCTCCCCTTGCATGGAGCGATGTAGAGGTTTTGAAAACAGGAGAGAAACATTCTTCTATATTTGCAAAGATATCACAGATGTTCAAGAATATTCGATATCTGTACAAGACAGTTGCTGAATTAAATGGCAAATTGCCAGATTATATCGTTGAGCAAGGCACGAGTGGTATTTGGACATATCGAAAGTGGAATAGTGGCATTGTTGAGTTATTTGGGTATACAACAGGTAATTCAACTTATTATTCCACAAATAGTACTTGGGGATATTCTCATTTAGCACAAATTAATTTACCTTTTACGCTAACTTCTTGTAGATATGTAAATGCTTCTGTACGATTTGGTAGTGGCACAGCAACTGTGATGAGAATAAATGAAAGTGTAACTGCACCAATAATTTATTTTGACGCCAATCTTGATAGCGACACATATCGCATAAACATAGAGGTTAAAGGTGCATGGAAATAAATTAATTACTTAATCACCCAGCCTGTTCCAGAGTTCCAAAGCGCATCCGCATAGATTCAGACGCACGTCTCTTACAAATGCACTTAATCGTGGGATGCCACTACAAGAAGCGATGCTGCAGGTCACGAGAAGCCAGAAACCACAATGCGTTACTGCAACGTGGACCAGGAAGGTGTGAAATATCACCACAAGAAATTTTTAAGCGCATAACAAGTAAGTAAATAGGTATTTTACATCTGGCCGAGTGGTCAGGTGTTTTTGTTATGCAGAAATACAACTGAATAAAGAAAATTATTAAAAAGAGAAAATCTTAGTTAAATGGCAATAAAATAAATAAATCTGATTTTATCATGTTTGATTATGTAGAATGGACGTCAATAGTCGGGGATATCCTCGCAATTGCACAAGGAATTGTGAGTCCAATTACTTTTTTTATAACAGGTCAGGCAACAACAAATCTCCCAGACTATACTTATAATTATTCTACAGGAATGATATTTCGAAGAACATCAGACCAAATATTTATTTTGATTTTTGGACGTGATGGGTCTATCACAACGAATTCTTATAATGCTGGAACGTGGTCTGGGTGGAAAATTAGATAACTATCTAATTCTAATAGCGGTCAAATTACCACGAATGTTATAACTAGCCGAATCGTATGCATAGGAGTTTAAATATATAGTGTTATCTTCCTCAGTTTCTAGAAAACCAACCGTGCAAACACCGCCACCACCGCTACCTGTCGAACGTACTTGAGGTAAATGGTAACTTCCCGTTGGTTCTTTTGCACATTGCAAATGTGCAGTTGTGCTAGCGTTGGAACTAATGGATATATCTATATATCCTACAATAATATAAGTACCTGGTGAAATTGATACTTCTGTTATGTTTTGCTGAGTACCGTAGACAGCTTCTACACTTCCAGATGCTCTAATAGTGGTTCCAATATTATTTGTTTTGCCATTTAATTAAGATTTTCTCTTTGATAGACCTTACGGGGTCTTTTTATACAAAGAAAGGAAGATGTGGCAATGAACAAATTAATTGAAAGATTAACAAAACTGATTGATGTCAAAAGTCTTATGACATTATCACTTACCATTGGATTTTTAGTTTTGGTAGGCCGTGAGCTTATTGATGGTGACAAGTTTATGTCAATCTACACAATGATTGTAGGATTTTACTTTGGCGTGCAATCAGTCAAAACAAGCGGTTAGGCGGTGGTTAGGATGGATGAAGCACAGTTGGTGGGAAATGCTGTTCTAGTCATTATTACATTGGGGGCGTTTGTTGTTGTAATTCAACGATTTACACAACCCATAAACGAATTGAAAATTGTTATCCAGGAATTGAAAGATTGCATCAAAGAAATTACAAAGGATAATGATGTACAAAATAAAAGACTAGATGAACACGGCAAACAAATTGACGATTTGAAAATCAAAGTAGGGAATCTTGAAACAAAAGTAAATATGTATCACAGAGTGTAGAGGGCGAGTAATTCGCTCTCTTTTTAGTTGCGCGGCGCAACAGAAGGGAGAAGATAACATGAATTTTGAAAAAGCGTTACAACACGTTAAATTGGGCTACAGAGTAGCAAGAAAAGGATGGAACGGTAAGGGAATGTGCATTTTCCTAACACCAGGTTCTGACGTGCCTTATACCAAGTTAAAACAACACAATCAAGATGCATTGGTTTGCGCAAGAAGTGATTTGCTTCCAAGAAACGAGGATGGTTTCTGTGATGAAAACACAATAATCCATATCAATGCTCACATTGATATGATTGCAGCGGATGGCTCTATTGTTATTGGATGGCTCGCATCTCAAACAGATATGTTAGCAGAAGATTGGGAAATTGTACAATAGGAAGGAGATAATATTATGGGAAAGAAAGTATTTTTATCAGCAGGTCACGGTGGAAGTGACCCAGGAGCAGTAGGGAATGGATTAAAAGAAAAAGATATTAATCTGCAAATTATGCTTGCAGACAAAGCGGAACTGGAACGTCATGGTGTCGAAGTAATATGTTCTAGATTAAAGGACGAAAATGACCCAGTAACTGAAGAAGTGAAAGAAGCAAATGCTAGTGGCGCAAAGATAGCAGTATCTCACCATGTAAATTCAGCAGAGAACAATAAGGCGGATGGTTCGGAAAGTCTCTATTATGGTACAAGCGCAGAAGGAAAACTCCTGGCGGAATACTGCGAGGAAGAAACAAAGAAACTTGGCCAAAACAGCAGGGGTGTAGTAGCAAGAAACGACTTATGGTTCTTGCGTGGAACTAAGATGGTTGCAGTAATCACAGAAAGTGCTTTCATCAACAACAAAAACGATATTTCGATTCTTGATACTGTTACAGAACAACAGAAATTTGGCCAAGCATATGCAAAGGCAATTCTTAGACATCTTGGAATTGAATACAAGCCAGTAACAACCTCTGTATCCACAACAGGCAAAGCAGAGGAAGTAAAAGTAGATTATGCAAAAAGCTTCAATAAGGCTTACGCAGGTACATATACTGTAAAATCATCTGATGGACTTAATATGAGAACAGGTGCTAATACAAGCAAGAAACTCATTAAGAATATTCCAAACGGAGAAAAAGTACAGTGTTATGGTTACTACACAAGAGAATCAGACGGTACTGTATGGCTTTTAGTAACATACAAAGGATATACAGGCTTTATGTCAAAAGGATATTTAAAATAGCAAACAATCCCCTGGTCACACGACTAGGGGATGAGTTTCTTCTTATTGTAAACTATGCACAAATATTAATTGGTAACATGTTGGAAACAAAAATACAAGTTTTTGGCTTGTTTTCTACATGTTTTCGTTGTCTTTTAAAATCACGTGTATAATAAGAGTATGATATGAAAGGGTGCAAAGTCTTTGGATTAAAAGACTTTACACCCTTTTTTGCGCATTTATTAAAATTAATTATGCTAACAGATTGTTTTCACAATCATAGTAGTAGGCGCAATCAGAAAGTACTTCTTCCGGGCTTACCTGTGTCTCGTTAATTTCGACAATCATTTCATCCAGTTCGTCTCTCGATGGGCTCTTACTCTCAGGGACGATAATCATTTCATGGATACTGCTAGGAATGATATAATAATTCTCGCCCAATTCTTTTCCGATTTCTTTCAGCATATCATCATAAAGAATGCAGCATGCTCCAAAGCAGCGAAGAGAATTTGTAAGGACATATAAAGGACTGTCTTCTACCAGCTCGTAGCTTCTTGTTTTTAATAACTCGCAGATAACGACATGCATTGGTTTGAATTCTGCTGGAAGCAATTTCTGTGTGTTTTCCTGTGCAGCATCATATAATTCCTTTGTATGGGTATTCCATAACTTTATTAATTCGTTTGTAATTGGGATTGTGGCAGTGCCAGAAGAATCTGCCTCAAAGAGGATGTAAAAGACGATGGCAAAATCCAGATATGTGATGTGTGGAAGTGTGGTTAAAAGTGTTTCGTTTTTCTCTGCGTTAATTAACTTATAGACAATTTTAGATTTGATTTGCGAGAAGTCCTGAATGACATTGACCTCCCAGGTGTGTTCAAATCTGACTTCTTGATACAATTCAGAGACGCTTTCTGCGATTCCCTCGATCGTATAATTGCGTTCGAATTGCTCATAGTATTCCTCCAGATAAATGGTTGGTGAGATATTCACGCGTTTATCGGATATCGACAGACCAACACGCTCTTGTCCGTTATTTTTGAGTGTGGTAATAATTTCGACATTCATATCATCTCCTAAAATTTTTTCTAACTTTTCTTTTACTGCAATAACAAATTGCTGATAATTCATATAAACTCCTTTCTGAAAAGGCGCGTATTCTGTTAAATTACTTGGAAAATACGACAGGAATCTGTCTAAGAAATAAATTTGATAAGTATTATGGTTTCTTGATTATAACTTAGAAGAATCAAAAAAGCAATACCTTTACTTTTGAAAATAATTATGTTACCATGAAAGATGTCTTAGATGACAAATGCACCTATAGCTCAGGGGATAGAGCACCGCCCTCCGGAGGCGGGTGCGGCGGTTCGAATCCGCCTAGGTGTGTTAAAAAATTCTTAGGAGGAAATATGAAGAAATTAGTTGATTTACTGACAGGTGAATTAGAGGCGGCTTTTGAAAAAGCAGGTTATGACAGCCAGTATGCGAGAGTAACGCTTTCCAACAGACCTGACTTATGCGAGTATCAATGTAACGGTGCGATGGCGGCGGCAAAAGCATACAAAAAAGCGCCAATCATGATTGCGAATGATGTTGTGGCAGCGCTGGAAGGCAGTCCATGCATTGAAAAAGTGGATGCAGTTAATCCTGGATTTATTAATATAATTTTAGATGCAGATTTTGTTGCATCATATTTGAAACATATGAATGAAGAGGAGAAGCTTGGTGTTGATACTCCAGAGAAGGTGAAAACTGTCGTTGTGGATTACGGCGGAGCAAATGTTGCAAAGCCACTCCATGTGGGACATCTTCGTTCAGCAGTTATTGGCGAAAGCATTAAGCGTATTTCAAAATATGTGGGACATAAGGTGATTGGTGATGTTCATTTGGGTGACTGGGGATACCAGATGGGTCTGATTATTACAGAACTTAAGAAGAGAAAACCAGAGCTCCCATATTATGATGAGTCTTTTGAAGGAGAATATCCTGAAGAAGCACCATTTACAATCGGCGAATTGGAAGAAATCTATCCAACAGCAAGTGCTTACGCAAAAGAGCATGAGGACTATAAAGAAGAAGCACTTCAGGCTACTTATCTTTTGCAAAATGGGCACCGTGGATACACAGCAATCTGGAAGCATATTATGAATGTGTCTGTGGCAGATTTGAAGAAAAATTATGGAGCTCTCAATGTAGAGTTTGACCTCTGGAAAGGGGAAGCAGACGCCCAGCCTTACATTCCAGATATGGTAGAATATCTGAAAAAAGAAGGATATGCATATGAAGACCAGGGTGCTTTGGTAGTTGATGTGAAGGAAGAGACAGATACGAAAGAAATCCCGCCATGTATGATTTTGAAATCAGATGGGGCTGCATTATATCCAACTACAGACCTTGCAACCTTGGTTGAGCGTGAAAAATTATATGAGCCAGACCAGGTGATTTATATTACAGATAAGCGTCAGGAATTACATTTTGTACAAGTTTTCCGCTGTGCAAAGAAAGCAAAGATTGTGCGTGGAGAGACAGAATTAAAGCATATCGGATTCGGTACAATGAATGGAAAAGACGGCAAGCCATTTAAGACAAGGGATGGCGGCGTAATGCGTCTGGAATATTTGATTTCTGATATTAATGAAAAGATGTATGAAAAGATTGCTGAAAACCGTACGGTGGAAGAAGCAGAAGCAAAGCAGACAGCGAAAAAGGTTGGCTTGGCAGCACTGAAATATGGCGACTTGTCAAATCAGGCTGCAAAAGATTACGTGTTTGATATTGACCGCTTCATTTCATTCGAAGGAAATACGGGTCCATACATTTTATACACAATCGTGCGTATCAAATCAATCCTTGCAAAATATGCAGAAACAGGTAAAACAGCAGAAGCCTGTGAATTTATGAAAGCGGAATCTGCAAGCGCGAAAGCATTAATGTTAGAGGCTGCGAAGTTTAACAGCGTAATTGAAGGTGCATACGAAGAGCTTGCGCCACACAAGATTTGTGCATACATTTACGATTTATCAAATGCATTTAACCGTTTCTATCATGAAACAAAGATTCTTTCAGAAGAAAATGAAGACAGAAAAGCAGGATTTATTGCACTTCTTTCTATTACAAAACGTGTATTAGAGGCATGTATCGATATGCTTGGATTTGAAGCTCCAGAAAGGATGTAAACAAATGACAGAAAAGTTATTTTATGAAGACAGCCATATGATAACCTTCTCTGCAATTGTGGAAGCTTGCGTAAAGCGTGGAGAGTATTATGAGGCGGTTCTTAACAGGACCGCCTTTTTTCCTGAGGGTGGCGGACAATATGCAGACACCGGCGTGATTGGTGGAGAGAGCGTACTGGATGTACAGGAGCGAGAAGGCATTATCTATCATAAGATGAAAACACCTTTAGAGGCAGGACAAACCGTGGAAGGTGCCATTGACTGGGAGGAACGTTTTTCGAAAATGCAGCAGCATTCGGGAGAACATATTGTGTCAGGTCTTGTAAATGCGATGTACGGGTATGACAATGTGGGATTCCATATGGGAAGAGATGCTATCACAATGGATTTTAGCGGTGTTCTTTCTAAAGAGCAGTTAAAGGAAATCGAGCAGAAAGCCAATGAGGCAGTCGTGAAGAATCTTGATATTGAAGTGCTTTATCCTTCAAAGGAAGAACTCACGGATATGGCATACCGCAGCAAAATTGAAATCGAGGGCCAGGTCCGCATTGTGCGGGTTCCTGGATATGACACCTGTGCCTGCTGTGCGCCACATGTAAAGAAGACAGGTGAAATTGGTCTTATTAAATTAATCGGTGTGCAGAATTATAAAGGCGGAGTGCGTGTTTCTATGTTATGCGGGTTCCGTGCAATTGCGGACTATGAGGAAAAAGCAGAGAGTGTGAAGCGGATTTCTGTCATGCTTTCGGCGAAAGAAGCAGAGGTTGCCGAAGAGGTTTTAAAGCTAAAAGAAGAAATTGCATCGCAAAAGGGGAAACTGATAGAAATGCAGCGCACTCTTTTGAAATACAAAGTGAATGAGATTCCAGAAAATCAGGATTTGGTGATTCTTTTTGAATCCGGTTTGGAAGGAAGTGAGCCAAGAGAACTGATGAATCTGGTTCTGGAGAAGAAAGCAGAAGTTGCAGCAGTATTTGCCGGCAATGATGATAAGGGTTACCGTTATGTGATGGGAAGTAAAACAAGAGACATGAGACCGTTTGCCAAAACCTTGAATGAATTATTCCAAGGGCGGGGCGGCGGAAAGCCAGAGATGGTACAGGGCTCGCTATGTGGGGAAGAAGAAAAAATCAGGGAGGCAGTGAAAGCATGCAAAGAAAAAGCGTTTTAAAACAAATGTGGGATATTTTAAGTCCATTGATGCTTCGGTATGCAGTGGCCTATGTGATTGCCCTTCTTTTCCTGGATGAATATCGTGAACATCCGACAGAAATGGGGGCTGTTGCAGCAGTTTTGACTGTTCCATTTCTCATTCTGATGGTAAAGAAGGATAAAGCAAAAGAAAGGGAAGCAGGCATACTCCCGAATAAAAAGGCACCGCTTGGAAAATATGTAATGATTGCGGGAGTTAGTGCTGCTCTTGCGATTGGTCTAAATAATCTGTTATTACTGGCTAATTTGGCTAAATACAGTGAGTCCTACCAGGAAGCGGCAGAAGCGCTTTATGCTCCGGCGTTTTTAGCACAGCTTCTCTGTGTGGGAATCGTGTATCCCATTCTGGAAGAGTATATGTTCCGTGGTGTGATTTATCGAAGAATGAGAGCTATTTCATCTCCGAAGAAAGCAATTGTAATGTCATCAATTTTCTTTGGGCTCTATCATGGAAATCTCGTGCAAATGATTTACGGTACAGTGGCTGGCCTTATGCTGGCGTATGTGTACGAAAAATATGGTTCACTCAAAGCTCCTGTTCTGGCTCATGTGATTATGAATATTGTGGCGTGTGTGCTGACCGAAATGAATGGATTTGCATGGATGCTCGCCCAGCCGATTCGTGCAGCTGTGATTACGGGTGTATGCATTGTACTTGCTTTTGTCATATTAGCGCAAATACAGAAAATTGATGAAAAGCCAGAAAATGTATAATGGAAAATGTTACAAAGTTATTAAAAAACATTGCAAATGCTTGAGTGCTATTATATAATTCTAATGAGTATAAAAATTATATAAGCAGGATGGTAAATATGAAGAAAATTTGGAAATCTTTTTTATTAATATTATTAGCAAGTTCGTTTCTTGCATCGACGGTATTTGCAACACCTACACGAAATCAGTTGAAAGATGAGAAGGAAAAGGCAGAGCAGGAACTGGAAGATTTGGAAGATGAAATGGCAAGTCTCATGTCCAAAATCAATGCGACAGAAGAGGAATTAGTTGAGCTTGGACAGCAAATCCTTCAAGCAGAAGAAGATTTAGTGATTGCAGAAGAAAAACGTGCAGAACAATATGAAGCAATGAAGGCACGTATTGTTGCAATGTATGAAAATGATACAAGCTCTATGCTGGAAATGATTTTCGAGTCTGGAAGTATCGCAGAGATGCTGAAACGTGCAGATAACGTACAGACGGTTCATGAATATGACAGAAAAGAATTAGAAGAATTTGTTAAAAATATAGAAAAAATCGAAGCTTTAAAAGTATCTTTGGAAGAAGATATGGCAGCTGTAGAGAAAAAGCAGGAAAAGTTTGAGAAGGACAAGCAAGAACTAAATACAATGATTGCAGACCTGGAAAACGAGATTGATGACTTGGATGATAGAATTCAGGCGGCAGCGGCAGAAGCGGCAGCACAAAGTCGTCCTAGCAGTTCTACAGTTTACGTGCCTCCAGTAGGAAATGGCGGAGGTTCAGCGATTGTGAGTGCTGCATACGAGTTTCTTGGCATTCCATATGTCTGGGGTGGAACGAGTAAGAGCGGTGTAGACTGTTCCGGACTTGTTCTGTTGGCACACAGGGCGGCAGGCATTAGTCTTCCAAGAACTTCGGGACCACAAGGAAGTGGCGGAAGAGCCGTGTCAAGAGCAGAGGCATTGCCAGGGGATGTAGTATGTTATACTGGTCATGTAGGTATCTATCTTGGCAATGGCATGATGATTCATGCACCGCAAACAGGAGACGTTGTTCGAGTTGTAAGTGTTTATGGTTCACCATGGTTTAGAAGATGGTGGTAATAACAAGGGGAAATACAAAAGGGGAGATTTGATGAAGAAGCTTGGTAAAGTATTGCTGACAACACTTCTTGCATGTTCTATTTTCGCAACATCTGTTTATGCAGAGCCGACATCACAGCAGATGCAGGAACAAGTGGATGAACTGGAAGAACAAGTGGAGCAGGCGGAAGACGAGATGTCTTCGCTTCAGAGCGAAATGACAGAACTCATGACAGCGATGGCTGAAACAGAGGAACAGTTAATCGAAATCGGTGAACAGGTCATTAAGGCAACAGAGGACTTGGAAGAGGCTGAGCAAAGAGAACTGCAGCAGATGGAAGATATGAAGCATCGTATCGTAGCGATGTACGAAAGTGGACAGACTTCTATATTGGAAGTGATTTTTGAATCAGGCAGTATTTCAGAGATGTTAACACGTGCAGAAAATGTTCAGGCGATTCATGAATATGATAGGGCGGCATTAGATGAGTTCGTTGCGACTAAGAATAAAGTTGCAAATCTAAAAGAAACATTAGAGAGTGAACAGGCTCGTCTGAATGACGTGATGGAGCAGAATGAGCAACTGAGCCAGGAATTATCAGAAAAGATAAAAGAGAAGAAGGCTGAAGTGGAAAATTTCCAGGAACAGTTGGAAGAAGCTGCTGCACAGGCCGCTAGAATTGCTGCAGAAGAAGCCCGGAGAAAAGCGGAAGAAGAGGAAAAACGAAAAGCGCAAGAGAGCCAAGATAATAAGAATAATAACAATAACAATAATTCATCAAGTGGAACTGTTGACACAAGTAATTGGGCCAATGGTGGAAATGGTGACGTAAATGTAGGAGCAGCAATTGTTGCAGCTGCCAGAACTTATATGGGTGTTCCATATGCATGGGGTGGCACAAACTACAAAGGAATTGACTGTTCAGGGCTCACTATGAGAGCGCATGAGAAAGTGGGAATTAGCATTCCGCGTACATCTACAATACAAAGACAGTACGGAAAAGCAGTAAATGGTCTGGCAAATGCGCTTCCAGGCGATATTATTTGTTATGATGGTCATGTTGGAATTTACATAGGAAACAATAAGATTATTCATGCTCCATGTGATGGATATAGTGTAATGGAAGCTGGAGTATATCTTGGTGGAACAAAAGAAATTTTAGCAATTCGAAGATATTGGTAATTGTAACAGCAGGTCTAATAAAAGATCTGCTGTTTTTTCTTGCATTTTAAATGCTGGTATGTTAAACTGCATTCTACATCACAGACAAAATTCTTTCGAATAATTTCAAGTCTGTTGGCGTCGTATTCTGAATGACGCATCAAGTTTCATGGCATTTCAGCCTAAATAATTCAAGTTAGAAAAATAAAATAACTTCTCGGAATCCTGATTAAATGAGAAGTAAATTGAAAATTGACAATTGAATATCGTGCAGGAAAAGAAATTTGAGAAAAATGGACATAAACAATGGACATAGTTGGTACTATGCCTTAAAATTAAGATGATTCGA